>JAFVFL010000030.1 GCA_017475555.1 Ruminococcus sp.
CGCTTACATACCACGGCTCTTCCAGTTGCAGGCTTCCCTCGATCATCTTCTCAAAATTATCTATCATGTTTTTCACGCTCCTTCCTTTCCATTATACCGCTTTTTCTTAAACCTTTCCACTACTTTGGGAGTAGAGCCAAAGAAGATCACTTTCAATGCGGCACTGGTAAAGCGTATGACCGGTAATGATACGTTGAATGCGCGTTTTCTGCATGAGAATTCCTTCGATTTCAAGCCGAATTTCAAGATCTTCATCAACACGAACTACAAGCCCTCTGTGTCGGATATGACGCTGTTTTATTCCGCACGACTGAAACTCATCCCGTTCAAACGTCATTTTGAGGAGCATGAGCAGGACAAGGGACTCAAAGCGTTCTTCGCAACACCTGAATGCCAGTCTGCTATCTTCAACTGGTGCTACCAAGGTTATAAGCTGTTCAAGAAACAGGGCTTGGAAGATCCGGCTGCTGTTTCTCAGGCGACCAAGGAGTATCAGGAGGAGTCTGACCGCATCGGGCAGTTCGTGGATGCGTGGCTCGAAGAAGGAGAGGCGTTCGAGGAGCGTACTTCGGCGGTGTATCGTATGTATGGGATGTGGTGCGATAAGTACGGCTACCGCAAGGAGAACAGCACCAATTTTAATAATGCAATCCAGCGTTTCTTCCCTATTGTGCGAAAGCGTCCGAATGACGGCACCGGAGGACCTACCACAATGCTGATTGGCTGCCGCTTTTTGAAGCATGAGAACGGCGAACAGGATCAGGCTGCCACAGAGGATGATGGTGATATCTTCTGATGAGACACTATATCATCTTCTGAAGACTGCCGAAGACTGTCACCTGCAATGCGTTTTGTAGCAGACTGTAGCAAGATGTAGCAGACAAGCCTTTACGAAAACCGTCTGTTTTTCTCGAATCTACGCACTTTTTCGCACTTGTAGCAAGCTGTAGCAGCTTTTTTTGGTCGTTATTATATATACTTTCCTTTATATATATTTATATATTTTCTTGCTACATCTTGCTACAAATAAAAATAATAAGAGAAAAAGTAAGTAGAATGTAGTTTTTTCAACTTTTATGCGGCTTTGCCTACCGTTTTGCCGGGAATTGTAACATACAAACTGTGGACAGTGTCATGCACTGACAGTGCTACGGTGTGTATGGGACAGAACTTGGCAAGGTGAGAGGCGTGAACAACAATCAATTTTAATCAGGAGGGCAAAGACTATGAGAATCATTACAAGTGAACAGGTATCCGCAGGACATCCCGACAAGATCTGTGACCAGATCGCAGATGCCATCGTGACCGACTGCCTTCAGCATGACCGCAATTCCCGTGTGGCTATTGAAGTGCTGACCAAAGACAACTTCATCATAATCGCTGGCGAACTGACAAGCAGGCACAAACCCAACTACCGAGACCTTGTTCGTGATGTGCTTGCACGCATTGGTTTTGGTCTTTCCGGTGAAGTTTTCTTTGAACCGGCAATCACGGTGCTGGTCAAGGAACAGAGCGCAGATATTGCTCTCGGAGTTGATAAAGGCGGTGCAGGTGATCAGGGCATGATGTTCGGCTATGCAACGAACGAAACACCAGAGCTTTTGCCGATTCCCTTCGTTGTGGCTACGAAATTTCTCAAGATGTTGAAAGCGCATCCAAGTAAAATGTTCCGCAGCGATGCCAAGGCACAGGTCAGCTACGACTATGACAGCGGAAAGATCACGACCTTCCTCTGCTCGGTGCAGCACAGTCCCGATGTTGAGCCCGCTGATTTTCGACATATCCGCTTTGTGTGGAGTGCATGAAGCAAGGACATTATGTCAAGGCAACCGATGTCGATCACATCAAGCCGCACCGAGGAGACAGCGTGCTGTTCTGGGATCAGAGCAACTGGCAGAGCCTCTGTCACCGACACCACAGTATCAAAACCCGAAACGAGGATCACACACCAGAGTACAAGTATTGAAAAGGAGCCTCTCATATTGAGAAACTCCTCTTATCAGACTTAATACTGATTGATGCTTGTGAACAGACTGTTCATCTTCTCGTACAGTTCATAAGCTGCTGAATCGGCATCCTTCAGAGCATCGGGATCTACAGCTTTCAGGCAGTCATCAGCAATCATGATCCTTCTTTTCAGGAAATCGGCAACCAACTCATATCCGTTTATCTCAAAGATATACTGAACGGTATCGGTTGAAACGCAGTCGCTTTTGAGGACATTTTCGCCAAGCTCCATTTTTTCAACAGCATCGGTAAATAAATGGAATCGCTTTACGGCTGCTTTGACCTCACCCTGATATTGTTCATCTTCTATTGCGCTCTGTGAGAAGAATACATCTCTGGTGCGGAGCACCTCATCGGATAGAAGCGCAGCCGCCTGTTTCCGAATTACGGCTTCGACAGCTTTGATGCGTTCAGGCGTAAAGGTGTCATCACCTCTGAAGGCAAAGGAAAAATCGCGAATCGTCTTAACACGGTCACGGAGCGTATCATTCATTGCCATCTGACCGATTCGGGTAAAGTCATCGCCGAGAACTGGCGCATACTCAAACAGCTTATCGCCAATGTTCTCAAAGTCAGACATCGAAACATACGGCAGCATGGAAAGATTCAGATCAAATACCGGCGCCATGCCAGTGATTTCGAGTGTATCATTATCAAACAGCACACCGTAATTGCCCGCATGTCTGTCCTGATTGAAGCAAAGGGAATCAACAACGAGCATTTCACGGAACGCCTGCGCTGTGCCGATACGCTCAAAGAAATCGAACACATCCTGCAAGCTGTTCGCTTTCATCAGTTTTGAAAAAGAAGCGTATCCGTATTGCTCGTTTGTAAACAGATTGCATTTTGAGGCAAGTTTGCCATGAAGCAGAACGGTATGATACGGCACATAATTGTGCGGACTGATCACTGCGGCGATTTCTGATGCCAGCATTTCACAGTACGGCTCCAAACCTGCTCCGTATTCATTGCCGCGTTTGTAAATGAAAATATCCGAGCCGAAGCAACCACGCTGTTCTTCCTTTCGGAAGCACTTACGAAAAGAACCTTCACAGGCAAGCTCCGGTGATGTGGATGAGAAATCAGCAACATACAAGCCGACACCTTCAAAAGCCAGTCGGGAGATTGCTTCGGTGAACTGGTTGCTGTACAGAGATACCTGCTCCCATGTCAGGCTTTCACGTTCCGATTTCACCCAGAATGTATCGTTGATCGTAGCAGCATGTGTGGTTCTGATGAAGCCTTCGTTATCATCACATCCCATCTGTCGCATGATCTTCTGTAGGTGAGCGTTATGCTTTGAGGACTTGCGACTGTCAAGCCATGTGTTGATGTCATCGAAACCAAACGGCAGGTTCCCCATCCGTTCAACCTCAGTGAACAAGACAGTATCGGAGAAAGCTGTGGCAGGCTTTTTTTCAAAGGTTGCAACCACTGCATTCTTGTTCATAAGGAAATACATCCCTGTCCGCCCTCCTTCGTTCTGTAATCTACTTCATTATACCATACTTTTTGTGGGATATCAAGGGGGTTGGAGCAAGAATAACGGGCGGGGCTGGGGCCGGGACTGCCCTCCGGGGGCCGGTCGAAATCTCTAAAATGAAAGCAGCACAAGACCGTCGGCCCCTCTCGTGTTAAAATTCGCAAATTTGCAAGGGCCCCGGTCATTTGGGACCCTGACAGTGTCGATTTACAGAATTCAGACTTACTTCCAAATTAATGGAAATCACCGAATTTCCGTGCTTTTTCAGCAATCACCACAGGAATCTTTTGATACATTGA
Source organism: Ruminococcus sp. (assembly GCA_017475555.1). Lineage (GTDB taxonomy): Bacteria > Bacillota > Clostridia > Oscillospirales > Ruminococcaceae > Ruminococcus. The sequence goes on from JAFVFL010000030.1 coordinate 3,790, forward strand.
TTCTTGCGATGTTTCGTTACAAAGCACATTGTAAATCGGCGATTTTCCACGCAAAAAGCGGTATAAACATGGTATTTTTAGCAGCAAACCGCATTTTACAGTTTGCCGCTTGGCGGAGCCCGTGTGGATACCAAAAGCCGCATAAAATCGTCAGTTCTGAGGTGATATTGATGACAGATTCTCAAAAGCACCAAGTACGGGCAATGCGGATGCAGAGCATCGGATATAAGGCGATTGCAAGGTCACTGGGCTTGAAAATCAATCAGGTGCAGCTTTTCTGCAAGGCTCACGGTCTTGCCGGAGATAATCATCTGGTCGATGTCAACTATCAAATCTGGTGTCAGCAGAACAATCGCTGTCCGATATGCGGTGCCGAGATCAGTCAGCCGAAAACCGGACGCAGGAAGAAATTCTGCTCCGGACGTTGCAGAACAAGATATTGCCGGGAACAGAAGGGAGAATGAAAATGCTTATAACAGTTTTATGCCTGACCTACATGATGATCATCATCCTGATCCATGCGATCTGGATTACCTCTATCATCAAGCATGACGGCAAATGCCACTACAATGACTGCGGTCACTGTCCGTATGACGGATGGTGTCCGATGCAGAAGGGAGATACACATGGAGACAAACAACAGAGCTACGGGCGCGGTGATTGCGCCGAAAGCAAACGATGAGATCAACCACCCTGCACACTATACCGCCGGCGGGATCGAGGTCATCGACTTTCTGGAGGCGTGGGACTTCCCGTTCCATCTTGCGAACGCAATCAAATACATTTCCCGCGCAGGGCGGAAGGATAAGAACGCTCTCGTCACCGATCTGAAGAAGGCAGTGTGGTATATCAACCGCTACATCGACTATGTTGAGAAGGGCGGCAAGGAGGGGAATGCATGAGCATGACGCTGACCGAAAAATTCATCACTGATGCAATACAGCTTGACAGCGGTGCGGAAGTCATGTACGGCAGCGATCAGATCTACGACACATATCCCTGCCGCTTCCCGACCGTAGAGTTTCAGCTTGCAGCAACGGATGCTTTGGTGGAGGTTGCAGACCGTATCCGCATGGAGAAGGGCTACCTTCCGATGCATCCGAGGGACGGACGCACGGACGATGTTGACAATGACGGCTGGTACGACTTTTATGTCGGGATTTCAAAGCTCCCCGGCGACCATCAGCAATGTCAGCTTGACAGCAGTATCAGCTTTGTGGTCGTCAATTCAGATTCCGATGACAACGAGGATATGTACAATATCGACCTGACTGATTCCGAAAAGGAATGTGTATATGATATTTTGAACCGCCAGTGCAGACGGTATCACGGGAAGGACTGCGCCGCACTTCTGGCAGAGTCCGAAAAGGAGCTGATGGATACAGCATGAGAATCATCAAGCGTAACGGCGCGGAAGTGCCGTATGACTGCGATAAAATACGAGCCGCTATATCAGCGGCGAATGATGAAGTGTCGGAGAAGTTATCCGATACAGTTATAGGCTTCATCACAGGACGTGTTGAGCAGCGGTGTGATGCCCTTGCAAGACCTGTCCATGTCGAGGAAATTCAGGACATGGTGATCGATGAACTGAATCACGCCGAGGCTTACAAACTTGCACGGCACTACAGCGAGTACCGGCTGCGCCACGAGCAGCAGCGGAAGATGAACACTACGGATGGCAAGATCCTCAGTCTCCTTGAACGCAACAACGAGGAGGCAAAACAGGAAAACGCCAACAAGAACCCGATCATCAACAGCACGCTCCGTGACTACATGGCGGGCGAGGTCAGCAGAGATATCTGCCGCCGGTTCCTCTTTCCGGAGGATGTGATCGCAGCCCATGATGACGGCATCATTCATGTACACGATCTGGACTACATCGCAGAGCCGATGCATAACTGCTGTCTGGTGAATCTGGCAGATATCGTATCGTCTGTGGTGACAGCACCAAGCCCGAAACCTACGAGCTGCTTATGGATGGTGAGAAAGCAAACCTGCTGCTGACCGATCCGCCGTACCTCGTGGCATACAGCAATACTTCCGGCAGCATCAAGAACGATGACCTCTCAGATCAGGAGGGGTACGAATTTCTGAAAAGTGCATTTGCCTGTTTCAAAGAAAACCTTGCAGATGATTCTGCGGTGTATGTGTTCTACGCGACATCAAAATCGAGGGTGTTCTATGATGCATTCGAGGATGCCGGAGTCCGTGTCTCCTGCGGTCTGGTCTGGCGCAAGGACAGGCTTGTGCTGTCGAGAACAGACTATCAGCAGAATTTTGAGCCGGTGATCTACGGCTGGAAAAAGGACGGCAAGCACACATGGTACGGTGACCGCAAGCAGACCACCTGCTTTGATTTCGACCGTCCGAAAAGCTCCAAAGCCGAGGGCGAGGGGCATCCGACTGCAAAGCCTGTTCCGCTGATGGCGTATCCCATCAAAAACAGCACCATGATCAACGGCATCGTCCTCGATCCGTTTCTCGGCAGCGGTTCCACGCTGATCGCCTGCTGCGAGACAGACCGTGTGTGCCGGGGCATCGAGCTTGATCCGAAGTTTGTCGATGTCATCGTCAAGCGGTATCTTGCATGGTGTCACGAGAAGCAGACCGCCGAGGTCGCATATGTCATCCGTGACGGTCAGAAGCTCACTTTTGATGAAGTGGTCGCAGCGATGCCGCAGGACGGTGATGGTGTGGACAGCGATGATGTGGAACTGCTTCTGGAATACGGCTACACCTGCGACGAGATCGAATAGATGCTTGTGGATACCAACCTGCTCCGCGAGACGATCAGCGAGATAAAGCGTATCTGCGGGGAGGATATTTACAGCGAATACTGCGGAGGCGTATACTAATGGGAAAAATAGGCTATATCCGCGTATCTACCGAACATCAGGAGACTGCACGGCAAGAAGCTTTGATGAAGCAGTATCAGGTCGAACGTGTATTTGCGGAGAAGATATCGGGTAGGAACGCTGACAGTCCAGAGCTGAAAGCCATGCTTGAATACGTCCGTGAAGGTGATACTCTGTACATCGAAAGCATCAGCAGGCTTAGACGTTCCACAAGAGACCTGCTCAACATTGTAGATGTGCTACAGCGCAAGGGTGTTACTCTTGTCAGTTCCAAAGAGAATATCGATACCAATACTCCGCAGGGGCGATCATCGACAGCGTGCAAGTGGTCAACTCCAACAGCTATATCTTCAACATCAGATACAACGAAAACTATACAGGTGCAATAAAAGGCACTGCAAACGGCAGACGCAACAGAGCTGTTGTAAATATCGACGAAATTACGGACTTCCCTGACGGGGAGTCCGCTGCGTTTATCAGGCAGAACACCTGCCTGTCCCGCCAACCATACAGTCTGCAATCGCTGAGGCTAACAAGTAATTCTAAAGAAATAATTACATGATTTAAAATAAGGACTGTACGAAAGTACAGCTCTTAGCATTTTTTGACACTTTTACCCTGATCTACGCATGATCAGGGATATTTTTTTGTGATACTGAGATCTCCCTTTGATACGAGCTGTCCGCCTTGAATCAAACGCTTTCGGGACAAGCCATAATGCCCGGTCAGGCACCGGGCTTTGCGATCGGTATCTGGTTTAGCGGCAGTATTTATACTCTGAGATAAAAAACGCATCTATTAAACACCCTTCACAAAAATTGTTGACAAATCTTTGGGATTATAGTAAAATTAATACAGTGAGTTTTATTCTAAAAGTATCACTGATTTAAAGGGGACAAAAGATGGACAAAAGGATCAAGTCATTTTCAGATATGTATTTTGAGGACATCCCATACTCCGAGGAGGTCGCAGAGGCTCAGGCCAAGACAGAAGCGGCACTGAAGGCGGAGTATGAACGCTTGTCGGAGGATATGCCGGCTGACGAGGCATTGGAGGAGATAGTCAGACGCTACGGGACACTTTCCGGTATGGCTCAGCTTGCCGGATATCCGGTGGAAAGTGCGGAAAAATGGCGTGAAACAGGACAGGCACGGGAGCTTTCCGGGACTAAAAAGGAGATACGCAGGCAGAGGAGACGCATTTATCTGACGGCGTTCCTGTCCGTTGCGGCATTTGAGGAGCTTTTGTGGCTTGTGTACGATATTGCCCGCCGGGTCGGGATAGATATACTATTTGTATTTATCTATGTCCTGATATTCGGCGGCTGGGCGTTTCTTGTATACAGGAAATTCCGCAGGCTTGAAAAGGAACGCTCGGCTGACTGCTATGATACAGAAGCCTATGTATATCTCCGTTCGCTTGCTGACAGATATGCAAAGCGAAGGCTGAACGGCATAGCGATACTTTTTGCGGCTGTGTTCCTGTTCTTCTTCTCGGAGATGAGCTTTTACGTTTTCGGCAACTCAAAATCAGCTGAATTTGCGGAGAATTTCTTTTCAAACAGCGTACTGATCGAAATACCGATATATCTGTGTCTTAAAAACCTGATGTGTCAGAGAATGATAAGCCGTCGGATAAAGCTGCCGGACGATAAGAGGTACAAAAAGCACCTTATCGGAATTACCGTATTTTCGGCGGCATACTGGCTCATCGTCACTGCGGTGACAGTAATTCTCCGCAATACACTCAGCTATCCGGCGAATATCTTTCTCGGAGCAGGCTTTCTCTTTGTATTGCTGATACTAATTTATAATATCACTCTCCGGCGGAGAGTAATGTACAGAAACATAGTTTTCAACAAGCCGAGGGTGGCTGTATACACAGCGGCGGCAGTGTGTATTGCAGGCTTTTCCATGCTCCGGCGTGACACATGGTACACCCAGACCTACATAAACTCAGTTCCGGTCGTTGAGCATAATGAGCATAAAATATCCTACAACGACGATACAGGGGTCTATACTATCGTTTCTTCGACCGATGATTTTAAAATACTCCACCTTACGGATATCCATATCGGCGGGAGCCTGTATTCCTACAGCAAGGACTTAAAGGCTTTGCAGGCGTGCTATGCGGAGATAGAGCATACTCACCCTGACCTTGTTATCGTTACGGGCGATCTGTGCTTTCCGCTTGGCATAATGTCGATGTCGCTCAACAATACCGCTCCGGTGAATCAGTTTGCAGCCTTCATGCGTAATGCTGATATCCCGTGGGCGTTCACCTACGGCAACCACGATACCGAGAGCCTTGCCTCGGCGAATAAAAAGGAGCTGAGCGAGGTATACAGGTCGCTTTCATATAAGACCTCAGGAAACCTGCTTTATCCCTATACACAGCCGGATATCACGGGACGGAACAATCAGCTGATCGAGGTGAGGAATACTGACGGAACGCTGAATACCGCACTGTTCCTCATAGACTCAAACGCATACACCGGCGAGGGCATAAACGTGTATGATTATATACACGATGACCAGGAAGAATGGTATGCCTCGGAGGTAGAGCGGCTTTGTGAGGAGGAGGGTCATACTGTAAATTCAATGGCGTTCTTTCATATCCCGCTTCAGGAATACCGCACGGCGTATGAGCTTTATGAATCCGGCAGCGATGAGGTGACATATTTCTTCGGTGAGAACGGGGAAAAGATGATAAATAAGGTATGCTGTTCAGATTATCCGAGCAGCCTGTTTGACACAATGCTTGAGCTGGGCAGCACGACCGGAGTTTTCTGCGGACATGACCACTATAACAATATGTCGCTTGAATACAAGGGCATACGCCTGACATACGGAATGAGCATAGACTATCTTGCTATGCCCGGCATTGAAGATGACACAGAGCAGAGAGGTGCGGAGCTGATAACGCTGCACCCGGACAGCACATGGGAGCTGGAGCAGATACCGCTCACCTCCATTACAGAGCAGTAACCAGAAAGAAGATGATATTATGAGAGTGCCGGGCTACAAAAAGGCATCTCCGGTCATAGTGATAGTAATGATGATAGTAATGACCGCAGTGCTTGCGGCTGTTCAGGTGCTTGTGAAGGGGAAGCCGGTGGAGAGTGAGCCGATGAGCTATCTCCGGGGCAGCTGGCTGGCAAGCAGCGATACCACGCAGGACGGCAATGAGTATTTCAGCAGCGGAAAGACCATTTATACCCTCACGATGAGCCGGACGATAACGGAGGCGATGGAGGGGAACGTCATTTCATTCAGGGTCAACGACTCGTATGTTGACGCATATCTCAGCGACGACAGGGATATTGACGGGGCTGAGAAAATATATCATTTCGGCGAAAAGCTGCGTATAGGTGATTCACCGGGCACATATACCCATTTCATAAGCATTCCGGAGACTGATATGAAGTATATAGTGATAACCATAAGCACTGTATACAAAAATAAATTCCTTACCTACTACGATACAGCTATAGGCAGCGAGAACGAGCTTATCCACAATCTGCTTTCGGAGGAGCTTGCCCCGGCTCTTAAAAATGCCGCAATGATGCTGTTCGGTATATTGCTGATAGTAATATATCTTGTCAGCCGTGCAAAGCGTATACCGGTAACTGAGGCACTTTCCCTCGGAAGCCTTTCGATATTTTTTGCCATATATTCCAACTGCCCGCTTTTTGTGAATCAGTATATTATCCAGAATGCAGTAACGCAGTATTATCTGAACTATTTCGCACTTTACCTGCTGCCGCTTGCGGCGATAATATATTTTGAGGATATCGTACCGGGGCTGAATATGAAATGGCTGTTCTGGGGCTTCATAGCACTGGAAATAGCCCTTTGCGTGCTGCATATCACCGGCGTCGCTTCATTTACCCGGACTATCAAGATATTCTCAGGCTCGCTCGGAGTGTTTGCAGTAATATCAATAATCATGATCGCACGAAGATATAAGGGCATGACGCCGCTCAACCGGGCAGCACTCATGATGCTGCTGATATTCGTGCTGATAAACGTTCTTGTCTTTATATTCGTATCGACATTGGGCAATCAGTCCTTCATTGCAAGTGCAGGCTTTCTGGTATATCTCATCATAGCGATCGTCAGCGGTCTGAAGAAGCTGATGGACGGAATGAATCAGGTGCGGGAGGCGGAGCTGCTGCACGAGATAGCCTATACAGACAATCTCACAAAGCTCGGCAACCGCTATTCGCTTGAGCGTGATACAAAGCGGCATCCCCTTGAGGATATCAGCATAGTTTCAATGGATCTTAACTATCTGAAATACACCAACGACAACTATGGCCATGACGGGGGAGATGTCCTGCTCAGGGCGGCTGCAAGGTGTATGTCCTCAGTCTGCGGCAGCGTGTACCGTGTCGGCGGAGATGAGTTTATCGCTCTGATATGCGGAGCGGATAAAGAGAAGCTCAACGGTCTGTGTCAGGGACTGTATGACAAGGTCAGGGAGATGAATACTGACAGAAGCGATTTCGGGGAGTATGCCGAAAAGGAGGATTTTCGGCTCGGTATTGCGGCTGGGTATTCCTCATATCAGCCGGGGGATTTGTCCTATGAGGAGATAATGAAGCGTGCGGACGAGGCGATGTATCAGGAGAAGAAGAAAATGCACGCACAGGAATAGTATCTATTGACATGATACTGTTTATGTTATATAATATATAGTTTTTATAGGCGATAACGCAAATAAAGGAGGAGAACTATGTCACACAGACTTGAGAAGGGGATAAATTCGGCAGTAGATATGCTGCTCAATGATTACAGTCAGGGCAGGACTATCGACGAGATACACGCCTTTGATCAGCCGGACAGGGAAATGGTCATAAGCATAATCTATCAGATAAGAAATATCATATATCCCGGATATTTCCGCATAAATACGCAGAATGTATATACCATACGCAACAGCACGGCAATGCTCGTTGAGGATATCATCTATAAGCTCACAAAGCAGATAGCTGTAGTGCTGAAGTATATACCGGAGTACAGGGACGCTGAGCTTTCTGTAAGGACTGCCCGTGCAGAGCAGCTGACCTTTGACTTCATAGAGCGTATACCTAAGATAAGAGAGTATACCGAGACTGATGTACAGGCGGCGTTCGACGGCGACCCGGCTGCATTCAATAAGGACGAGATAATATTCTCGTATCCTGGACTTTTTGCGATACTCGTAAACCGCATAGCCCATGAGCTTCATCTGCTCGGAATTCCGCTGATACCGAGGATAATGACTGAGCATGCACACAGCCAGACGGGTATAGATATACACCCAGGTGCGACAATAGGAAAGTATTTCTTTATGGACCACGGAACAGGCATAGTTATCGGTGAGACTACTGAGATAGGCAATAACGTCAAGATATATCAGGGCGTTACTCTCGGTGCACTTTCAACAAGGGGCGGACAGAAGCTAAAAAGCAAGAAGCGTCATCCTACTATCGGTGATAATGTTACTATATATTCAGGTGCTTCCATACTCGGCGGCGAGACGGTGATAGGCGAGAATGTTGTTATCGGAGGTAATGCTTTCATAACACAGTCTATTGCTCCCGGTGCAAGGGTCAGCATAAGGAATCAGGAGCTTCGGTTCAATTTCAGCAATTCAAGCTCTTCTGTACAAAGCTCGGAGCTTGCAGATGAGAACTGGTTTTATATCATATAAAACCTTACAGCCTGATGTGCAGCTCCGGGCAGCTTCAGGTCGTCATTCTTCTGACTGATTATTTCGGGATACTGAATACAATATAAAAAATTATCCAGACTCCGGTCTGGATTTTCTTTTAAAAAACCCTGAAAAGATACATAAAGGACACACAAAGGACATACCGGAATGATATAATGTTCACAGTAAAGGAGCTTCTTACTATGAAAACGATTCTGCTTATAGAGGACGACCCGGATATATGCGAGGTCGTTGTAAAATACTTTTCCACAAGAGAGCTTGATATTTCAGCTGTACAGGACGGAGAGACTGCACTGGAGCTGATACAGGCAGGTCTTGACTGCTTTGAGCTTGTACTGCTCGATATTATGCTGCCCGGTACAGACGGCTTCACTCTTTGCCGTGAGATACGCAGAAGGAGCGATATTCCGGTGATATTCATCACTGCACGAAGCCGTGAGGACGATATACTCCACGGCTATGAGCTGGGCTGCGATGATTATATCACAAAGCCGTTCCAGCTCTCGACGCTGTATGCCAAATGTGTTGCTCTTATAAAGCGTTCAATTGGCAGCAAGACAGACAGCTATGTACTTAAATGCGGCAAAATAGAGCTAAACACACGAACTCTGTCATGCTATGCCGCAGGTGAGGAGCTTGAACTGCCGCCGAAGCAGTTTGCGATACTTCTGTATCTCATGAAGCATCAGAACTGGGTGATAGACCGGAATACTCTGCTCGATGTGGTATGGGGAAGCGATTATTTCGGCAGTGACAGAGTGGTTGATACTCATATAAAAAAGCTGCGGAAGGCTCTTGGTACAGCCGGAGAACAGATAAAGACTCTTGTGGGGAGGGGCTATAAGCTGACAGAAAAATAAAGGGGGAATCATTATGAAAAAAAACAAGGGTTACACTCCGCAGAAAAGGACAACATTTCTCAGGTTATTCCTGAAAGCTGTCTGTGTATCGCTGATCTGCACGGCGATTTTTGCAGGCATTTTCAGAGAGATACTCAGCAACAAAGTAAAAAATGATGTCAAACAGTGTATGACGGACAGTGCAAGGCAGATTACCACCCGTATCGCACAAAATGAAACGACAGGCAGACCAATTGGCGATCTATCGGGCTATATGAGTATGTATACACGTTATTTTGTATTGTTTGATAAGCTGCCTGAATTTACAATGCGTCACCCCGACCTTTTTCAGATCAATTCTGATTTTGGAGATCCTGATAATTTTGCAATGTCTGCAATTGTGGACAAAAATGGGAATATTATAGCGTCAAGCCGTGCAAAATTTACTGCCGTTTTTCTCTTTGGCAAGGATAACAATGATAATGGACTTTATATCTGTGATTCGCAGCAGTTGGATTTCCCGGAAGTAAAAAAATTATACGAGGATTATTATGAACTGCTCGAAGGAACTCAACCCAATTCTTACCGCTATGTGACATTAGACATTGAGAGTGCCTATGTGGATAAGACTACACACTACTTTATTCCTCACGAAGCGGATATGCAGCTTGAAACATACGCTAATGGTGATTGGTCAGAGCCGCTTGTTGAAACGAAACAGGTAGATTCCAGACACGTTTCCATAACCCTGAATGATGATAACTTTGAACTTGTTACCTTTCATCAGAACGAGGGCGAAGATGTCTATCCGAGAAGAATGATGGGCAATCTATATGGCACTTCATGGGAATGCTTTGACAACAACAAAGAACAGGTAAGCGAATATATCAAAGACGGCTCTACATTTTCCAGCGGTTGGTACGGAGATTCAGATGAGTTAAGATGCAGTGTGCAGATGCCTGTTTATGTGGGCGGTGAACAATGCACACTGAATTTGTACTATAACTTTGTTGCAAAGGGAACAATCGCAGAAACATATTATCGGCTTGGAATAACAGCATTTGGAGTATTATCCGTATTACTGGCACTACTGTGGGCGTGGCAGAAAAATGTACGCAATAAGTCACGCTATGCCTTTGAGGATCACCAGAGGGCACTCACCAACGACCTTGCTCATGACATCAAAACTCCACTCACGGCGATAGGCGGTTACGCTGAGAACCTGCTTGACGGAGATATGCCGGAGGAGCAGAGAGTGCGGTATCTGAGGGCGATAATGGACAATGTGAGCTATACTGACAGCATGATAACACGTACCCTTGAGCTGAACAGGCTCGGAGCGGCAGCGGTCATGGAAAAGGAGAGCATTGACCTTATAAAGCTTGCGGAGCAGGCTGCGGAGAAGTATGCACTTCTGCTCGACGAGAGAAATATAACCGTTATATATGACGGAAGTGCGGTATTTGAGGCTGACAGGGCTTCAATGACATCAGCAGTCGAGAATCTTGTATCGAATGCGGTCAAGTACACAGCTGAGGGAGGACAGATAAAGCTGTTTTCAGAGGACGGCAGATTTGTTATTGAGAATACGGTTTCAGAGGCAGTAGATACCACAGAGCTGAAGCTGCCGTTCAGAAAGGGGGATAAGTCACGCTCCGGCAGGACAGGCAGCGGTCTCGGACTTTCGATAGCAGATACCGCAGCAGCTGCGAACGGGTTCAGCCTTGAGATATCATGCAGCAGTGATACGTTCAGGGCAGAGATAATAAGATAATATTATAGCCGGTACAGCTCAGGCTGTACCGGCTTTTTCTCATTTACCGAGCAGTGTTGAGTATTCCTCCATGAAGGCTTCTGCGACGATCGCTCCGCCCTCACCGTTAGGGTGACCGCCGTACTTTGCAGCTGCCGGAGTTTCCGGGTCACAGAGGAGGGAAGCAAAATCGAAGAGATATGCCCCGTGCTCTGCACAAAATGCCGGAAGATCGCCGTTCAGCTCTGCCCTCACGGCTTCAAGGTTCTCATTGTAGTCCTGCGGAGGAGCAGTGAAAACTATCACCTCGCAGCCCTTTTCCTTCAGCACACCAACGATATCTCCGAGCCATTCCTCTATCTCAGCAGCGGTATTTCCGCCGTTTCCGCCGTATTCACCGGAAACTATATCATTCGTGCCGAATGCGACGATGACTGTATCGGCATTTGAAGCCCTTTCGAGCCAGTCGCCGTCAGTTGCCGCATCGCTTGCACGGGAGTAACCAAGCCCGCAGTTGTAGAAGCTGTAATCTTCACCAAGCTCCTGTGCGATGCGTGCAGCCCAGAATTCATATGCCATATACTCTGTCTGACAGCCCTGTGTTATGGAGTCGCCTATCGCAGCGACCTTGAGCTTTACGTCACGCTTTGCACCGATGAGCTGCGGCAGAGGTATCTGGTCGCAGTAGCCAAGCTCGTCCTGTCCCTCGATCACAGTACCGGTCTTTGTCAGCTGAGACATGGCATTTACCGGTATATTCTCACCGGTTATCGTCCACTCCCACACAAGATAGTGTCCCTCAGGCACATCAAATACAACGCTGTCGCTCCAGTACGTCTCGCCGGAGGAGACAGCCTTTTCAGTCTCTCCGCTGAATGTGACCGGAGTATAATTGGTTATCTCATCATCAGGCGAAGCACCGCCGTCAGCAATAAATGCACCCGATATGAAGTATTCTCCGCCCGGCTCACTGACATAGGCTCTCTTGCCCTTGCCGTAGGTGGAATCGACAGTGTTGGAGAAGTAGAATTTGTATTCCAGCTCGCCGTACTCCTCGACGGGAAGGTATGCTCTGTAGGTGATATTCTCCGCCTCGTAGATGAGGTCGTTGTTGCCGGTGGAGATGAATGTATTTGAAAGATATGTGCCGTGATCGCCGCTGATATCCCGTGAAACGGCAGCCTTTTCCGGCTTCGGGGGAGCAATCTCCTCTACTGCGTTATCAGTGCCGTCAGAGGACGGCTGCTCAGTGTCGGCAGCCTGTGATGAGCTGTCTGTCACGTTTTCCGATGTACCGGGAGCGGCTGAGTCACAGGAAACGAGTGACAGAGCAAGTATCACAGCCGCAGTCAGTGAAATTGATCTTTTCATTGTAAACTCCTTTATTATTCCGGCAGACTGCCTCTGTCTGCTGATATTATACTGTAGATATCCCCGGCGGTGCGGGCGATAAAGTCAGCTCCGGCAGCACTAAGCTCCTCAAGCCCTCTGAATCCCCATACGCAGCCGATACCGGTCACGCCGGCGTTTTTTGCGGTCTGTATGTCAACATCGCTGTCGCCCGCCATGTATACCCGGTCAGCCTCCGGAGAGCCGGGGAGTGCAGAAAATGCGGAAAGTATCTCCTGTATCACAGCGGTATCGGGCTTTTTCGGACGCTCTTCGCAGCCGCCGAGCACGCTGATGAACGGGATATCCGGCAGAAGTGCGGCTGTTATCTCCCGTGCGAAGGTCTGCGGCTTGTTCGTTGCGACCGCAAGCATGACACCGTCCGCAGACAGCCTTTTCAGCATATCATGTATGCCCGGATACAGCTGTGTCTTGTCAAGAAAATGGACGCCGTAATAAGAGCTGAAAAGCTCCAGAAGCCTGTCAGCTTCGTCCTTTTTATCTTCAGGAAGTGCTCTTTCGCACAGCTTTCTCACTCCGTTGCCGACAAAATACCTGTATTTGTCATAGTCATGCTCAGGATAGCCGAGTATTTTAAGTCCATGATTTGTCGCATCGGCAAGGTCGCACAGCGTATCGGCAAGAGTGCCGTCAAGGTCGAATATTGCAAGGTCATTTTTCATGTAACAGTTCCTCTTGATAGTAATATGTCAGCTACAGCCGCAGCTGCAAGCACTCCGCCGCAGATGATAAAGAATATTCCGAGCCATAGCTTCATATACGCTCTGAAAGCAGCTCAGAGTATTTGGCACGGAATTCCCCGAAGCTGCCGGTATCTATGGCATCTCTTATTTTTTCGGTAAGGGTGTTGTAGAACCAGAGGTTGTGCTGTACAGCCAGCCGCCCGGCAAGCTGCTCCTTTGACATAAAGAGGTGGCGGACATACGCACGGCTGAAATTCCGGCACGTCGGGCAGCCGCACTGCTCGTCAATCGGTCTTGGGTCTGTTTCGTAGCATTTGTTTTTCAGGTGCATTATGCCGCTCCATGTGAATACTGTTGCGTGGCGGGCGTTCCTGCTCGGCATAACGCAGTCGAACATATCTATCCCACGAGCCACAGCCTCTATGATATTCGATGGAGTGCCCACGCCCATGAGGTATCTCGGCTTATTTTCAGGCATATAGGGCTCGACTGCCTCAATTATCCTGTACATCTCAGATGTCTCCTCACCGACAGCAAGTCCGCCTATCGCATATCCGTCAAGGTCAAGGGCAGCGATCTCCTGCATATGCCCTATGCGGATATCCTCATACGTACCGCCCTGGTTTATACCGAAAAGCAGCTGTGACCTGTTTATAGTGTCCGGGAGGGAGTTGAGCCGCTGCATTTCGTCCTTGCACCGTTTCAGCCAGCGTGTTGTACGCCCGACAGATGCCTCGACATATTTTCTCGGTGAGGGATTCTCTATGCACTCATCGAACGCCATAGCGATAGTAGAGCCGAGGTTCGATTGTATCTGCATACTTTCCTCAGGCCCCATGAATATACGTTTTCCGTCGATATGTGAGGCAAAATAGACGCCCTCCTCCTTTATTTTACGCAGCTTTGCAAGCGAGAAGACCTGAAATCCGCCGCTGTCCGTGAGAATGGGCTTGTCCCAGTTCATGAAACTGTGAAGTCCGCCCATCTGCCTTATGATATTGTCGCCCGGTCTGAGGTGCAGGTGGTAGGTATTGCACAGCTCGACCTGGGTCTTCAGTCCCTTCAGGTCAGGGGAGGAAATGCCGCCCTTGATAGCCGCAGCTGTCCCGACATTCATAAAGCACGGGGTCTGGAAGGTACCATGCACCGTTTCAACGCTGCCCCGCCTTGCCCTGCCGTTTTTTCTGATAAGAGTAAATATTTCCTTTTTTTCCATTTTTCCTCCGGTATCAGCAGATATCAGTCCATTTTGTAGCTTTCGCCTGTCTCAGGTGTCCTGCACTCATGGATACTTGTGAACGCAGCGAGCCTGCCCTTTTTGTCCCTTATGGCAACAAGGTAAACATCGGTGTTCTTTTCATCGTTATGGAAGCCGAATACACGGTTGTTATCCTTGCTCTCCTTGAACCACTCTATCACCATGTTCACCTTTGACATAGCCTCTTCACCGCAAAATGGCGTTATGAGCTTTCCGACAAGGTCAGCGCCGCCGTACTTTGCGTAATCCTTTACCGCAGTTTTGTTCATATAGATCACCCTGTAATCCAGATCGCATATCACCACAGGTGATGGGTTAGTGTCAATAAGTCCGCTCAGGATATCTGAAATATCCATGAAAACATCTCCCTCTGTAAAATAAATTGTGTTTAAATAATTGTCATACAGTCACCGAAGCTGAAGAATCTGTACCTCTGGGCTACTGCCTCCCTGTATGCCGCCATTGTCCTGTCATAGCCCATGAATGCCGAAACAAGCATGATAAGCGTGCTTTCCGGCAGGTGGAAATTTGTTATCAGCCCGTCGATACACTTGAAATCGTAGCCGGGATATATGAATATATCCGTATATCCCTCCCTTGCGGATATACTGCCGTAAAACGAGGCAACGCTCTCAAGGGTGCGGCAGGTCGTGGTGCCGACAGCGATGACACGCCCTCCGTTTCTTTTTGTCTCGTTTATCAGATCAGCAGTTTCCTGCGGCAGAAAATAATGCTCACTGTGCATTTTGTGCTCAAGGACATTCTCCTCCTTGACCGGTCTGAATGTGCCGAGCCCTACGTGCAGAGTGACAAATGCTGTCTTAATGCCCTTGCTCCTCAGCTCACAAAGCATCTCATCGGTGAAGTGCAGTCCGGCAGTCGGGGCAGCGGCAGAGCCGAGCTCCCGTGAATATACAGTCTGATATCGTTCCTTGTTCTCAAGCTTTTCCTTTATATACGGCGGCAGGGGCATCTGTCCCACCTCTTCAAGTGCGGTATAGAAATTGCCGTCGCAGCTGAACCGGACTATCCTGTTTCCGTCGTCCTTTACCTCCTCAACGACAGCCCTGAGCCGTCCGCCGCCGAATGAAAATTCAACACCAGGCTTTGCCTTTTTTCCCGGACGGCATATAATTTCCCAAAGCTTTTCGCCCTTCTGCTCAAGCAGAAGAAATTCAATGAACGAGCCTGTGGGTATCTTTTCGCCGTAGAGCCTTGCCGGGATGACCCTTGAATCGTTCATCACGAGCAGATCGCCCTCTCTGAGAAGCTCACCGAGCTCATAGAAATGTCTGTGCTGTATCTCTCCGGAGCCTCTGTCAATGCACATCATACGTGAGGCACTTCTTGGCTCTATCGGAGTCTGTGCGATAAGCTCCTCCGGGAGATCATAGTAGAAATCGGATCTTAGCAGTTCCACCAGAAAAAAACAACCCCTTTCTGAGACCTGTTCCGGTGATCTTGAAATAAAAAATGAAAAAATAACGAAATGTATTGACATATCAGCCGCAAAGTGCTATTATGTAAGTAAGGTAGAGGTGCGGCTGCGATGAGTAGCTGTGTTGAGGAAAGCCATTCCGCCGTTTTTGTTTCTGAGTTTCTGTAAACAAAAACGATATGCACAGTGAAATGCAAGGCTGCCGAAGAACGGGGACTGGCAGACTCCGCTCTGGCTGTATGCTCAACAGGCATATGGCTGTCATCATAAGCTGTGATGGAGAGCTATCGGCGTAACGCCATATATTTCTATTATAACTCATGATGGACCGGTTTGCAACCGGTTTTCTTATTTTTTAATCATTTATTAATAATTCAATCACGAAAAGGAGCGATCAGGTATAATGAAACAGTACAATGTCGGGATCATAGGTGCAACGGGCATGGTGGGACAGAGATTCGCAGTCCTGCTTGAAAACCACCCGTGGTTCAACGTAAAGCTTCTTGCGGCTTCTCCGAGGTCGGCAGGTCAGACCTATGAGCAGGCGGCAGGCAGCAGGTGGAAGATGAGCGTACCGATGCCGGAGAGCATGAAGGATATGGTGCTTCTCGATGCGGCAGCTGATATTGAGAAGATAGCAGAGCAGGTGGATTTCTGCTTCTGTGCGGTCGATATGAAGAAGGACGAGATAAAGGCTCTTGAGGAGGCATATGCAAAGGCTGAGTGCCCGATAGTTTCCAATAATTCCGCTCACCGCTTCACTCCTGACGTTCCTATGGTAGTGCCGGAGATAAATCCGGAGCATATCGAGATAATCAAGGCTCAGAGGGAGAGACTTGGCACAAAGAGAGGCTTTATCGCAGTAAAGTCCAACTGCTCGATACAGAGCTACGTTCCCGCACTTCACCCGCTGAGAAAGTTCGGTATCACAAAGGTGCTTGCCTGCACATATCAGGCTATTTCCGGTGCCGGAAAGAATTTCGAGACATGGCCTGAGATGGTGGATAATCTTATCCCGTATATCGGCGGCGAGGAGGAGAAGTCCGAGCAGGAGCCGCTGAAGGTATGGGGCGAGATAAGGGGCAATGAGATAGTCAAGGCTGAGACCCCGGCAATAACGACCCAGTGCCTGCGTGTACCGGTATCTGACGGACATACAGCGGCTGTATTCGTAAGCTTCGAGAACAAGCCCTCAAAGGAGGAGATACTCCGGCTCTGGAAGGACTTCAGCGGCGTGCCGCAGGAGCTTGAGCTGCCGAGTGCTCCGAAGCAGTTCATACACTACTTTGAGGAGAACGACCGCCCGCAGGCAAAGCTTGACAGAAATCTTGAAAACGGAATGGCTGTCTCAACAGGCAGGCTCCGTGAGGACACACAGTACGATTACAAGTTCGTATGCCTTTCGCACAATACGCTCAGAGGTGCTGCCGGCGGCGGAGTGCTGCTTGCGGAGCTTCTTGCGGCAAAGGGCTATTTTGACTGAGATATGACTTGAAAAGGAGGATATCTTCCATGAAGAACACTATTTTCACCGGTGCCGGTATCGCTATAATCACCCCGTTCAACGCTGACGGGTCGGTGAATTATGACAAGCTCGGCGAGCTTATCGACACACAGATAGCTGCCGGTACTGACGCAATAATCATCTGCGGTACGACCGGAGAGGCTTCAACGATGACAGATGAGGAGCATCTTGAGTGCATAAGATACACAGTTGAGCGTACAGCCGGAAGAGTGCCGGTGATCGCAGGCACAGGCAGCAACGATACACGCTATGCTGTTGAGCTTTCAAAGGAGGCGGAGGCAGTAGGTGCTGACGGACTTCTCCTCGTTACCCCTTACTACAACAAGACCACTCAGAAGGGTCTTATACTCCATTTCACGGCAATTGCAGACGCTGTGAATATCCCGATAGTCCTCTATAATATCCCCGGGCGCACGGGAGTGAACATGGATATCGCTACTATAAAGAAGCTCTCTGAGCACAGGAATATAGTCGGTGTAAAGGAGGCAAGCGGAAACATCAGCTATGCTGCTAAGCTCATTGCGGAGTGCGGCGAAAATATCGACGTATACAGCGGTAATGATGATATGATAGTTCCTATCATGTCGCTCGGCGGAAAGGGCGTTATCTCCGTGCTTTCTAACGTTGCACCGGCTGAGACTCACCAGATGGCTCAGTATTGCCTTGACAACGACTTCGCCTCTGCACAGAAGCTCCAGATAGACTATCTTGACCTTATAAACGCCCTGTTCATCGAGGTAAATCCTATCCCTGTAAAGGAGGCTCTGAACATGACGGGCTTTGCGGCAGGTCCGTGCCGTCTGCCTCTTTGCGAGATGACTGACGAGCACAAGGCTGTTCTCAGGGCGGCTCTTGAAAACCACGGGCTTATCAAGTAAAATAATGCAGTGCGGAATGGCTGCCCGCCTGTGCGGAAAACGGCATGGCGGGTATAGCCGCATTGTTTTTAAAAAGGAAGTGAAGCTATGACGAATATAGTTATAAGCGGTGCAAACGGAAAGATGGGCAGGACTATCTATGGCTGCATAAAGGAGAGAGAGGACTGCTGTGCTGTCGCAGGTATCGACCTGAATACCGCACAGTACGCCGATTTCCCGATCTATGAGAGCTTTTCCGGTCTTACTCAGAAGCCGGACGTAATAATAGATTTCTCCCACCCCTCGACCCTCGACAGCCTGCTGTCGTACTGTCTGTCTACCGGCACTCCGGTCGTTATCGGTGCTACCGGCTACAGCGATGAGCAGATACAGAGGATAAAGAGTGCGGCTGAGCAGATACCGGTGTTCTTTACATTCAATATGTCCCTGGGGATAAATCTTCTCGTTTCGCTTGCAAAGAAGGCTGCTGCGGTGCTCGGCGACCAGTTTGATATCGAGATAATCGAAAAGCACCATAACCAGAAGCTCGACGCTCCGAGCGGAACTGCGATAATGCTCGCAAATGCTATAAACGAAACTCTTGACAATTCAAAGCACTTCGTCTATGACAGGCATTCACGCCGTCAGAAGCGTGAGAGGAGCGAGATCGGAATGCACGCTGTAAGAGGCGGAACTATCGTCGGTGAGCATGAGGTCATCTTCGCCGGACATGACGAGGTGATAACGCTTGCCCACAGTGCTGCGTCAAAGACAGTATTTGCCGAGGGTGCGGTGAATGCAGCGGTATTTCTCAGGCAGCAGCCTGCCGGACTTTACGATATGCAGAGACTTGTGTAGGCTGAGCCGTGAGCAGAACAATAAAAAAATGAAAAAGAGGTAAAAACCAATGAGTATAAAAATAGGCATAGCAGGCTACGGAAATCTCGGAAAGGGAGTAGAGCTTGCGATAAGACAGAATGACGATATGGAGCTTGCGGGAATATTTACAAGGCGTGATCCTGCTTCCGTGAAAGCTCTCACAGAGGGAGCTAAGGTATACAGACTTGATGAGGCTAAGGATATGGCTGATTCGATAGATGTTATGATAATCTGCGGTGGAAGTGCGACTGACCTGCCTGAGCAGACTCCGGAGCTTGCAAAGTATTTTAACGTTATCGACAGCTTTGACACCCATGCACGTATCCCGGAGCATTTTGCAAATGTTGACGCTGCTGCAAAGGAGTCCGGCAAGCTTGCACTTATCTCACTCGGCTGGGATCCGGGTCTTTTCTCGCTCAACCGCCTTTATGCAGAGTCGATACTCCCCAACGGCAAGAGCTATACCTTCTGGGGCAAGGGCGTAAGTCAGGGACATTCCGATGCTATCCGCCGTGTTGAGGGCGTTAAGAGGGGCATTCAGTACACAGTGCCGATAGAGTCTGCGATAGAGGCAGTACGCTCCGGAAGTCAGCCTGAGCTGACAACAAGGCAGAAGCACCTCCGTGAGTGCTGGGTAGTTCCGGAGGAGGGAGCTGACACAGCTAAGATAGAAGAGTCTATCAAGACGATGAAGAACTACTTTGACGAGTATGACACGACTGTAAACTTCATCACTGAGGAGGAGTTCGACAGAGTCCATAATAAGATGCCGCACGGCGGCTTCGTGATGAGGAGCGGACTGACAGGTGACGGAGAGAATATACATCAGATGATAGAGTATTCGCTGAAGCTTGAATCTAATCCGGAGTTCACAGCGAGCGTGCTCATCTGCTATGCAAGAGCACTGGCACGCCTCAGGGCTGAGGGCAGGACTGGCTGCCTTACGGCGTTTGACGTTGCACCGGCATATCTTTCAAGGCTCTCCGGCGAGGAGCTGAGGGCGACAATGCTCTGATAATTCAAATCCCTGCATTTCACGGGAAATGCAGGGATCTTTTTATTTTCTGTTACTCCTTATCCCTGATAAGCACCTGACGAAGTGCAATGACTATCAGCGGAACGAGTACAGCCTGTAGTGCAAGACCGATGAAGCCGGTCTGTATCTGCTGCCATATCATCGCAGATGTGAACGATGTGCGGCTCTCGAAAAGTGCTGCAAGACCGAGGAATGAAGCTCTGCCTGCAAGCTGGGCGAGGATAACGGCAGGAAACGCCCAGAGCCCGTTCTGTGCGATCTTCTTTGTGAATAGTCCGGAAACTACAGCGAAAACAGCAAGCTCTGCTGCCATGAACGGAAGTCTCTCAGCGGCAGGCATGGGCGACCCGGCAGCTGAGGTGATAAGAAAGCTGCAAAGCGGCGAGAGCAGTCCGGCTGCAAGCCCCCAGCGTACACCGAGAAGACAGCCGCCTATCAGCACCGGCAGATACATCGGCAGCCACTTCACTCCGGCAGGCTGACCAACGATAAGGTGGGCTATCTGCGGCAGTACAACGGCGAGTGCTACGATACCGGCTGAAATAAGCGTCTTACAGGTGATCTTAGTCCGTGCGGACAGTCCTCTTGCGGTCAAAGCGTTTTCAAGCATGGTGATTCTCCTTTTCAATATGTTTCATATGTTTCGGCTGTCATGATTCCATTGATGTACATTCTTTCAGCAGCTCGATTATCTCAAGATGCTGAGGACAGGCTCCCTCGCACTGACCGCATTCTATGCAGTCTGACGCCTTGCCCTTGCCCTGTGTTGCGATAGCATAAGCCTGGGTACCGTGATTCCAGCTCGGCTTTTTTATCTCGGAATTCTTTACTGCGAAAATTTCCGGTATAGCGATACCCATTGGGCAGCCCTCAGTGCAGTAATGACAGGCGGTACACTTTATGGTGTCGTCCTTTTTCAGCTCGTCCTGCACAGCCCTTATGACCTGCTGCTCGGATTCCGAAAGCGGCTTGAAATCACGCATATACGAGAGATTGTCCTCCATCTGTGCGATGTTCGACATTCCCGAAAGGACGGTGATTATGCCCTCCATTGAAGCCACATAGCGTATTGCCCATGAAGCCATTGAAGCCTCAGGGTCGGCTGCACGGAAGATATCCTGTACACCCTGCGGCGGGGCTGCAAGTCCTCCGCCCTTGACAGGTTCCATGACAGTTATGGAAACGCCGTGCTTTCGTGCTATTTCGTAGCACTCCCGTGAGGCTACTCCCGGATTCTCCCAGTCAGCGTAGTTTATCTGAAGCTGAATGAAATCCACGTCCGGGTGCAGGCACAGAAGCTCCTCAAGCAGCTCCGGGTCAGCGTGGAACGAGAAGCCGTAGTTCCGGATAAGTCCCTTTGCCTTCTGCTCCTTTACGAAATCCCAGATATGATATTCGTCGTACTTTTTGTAGTTGTTACGCTGCAAGGCGTGGAGCAGATAATAGTCGAAATATCCGGCTCCTGTACGCTCAAGGCTTGTATAGAACTGCTGCTTTGCACTCGCCTCATCGTGGCAGTGCATAGCAGCATTCAGCTTGGTGCAGAGGGTATAGCTCTCACGTGGATAGCGGTCTACAAGAGCCTTTCTTGCCGCAGCCTCAGAGCCTCCGTTGTTGTATACGTATGCGGTATCGAAGTATGTACCTCCAGCCTCGATGAACATATCGACCATTGTGCATACCTGAGCCATGTCGATAGTCCCGTCGGGGAGCCTGGGCAGTCTCATAAGTCCGAAGCCGAGCTTGAAGACCTCCTTTCCGAACCAGTCAGCCATATGTCATTCCTCCTTTGCATGATACTACTATATACCATATTATAGCATACTTTTTTATCATATTCAACGTGTTTTTGTTAAAGCTATATAAAATATTGTTATCGTTCGCTAACACTGCTGCTGTTTCTATGACAGGGATTCCCGGCCGGCGGAAAACAAATTCCTTGACAAGTGCCGGGGAAAATGATATATTTATTATAATGGTATGATAGTCTATGAACGGAGGAAAACAATGGATCAGAAGAAAATTGACCGGATAAACGAGCTTGCAAGGAAATCAAAGACCGAGGGACTTACTCCGGAGGAAAAGGCGGAGCAGACCGAGCTGAGGAATGAGTACAGGCACGCAGTTGTCGGGAATCTCAACCTTATGCTCGAAAATACCTATATAATGACCCCGGACGGAAAGAAGAGAAAGGTCGGTTCAGATGAGTGAGGAAAGGGATTACAGGGAGCTTCTTGCGGCTGCACGGAGGGCTGCGGAGCATTCTCACAGTCCGTACTCGCATTTCAGAGTAGGTGCGGCGGTGCTCACAAGGTCGGGGAAGGTATATACCGGCTGCAATATCGAGAATATCTCCTACCCGCTGTGCAACTGTGCCGAGAGGACAGCTCTGTTCAAGGCAGTCTCTGAGGGTGAGGACGATTTTGAGGCGATAGCGGTCGTAGGCAGCTCCGGGGAAGACTTTTCACAGCCGTGCTTTCCGTGCGGTGCGTGTTTGCAGGTCATATCGGAGTTCAGCGGCGAAAATGAGCTTGAAATGAAGATAGTCCTGAGCGACAGAGTGAGGAGACTGAGCGACCACCTGCCGGTCAGGTTCACGAAAAAGAATCTCGAAACGAAATGAGGTGACGGCAATGGCTGAGGACAGCGGACTCAGAAAGAAAATTGAAAAGCACCTGCTGAGCATACAGAAGCCGTCAAGGTACATCGGCGGTGAGGTCGGCAGCGTGGTAAAGGACAAAAGCCGGGTAGATGTACGATTTGCGTTCTGCTTTCCGGACACATACGATATAGGTATGTCGCACCTCGGAATGAAGATACTGTATTCCCTCACGAATGAGCGTGAGAACTACTGGTGCGAGAGGTGCTTTGCTCCGGGTGTTGATTTTGAGAAGATAATGCGTGAGAACGATATCCCGCTCTATGCCCTTGAAAGCCTTGACCCGATACGTGATTTTGATTTTATCGGATTCACTATGCAGTACGAGCTTTCGTATACGAATGTTCTGAATATGCTCGACCTCGCCGGTATACCGATATTCAGCCGTGACAGGACGGAGGAGCTGACGCAGATAGTCGTTGCAGGAGGGCCGTGTGTGTGCAACCCTGAGCCGCTTGCGGATTTCTTTGATATATTCATTCTCGGCGAGGGCGAGGAAGTAAATCTTGAGCTGATGGATCTGTACAATGAAATGAAGCAGCAGGGGGCGAAAAGGATCGATTTTCTGCGGCGTGCAGCCCATATCGGGGGAGTTTATGTCCCGCAGTTCTATCATTTTTCCTATAAGGACGACGGCACTATAGAGAGTGTCAGCGTATCTGACGGAGCACCTGAGACAGTGACAAAGCGTATCATAAAGGACTTTGATTCGGTGTATTATCCGGATAATTTCGTCGTTCCGTTCACGGAGATAGTCCACGACAGAGTGTCTGTAGAGGTGCTGAGGGGCTGCATACGTGGCTGCCGGTTCTGTCAGGCAGGATTTATCTACCGCCCGTTCCGTGAGAAGGAGCCGGATACTATATGCAGCGAAACAAAGGCACTCTGCGAGAATACCGGATACGACGAGGTGTCTCTTGCCTCGCTCAGTACAAGTGACCACTCCGGCATTGACCCTATGCTGACAAAGCTGCTTGAATATACCGAAAAGGAACGCATAAATCTTTCGCTTCCGTCGCTGAGAGTGGACAACTTCTCGGAATCGCTGCTCGAAAAGATAAAAAAGGTGCGCAAGAGCGGACTTACCTTTGCGGCAGAGGGCGGAACACAGCGACTGCGTGACGTTATAAACAAGAACGTCACCGAGGAGGAGATAATGAACACCTGCGGCATTGCATTCCGGGGCGGCTACAGCTCGGTGAAGCTCTACTTCATGATGGGGCTGCCGACTGAGACGGATGAGGATATCGTTGGGATCGCAGAGCTTGCACAGAGGATAATCGACCTGTTCTACAGCATAGAGGACAGACCTAAGGGCAGGGGAGTGCAGGTGTCTGTGAGCTGTGCGACGTTCGTGCCGAAGCCGTTCACGCCGTTCCAGTTCGAGCCGCAGGATACCCGTGAGATGATCGAGCACAAGCAGAAGCTGCTCATGGATTCAGTCAGGACGAGAAAGATAAAGGTCAGCTACCACAACCCGGACGTGAGCCTGCTTGAGGTAGTGCTTGCAAAGGGCGACAGACGGCTGTGCAGGGTCGTATACGCTGCATGGAAAAGGGGCTGTAAATTTGACAGCTGGGACGAGCACTTCCGGTTCGACAAGTGGCTTGAGGCGTTTGAGGAATGCGGCGTTGACCCCGGATTCTATGCTCACAGGAGATTTGAATATGACGAGATACTGCCGTGGGATCACCTTGATTACCTCGTATCCAAGGAATTTTTCATCAGGGAGAACAGGACGGCAAGACAGAACAAGACCACTCCGAACTGCCGGGAAAGGTGCTCAGGCTGCGGAGTGAACAAGCGTGTCGGGAGGGATTGCTTTTGAGCAGTGCAGTAATGAGACTCAGAGCCGTGTTTGAAAAGAGCGGCAGGGCAAAATATATCTCTCATCTCGATCTGAACCGCTTCATGCTCCGCACGTTCAGGCGTTCCGGGCTGCCGGTATGGTATACGGAGGGCTTTAATCCGCACCCGTATTACTCATTCGCACTTGCACTGTCGCTCGGCTATGAGAGCAGCTGTGAGATAATGGACTTCAATCTGACGGAGGAAATGCCGCTTGATGAGGTGCGTGACAGGCTGAATGCGGTAATGCCGGAGGGCATGAGGGTGCTTTCGGTCAGCGAGCAGAGGCTGAAGATCACGGCGATAACGTCGGCGGAGTACAGCTTTTCTCTCGTTACGGAGCAGCCGGAGGAGCTTTATGCGGCACTTCAGGAGCTTATGGCACAGCCGGAGATACTTGTGGAGAAAAAGACGAAAAAAGGCATAAAGACTGTGGATATCCGCCCGGATATCGACATCGTGAGCTGTGAGAAAAGCGGTGATTCAGTGGACATAGCCGTGCGGCTGCCGGCAGGAACGCAGACGAACTACAATCCGTCGCTGCTCATCGGCTCGCTCAGGGACTTCTGCGATATCCCGTTTGAGGAGGAGAATATAAAGCGCACAAAAATCCTCTGCGAAAATAATGAAATTTTTTCTTAAAAACACTTGCAATTTTCTTTGAAATATGTTATGATATAAAAGCATTTGAATTCCGTCTGGTTTCTCACGTCCGGACGAGGTTAATGCCGAAAGACATTAAATCGGACAGTCCTCTGCGAATAACGGCATATATAGCCGGTGCAGCTCTATAGTCTGCAAAATCTCTGCGAATGCAGCGTATCACGCATGAATGCCCGGAAAAACAGGAGGAAAGCTATTATGGCAAACACAACAGATGCACTGAAGCTCATCAGTGAGTCAAGCATGAAGGAGAACGCTCCCAAGTTCGACATCGGTGATACCGTAAAGGTACACGTTCAGATCAAGGAGGGCGACAAGAGCCGTATACAGGTCTTTGAGGGAACTGTTATCGCAAAGAAGCACGGCGGCATCAGCGAGACCTTTACAGTAAGACGTCTTGCTCACGGCTGCGGCGTTGAGAGAGTATTCCCTGTACACTCACCTGTCGTTGACAAGGTAGAGGTCGTAAGACACGGTAAGGTACGCAGAGCTAAGCTCTACTACCTCAGAGACAGAGTCGGCAAGGCTGCAAAGCTCAAGGAGCAGATTCGCTGAAGAACAAAGGACAACGGCCGGAGCTTTCCGGTCTGCACGTCCTTGCACTAAGGGGACTTTATGTCCCTTTTTTGCTATTTTTATTTTAAGGGGGCAGCTGATATGGCGGATGAGAAGAATACCGGTGAAAATATCGAAAATACAGTAACAGAGGAGACGCAGGAGACTGCGGAGACTGCTGAGGACAGGACAGAGGCTTCGGAGGAAAACGCTGCACCGGAAAGCGGTGAGGGCGAGGCAGCTGCACAGGAGAGCGTCAGCCTGCTTGCCGATATTTCCGAGCTTTTTGAGACTGCTCTTATCTCCGTTTTCGTCCTCGTGCTCGTGATAACCTACCTGCTGCACCCGGTCAATATAATAGGACATTCAATGGTGCCGACGCTCAACAAGAGCTACGACGAAACACAGGTCACGGACAAGATATTCATGACGACTGTATATACCGGCATAAGGTACGGGGATATCGTCATTATCGACGAGAATGAGAACCACCTGCTGAATGAGAACGGCGAGGCATATGTGCCTGACCAGAGCGTTTCACGCTCACTCAATGAGTGCATAATAAAGAGGGTCATCGCAGTAGGAGGACAGACTATTGATATCCGTGACAGTCAGGTCATTGTTGACGGAGAGGTGCTCGATGAGCCGTACATAGCCTCAGGTGCGACAACGGCTGACCTCGGTGCCTTCACAGGACAGTACCCGATAACCGTGCCTGAGGGATATCTCTTCGTAATGGGCGACAACCGCAATAACTCCTGCGACAGCCGTGACCAGCACGTAGGGCTCGTCAGTGAGGATCAGATCTACGGAAAGGCTGTAGTAAGGTTCTATCCGCTGAGTGAGTTCAAGTGGCTCACAGGCTCGTGGAAGGAGTCGGCTGATGACTGAGCCGGCTGACGGCAGAAGGAGTTTGCTGAGGCGTATCTCTGATATCGCCGGAATGCTGCTGATTACGCTGTTTATCTCGGCAATGCTGTTTACCTATGTGGTGCAGATATACCCGGTGACTGGCGATTCCATGCTCGACACCCTCAGGGACGGTGACAGGGTGCTTGTACTGCCGCTCTCAATGCCTGAGCCGGGGGATATCGCAGTCATTGATGTTCACGGCTCCGTGACGCTTGACGAAAACGGAGAGCCGCAGATATCAGCAGGTGCGGAAAAGCTCATGATAAAGCGGGTCATAGCAGTGGGCGGACAGACTGTAGATATTGATTTTGAGCGGGGCAGCGTGACAGTTGACGGGAAAATGCTTGACGAGGAATACCTCACACATGGACTGACGCATATGGATTCGGGTGCATTTACTGGGCAGTATCCGGTGACAGTCCCCGATGGGTACGTATTCGTCATGGGCGACAACAGACCGGTCTCAAGGGACAGCCGCTCGGCAGATATGGGCTTTGTTCCGGAGAGCGATATCCTCGGCAGGGTCGTGAGGATAGTCCTGACGCCCGGCAGGAACGGAGCTGTCTGATCCGGAAGGAGCGAAAAGCTGTGGAAAATTACAATGATGATATAAGAGCCGGGGAGATACCTGAAAACCCCGGTGATACGGATAATTATGACATGAAGGCTATCCAGTGGTTCCCTGGACACATGGCTAAGACGAGGAGGGCTATCGCTGCGAATCTGAAGCTTGTGGACGCTGCGGCAGAGCTTCTCGATGCGAGAGTGCCGCTGAGCAGCAGGAATCCTGAGATAGACCGCATACTCGGCAGCAAGCCGAGGATAGTGATACTGAATAAATGTGACCTTGCGGACAATAATGCAACTCAGGCGTGGGTGAGCTGGTTCAGGAAAAAGGGCGTGACCGCTATAGCTGTGGACTGCAAGTCCGGGAAGGGACTGAACAGGCTCATGCCGGTGCTGAAGGAGGACGTCCTCAGCGAGCTGATCGCAAAGCGTGAGAGAAGCGGCATGGCAGGAGCACCGATAAGGCTGATGATACTGGGTATCCCGAACGTCGGGAAAAGCTCGCTCATCAACCGGCTCGCAGGCTCGAAGCGTACAAAGGTCGAGGACAGACCGGGCGTTACGAGGGTCAAGCAGTGGGTCAGGCTCAGGGACAATACTGAGCTGCTCGATATGCCGGGCGTTCTGTGGCCTAAATTCGAGGATCAGAATGCGGCGGTAAGGCTTGCCTTCACCGGTGCGATAAGCGACGATATCCTCGATACTGAGACTATCGCTATGAAGCTGCTCTCGTTCCTGGGCAGAAGCTATCCGGGGTCACTGACGGAGCGGTATAAGATCACTCCGGAGGAGGGAGATACCGGGCTGTCCTTGCTGTATAAGGTCGGGAAAAAGCGTGGAATGGTCGTTTCCGGCGGCGAGATTGATACTGAGCGGGCAGCGGTAACTGTGCTGGACGAGTTCCGCAGCGGCAGGCTCGGACGGATCACTCTCGAAATGCCACCGGAGGAGGACTGATATGGCAAGGGTCGTGCTCCACAGGGAGCTTTTTGACTTTGACAGCGGGAAACGCCGGGAATTTCCGATAATATGCGGAGTTGACGAGGCTGGGAGAGGCCCTCTTGCCGGGGACGTTTACGCAGCAGCTGTAGTCCTTGAGGACGGGCTGCTGATCGACTATCTGAATGACAGCAAAAAGCTGTCAGAGAAGCGGCGTGAGGAGCTTTTTGACGTTATAACTGCAAACGCAAGGGCGTACTGTATAGCTACGGCAAGCGTTGAGGAGATAGACAGGCTGAATATCTTGCAGGCGGCAATGCTTGCGATGAACCGGGCTGTGAGCGGTCTGGGAATTGTGCCGGATATGGCGCTTGTGGACGGAAACAGGCTCCCGGAGCTGCCGTGCAGGGCGGAGTGTGTCGTAAAGGGCGACGCTCATTCTGCCTCGATAGCCGCAGCGTCCGTGCTTGCAAAGGTCGCAAGGGACAGGTATATGCTGGAGCTTGCCGGGAAGTATCCGGAGTACGCATTTGAGCAGCACAAGGGCTACGGAACGGCTCTGCACTACGAAAGACTGCGGCAATACGGGCTTTCGGAGGTTCACCGGAGGACGTTCTTCAGAAAAACTCCGGAGCTGCTGGATATCGGCTGCGGCGGGGCAGAGTGATGAAGAGCACGGATATCGGAAGGCTCGGTGAGGAGCTTGTGTGCAGATGGCTCACGGAGCACGGATATACCATTGAAGCCCGGAATTTCCGGATAAAGGGCGGCGAGATAGACATAGTCGCACAGAACGGCGACTATATCGCATTCGTTGAGGTAAAGACACGCAGACCCGGAAGCATGGTGAGCGGCTTTGAGGCTGTAAACAGCCGGAAAAAGGGGCTGATAATCCGTGCGGCGAGCGAATACTGCACAAAAAGACCTACGCTTTTACAGCCGAGGTTCGACATAGCAGTGGTCAATATGTACAACGGTGCGGCGGAGAGTATAGAATATATACAGGACGCATTTGACACAACAGGCTATAAATTCATATTTTAAGGGTGATATTATGTTATACAAAAGCACAAGAAACAGCAATGTAAAGGTAAGCAGTGCTGAGGCGATAACTCAGGGGATCTCGGCTGAGGGCGGACTTTTCGTACCGGAGAGCATACCGCAGCTGACACCGGACGAGATAAGAGCTATAGGCGATATGAAGTACGCCGACAGGGCAGCATATGTGTTCGCAAAGTACCTCACGGACTTTACGGACGCAGAGATCCGCTACTGCACTGATAATGCCTATTCTGTGAAGAATTTCGAGACTGAGAGCATTGCGGAGCTTGCACATCTTTTCGACGGGACGTATATGCTTGAGCTGTGGCACGGCCCGACCTGTGCTTTCAAGGATATGGCTTTGCAGATACTGCCGTACTTCCTGACTACCTCGGCTAAGAAGATAGACCTTGACAAGAAGATCGTGATCCTCGTTGCTACCTCCGGCGATACCGGAAAGGCTGCACTTGAGGGCTTCAGGGACGTTGAGGGTACGTCTATCATGGTATTCTACCCGGAGGACGGTGTAAGCCCGATGCAGAAGCGTCAGATGAAGACCCAGGAGGGCGGAAATGTCGGAGTTTGTGCGATAAAGGGCAACTTTGACGACTGCCAGAACGGAGTTAAGAGGATATTTACCGACAACGCAGTGAAGCAGAAGCTCGACGATAACGGCATGATGTTCTCTTCCGCTAACTCTATTAACTGGGGACGTCTGGTTCCGCAGGTGGTGTACTATGTTTCCTCGTATGCTGAGCTTGTGAAGCAGGGCGAGATAGAGCAGGGCGAGAAGATAAATATAGTTGTTCCGACAGGAAATTTCGGAAATATACTCGCTGCATATTACGCAAAGCATATGGGCATACCGGTAAATAAGCTGATATGTGCTTCAAATATAAACAATGTCCTCACTGACTTCATAAACACCGGTGTCTACGACAGGAACAGAGCGTTCCATGCGACTGTTTCTCCGTCAATGGATATCCTCATTTCCAGCAATTTAGAGCGTCTTCTCTACATCATGACCGGTGAGAACGATGAGCTTATCCGTGACTGGTTCGGCAAGCTTGCTTCTGAGGGAAGATATGAGGTCACTGATGATGTGAAGGCTAAGCTGCTTGACGAGTTTGCAGCAGGCTTCTGCGACGATGAGCAGACAAAGGCGACCATAGGAGAAATATACAGAGAGTACAGCTACACCTGCGATACACATACGGCGGTTGCGGTAAAGGTCTACAGGGACTACAAGGCTGCGACCGGCGACACGACAAAGTCTGTCATCGCTTCCACCGCAAGCCCTTACAAGTTCAGTGCGGCAGTCCTTGAGGCTCTTGAGGGTAAGACGTCTGATATCGACGAGTATGCAAAGGTGGACAGGATAGCAGAGCTTTCAGATATACCGGTACCTGCGGCACTTGCAGGACTGCGTGAGAAGCCTGAGAGATTCAGCGACGTTATCACCAGGGAAGAGCAGGAGCAGTATGTGCTCCGGGCACTCGGACTCTGATGAGCCTCTGGACTATAGGCGATCTGCACCTGTGCTACAGCGACCCGTCAAAGACGATGAGCATATTCGTCGGGTGGGACGATTATCAGGAGCGGATAGAGAGAAACTGGCGTGAGCTTGTCGCTCCGGAGGACACGGTAGTCCTCGCCGGGGATATATCGTGGGGAATGTCTTTGCAGCAGGCAGAGCCGGATTTCCGGCTGATAGATTCGCTGCCCGGACAGAAGATAATACTCAAGGGCAACCACGATTACTGGTGGACGACAGTGAGCAAAATGGAGCGGTTCTTCGCCGAAAAGGAGCTTGACACCATACATCTGCTGCACAATAATCATTATACCTATGGGGATCATGCGATTTGCGGCACGAGAGGCTGGGTCAGCGGCACAGGCGACGACAAGGACGCACAGAATGAAAAGGTGCTTCTGAGAGAGGTACAGCGGCTTGAGGTCTCGATAAAGTCCGCACTTGACGCAGGGATAAGGCAGGAGGACATCATCGTATTCATGCACTATCCGCCGATATTTTCCGGCAATTTCAACTACGATATACTTGAGGTACTCTACCGCTACCGGATACAGAAATGCTACTACGGGCATATCCACGGCAGGAACGCACATTCACTGTGCCTTACGGGAGAGTATGACGGGATAGATTTCCATCTTATCGCAGGAGATTATCTACAATTTATACCAGAGAAAATATTCTGAATTTGTGCAAAATGTAGAAGTGCCAATTTTTTGCAAAAAAAGCATTTCAAAAAAATCTCAGATGTGGTATAATAATCCAGGTAACTATATATAATCATACAAGGAGAAAAATCATGAGCTTAAAATCATCAACAAAAACCGATGTGAACACCACTGAGCTGATACTCGCTATCGACGCTGAGACCTTCGAGGCTGCTGTCGAGCAGGAGTACCGCCGCCAGAAGAAGAATATCCAGCTGAAGGGCTTCCGCAAGGGCCATGTTTCAAGAAAGCTTGCAGAGAAGGAGTTCGGCGAGGGTGCATTCTATGAGGGTGCTATAAATGCTATACTCCCGGCAGAGCTTGATGCAGCCGTTGCTGAGGCTGGTCTTGACCTCGTCGCTTACCCGAATGTCGAGGTAGTTTCTATCGACAAGGAGAACGGCGTTGAGCTGAAGGCTGTGTGCATCACAAAGCCGGTAATCGACATAACTGATTATAAGGGCATAAAGGCTCCTAAGGCTGTAAGAGAGACTACCGATGAGGACGTTGAGAAGCAGGTAGAGCTTATCAGAAAGAAGAACGCAAGAATAGTTTCCGTTGATGACAGACCTGCACAGGCTGATGATGAGGTAACTATTGATTTTGAGGGCTTCTTCGGCGATGAGCCGTTCGAGGGCGGAAAGGGTGAGGATCACCCGTTAAAGCTCGGCAGCGGACAGTTCATTCCCGGCTTCGAGGATCAGATCATCGGTCATAGTGTCGGCGACAGCTTCGATGTGAACGTAACGTTCCCGGAGGATTATCATATGGATGATTACGCCGGCAAGGAGGCTGTTTTCAAGACCACCCTGAAGGCTATCGCATATGAGGAGCTTCCTGAGATAGATGATGAGCTTGTCAAGGATTCAACTGAGTTCGACAGCGTTGAGGAGTACAGAGCTGACATCAAGGCTAAGCTTGAGGAGGCAGCTCAGAGCCAGGCTGACAGAGACTTCGAGAATGCTCTGCTCACAAAGCTCATCGAAAAGGTAGACGCACCTATCCCGGAGGTAATGTACGAGCGCAGGATAGATGATCTTATCAGAGGATTCGAGCAGCAGCTCCAGCAGCAGGGCATGAGCCTTGACCTTTACTGCCAGTATACCGGCATGGACGCTGATTCGCTCAGAGATACCTACAGAGAGAGAGCAGAGGGCGAGGTAAAGCTCAGACTTGCTCTTGAGAACATCGCTGAGAAGGAGAACATTGAGGTCAGCGAGGAGGAGATCAATGCAGGTCTTGCAGAGCTTGCTGCTTCAAACGGCGTTGACGTTGAGACAGTAAAGAGGGTTATCCCGCTCGGCGACTACACAATGGATCTCAAGGTACAGAAGGCTGTGGACATCGTCAAGGAGAATGCTGTTGTTGACAACTCCGCACCGGAGGAGACTGCACCGGCTGAGGAGACAGCTGAGAATACAGAGGACGCTGAGTAAGAGCCGGTCAGACCGGGTTTAGCGAAAAGTGCATAGAAAGCGAGGATAATAGGATAATATGAGTACGATACCATATGTTGTTGAGCAGACAAGCCGTGGTGAGAGGTCATACGATATCTTTTCAAGACTTCTCAATGACAGGATAATCATGCTTTATGACCAGGTAAATGATGTGACAGCGAGCCTTGTTGTCGCTCAGCTCCTTTATCTGGAGAGTCAGGATTCCGAAAAGGATATATCGCTCTATATAAACAGCCCCGGCGGATCTGTAACAGCCGGAATGGCTATCTATGACACGATGAATTACATCAAGTGCGACGTTTCTACTATTTGTATAGGACTTGCTGCGTCTATGGGTGCATTCCTGCTCTCATCAGGTGCAAATGGCAAGCGTATCGCTCTTCCGAACAGTGAGATAATGATCCATCAGCCCCTCATCGGAGGCGGTCTTGGCGGTCAGCAGACGGATATCATGATACACGCTAAGAACCTTGAGCGTACAAGGGACAGACTTGAGGCTATCATGGCTGCAAATTCCGGAAAAACTCCGGAGGAGATGCACACCGCCTGCGAGCGTGATAATTATATGACAGCCCAGGAGGCTCTTGAATTCGGTCTTATCGACAAGGTGATCGAGAAAAGATAATCGAAAAGGGGGGACGAGCCGTGGCTGAAGGTTCCAGAACGTGCAGCTTTTGCGGCAAAAGAGAGAACACAGTATATAGTTTGTTCTCTGCTGGTACGACCAATATCTGCAACGAGTGCGTTGAGTATTGCTATGAAATACTTCACGGCGAGGGTATCGCAAAGGCTAAGAAGGCTGCGTCAAAGAAGCCGGGCATTGATGGAAAGCTCGCTGGTAAGAATGCTATGAATCTGCTGAAGCCTGTCCAGATCAAGGAGTTCCTTGATGATTATGTCATTGGTCAGGACGAGGCGAAGATATCACTTGCGGTAGCTGTTTACAATCATTACAAGAGGATCTCCTCCCAGAAGGAGGTTCAGGATCATGAGATATCCGACGAGGTCGAGCTCCAGAAGAGCAATGTTCTTCTGCTCGGGCCGACCGGTGTTGGAAAGACCTTCCTTGCACAGACGCTTGCAAAGCTTCTGAACGTTCCGTTTGCTATCGCTGACGCAACAACTATCACGGAGGCTGGCTATGTCGGCGACGACGTGGAGAATGTTCTTCTGAGGCTGATACAGGCGGCGGATTACGATATCGCAGCGGCTGAGAAGGGTATAATCTACATCGACGAGATAGACAAGATAGCAAGAAAGTCCGAAAATACGTCAATTACCCGTGATGTAAGCGGCGAGGGAGTACAGCAGGCTCTGCTCAAGATAGTCGAGGGCACTGTCTCAAATGTACCTCCGCAGGGCGGCAGAAAGCACCCGAATCAGGAGTGCCTGCAAATAAACACGAAGAATATACTCTTCATCTGCGGCGGTGCATTTGACGGACTTGAAAGAACGATACAGAAGCGTGTCGGCAAGGCACCTATCGGATTCGGCGGTGAGATAAAGCCGAGCCACGAGGTAAAGGACAATATCTTCAAGCAGGTCGTTCCGAAGGATCTTGTGAAATACGGAATGGTGCCGGAGTTTATCGGCAGACTTCCGGTCATCACGGTTCTGGAGGAGCTTGATGAGGAGGCACTTGTGAGGATACTCACTGAGCCGAAGAATGCACTCATCAAGCAGTACAGAAAGCTGTTTGCGTATGACGGTATAGAGCTTGAGATACAGGATGAGGCACTCTCTGAGATAGCGAAGAAGGCTATATCGCAGAAGACGGGTGCAAGAGGACTGCGTTCGATCTTAGAGGGCATACTGAAGCACACGATGTTCATAGTTCCGTCTGACGGGACGATATCGAAGGTCGTGGTAACTGCGGATTGTGTGGTAAATGATGCACAGCCGATTCTTTACAACAAGTCCAACAAAAAGGTTTCAATAGCATAAAGAAAGCTCCGTGCAAAAGCACGGAGCAATTTTTATATTTTGCTCCAGACCGATATATCATGGTCTGGAGCTGTTTTATTTACCGAAGCTGCTTATTTATTCTGCATATATGCGTCCATAGCCGCAGCTGCCTTCTTGCCTGCACCCATAGCGAGGATAACGGTCGCAGCACCTGTAACTGCGTCACCGCCGGCATAAACGCCCTCCCTTGAGGTAAGTCCGTCCTCGTCAGCTATGATACCGCCCCATTTCTGGGTATCAAGACCCTCGGTCGTGGACTTTATCAGCGGATTCGGCGAAGTACCGATCGACATTATCACGCAGTCAGCCGCTATCTCAAAGAATGCACCCTCTATCGGGACAGGCTTTGCCCTTCCGGAGGCGTCAGGCTCGGAAAGCTCCATTTGCTGGCAGATAACGCCCTTTACCCAGCCGTCCTCAGTTGCGGTTATCTCGGTCGGGTTGGTGAGGAACTTGAATGCGATGCCCTCCTCCATTGCGTGCTCGACCTCCTCCTTACGGGCAGGAAGCTCGTTCTGGGTACGGCGGTACACGATAGTAACATCAGCACCGAGACGCTTTGCACACCTTGCAGCGTCCATTGCAACGTTTCCGCCGCCGACGATAACAGCACTCGTTCCAGCCTTTACCGGCGTGGAGCTGCCGTCCCGGTATGCCTTCATAAGGTTTATTCTCGTGAGGAACTCGTTTGCAGAATATACGCCGTTCAGGTTCTCGCCGGGGATATTCATGAATCTCGGCAGACCTGCACCAGAGCCGATAAACACGCTCTCGAAGCCCTCGTCCTTCATCAGCTCGTCAATAGAAACGGTCTTTCCGACAACGGTGTTCGTCTCGACCTTGACACCGAGAGCCTTGAGCCCGTCGATCTCCTTCTGCACGATAGTCTTAGGCAGACGGAACTCCGGTATGCCGTAGGAAAGAACACCTCCGGCAACGTGCAGAGCCTCGAAGACCGTGACATCGTAGCCTTTCTTTGCAAGGTCGCCTGCACACGCAAGTCCCGACGGGCCGGAGCCGATTATTGCAGCCTTGTGACCGTTCGGCTCAGGCTTTTCTACCTCAGCAGCAGGCTGTGCATTGTGCCAGTCTGCAACGAATCTCTCCAGCCTGCCTATAGCGACAGGCTCGCCCTTTTTGCCCCTTACGCAGCGGCTCTCGCACTGAGTTTCCTGCGGACATACTCTTCCGCACACCGCCGGGAGGGAGCTTGACTGGGTGATGACCTTGTAAGCCGCCTCAAAATCGCCCTCCGCGACCTTAGCGATGAATGCCGGGATATCTATCTGCACCGGGCAGCCGCCGGAGCACGGCTTATTCTTGCAGCCGAGACAGCGTTTTGCCTCGTCGATCGCCTGTTCCTCGGTATATCCGAGTGCGACCTCACTGAAATTCTTGTTTCTTACGTCAGGCTCCTGCACGGGCATTTCGTTCCTGACAAGTTACATATTCGGCATTTCACTTTACCTCCTTCAGCAGATTGCAGGTATCCTCGTGAGCCTTACGCTCGAACGGGCGGTACATCGCACCTCTCGCCATAGCCTCGTCGAAGTCGATAAGGTGTCCGTCAAATTCAGGGCCGTCAACGCACGCAAATTTTGTCTGACCGCCGACAGTCAGCCGGCAGCCGCCGCACATTCCCGTGCCGTCTATCATTATCGGGTTCATCGACGCAACAGTGGGTATCCCGTACTCCTTAGTGAGCCGACAGACGAACTTCATCATGATGAGAGGGCCAATGGTAATAACTCTGTCGTACTTCTCGCCGCTCTCGATGAGCTTCTTCAGGGCATCGGTCACAAGTCCCTTTTCGCCGGCAGTACCGTCGTCTGACATGAGGATATAACGGCTTGAAGCCGCCTTGAACTCATCCTCAAGGATAACGAGATCCTGATTGCGGAAGCCGCAGATAGCGTGAACCTCACAGCCAAGCTCGTGGAGCTTCTTTGCGACAGGGTAAGCGATAGCGCAGCCAACTCCGCCGCCGACAACTGCGACCTTTTTCAGACCGTCAGTCTCCGTCGCTCTGCCGAGAGGGCCTACGAAATCGTGCAGACAGTCGCCCTCGTTCAGGTGTGCGAGCTTCTCAGTGGTCGAACCGACTACCTGAGCGATAATGGTAACAGTGCCGCCTGTGCGGTCAAAATCGGCTACAGTAAGCGGAATACGCTCTCCGTCCTCATCAGTCCTAAGGATTATGAACTGTCCCGGCTCAGCCTTTGCGGCAACCCTCGGGGCATAGATCTTCATAAGAACGACTGTGGGATTGAGAAATCTTTTTTCGGTTATCTGATAAGCTTCAAACATTTTCTCCCAACCTCTTTTCTGGATCATCTGTTCCGGCACGCCATTGTACCGGAAAAGTGCGAAACCTTTAATAATTAATTATATCACATTTTCAGCTCCCGTGGAAATATAACATATGAATAGTGATATTCTGAGCGTTTTGTTGATTTTTCACAATCAAAGCTGTATTTCCGACAAATTGCGGCACCAACTGCAACAGGCGAGCGAAAAATGATATATACTATTTAATATAGCTTGATATAGCTATATATATTCTTTGAAAGCCGCTTCATTGCGTACCTCATACATTCTGTTGACGAGTGCAAGCTCACTCTCCATGAGCCGCCGTCCAGCAGAGTATACGATAACGTCACGGAAGCTGTTGTCCGGGAAGCTGCATTTCCGCTGTACAAGCCCGTATTTTCCGCACAGGCTCTCCGGTACGGGCGAGTCGAGCATGAATGACTGCGGAACAGTCAGCAGAAAATCAAGAGCACTTCCCCGGTCGAACATATATATCCTCTTCACCTTTGTCCCGGCAGGGCGGTTTGCGGCAAAGAGCTTTTCCGAAGCGCCGGACACGTATGGAACGCCGTCATCGCCCTGACACAGCTCCGCATACCTTGCAGAGAGCCGGGCGTAGGTCAGCTCCTCCTCCTCAGCAGCCGGGTGCTCGGCGGACATGACCGCAAGCATCTCATATTCCCAGAGCAGCTGAGTTTCTAAGTTTTTGTCCGCAAGATAGTCCGAAAAATAGCTTTCGTGGGCTGTATTGTACCGGATTATCGCAAAGTTGTAGCCGTTGTCACGGACATTTTCTATGCTTCTCAGGCTGTTAGTCTCGCAGAAGTACACCTCCATGTCGGCGGAGGAATCGGAATCCGCAATATACTCCGAAAAAGCCTTTGATATGTACCCTGCCCTCGGCACGGAGATACGCATTTTCCGCTCCATTGAATGCTCCGGCGAACTTATCGCCTCCATGTTGTCGATCTGGATAAGCACCTGTTTGGCGTAGCTGAGGAACTTTACTCCCTGATCTGTCGGTATCACGCCCTTTGATGTTCGGCGGAATATCGTTATCCCAAGCGAATTTTCAAGCTCCTTTATTGCTTTGCTGAGGTTCGGCTGTGCCATGTACAGGTTCTCAGCCGCCTGCGTTATCGAGCGGGTCTTTTCGATCTCGACCGCATATTTAAAATGTAAGGTGTTCATTTTTGCTCCTTGTCAGCTGTTGTCCTCGCCTGTATTCAGCTCCATTACGTCCTTTTCGGTGATCTCCCTGACAGGCTTGCACGGATTCCCGACCGCAACGACTCCGGCAGGAATGTCCTTTGTGACAACACTTCCGCCGCCGATAACAGCACCGTCGCCGATAGTAACTCCCGGCATAACGCAGACATTTCCGCCTATCCAGACGTTGCTGCCGACCTTTATGGGCTTTGCAAATTCAAGCCCGGAGTTTCTCTGCTCAGCGTCAAGCGGGTGTCCGGCGGTGTAGAAGCCGCAGTTCGGGCCGATGAATACATTGTCGCCGAAAATGACCTCCGCACAGTCGAGGATAACGAGGTTATGGTTAGCATAGAAATTGTCGCCGATGATGATGTTATAGCCGTAATCGCAGAAGAAATTCGCCTCTATCCAGGTCTTGCTGCCCCTCAGAGCGAGCAGCCTGTCGAGCAGTCTCTCCTTTTTCTGGTAGTCGTTGTACTCTATCGTGTTGTAGATCGCACACAGCTTCTTGGCGTTGACCCTCTCCTGCACAAGCTCCTTATCGTTGCTGTTGTAGAGCAGTCCAGCCTGCTGTTTTTCCTTTTCAGTCATTTTTACCTCCTTCTGGGAGAGATATTTTTGAATATTTTATTCAATTCTGCTCCCCGTAGTCATACACCGCCTCGCCCCACGTAATTACAGTCCGTGAGCCGTGTACCGGGTACTGAGCGATAGTTTTCGCATTTTCGTCCGCACGCCACTGCACAATGAGCGAATTGCCGGTGGGTATTTCCATTGTATATATGTATGCCTGACCCTTTGGCTCAAGCCCGTCAAGCATTTCTGAGAGCATATATCCGAAGCCGTAGGTCGTGCCGTCACCCGACGCAAGAGCAAGCTCCTGCGTGGGATCAGAGCAGTCGATATACTGCGGCTCAAATCCTTCAAGGTCGTCCTCACCGTTCGGGAGCGATGACATTGCAGCCCGGTAGACCATTTTCGCTGCCTCCATTGCCGTATCCTTGCCGATAGGCTCGTCATACACAACGTCATAGACCCACGGGATATCCTTGCCGTCATAGTGATAAACTGCGAGCTTCACGAGCAATCCTGTCCCGTCAATAGCACCGTAATAGAGGTCGGCATTTATCCCGCCGTCTTTGTCTGTACCCTCAAAGGTAATGCCGGAAATGCTGATATCCTGCACGTTCAGGGCGTAAAATTCCTCCGGAAGAGTCTGTGCGGCACGGTCAAAGCTATCCGCAAGCTGCGTCATAACGAAGTAATACGCCTGTGCGTCGTCCTCGTCCGGGTCGATATCCTCAGACATCATATCCATAACTGTATCAAAGTCGATACTCTCTGCCCATTGCTCAAAGTCCGCCGAATGCAGTGCCGCAAGCTGTCCCCTGAGCTGTGTACTGATATCGTCAGGCATTTCTCCGACCGGCTCAGAGCTGTAGTCTTTTTCAGCAATATCGCCGGTATCACTGGTATCGTCCGTTTCCTCCGCAGCTGCTTCCTCCGTCTCAGCCGGGGTAGTATTTTCCTCAGCTTCCTCCGGGATATCCGTATTTTCAGTGGTTTCAGCAGCCTCTGTCACCTGAGAGGAGCTTTCCGGCTGCTCAGGAATATCGCCGCTGTCATGTCCGCAGCCTGCCGTAAATACAAGAAGTACCGCCGACAGGGCTGCGAAGAGCTTTTTCATGACTTGCTGCCCTTGCTGCCGAAGCTGCCGCCCATAGAGAGGATATTCGAATCGAACGCATAGCTTATCTTTTGTGACTGACGGTGACGCTTCAATGCAAGCTGTATCATTCTTTCGAGCAGCTCGGTATACTTCACGCCCTTAGGCTCCCAGAGGTAGAAAGCCAGCGAGCCGGGGATAGTGTTTATCTCGTTGATGTATATCTTGTCGGTAGCCATATCGAGCATGAAGTCGATACGGGACACGCCGTTGCAGCCGAGATAGCGGAACGCCTCGACCGCAGTTTTCCTGACAAATTCCTCCTGCTCAGGAGTGATATCTGCCGGTATCTTGCGTTTCAGTGCAGCCATGCCCTTGCTTCCGCCGGACTTTCCGCCGCCGACATACTTCTGCTCATAGCTGAGTATATCGTCCTCGCTTGCCTGTACAGGCTCCTCGCACACAGAAGCCTCAGCCTCCTCGGTATCGCCGACTACTGAGCAGTTTATCTCCTTGAGCTGAACGACCGCAGGCTCAACGAGGATCTGGTCAGCAAAGCTGAACGCCTCCTCTGCGGAGCGGATAAGACCGTCCCTGTCAGATGCCTTTGAGATACCGACGCTTGAGCCTAAGTTTACAGGCTTGACTATTACCGGGTAGCCGAATTTCTTCTCCACCTGCTCAGCGATAGCGTCCATATCGTCTGACTGGTACGAGCGGAAGCGGCAGCCGTCAAGCACCGGGAAGCCGCCCTCCTTGAGCAGTATCTTCATGACATACTTATCCATTCCAACTGCCGAAGCGAGCACATCACAGCCTACATACGGCAGGTCGAGCGTCTGGAGATAGCCCTGCAAAGCACCGTCCTCAACGTTTGTGCCGTGAACTATCGGGAA
This sequence comes from Ruminococcus sp., assembly GCA_017475555.1. Lineage (GTDB taxonomy): Bacteria > Bacillota > Clostridia > Oscillospirales > Ruminococcaceae > Ruminococcus. Next base: position 44,969 of record JAFVFL010000030.1, read on the forward strand.
CGCAATGTCGATATCGCTGATGACGTTGTTTCCGAGTACCTTGTGCTTCTGCCTGATGAGCTGCACCTTTCCCTCCGGCGTGCGGACGAATACGCACTCGACCGACTCCGCAAGCAGTGCCGGGATATCCTTGAAGCTGTTGATATCGAGCATTTTCTCGCTTGTGTAGAATTCGCTCTTTTTGGTCATATAAACCGGGATAATGTTGTATTTTTCCTTGTTTATGCTTGCCATTGCCTGAACAGCGGAAATGACAGATACCTCATGTTCAACACTTCTTCCTCCGAAGAGGACTGCAAGATTGATCTTCATAGTGATTCTCCTTATTTAATATATTAATAATTGTCCGGCAGGTCATTTTCAAGAAGTATTACCTTCTTTTTGTCCGTCCGGTACTCATTTGCCTTTGCAAGTGCTTCATTCAGCGAATCTGCGGCATATACCCTGTCCATATCGAATCCGGCGGACTTTATGCCGTTGTAGATAGGCTGGGTCTGAGCCTTTCCGACGAGTACGATATAGTCACAGCTTGCAGCCGCCTGTCTGCCGAATTCCTCGTTCAGCTCCTCCTGCTTTGCACCAAGCTCGACCATTCCCGGAGTTACAAGTATCCTGCACGCATCGAACAGTCCCAGAACATCGAGTGCAGCCTTTGCACCGCTCGGATTGGAGTTATACGCATCGTCGATATAGGTTACGCCATTGCCCTTGTCGAGCAGCTGTAGTCTGTGCGGAACGGCAGCGATACGCTTGACCGGCAGGACGAGCTTTTCAAGCGGAATGCCAGTACCGGCGGCGTAGGCAATAGCACCGAGCAGATTCTGTACACTGTGCTCACCGAGAAGCTTTGTCGTGAAGCGGCAGCTCTTGCCGTCCGGGGCGGTCGCCGTAAACTCAGTCCCCCTGTCGGAAACGCTTATATCTGTTGCACGCCAGTCGTTGTTCTCCTTCAGACCATACGTCACCGCACCGGGGTAGTGCGGGAGCTTTTTGCGGATATACTCATTGTCGCCGTTGAGGTATATCTTGCCGCCGCCCGCCCTTACGCAGTCGGCAAGCTCGAACTTTGTGTCCGTGACATTTTTTATCGACCCGAACGTTTCAAGGTGCTGCGGACCGACCGAGGTGATAATGCCGTCATGTGGGTGGGCAATGTCACACAGCTCAGCAATTTCGTGAACTCTCCTCGCACCCATTTCACAGATGAAATACTCATGTGTGGGTCGGAGGTCACGGCGTATCGTTATCGTAACGCCCATAGGAGTGTTGAAGCTCTCAGGCGTTTTGAGTGTTTCGTACTGCGAGGAAAGCAGCTCGCTGAGGTAGAATTTCATGCTCGTCTTGCCGTAGCTGCCGGTTATGCCGACCTTGTGCAGCTCAGGCATAGAGTCGAGCTTCTTTTTTGCGTCGTTGATGTACCAGTTCTGCACAGCCTTTTCAACGGGCTTGTTGATGATATTCGAGAGCGGCACGAGCAGGGGAGTGAGGTACAGTGCAAGGCTGACCAGCACGAACGGCATATTGCCCAAATATCTTAGTCCGCTGCTGAGGTGAAATTTTTCAGCAGAGAAGTACGCCAAGATATAGACCGCTGCGATAAGTATGAAGAACGTCGTCATCATACGCTTCACTCTTGCGGTGTAGACGAGCTGCTTCTTGAACTTTTTCCCCGGCTTGTTGAGCAGTGCGATTATGATATTCATGATGAGCAGGAGCACCGCAATGATACGGGATATGGTAAGATTTCCCCTGAATTCGACTACCTCGCCGTACCACTGTCCAAGCTCCGCCACCGGGTCTGACGTATGTCCGACGGGGGGGAACGGAAGTAGCACAAGTGATACAAGCAGGAGCACCGCCGGGAGAATATAGCGCTTATAATTCTTCTTCATCCACCACGAATGCTCCGGGGTCTTATAGCCATTGAGCTGAAGCATATGCAGCTCTCTCAGCCCAAGCAGAACTATCGCCGCAAGTGTCACAGCGGCATATACGTACCAGAAAATTACAGTCATATTTACCTCCTCAGTCCTCTATTTTCAGGAAAGAGCACATCACTCTGCTGAACGTGAACTGCTGCTCCAAAAACGAATAATGTCCGGCATTTTCGAGCTTTACAAGTCCGGCATCGGGAATGAGCTTTTCCATTTTTTCGCCGTCTGAGAGCGGTGTTGCGGTGTCGTTCACGCCCCATATGAGCAGTGTCGGACACTTGATATTCGGCAGGAGCGGCTCTAAGTCCTCATTTACGGTCTTTACCAGCACCTGACGCATGAGCGGGGAGGCGGCAGCATAGTCCGCACTTCCCATTTTCTTCCTGAAATTCTCAAGTGCGTCCGGAGCTATTTTCTGAGCGAGCTTTGTGGAAAGCACAGCCTTTCCGGCTTTATAATAGTACGTCCGCAGGCTCTTTTTGTTGCTTTTTGGCGGCAGTATGCCTGCACTGTCCACCAGTATCACACGGCTGACGGTGAACGGCAGGTCAGTGCGGCTGCACAGCTTGATTATGACTCTTCCGCCGAACGAATGACCGAGCAGCATGACCTCCTTATCGGGATAATCGCTGAGGAAGTCGAGGACGAACTGCACATAGTCCGACACCTCCCACGCCGACGGCGGCTCCTCACTTTCGCCGAAGCCGGGCATATCCATAGCGACGACATGATATTTTTTTGAAAGCAGACCGATGAGGTTGTTAAAGAGCTTGATATTGCTGCCCCAGCCGTGGAGCAGGACGATAAGCTCACCCTCGCCCTTTTCCTCGTAATTTATCCTTACGCCTTTAACTGTTTTTATCATTTAATTATCTCCTGTGTATCTCAGATTGCATACATCTTTATTATAGCACCAAAGGCGGATAATGTCAATTAAATTCACAGCAAAAATTTATAACAAAATCCAGACCAAGGCTTTTGGTCTGGATATGCTTGCACTGCCGCTGTCAGCAGACACGGTATTATTGCGTTATCTTTTTTTCACCATTTTCATCACGATACCGAGTATACCGCAGAGAATAGCGGCTATCGGCCAGATGATCCAGCTCCTGCCCCAGTCCATAGTGATGAAGCTGTACCCTAAGTATGCCGCAGTAACAGCGAGCCAGTATATGCCCATGACGGACGCAGAAGTGCTGTCTGTCTCATGCTTTTTATGCTCACGGGTGAATCTGCCGTCCTCAAGAAGCTTGCTGAATCCACCGGTTACAGCGTTGGTATGTACGAGGAAAGCAACTCCGGCAGCTATCATCAGGAACATTAGTACCGCCGGGACATCATCAGAGAGTGGTCCTTCAAACGCCGCATCAAATAGTACAAGCGGAACAAGTGAGAGTATTATCATACTCACTCCGATGACAATATCCCTCGAATGTGCCTGTCTGTAGCTCTCCCGACGCTCCTTTACCATGCCTGCAACTCCGTATTCCGTGTCGATACCCTCGCTCCTGAGGTAGCTGTAGGGCTTTATCAGCTGTCCGCCGGATATTATTAGTGCAACTCCTGCTGCAAGGATAATGAACAGCAAAGCCACGCCAATTCCGTCGGCTAAGTCAGAATCCGGCAGTATATCCGAAAGTATTGCACCAGATGACGAAAATATACAAAGTGCTACCCCGGCTGCAAGTCTGCGGGCACGGACGGCGTTTGCCGAAAGGAAGCTGCTTGCCTCCTCCATTGAAACTCTGCGGAGTGCAGGAGCAGTGTCCGCCGGGACGACTGTCGGCTCCGGAACAGTTGTTCCGTCTTCATCTATCTCCTCCTTTAAAAGATAATCCGTGCTGACCCCGAAAAGCTCTGAGAGCTGAAGTATCCGGTTGAGGTCTGGAGTGGACTGTGCTCCCTCCCACTTTGAGACGGATTGTCTGCTGACACCGAGCTGTTCAGCAAGCTCCTCCTGTGACCAGCCGGCTTTCTTCCTGAGTTCTATGATCTTATCTGCAAGTATCATTTTTATTCCTCCTGTTGATGTGATTTTCTGTATCGCTGCGATGGTCATATTATACCACATATCCCCGGTTTACACAAGAAAGCCGGCTTGGAAATTTGTCAACTGCTGGTTGCAATGGCTATGATCAGGGGAAAACGGCTGCTTTACACTGCCGGATTGACAGGCTGCCATGCGTATGCTATAATTTACACAGAGCCTGAAAAGCTCTGAAACGGAGGTGCGGTATGATACATATTTACAGCGGTGACGGAAAGGGCAAGACCACAGCGGCGGTCGGAATGGCGGTAAGGGCAGCCGGGGCAGGACTGAGGGTACTGTTCTGTCAGTTCTTGAAGGACGGCAGCTCGTCGGAGATAGGGGTACTCAGGAGTATTCCGGGGATAGAGGTGCGGTGCTGTACGGAGTGCAGAAAATTTGTGTTCAGGATGAATGATGACGAAAGGGCAGCCGTTACAGCAAGCCACAATGCCATGCTTTGCGGAGTGAGGGATATTATCAGCAGCCATGCGGCAGATGTTGTTATCCTTGACGAATTCTGCGGGGCGTACAGTACGGGGCTTATCGACAGGACGGCGGCGGAGAGTATCGTGAGGGAATGCCCGGAGAGCGTGGAGCTTGTACTGACCGGGAGAGATCCTGCACCGGTATTTTGCGGTATAGCGGACTATCACAGCGAGATAACGCCGATAAAGCACCCCTACAGTAAGGGCGTAAAAGCCCGGAGGGGGATAGAATACTGATACTATTGCTCCCCCGACTAAACCTTGCCAGCCAGTGAAAATCTTTACCTCTATCCGCCCGCCTGCGGTCGTTTTCCTATATAAGCGAACGTCTGTCGACAGATCTTTTCATTGGACCGGTCAGAGATAAGTATGAAAAAGAGCGGCTGTACCTGAATACAGCCGCTCTCTCACGCTAATCCCACACATTCTCATATCCCAGTCTGTTTCCGTCCTCATCGTCAGCCGGTGCAGCCTCGGAGTAAACAAAGATATCATATCCGCTTATATCTGAGCTGCCGTCCGGGAACACCGTTTTCACCCACTTTATCAATGGCACTGTAGTTTCTCCCGGTGCAACAGGCTCGGTATAGTAGTAGAATCCGTCATATCCCCTGTATATCCAGCTGCCCGGCAGCTCAGAATCAGGGAAGTCCGCTGCGTTGACGTATGCTTCACTGTTGTCCTTGTCATCATCGTTCGACAGCCACGAGATATCCCTGACCTCAGATGATGAAAATTCCAGCCTTACCCTGATGTGGCAGTCAGTCATGCCGGTATTGCTTATCTGTACCCGCTTCTGAAACGGTTCATTGCTTTTTTCGTCCGGGGGTTCAAATGCCTCTGTAACGGTTATCCTCAGCGTGTCGTCAGGCTCAGGCTGCATAGAAGCACTGAACCGGTTCGTTACTGAATCCGTACTGGTATAATAGGCAAATAAGGATGCTATCTGTGAGATAATAACAGCCGAAAGAAACAGTGCGACCTGTTTTCTGGTGAATCTGCGTTTCATTATACCACCTCAGCTCTCCCTTTAGCTTTCCTCGTTATCCTGCGGTGTATAGCTGATACTGTTGTCGGCAAACGCTGTATAGCTCCTTTTATCGCTGTCCTTCAGCTCGTTCACATATGCCGCCGTCACAGCGTCCGTGGACGACAGCTCTACAGCTGCCGTTGTTTTGCTTACTATTATCGCCCTGTCATCTCCCTCAACTGTAAGTCCGGCTGCGGTGTAGCCCATTGTGGACAGCTCCTCGATCTTGTAGGTACCGATCGGAAGTCCGCTCAGCACAGTCTCCTTTGTGAGAGAGCTGTCAGATGCAGAAAATGTGATACAGCTCATATACTCCGTCCCGGATACAGCATTTCCGTTTTCGTCCTTTGTCCTGGTCACTCTGAACATGAATGCCGGAGTGCCCCTTGTATCGTCGATCGTATCTATGGTCTTTCGTATAATGAGAGTACCGGTTATCCTCTCGTCGGGAATATTCACAGTGACATTGCCGCTGCCGGGCATGAGCCACTCCTCGGTCAGCACCTCATCAGTCTCAACAGTCTCATAGACCTGTGTATCGCTGTTGTACCTTACCTTATAGAGATTATCGACCGTGTTGTCCGAAAGCCTTATGTGCATCACCACGCTGTAGTCCGGCAGTGCATAGCCATTCGGAGCCTTTGTCTCCTCTATCAGGTAGTAGCCGCTCGGGAGCGGGCCGCCGTAGAAGATACCGTTTTCGTCGGACGTAAGATCGCTGAGCCCGGAGTAGGTAAACTTCCTGTTCTGTGCCCGGTCAAACTGATACACAGTAAACACCGCACCCCTGAGCGGTTCGCCGTCCGTGCTGGTCTTACGGAGCAAAATGCCCTCCGGCTTGTTTCTTATCGTCAGTGTGCCGCCCTTCTGATCGTCAGAAAGCTCCACGCTGATAAGCTCATTGTCCTCGCCGCTGTACTGTATTGTGAGCAGACCGTTTTCGTCAGCGGTGACTGTGACAGCCTCACTCAGCAGCTGATAGCCGTCCGGTGCAGCAGTTTCCGTCAGCTGATAGCTGTGACCCTCTGTAAAATAGGCATTTGTGATAAGACCGTCCGTGTCGGAGGTGAACGTGCCTATCTCAGCATTTTCAGTTATATCCGTCAGCGTAAACTCTGCTCCCTGAAGGGGGTAGCCGCTTTCGGACAGCTTTATTATTTTCAGGTGATCCCGTGTATTGGATATCCTGTCCGTCCTCACGTTATTTCCGGTACCTGTTACCTCGCCTGTCTCGTAGCTTACTGCGTACTCGAAATCATAGCTCTGACCGGTAAGCGTCTGAGCACTCAGAACAGATGTTCCGGTCACCGGATACGGCTCACAGTCTGTTACAAGCGTTGTATCGCCGTTCCAATCCGCAGGCACGATGCTTTCCGGCTTTACCTCCATTGCGAGGTATTCCCTTGCCTCCTGCTCGTTGTTGAAATAGTATATCGACGTATTCGGCGAAACAAGCTCACGCAGCGTATTATCCACATATCTCAGGCTGCTGTCGCCCTCTATGTGGAAAAGTGCGATATAGATAGTCGCATGGGAGCTTGTGTACTCCGAATCGCTCCAGTCCTTCATGACGGTGATACCGAAGCCCTTCTGGTTGGTGACTATCATATGTGCGTCGATGTTTTCCTTGATGATGCCCTTATTGGTAACACTGCCGTCGATCAGGTGATAGGTAGCCTCATCGCCGCTTATCACTCTGTCATATCCAAGAAGCTCATAGCCGAGCGGTATTTTCTCCGGCAGCTCCTCTATAATGAATCCGGTCGTCGGGAGAAGATCCTCTATGACTACGGACAGCCCGTCCGGAATGCCGGCAATAGAGCCGTTGTTTCCGGAAATACTGCACACGGTCTTAGTCTTTCCGTTCCTTTTCAGCTCTCCGTCAACATAGGTATAGTAGTACCCGGCTTCGTCCATGACGTAGTATTCGCCCTTCTGATACGGCACAGGCTCTCCGTCCTCGTTCAGGAAGTTCACCTGGAACTCAAAGCCGGTCTTGTCGTCATCTACAGGCACAGTTTCCTCGCCGACGAGCCGTACAAGCTCCTTTGTAATGACGAGCTTTTTCAGATAGCTATGGTCGATGTGGTTCTCGTAAATGACACGCCTGCGGTTGGTTACAGTACCGACCGGTGAAACGATATCCTCATACTGCTTCTGTCTGACCTCAGCGAAATTGCTGGTGTAGATCCGTTCATTGTTGATATTTACATAGTCGTACTCCTGATTGAGCAGTCCAAGCTCGGCGAAGTAATATTCCGTATCGCTGCCGGGCATGGCAAATTCAGCCTTTTCACCCGAACGGATATAGAACACATTATGGTATTCAGTGCCGTTTATTTCGGCAGTCTCATCATAGGCGATAAGGTCGTTGCTGTTCTCGTAATGTGCCGCACCGTCTCCGGAGGGATTCTGATAAAGAGTGAACTCATCATCGCTGCCAGCCGCCCTGTAGTAAAGCTGATAGGCGTACCTGGTATTGGAGTAGTCCGTTGTCTGTGCACCGGTCAGCTTCTTTTCGAGGAAGATGCTGTTATCCGGCACTGTTGCGAGGTTGAAGCGGAGTCTCAGGTTTGAAGCACCGCCGCCTCGTTCCATGTAGAATATCTTCATGGTGTGCGAGCTGTAGTCCTTGAAGCTGCCCTTATCGCTCTCGAAGCTTCCGTCCTCCCGGAAATATGTGCTTACGAGCTGATCGTCCCAGGGTGTTCCGTCCGGGAACACGCCTGCCGCCCTGAATTGATCCATCAGGGTAGTATTGGTGTAGGTGTTCAGATTATAGCCGTTATATGTGCTTACCTCGCCGGTACTGAAATTTACCTTGCCTGTGAGAGCGTTGTGTATTCCGCCAAGGTCGAGCACAAGCACATCATCTATGAACAGCCAGAAATCATCGTCTCCGCAGAACTCGAATATAAGCGGATTTCCGTTTTTGTCCAGACCGTTTTCAGGTATCATGAACGTTGCCTCGGCGGACATACCGAAATGATAGTTCACCGAGCTTTGTGCATAGATCCTCTCGTTATATCTCGGATCGTCCTCAGGCAAGGGCTCACCCTCATCGTCAAAGAGATTGTACATCACTCCGTCGTTTTCGTCCGCCTTATCAAAGGGCAGGAAGTTGCCCCGCTTGTAGGTATTCTTTGTGCCGACAGCAGGTGTTGCAAGCTCTTGAAAGACCTCAAAGTCATATACATCAGGATAGCCCTCCTGTGACGGAGTTGCACCTGAACCGTCCTCCTTCATGAAGAATGCAGAGGTGTCAAAGCAGCTGTATTCAAAATAGCCTGTCTCGTCATAAATGCTCTTTATGAACAGGTGATTTGCCTCACGCTCAGGGTAGGTATCATTAGCCGTGAAGAGCGGCTCAAGGGAACGGCCTGTTTTGACAGCTGTCGGGAATCCGTTATCGTCCAGCGTGTTCCTGACCAGTCCCTTGTTTGCACCGTTACCTTCGCCGGTGAATTTGCTTTCGCCGATGATATCCGTCTGTAATGAGCTGCGGTCGCCCTGGGACACGTAGTCAAACATCTTCATGGTTATGCCCGCTGCCTTGCTGTCCACTGTGTCAATGGTCGTGAACGGGATAATATCCTCGTTTACCGCAAACAGCATTTGTGTGGACTGTGCAGCAGGTGCGGGCAGCAGAGACAGGCTGTCGGTATATCTGTAGCCGTACCAGCCCCAGACGTTGTTGTCCCATGCCTCGATAGAGGAGGCGTAATCTCCAGCCTCTCTGCCTGAGAGCGTCACGCCGATAGTGCTGTTGGAGAGTATCTGACTGCTGAGCGGTGCAAGGTACATTCCCGAAGAGGGGTTGTAGAATTCGTAGTAGCCTGAGTCGCCGTACTGGATAAAGTTCCAGTAAAGGTCGGTGTTCTCGCCGTCTATCCACTGTATGACGCCGCCGCTCTCCCATACCTTTACAAGCTCGCCGCTGCTGTTGACAGCATAGTCCTCATACTCGTTCTAGTCGCTGTTCCACACCTTGCTGTAGACAACGACCTGTGAGCCGTCTCTGAGGCTCTCAGTGTCCGAAACGCTGACCTTTGTGGCAGTATATATCACCTCGCCGACTGGTCTGGGAGCGGTATTGTCCTTGATAACAGCGTCAGTATATATCGCCGGCACGAACCATTCTGTCCATTCAGTGCTTGTTGTCCTCGGACCATACGACTGATAGCCGTTAGCAACGTTTTTGCCCTTCAGATTCAGTGCCCGGTAATCCTTATTGATAAGACGCAGTTTACCTGCATTGTTACCGGTCCCGTTATTTTGTACAGTTATCACAGAATACTCGTCCGGCTCGTCAAGCAGCTCCACCCTCGCACCTGTTGAACCATTCACAGTTACCGAATCATTATAGATCGACAGATATTTTGTAACTCCGTCAACCTGCGATGTGATGTAGTAATCGTTGCCCTCTATCCATGTGAACGTCCATTGGGAGATATCAGGGTCTGCTACGGCATAGTGCGTAAAATCGTCTGTAACATTATCCATTTTGCTTGTCGGGTAGATAGTTATCGCACGTGCTGCAAGTCTGCTTGCCTGCTTGTATTCCGCCATGACAGCCGAAACGTTTATGTTGGTCACGTTAGTGTCGCTTAAAGCACCGTTCCAATGCACAAGAGCAAAGGTCATTCCGTCGAGCATATCTCCTATGTTATCACCGTCAAGATTATAGAAAAGAATGCCGTATGCGGAAAATGAATCCGTCTCGAATGTCATTCTGTCGGTTATTGTGTATTCGTTATCTGCGGTGTCCTGCTCACTTTCAGCCTCTATGAGGACAGTCTCCTCCTCAGCGAAGTGTATGACGTCCGTCATTATCTCTGAGCCCTCAAAATCAAGCTCAGGTCTTTCATAGCTTATTCCGACCGACACAGCAGCTGCCGGTTCGATCATCTCACCGTCATGCACAAAGCTGATATCGAAGAACCTTGCATATTGCAGGGAAACATTGGTGCTGTCGTCAATGCTCTGCGAAAGCACGGTGCCTGACAGCTCAAAATACGAGCCGTACTGCTGCATATCCTCAGTTATCTCACTGAGCGAGACCATAGCCCCCTCAGGTATACCGGCTTCATCTGTGAAGCTGACGGAGATCACCAGGTCACCGCATACCGCCGAGCCGGTGTACATATCATCGTCAGACCTGATGATCATTCCCTCACCGCAAAGAGTCTCTGTTTCCGCTGAAATCGGGCTTTCTGCAAGCGTTCTGATATCAGCCGGAGTCAGCAGCAATGAGAGGCACAGCAGAAGCTCAGTGGCTGTGTGGAGTATATTTATAAGCTTTCTTTTCATTCTCATCACTCCTTTATCTTTTTCGGAGCAAACCTATTCTATTCTATAATTATTATAACATATAATTTGGGTTTTGTCTACTGAATCAGGGTGAAATTTGTGTGAAATTTTAAGAATAAATGAGTGGGATTTTACTGAAAAGACGGCTGCCGGAGGATATCAGGCTGTCTCTCAGGACAGGCGTTGATATTGACATTACAGTGCAGTGCAGCCAAAAAATCAGCAGGCAGATACATCGGAGTATCTGCCTGCCTTGCCTTTACGGTCTTGCTTTATCGCTTCCTGCCGCAGTTCTTGTCAAATGAGGGATTGCAGGCGTAGAAGTTTTTGGAATCCAGATTATCCTGTGCGATACGAAGGGCTTCGCCGAACCTCTGGAAATGGACTATCTCACGTTGTCTGAGGAAGCGGATCGGGTCACGTACATCCGGGTCATCAGCAAGCCGCAGGATATTGTCATAGGTGGTGCGTGCCTTCTGCTCGGCAGCCATATTCTCATGCAGGTCGGTAATGATATCGCCCTTAGACTGGAAGTACGCCGCAGTAAACGGAGTACCTGAGGCAGCTATGGGGTAAATGCCGGTGGTATGGTCAACGAAATACGTATCGAAGCCGCTTTCCTTTATTTCCTCGATACTCAGCCCCTTTGTCAGCTGGTAGAGTATCGCCGATATCATTTCAACGTGTGCAAGCTCCTCAGTGCCTATATCGGTGAGAAGACCCTTGACCTCTGCGTAGGGCATTGCAAACCGCTGGTTGAGGTATCTGAGCGACGCCGCCAGCTCACCGTCGGGTCCACCCCTCACCAAAAAGATATGATTCAGATTTTATAAAAAATCTCGATCGTTCCTTTAGGTTTAAGGAGGATTATCTTGTAGACTACGGAGCGGAGAGCGATATTTTTAGCGGTTTCGCTGGTATTATCATCATCGAGGA
>JAFVFL010000031.1 GCA_017475555.1 Ruminococcus sp.
CACGTGGTTGATTTTCTTTTAAAAGGCAGTAACTACAAACCGCTTCCATGTGTCCACAGACAAGGCGAACTTCCAAAATTGCCTATTTATAAGCATATTAAGTGTGATACAAATATCAACCATTTGTTGGGACAGAGCCAAGATAATTATAATACATTCTTCAAAAAAAAGCAAGAGTTATCAGAAAAATATTTCAAAATCATCTTTTAAACAAATTTCGAGCATTTTTTTACCTGAAATTTTATAAGAACGTATATTCAAAAATGCGAAAACCTACTTGAAATCATGGGCATAATATAGTATAATAGAGAGTAAGATGTGAAATTATGCCATTTCAGCCGACGCTGCTGTCTGGCTCAACGCATAAAGTACTCAGTAAGGCGATCCAAAATGATTCAAGAAAGGTGAAAGGCTTTGAATAACAATATCCCCGGTAATACTCCGGATATCCTGAAAAACAAAAAGCATATCCACTTCATAGGAATAGGCGGCTCTGGTATGTACCCGCTCGCACAGATACTCCACTCGCAGGGCTACTACCTCACCGGCTCTGACAATAATGAGACAGAAACTCTTGAGGCAGTCCGCAGACTCGGTATACCCGTGTTCATCGGTCAGGCAGCAGGAAATATCGCCGGAGCTGACCTGATAGTCCACACAGCAGCGATAATGGAGGATAATCCTGAGCTTATGGCTGCCCGTGCAAGCGGAGTGCCGGTGCTCGAAAGAGCCGATCTGCTCGGTATCGTGACAAGCTGGTTCAGCAAGGCAGTATGTATTTCCGGAACTCACGGCAAGACGACTGCCACATCAATGACCGCACAGATACTCTACACGGCAGGCATAGACCTTTCAGCGTATATCGGCGGAAAGCTCCCATGTATCGGCGGCAGCGGGATCGCAGGCAGCAGTGATATATTCGTGTGCGAGTCATGCGAGTTCCAGGATCACTATCTGAAGCTGTATCCCGATATATCAGTGATACTCAATATCGACGCTGACCACCTTGACTACTTCGGGACACTTGAGAATATAAAAAGCTCCTTCCGTAAATTCGCTGAAAAGACCTCAAAGCTGCTCATCGTCAACGGCTCTGACCCGAATACAACAGAGGCAATAAGCGGTCTTGACAAGGATATCATCACCTTCGGCAAGGACAGCAGCTGTGACTACTACCCGGAGAATATCGTCCACGAGAATGGTATGCTGACCGAGTATGACCTTATGCACAAGGGCAGCTGCCTCGGCAGGATAACGCTGCACGTTGCAGGCATACACAATATCCTCAACTCCCTCGCAGCAGCGGCGGTATGCCTGTACCTCGGTATAGACTTCGACAAGATCCAGACCGGGCTGTCTGAGTTCGGCGGTGCAAAACGCCGCTTCGAGAAGCTCGGATACGAAAAGGGCATCACTGTCGTTGACGACTATGCCCACCACCCGACTGAGCTTGAAGCAACGCTGACAGCGGCAATGGAGATGAACTACCATGCAGTATGGGCAGTTTTCCAGCCGTTCACGTTCAGCCGCACAAAGCTCCTTCTTGATGACTTCGCAAGGGTACTGAGCATACCCGACCATGCCGTTCTGACCGACATAATGGGCAGCCGTGAGAAGAACACCTACGGTATATTCACACGCCATTTAGCAGAGAAGATACCCGGCTGCATATGGTTCCCGCAGGACGAGACAGCAGAGTGGGACGACGAGAGGAAATATGCCAATTTCCAGCAGATCACGGACTATATATGCGAAAACGCACAGGAGGGCGACCTTGTTATCACTCTTGGCTGCGGAGATGCATATAAAATAGCGAAAATGGTTCTGAAGCAGCTTTCAGAGGAGGATTGAACAATGGCAAGAGATACAGGTGAAAAGAAGGCCGAGGTCTTCAACTACATCAAGCGGCAGCTTTCGCAGGGCTATTCTCCATCGGTCAGGGACGTAATGGAAGCAATGGACTTCCACTCGACCTCGACCGCCCACAGGTACATCAATACACTTGTGGAGGAGGGCTACCTTGAAAAGATCGACAATATCAACCGTTCGCTCAGACTTCCGAACAGCTCGGCTGCATCTATACCGGTCATGGGTACCGTTACTGCCGGTGTTCCGATAACCGCTATCGAGGATATAACCGGATATGTGGCATTTGAGTACAGCGGCAGCGAGCCGGATGAGCTTTTCGCACTGAAGGTCAGGGGCGAGAGCATGATAAACATAGGTATACTTGACGGCGATATAGTGATCGTAAGGAAAACTCCGTATGCTGAGAACGGCGATATAGTTGTTGCACTCGTGGACGGCGAGGAGGCAACTGTCAAGACCTTCTACAAGGAAAACGGTCACTTCCGTCTACAGCCGGAAAACGACACAATGGAGCCGATAATCCTCGACGAGGTAGAGATAATGGGCAGAGTCATCGGACTCAAAAGATATTACTAAACTCAGGAAGGCAGGGACACTGCAATGCAAAATGATGTTAAGGTCATAATCTGCGGCAAGGAGTATAAGCTCAAGACCGCTGAGGCACCGAATTATGTTTTTTCGCTTGCAAGAGCACTTGAAGCGAAGATAAGCGGGATAATGAACTCAGGCAGCGGCACATCTCCGTATACTGCGTCGATAATGGTGGCACTCAGCCTGCTCGACGATCTCAACAAGGCTAACCAGACACTTGACAATGTAAGGGCACAGACGAAGGAATACGTAAATGAAGCCGGAAGAACAAGAATAGAGCGTGACGCTGCACTGAAGGAGATCGAGGAGCTGAAGGCTAAGATAGTTCAGCTTGAGAACGTCAGCAAGATAAGGGCTCTCTCGGAAGATATCTGATGAAAAGACCAGAGATCCTTGCTCCGGCTGGCAGCATGGGATCACTGACGGCTGCCCTGAGAGCAGGTGCAGATGCGGTATATGCCGGCGGCAAGCGTTTTTCAGCAAGAAGCAGTGCCGCAAATCTCTCAGACGAGGAGCTTGAGGAGGCTTCAAGGCTGTGCCATCTCTACGGTGCGAGGCTGTATATCGCTGTGAATACTGTCATAACGGACAGCGAGGCGGAGAGCTTCTGCCGGTTTATCCGGTACACCTCTGAGATCGGCACGGACGGCTATATAGTTCAGGACTGGGGAGCGGCACGGCTGATAAAAAGCATTGCCCCGGACGCAGTTCTCCATGCCTCTACGCAGATGTCGGTGCATACCGCCGCAGGTGCGGAGCTTCTCGGAAAGCTCGGCTTTGCAAGGGCAGTCCCGGCGAGGGAGCTTGACAAGGAAACTCTGCGGCGTATCTGCTCACTTGATATCGAAAATGAGATATTCGTACACGGTGCCTTGTGTATGTCAGTCTCCGGACAGTGCTATATGTCGGCAATGATAGGCTCCCGCTCCGCCAACAGAGGCTGCTGCGGACAAGCCTGCCGGCTGCCGTTCTCATCGTGCGGCAGCAAGGATTTTCAGGCACTTTCGCTGAAGGATATGTCACTCCTGCCGATGATCTCCGAAGCGGCAGATATCGGCGTAGATTCGCTGAAAATAGAGGGGCGTATGAAAAGACCGGAATACGTCGCCGCATCAGTCCATGAGCTTTCAAGGGCACTCGACGGCGAAATACCGGATATGCAGCTGCTCGGTGGGATATTCTCCCGCAGCGGCTTTACAGACGGCTATTTTTCGGGGAATTTAAGCCCCGGTACAATGTTCGGAGCACGCAGCAGAGAGGACGCAGCCGCTGCGAGGGAGCTTTTCCCGGCAGTCCACGAGCTTTACCGGACTGAGCGGCAGGTACACAGCGTTGATATCAGCTGCACTCTCCGCCGGGGAGAGCCTGTGAGGGTGAAAATGAGCTGCGGCGATGTATGTGCGGAAGCAGATTCCGGCGATATATTGCCTCAGACCGCCCAGAACAGACCGACCGGGTCAGACACGCTTGAAAAGCAGCTCACAAAGCTCGGCGGTACAGTTTTCAGACCCGGCAGCTTTTCTGCGGATATTCCGGAGGATGAGCCGGGACTGTTCGTTCCGGCAGGAGCTCTCAACGACCTCCGCCGTAAGGCTGCGGACAGGCTGTCTGAGGCTGTGATCCGCAGAAATACGCCGGTATACCACGTTACAGACTATACTCCAAAGCTCCCGGAGATACGCACTGCGGCAGCGGCAGGAGCACTTCCTCTGAGAGTTTACTGTACTTCTCCGGAACAGGCTGAGGCAGCACTTTCATTTCCCGGAACAGAGGCTGTTATCGCTGACTCGTTCAGGGAGGATATGATAAGCAGGCTCAGTCCGGACAGGACGATAATTTCGCCTCCGAGATTCATAACTGATGAATCGGAGCTGCTCAGTCGGCTTTCAGAGCTTAAAAGCAGAGGATTCAGCCGCCTTCTGTGCCACACTCCGGACAGCATAGCGATCGGACAAGGGCTCGGATTTGAGCTTTGCGGCGGCTTCACGCTGAATGTCTGCAACTCCTACAGCACCGGATATTTGCAAAATATCGGGCTTTGCGGCTGTATACTCTCTCCGGAGCTGAAAATATCCCAGATACGGGAGATCTGCCGCCGGACGGACAGTAAATTCCGCACGGGAGCGGTCGTATACGGCAGACTTCCGCTCATGCTGACACGCTGCTGCCCAATACAGAACGAGGTCGGCTGTAAACGCTGCACAAGGCTCCTCAAAGACCGCACAAACCGCTGTTTTCCGGTGAAATGCAGCAAAGCTCAGGGGTATACGGAAATACTCAACGCCGACAGGCTCTTTATGCTTGACAGGCTCGGTGAGCTGAAGGACATTGACCTCGGTCTTGTGCTGCTGCATGACGAAACTCCGGAGGAGACGCTGCGGATACTTTCAGGCGAAAAACCGCAGGGCAGCATAACGAGGGGACTTTATTACAGAGGATTCAGGGAGACTGATGAGGTATGAAGATAAAATTCAGACGGCTTTCCCCAAAAGCCGTTATTCCGGTCAGAAAAACGTCTTTCAGTGCCGGAATGGACTTATGTGCCTGCATAGATGAGCCGGTGACGCTCGAACCGGGAGATATCTGTACGATACCGACCGGACTTGCGGCAGAGCCGGACGAAAATGATGCCGCACTTCTGATATATCCGCGCTCCGGGCTTTCGTCAAGGTACGGAATATCGCTCGCAAACTGCGTCGGAGTAGTTGACAGCGACTACAGAGGCGAGATAAAGATCCCGCTCATCAATAACGGAAGAGAGCCTTTTGTCATTAAAAATGAAATGCGGATAGCACAGCTTGTACTAACAAAAGTCATTTTCCCGGAGATCGAAGAGGTCAGTGAGCTGTCCGATACCGAAAGGGGCAGCGGAGGCTTCGGCTCGACCGGGATATGATCGGCAAAAACACTGAAACACGGGGCATACGCTCCAGAAAATACATATAAAGGAGATAACCATGCGTAAAAATCTATACTTTCTCGTAATCTTAGCAGGCTCACTGCTTCTCGGAGGAATAATCGGAAATGCACTTCAGGGTGCGTCAGGTCTTGGCTGGCTCGGACATACTATCCAGTGGAGCTTCGGCCCGCAGGCTTTGCTCAGCCTTGACGTTTTCTCGCTGACCTTCGGCATAAGCTTTACCTTCAATATTATGCAGATATTCACTGTTATAATCGGTATAATAATTTACTACAAGACAGTGAACAAGGTCACAGAGGGACAAAAATGACCTGTTTCCAGAAATTATATTATATCTTTCCGGTAATTCCGGGGAAAATATAAAGGAGCTGCATAATGTTTACTAAGGATATCGGTATCGACCTCGGTACTGCAAATACACTCGTTTACATGAGAGGAAAGGGCATAATAATCAGGGAGCCATCTGTCGTAGCTGTCAATACAAAGACCGACAAGGCCCGCTGTGTCGGCAAGGAGGCAAAGGAGCTGATCGGGCGTACCCCCGGCTCTGTTGCTGCCATAAGACCCCTTAAGGACGGCGTTATCGCCAATTTCGACATTGCCACGACAATGCTCCAGGAATTTATCCGCAAGGCTCTCAGGGGACGGCTGTTCTCAAAGGCAAATGTCATCATCTGTATCCCCTCAGGAGTTACGGCTGTTGAACGCCGTGCTGTGAGGGAATCATGCAAGAATGCCGGTGCGAATAACGTTCTGATCGTCGAGGAGCCGATGGCTGCTGCGATAGGTGCCGGACTGCCTACAAACGAGCCGTGCGGAAGCATGATCGTCGATATCGGCGGCGGTACTACAGAGGTCGCTGTTATTTCCCTCGGAGGAATAGTCGCTTCACAGTCGATACGCTGTGCGGGCGATGAGTTCGACAACGCAATAATCAGCTTTGTAAGGAAAAAGTATAATCTCCTTATCGGCGAGAGGACTGCCGAAAGCGTAAAGCTGGAGATCGGCTCGGCTTATCCGAGCGGCAATGAGGCTGCTGTTGAAATAAAGGGAAGAAACCTGCTCAGCGGTCTTCCGGAGAATATTTCCGTCACCTCAGCTGAGATAAGAGATGCCCTCGTTGAGCCGCTGACCCGTGTTATCGAGGCGATAAGGGCTACGCTGGAGAAAACTCCGCCGGAGCTTTCGGCTGATATAATCGACCACGGAATGACACTTACCGGCGGAAGTGCTCTTCTGAGGGGACTGGACAGACTGATAAGCCGTGAGACCGGTATTCCGGTGTATATCGCTGAATATCCCCTCGACTGCGTTGCTGAGGGCACCGGCAGGATACTTGAGGATATCAGCAGCTACCAGGACGCTCTGACTGAAAATAACCGATATTTCTGATATTTCCGGGAGGCTGCTTTAATGCGTGAATTTTTCAAAAGCACCAGATTCAAGGTGCTTGTGGCGTTTATCGCCTTTCTTCTGGGCATGATGATATATGCCGTAACAAAGGGCGGATATGCTGTTTCCGGAGCTTCAATCGTCAATACCATAACAAAGCCGATACGCTATATTTCCGGCGGTATCGCCTCAAGGATCGAGCTTGCCTCAGATAAGCTCACCAATGCCGACAGCTACTATGAGGAAAATCAGCGGCTGCGGTCGGAGGTCAATGAGCTGAAGGCACAGCTCTCCGACTATGAGGATCTGAAGGAAGAGGTCGAGGAGCTGAGGAAATTCGTTGTCATAAAGGAGGAGCACCCGGATTATGTCTACACTGCCCCGGCTCAGGTGCTCGGCTACACTGCGAATGACCCGTTCAAGTCGTTCACTATAGACAAGGGCTCGGAAAACGATATCGAGCCATACCTCCCTGTTGCCACGGCTGAGGGTATCATAGGGATAACGGTCGAGGTGTCGGAGCATACCTCGCTCGTCAGAACGATACTCTCGCCTGATCTGTCGATTGCGGCGGTGTGTGCGGAAACTAATGCTGACTACGGCATTATCGAGGGAGCTGTGCTTGCGGCAGAAAAGAACTGCACCAAGCTGACCCACCTTGATCTTGACAACCAGCTGAAGGTCGGGAGCCTTATGATAACCTCCGGAACGAGCGGACTTTTCCCCCGTGATTACCCGATAGGCACGGTGCAGAGCGTAGGACTTGAGAGCAGCGGACTGTCTGCGTGTGCCGAGATCGAGCCGTGTGCGGATATAAGCCGTCTCAGCTCGGTCGTTGTGATAACGGATTTCACAGGAAAAAAGGAGGCAGAGAATGAGGATAAGACCGAGCCGTGAAAAGCGGCTACTGCATATCAGGACGGCGATCCGATGGCTGCTTTACTATGTCCTGATTTTTGCAGGATTCATCATCATGGTGTCCGGTTCAATGCTTAAACCGGTGATACTTCTGCCGCTCGCTCTTGCAATTGCGGTCGGGAACGACCTGTACGCCTCGACAGTCACGGCGGCAGTCTGCGGTCTGCTGACGGATATAGCCTGCGGAAGACTTTTCGGCTTCAATGCGGTGCTTTTCTCTGTATTCTGCATCGCAGTATGGCTCGTGCACGAGCATTACCTGAGAGCGTGCTTTACAAATTATATGTGGCTGACCGCTGTTATCGCCCTTCTTCAGTGCCGGCTCGACTATGTATTCTACTACGGCATATGGGGATATGCGGACGCCGAAAGCATATTCCTGCATCTGACCCTCAGAGTATGGCTGTATACCTGCATTTCTGCCGTATTCGTATACCTGCTGACAAGGCTGATAAACAAGCTCCGGCAGAGGGAGGAAAGCAGACTGATAACAGAGAATTGATGTCCCGTTTTCTATGAAAGAAGTGATAATATAAGAACTCTCGCAGATTTTATAAAGAGCGTCATCGCTGCCGGGCTGGTGATATTCCTCGCTGTGCTTGGCAGTATGAGACTTATGAAGATACAGGTCGTCGGTGATGAGACGATACCCGATGCCGGAAAAGCGGCTGAGGGTGCTTTTGTTTTCGAGCGCACAGTCCCGTCAACTCGTGGAGAGATTATGGACTACAGCGGAAATATCATCATTGCAAATGAACCGGCGTGCGACCTTGTTCTGCAAAAGGCTTTCTTCCCGGAGGACTATGCTGCGGGGAATGCGGCTCTGCTGGCGATATACAATGCTCTTGAGGAGCACGGATACCATTTTGCGGAGCATATACCGGTCAGCCGGACTGAGCCGTATGAGTTCGTTCGTCCGCCGGAGGAAAAGGACAGCGATAAGCCGGAGACCACGGAAACTACCGCTGCTGTGACTACCGCTGCTGCGACAACAGCAACAACTGCGGCGGAGACAGGGACAGTCACGACTGCCGCTCCGGAATTGCCGTATGACGAGGAAATGGTAGGCGATATGATAAGCCTGCTAAACCTCAACGTATACGCAACCCCCGAAAACTGCATAGACAAGCTGATATCGGATTACGAGATCTCTGACGGATATACTCCTGAGCAGCAGCGTATCATCGCAGGTATGCGGTATGAGATGATGATATCGGATTTCTCCTACGACAACGACCTGCTGCTTGCTAAGGACGTTGACCCGGAAACTGTCGTTGACCTGAAGGAGCTGAGCAACTACTCCAAAGGCGTTGAGGCGGTAAATTCGGCTGAAAGAAAGATAGTCCGGGGGGATATCCTGCCGCATGAGATCGGTACTGTGGGGCCTATCTACGCTGAGGAATATGAGGAGCTCAAGGAGCTCGGATACGCACTCAGCGATGAGGTCGGGAAAAATGGCATTGAGCGTGCTATGGAGACTGAGCTTCGGGGCGTGAATGGCGTTGAGGAGGTCACAATGGTGGGCGACTCGATAACTGACATACGGACTGTCACTGATATGATACCCGGTCAGGACGTAAAGCTTACGGTGGACGGTAGGTATCAGCTGAAATTGCAGAATATCCTTGAAACATTCCTGCAAAATTACTCCAGAGGCGGTCTTGCAAGGGCAGGTGCTCTTGTAGTTCTTGACGCAAAGACCGGGGCTGTGAGAGGAATGGCGACTGCTCCGACATTCGACCTCAGGGACTACGCTGAGAACTATGAGGAGCTGCTTGAGGCTCCGGATAATCCCCTTTTCGACCGCTGCACCTTCGGACAGTACCTCCCCGGCTCGACATTCAAGACGATCACTGCGACCGCCGGTCTGAATGAGGGTATCGTTACCGGTGAGACATCGTTCTATTGCGGTCAGACAATGACGTACCACGGCAGCAAATACCAGTGTACCGGAAATCACAGCTACATCTCTGTACGCCGGGCTATACAGGTATCGTGCAATCTTTATTTCTATCAGCTCTCCGACAAGCTCGGTATAGACAATATCACGAAATATGCCCAGTATTACGGGCTTGGCGAGCATACCGGCATAGAGACAGGCGATGCTGAGGGCTTCCTTTGCAACCCGGAGACATTTGAGAAACGTGGTCAGGAGTGGTATATCGGCTACGTGATACAGGCTGGTATCGGAAATCAGGACTGCGGCTTCTCGCCGCTGCAGCTTGCAAATGTTGCGTGTACTATTGCCAATCGTGGAACGCGCTATCAGCCGTACCTTGTGGATAGTCTCTACAACTACGGCACCGATGAGCTAACCCGGAAAACCGAGCCTACTATCGCCCAGGAGATACCCGTCAATTACGACTATGTGTACGACTATATCATCGGTGGTATGCAGGACGCTGCGACAAATATGCCGACTGAATACTCACTGTCTAATTTAGGCTACAGCGTTGCGATAAAGACCGGTACTCCGCAGACTGATTATTACAATAAAAATGCCCAGAATTCGGTATTTATCGGCTTTGCTCCGGCAGATGACCCGGAGGTAGCATTCGCCGGAGTGATAGAGGGCGGAGAATACTCAAAGTATATGATACGCAGTATCCTTACAGCCTATCAGGAGTGCTACGGACTAAATGGCGTAAAGCCGACTGCCGAGGTACCCACTACTGAGGCTACTACTACAAACTGATAAAAAAAGCTCAAGACCGCTGTATCCGGTCCTGAGCTTCTTTTTTTCAATGAGTGCCTGCAGCTTATCAGCTCAGCGGCAGCTCTGACTGCTTTATCTCTCCGGACTCCACACGAAGTATCGTGATAGCGTCTGTACCGGTAAGTCCGGTACTTCCATCACAGTCTGCGTTTGCCGCCCCCTTATCCGTAAGCGGATATTTCGCACTGTTCGCAAGGTTCTGGAGGACTGCTACTGCGTCCGCCATATTCACCTTCGAGTCCTCATTCGCATCACCATAATAGTAATCAGTACCGCCGCCGCTATTGCCGCCGCCGCTACTGACAGCTGCTGTCGTTGAAACCGCTGCCGTAGTCTGTGCTGTAGTTACCGTAGTAGCCCTGGCTGTTGTTGCAGTAGTCACTGCTGCTGTTGTTGAAGGCTGTGCCGGAAGTGTTCCGCCGGCAGATGTTCCGTCAGGCTCCTCGCCGAAGTACAGCACTCCGTCCACGTACACCGGTATATACTTGCTTACTATCCCGTGTACATTTACGTCCTCGTCAGTCTCTCCGACCTGCCCGATTATCCCCTGATTTGAAAAATCATTCTCAGCATCCCAGCCGCTGCCGTAATTTGGGAAAATGAACGCAAGAAGTATCTCACACTGCTGCATACCCTCCGATACCGGAAGTACAGCCCTGCCGTCCGGGAGCGTTACCTCAACATAGTATATATCTCCGCTGTAGTGCTGTACATCGGATATCACAGCCGGACTTATACCTTTGCCCGAATACATTGCTGCCTGGTCTCTGTCACAGCGTACTGTTATATCCTCAGGCTTGAAGTTAGCGGCAATGACCTCGCTCAGATCCATGTAATACCTGAACGATATATTGTCCTGCACCCTTGCCGGCCATGCCGAGTGATTCGTTATCTTGAAGCTGAGCGTTGTGCCGCTCGCTGTAGCGTCCTTGCATAGTGTCTCAACGTAGAACTCCGGTCCGTCATGCTCCTCCTCAGGCGGGAAGGACGGATCAGATGTGCCGCCGTACTTATCTATCATCTTGCAGAGAAGTGCGGTGAATCCGGCGTTATAGTCGGTTGCGACCTCACTGTTCACGTAGTTGTCACGCAAATTGAGGAAGCTGCCGTCCTCGTTAGGGCCGCCGACAAGTGCTCCGTAGAGGATATGACGGTTAAGCTCCGGAATATACAGGCTGTTCTTCCACGAGCCATGTGCCGTTCTGTGATGAGCCTGCTTCGGATAATTGTCGCCATAGCCGATGATATAGCTCATATTGAGCGGATTATCCCCAAGGACATAGTTGATCTGGTTCTCGTAAAACCTTTCATACGCTGAGATATCCTGTCCCTTCAGGATAGTGTCACACGCAACAGCAACGATGAACCCGGAGGTCTCCGCATACCTTGCACTTCCCCAACTGTCGAAAAACGCAAGAGTGTCATCGACCTTCTTAACTCCGTTCGTGCAGTATTCAACGTGCTTCTTCACACGATCGATATAGGTCTTGTCGCCTGTATTTATCGCATAGAGCAGCATTCCGCCCTGCATCGTATCGTCCCAGCAGTGTGCCCATGTATACTTCAGCTCATCAGAGCCGAGCTCCCTGTCAAGATTCGGGATATATGACTTCGCCTTATCAAGATAGCTGCTGTCCTTTGTAGCTATGTACAGCCAGTTGGCAGCATAAAAAAGCTCATCGTAGAAATGGTTTGAGCGATAGAAGCCCGCCGCATTGCTGTTATTGTAGACATCGTCGCTGCGTGAAGCGTCAGAAAGCTTGAAGAGGCTCTCGGCGTGTTCGATATATCCCTTTGTCTTTGCACTGTCTATCCTTCCGTCAAGTGCTGCCGCACCAGCTGCAAGAGCTGCCGCCATTCCGCCGAATACGCATGAGCAGCCCTCAGAAGCTACATAGGTCTCACGTGCATCAGCATATGATGTGTTGCTGTCATCCATGCCGTACTGCAAAAGCTCAACAGGTCCCCACCATGTATGGTCGATAGTGCCGTTGCCGACCTGAAATACAGCCTCGTCTCCCCTGTCGCATTCAGCAAGGTAGTCAAGAACAAATTCAAGGTTGTTGACGTAATTCTGCAATTCACCGCTGTTTTCCACACCCTCCGGGTACTGATAAAGACCCCATGCGAGCATTGAAGCGGAATAAGCCATAGGAAGATTGAATTTCACATGGTCGCCTGCGTCATACCAGCCGCCCTTGACCTCGTCTATCATAGTGGAATCGGCTCTCCACGATACCCTGTTCCACTCCGGAAGCGGCCCCGCCTGCTGGCACTCGTAGAAAAACAGCGATTTCTGCAAAGCTCCGGCATAATCCTGAGTTCCAGCCGCAGTTACCGGAAACTGAGCCGAAGCAGCCGCCGAAGCAATGACCGATAAAGACACAGCACCTGATATCAGTCTGCTTAGTAGTTTTTTCATAGTATTCTCCTCTCATGTATCCTGTTTTATACCTGCCCGCAAGCTTGTATTACGGATACCCCATATTAATTGTAATACATTATTCACAAAATGTCAAGAGTACAGAATGCACACAAAACAATTTTCACTGAAAATTGACTTCCATGTGATTTTCGGTCAGGTACTTGACTTTTTCCGGAATATGCTGTAAAATGAAAGAGTAACATTATTTCACTGAATCGAGGTTTTATAACAATGCTTAACAACAGCGAAAAGGTCATGGACAAGATAGTTGACCTCTGTAAGTCAAAGGGCTTCGTTTATCCCGGCTCTGAGATATACGGAGGCCTTGCAAATACGTGGGACTATGGTCCGCTCGGTGTCCTGCTCAAAAACAACATAAAGAATGCGTGGCTGAGAAAGTTCGTTCAGGAGAACAGATACAACGTGGGACTTGATTCCGCTATCCTCATGAACCCCCAGACATGGGTGGCTTCCGGTCATATCGGCGGATTCTCCGACCCTCTTATGGACTGCAAGGAGTGCCACACACGCCATCGTGCGGACAACCTCATCGAGGATTTTGACGGCACGAACGTTGCAGGCTGGAGCAACGAGCAGATGATGGACTACATCAAGGAGAAGAATATCCCCTGCCCGGACTGCGGTAAGCACAATTTCACCGATATCCGCCAGTTCAACCTCATGTTCAAGACATTTCAGGGCGTTACTGAGGACACAAAGAGCGAGCTTTATCTCCGCCCGGAGACCGCTCAGGGTATCTTCGTAAACTTCGCAAATATCCAGCGTACTACAAGAAAAAAAGTACCTTTCGGCGTTGCACAGGTCGGCAAATCGTTCAGAAACGAGATAACCCCCGGCAACTTCATTTTCCGTGTGCGTGAGTTCGAGCAGATGGAGCTTGAGTTCTTCTGCCGTCCGGGTACTGACCTTGAGTGGTTCGACTACTGGAGGACTTACTGCAAGAACTTCCTGCTTTCGATAGGTCTGAGGGAGGAGAATCTCCGCCTGCGTGACCATGAACAGGAGGAGCTGAGCTTCTACTCCAAGGCTACTACTGATTTTGAGTACCTCTTCCCGTTCGGCTGGGGCGAGCTGTGGGGCATTGCTGACAGAACTGACTATGACCTCACACAGCATATCAATACCAGCGGAAAATCGCTTGAATACTTCGACCCGGAGACGAATGAGAAGTATGTTCCTTATGTTATCGAGCCGTCACTCGGCGTTGAGAGACTGTTCCTGTCGGTTGTCACTGAGGCATACGACGAGGAGGAGCTTGTCACCACCGATAAAAATGGCAATGAGAAGAAGGATGTACGCACTGTTATGCACTTCCACCCAGCACTTGCACCGTTCAAGTGTGCAGTCCTGCCGCTTGTGAAGAAGCTTAGTCCCAAGGCTGACGAGATCTACGAGATGCTTTCAAAGCATTTCAGCGTAGATTTCGATGAAGCAGGTACTATCGGAAAGAGATACCGCCGCCAGGATGAGATAGGTACTCCGTTCTGCGTTACTGTCGATTTTGATACTATCGAGAAGGATAACTGCGTTACTGTACGTGACAGAGATACAATGCAGCAGGAGCGTATCCCTGTAGATGAGCTTGTCACATTCATAAACAGCAAGCTCTCGTTCTGAGGCTCCGATCCCCTCTCCCACTGACAGGATCGGTATTAGAATAGCGTTTACAATATTTCGGGGTGCACCTGTCTCGCAGGTGCACCCCGTATTTTTCAGTAATAGATCAATCAGATAAGGTACAGGATAATTGCAGTGGGTGTGCGGGTCGTCAGTTCCGGGCAAGGTAATCAGCGATAGAGAGAGAGCCGCCGGTGGATAAATAGGCATAGTATCCGAGGATATCCGAGGCGTCGTTTGCATCAACAAGGCTGTCGCCGTTGACGTTGCCGCTGTAGCTCTGCTGCTCAGTCAGCGAAGCTATTGCACCTGTAGAAAGTCCTGCGTAGAGCTGGAGTATCTCAGAGGCATCATTTGCGTCTACAAGTCCGTCGTTGTTCACATCTCCGAGTGTATAGTCACGCTGCTTGACCTCCTTGCTCAGATCGCCAAGCACCCTCGCAAGCTTTACCTTTGCCGCAGCCGGATAGCTGTCCTTTGCGGAAAGTCCGTGATAGGTCTTATATGCAAGCCCGTTATCGTCATGGAGATCGCCGATAAGATCGAGTATATTTACTGCTATCGCAAGATGTCCTGCCTGATTCGGGTGGATATCCCTGCTCGTCTGCATATTCGTGAAGTACCAGCCATACTTTGCACCATTCTCATCAGCTGACGAAAAATCCGTATAAACATCTGCCACTCTGTAGCCGTTTTTAGCTGCGGAGGCGTTGAGCTGGGTGGAGAAGGAGTTGAGGACGGTCACAAATCTCGGCTGTACAGTCCTGAGTATGCTGCCATAGCTGTCGGAATAGGTCGCTGCAAAGTATGCCTCCTCAAGCTCAAGCGGGTCGTAGATAGTCTGTACTATGATATCCGTATCGCTGCTGAGACTGCGGATAGTGCTGACAGCACTCTCGATATCCGGGATTATCTGAGTTTCAATGACCTTGTCGTATCTGCCGTTTGTATCAGTCTCCGAGGTGTCTGCAAGGTGATGAGTAAGCCGTGCAAGCTCGCTGCTCAGCGTCATCTGATTTGCGGTAGACGAAGCAAATTCCTTGAGCTTGTCTCTGTCGATCATGGCACTGACATCAGAGAATGAAGGCTCTGCCGGGATATCTGCCGATGTATAGCCGTCAGCAAGACACGAGGCACTTGCTGCTACCTGTAAAAGCTTGTTTGAAGCGTAGTGAATGAGGTCGTTGCCGCCTATCGAGATGATGACCACATCAGAGGCAGCGATATCTGTGCGGACTTCAAGCCCCTCATCAGAAAGCTGTGCAAGCAGATCGTCCGTGTCATATCCTGCAACAGCGTAGTTCTTCACATCTGCACCCAGATAATCGCCGATCAGATCGCCGTAATTCGACTCGCCGGTGCTGAGTGCATATCCGGAGGCAATGCTGTCGCCGAGTATCACTATCCTTTCAGCCGCTGCATCTGCTCCGGGGAGTGATGAAGCTGCCGCAGACCCGGCAAGCACAGCTGCTGCTGCCGCAGAGATGAATTTCATAAAGCTCTTTTTCATTGTTTTATTTCCTTTCTGGTTTTTTGCTTACAGTCTGCTTTGCAGCTGTTTTTTTTGCTGCCGCAGAGCTGCTCTTCGTTTTTTTCAGAGATCCGGATCTTCCCGGCTTCTGCTTTTTTTCCGGCTTTTCCTGTGCTTTCTCCTCAGGCTGTGAGATCCCAAGCTCCCTCTCACGCTGCTCAAGCTTCTCAAAATACAGCTTATATAGCGTTGCAACAAGCGGCACACCAAGAAGCATTCCGAGGATACCGAAAAGTCCTCCGCCGAGAGTTACCGCTGCAAGCACCCATATACCCGGCAGACCTATCGAGCTGCCGACTACCCTCGGATAGATGATATTCGTCTCGAATTGCTGCAAAATGACGAGGAATATCAGAAATATCAAAGCCTGCATGGGGCTGACTGTGAGGATTATGAACGCACCGATACCTGCACCGAGGAATGCACCGACGATCGGTATAAGTGCAGTAACGCCGATGACTGTTCCGGTCATTGCAGCATACGGCAGCTTGAGTAACGTCATGCCGATAAAGGTCAGTGAGCCGATAATGATCGCTTCGACGAACTGCCCGATGAAGAAGCTCTGGAATGTGTCGTGGGCAGTTTCAAGCACATGATTCAGACGGGTGTTGAGCCTTTCACTGAAAAATACACGCTGAGAGCGTCTTGTGTCGTGAAGGAGCTTATCCTTGCGCAGAAGCAGGTATATAGCGAATATCACGGCAAGGACTATCGTTGTTACAACGCTCGTCACAGAGCTGATGATACCGAGTGCCGAGCTGATAATGCCCACCGCACCAGTCTGGACGATACTCATTACCCTCTCGATTATCGACTCCCAGTCAAGGCTTTTGATATCAAATTCATTGAGCAGCTCCTCGACCTGCTCCTGTATCTCCGGATACTCATTCAGCATAAGGAGTATCTGATCTCTGCCCTTGATGAAAAGCGGCGGTATTTCCGAGGTTATCAGCTCTATGGCTGTTATTATCTCAGGGATTATTATTTTCAACACAAGATATATCACCGCAACAACAAGTATGAACGAGAGAGTTATGCAGACCGGGCGGCGGGAATACTCCGCAAAGCCTGTATTTCTCTTCGGAAAATAGTGCTTTTCAAACCAGTTGAGGATAATATTGAAGATATATGCGATTATACAGCCGATAAACAGCGGCTGCAGAGCACGAAGCCCGATACCGATGATACTGGTGAAGAATGACAGGTTCTGGATTATGTAGAACACTGCGATCACCAGCACAGCGATCACGGCATAGCGTTTAAGTTCCTTTTTTTCCAACAATATCGCTTCCTTAAATCGTTATTATGGTGTCATTATATCACTTGAATGTGACAGTACTGCAAAAATTATTGTTAATTTTCTGTGAATTTATTTCTGGCTGGTGTTTCCTTTTTTTCTGCCGGCTGCGAATGCAGCTATAATGATAACGAGCAGAAGTGCTGCGATACCGCCGATGATAATTGCCTTAGCCTGCTGCGTGAGGTGCTCCTCGCCAGGCTCAGTGACCGTATAGGTGAAGCCTGTATCACGGAATGCCGAGTCAACGACACTTGCAATGACCTTGTGTCCCTCAGCGTTGGGGTGGATATCAAAATCTGCCATATTCGTAAGGTCAGCTGAACGGTTGGTAAACTTCTCAAAAACATCTGCTATCCGGTAGTCAGATAAACCCGCAGCTGCATTCTCCCTGACAACAGAATTGAAATCCGATATCTTTTCAGATGAAAAATCAGCTGCAAGAGGTATGTAGGAGTAATATTCAAGCGGATCATACAGCGTCTGGATATACAGCACCGCATCGGTACGCTCATGTATCCCGGCGGCAATGGCTTTCAGATTCTCCGAAAAACCGGCAATAGCCTCATCAGCCTCGCTGCCCATTCCATAAAGAACAGAGGCAGCGGAAAACAGATCGAGGTCGTCAAGTGAAAAGCTGCTGTTTTCCGGGGAATATCCGACACTGTCGAACAGCTTGTAGAGTATGTCGAGCAGGTCATTGCCGCCGATAGAGACCACAACTGCATCGCTTTCCTTCAGCTCCCTGTCCAGCTCTCCGCTTTCGATCATGCCAAGCAGGTCAGCAGATGTCGCACCGGATACCGCCTTGTTTATCATAGTCGGCACAGCCTCCTCCGGCAGCTCGGCCTTATACTGCTCAAAAAGCAGATTTGAATACGACGGGCAGCTGTAGTTATCCTCCGATGTATAGCCGTCAAGCCCGTACCCGGCAGCTATAGAGTCGCCAAGAAACAGCATATGCGGCGGCACCTCAGCTTCACGGGTGACCTCGATCTCGTCTCTTTCTGTCATCGCACAGCCTGCAAGACTGACTGCGGTAAGCAGGGCAGCTGCGGCTGAGACAAATTTCCCCAGATATTTTCTTAGCTTCATGATATCACTCTCTTTCGTGGAATTTCAGCAAATTCCGATATGGTACTATTGCTCCCCCAACTAAACCTTGCCAACCAATGCTCGGCATAAAGAAAATTTCTCTGATAAATCCCTTTCTGCCTTCGCCTTTTTGGCAAAGTTTAATTGGTGGAGCAATATCATTATAACATACGGGAATGGATAGTGCAAGCATAAATATTTTACTTTATATACAAATCACACAAAATATCATTTTTTCAAGATTATCTGTCATTGACCTTCGGGCTTTAGTGTTGTACAATAAGTATAACAAGAACGGAATATACAGAATCGTGACCATTATATCATTATATTTTTAAAGGAGTTTTATTATGGCAGGAAATCTTTTCAAAAAGGCTGTGTCAGCAGTAATGGCGGCTGCTGCACTCGCTCTCCCGGCTTCATGTATGCCCGGTCAGCTCTCAGCCTCAGCAGCAAGCAGCGTTATCTACTGCTCACCTAACGGCACCGGCGACGGCTCAAGCACCTCAAGCCCGACAACTGTCGCAAATGCGATAAAAAATGTATCGGCAGGCGGATATATCTACCTCCTCTCAGGTACCTATTCCTTCTCCTCACCGATAAAGATAGAGCAGAGCAACTCCGGCTCCTCCGGCAAGTACAAGACCATCGCAGCATATGACGGTGCAAGCGTAAAGTTCGACTTCTCAAAGGAGAGCACCTCAAGCTCCAACTACGGAGTTATACTCGACGGCTCGTACTGGCATTTCTACGGCTTTGAGATAACTAAGGCGGGAGATAACGGTATGCTCCTCTCCGGCAACAACAATATCGTCGAGCAAATGGTTTTCAGCGAGAATCAGGATACCGGTCTTCAGATATCGAGATACCGCTCCGACGCTTCGTCGATATCCTCATGGCCGACCAATAACCTTGTAAAGAACTGCACCTCACGCAACAACTGCGATGATGCAACTATGGAAAACGCCGACGGCTTCGCTGCAAAGCTCACCTGCGGCGAGGGCAACGTATTCGACGGCTGCTACTCCTACAACAACTCCGACGACGGCTGGGATCTCTATGCAAAGACTGACACCGGTGCTATCGGCGTTGTAACTATCCGCAACTGCGTGGCATTCCGCAACGGCTTCACTGAGAGCGGCAAGGGCTACGGCGACTGCGACGGAAACGGCTTCAAGCTCGGCGGAGGCGGTGTCGGTACACGCCATGTCGTTGAGAACTGCCTTGCATTCGAGAACCTCAACTGCGGCTTCACCGACAATAACAACCCGAAATTCGGAACAATGACCAACTGCACAGCCTATAACAACGGTATTGGCGGCAACGGCAAGGGCAACTACTACGTTTACCGCTGCGACAGCTCCGCAGTCCTCACCGGTCTTGTGACATACTACAACACAAGCAAGGTCACATCAACAAAGGCTGCCGGAATAAAGGTCACAGCCGACAAGTATAAGGGCAGCGTCAAGAATACTCTCTACTACAACGGCGGCTACTACTACGGCTCCTTCACAGCTACCGGTTCAGCACCTACCTCCGGAAACAAGGTCACAGTTTCCGATTCTGAGTTCACATCACTCTCGATTTCCGGAATGGGTACTGATTTCCACACAAAGTACCGTAATTCCGACGGCTCGCCTGCATTCGGCGGATTCGCTGAGACAAAGGGCACATACAAGAGCATAGGCTATCACTTCACATCAGGCATTTCTCAGAAGTCAAGCCCCTCTATCCCCAATACATCAGGCAGCGGCTCAGGTTCAGGCTCAGGCGGCGGAACAACTGAGGAGCAGCTCACTCCGGCTTCATTCACCGACGGCTATCAGGTAATGATAAAGAACGTTGCCTCACAGCTCTACATGGAGGTAACGAACGGAAATGCTGCAAACAACGAGAATATCCAGCAGTGGGGTGCAAACGGTGCCGGCTCAAACAATGCGGGAGAGTGGAACACATGGATACTCCGCAGTGCCGGTGACGGGTACTATTACATATACAGTGCTCTTGCAGGCGGAAATTCCTTCGTACTCGACGTTGCAGGAAAGAAGGCTGATGACGGAACTAATATAGACCTTTATCAGTCCAACAGCGGCGACAACCAGAAATTCATGTTCACGAAAAACGACGACGGATCTTATAAGATACGCACAAAGGTATCCTCCAACAAATCCGGCGTAGAGGTTGCAAGCGGCAGCCTTGAGTATGGTGCAAACATTCAGGAGTGGACAGTAAACGGCTACAACTGTCAGGACTGGCAGCTCATTCCGGTAACTCTCCCCCTCAACGGCGTACTCGTAAATTCTCTCCTCGTTTCTGATGCGACATATGGCTCGTCATGGGCTATCGCCTACAATGCAAGCGTCGGAAATACTATCTACGGCGACAGAGACTTCACTATAACCTCCCTCCCGGCTGTACTTTCCGGTGCAGAGAGGATAGCTACAGCGTGCGATTCAAAGAATACTGATTCGACCCTCGGTACATTTACAGCAGGTGCAGATATCACAGTATATATCGCACTTGACAACAGGGTAACGACCATACCCTCATGGCTTTCCGGCTACACAAAGACCGGTGAGACAGTCAGCTCATCAAATGAAGTCACATATGATGTATACGCAAAGGAATTCAGCTCCGGTACTTCTGTAACTCTCGGCACTAACGGACAGAGTGCAGGCTGTGTGAATTACGCAGTATTCGTACAGGAGAAGCAGCCTGAAACTACAACAACAACCACCACTACTACGACAACGACAACTACAACGACTACCACTACGACAACTACCACCACTACGACAACTACCACTACAGCTGAGGAAACAACAACTACTGCAACAGAGACAGAGCCTGAGACTACAACAGAGGCTGAGACAACTACAATCACTGAGCCGGCAACAGAGCCTGAGACTACAACGGAGGCTGAGACAACTACAGTCACTGAGCCGGTAACGGAGCCTGAGACTACAACAACCGCTGCTGATACAGAGGTCACAATGTACGGCGATGCTAACTGTGACGGAAAGGTAAATATGGCAGACGCTGTTGCAGTTCTCCAGTGCCTTGCAAACGAAGCAAAGTATCCGCTTTCTGAACAGGGTAAGGCAAATTCCGATTGTGACGGCTCTGCCGGACTTACAGGAAATGATGCGATAGCTATTCAGATGGCAGACGCAAAGCTCGTTACACTTCCCTTATAATTGACAAATCCCCTCCTTAAATTGATACCCCCTCTAATGGAAAACTCCGGGTCTGACGATCCGGAGTTTTCGTATTACCTGTTATTTTTCGAGGAGCTTTATTTCTTCAATGAGCGTATCAGGCAGCGTTCTTGCACATCTTACGCTCACAACACCATGCTTTCGCAGCCTTTCAAGCGTTATTAGTCCCATTTCGTACCGCTTTTCAAGCCGCAGCTTCATAAGCTTACGCCCGGCAGCCTTTCCGCCTGAAAGCTCAGGGATATCTGTCTCAGTCGCTGTAGTCCTGTACAGTATCGCCGAAACAGGTGCTCCCATATATATGTAAACTGTCTCACCAGTGCTGATTTTCCTGTCCTGGTGCCAGAGAATTTCGCCGTTTTCCCGGAAATCCCGGTCAACGTCGTATACGTCAGGCTTTGCCGGTATCACCCATGTCCTTCCCCCGGCAGCTGTACTCCTTGCAGCAGCGGCTGCTGTAAGGCTGTAGCTCATATCGACCGCACTGAAAATATCCTCAGCCGGAACAGTGCCGTCAAGGAGTATGGTTATCCAGCTCTCCTTGTTCATATGATATGCCGGAAAATAGCCGTCAAGCTGTCGCAGAGAGCCGCTCATCAGCTGATCGCACTTGATATTCAGTATGCGGACATTCCCCTCCCTGCCGGGCATAAGTCTGTCCGCCTTTACCGTCATGAGCAGTGCGAACCATTTTCTGTTGTCTGAATGGCGGAAAGCCGCACAGTCCGGAGTTCTCGCCCAGAGATATTCCGGCTCTGCACCATATTTTTCACGTATATATCCGATTATTATTTCATCTGTAGCTTCAGCCTTTTTTCTCACATTCAACGCCTCCCGGGTCTAATTATACCCGACAGCGGCGGTTTTGTCAATCGTATATCTCAGAAATGTCAAAATCCCATTCGTCAACGTATGCAAACTGATAATCTATGCCGTCATAGGTGAAGCTGTACGAGCCGTTTTCTCCGGTATCGCTGTTCTTGTCGAGGTAGACAACATGGATATTCTTGGTATCAAACGGCTGCATAGGGTTCGCATAAACACCGTCGCCGAGGTAATATCTGTTTATCCCCACCGGTTCCATGTAATTGCCGTTATCGTCCGTCCATATGGATATAAGCTGGGGCGTGCCGCTGCTGTATTCCTCCGGATACGTCGAGCCTACAAGTGCCATTGCCGGGGAAATGCTGTATATCGTTATGCTTGCCCCGCCATTCTCAAAGGTCTTGTTTATCTCACGGATATACTCCGGGTGCGGCGTTACATGGAGCGTGAACCGGAAATCACCTACCGCCTCATCGTCCTCCATCCTGATGCCGTAAATATTTGAATTAGGTGTGACATCGCTGAGTCTTACCTCTATATCCTTCGGCTCTTTAAGAGTACGTGCAGACTGGAACACAACAGTTATCACTCCGCTGAAGCTGTTCGACGTACCCTCGTCGAGATAGAGCTTTCCGTAGCAGGTGTTCACATCGTTCTGATTGACGTTTATAAAGCTTATATCGCCGAAAAGCTTGCCGTCCATGTAGAGATCACTCTTCATATTGATGTACTCCGCTCCGCCTGCATTGCCGTCTTTAAGGCTTGCCGTCATACCTATCATGAGCGTAGTTCCGTCGCAGTAGATACTCTCCGCCTGCATGAATATATCGTCATTCTCCATAGGTATCGGCGGCTGGAGCTGCTCCGTACTGCTCTCAATGTCCATAAAGCTGTAATTCGGGGCGAATTTGTCCTTATCCCACTCTCTGCCGCTGTCGTCAGTGAAATGTCCGTTCAGAGTGGACGAGATACGGCTGAAAAGCCCCGAATTTGCGGCAGCTGCGGCAGTTCCTCCGCATATCGCTATAACAGCAGCTGCGGCGATCGCACCAGTACCCCTGAACCGGCGGTGCTTTATTCTGCGGCGGTCTGAGCCTCCTGTATGCTCATCAGCGGCTGCAAGCAGCCTCTCACGGCACTCCTCGTCCGGCGTTATCCTGTCAGAAACGCTTTTGTACGCTCTTTTAAAATCTTCCTTTTTCATGTCAGTTCCTCCTTCAGTATATCTCTGAGCATTTTTCTTGCCCGGTACAGGCGTGTCTGCACCGCAGTCTCCGTTTTCCCCAGTATACCAGCGATCTCACGTATCGTATAGCCCTCGTAGTAGTAGAGGTGAACGGCTATCCGGTAGCTCTGCGGCAGCGACATCACTGCCTCGAAAACACGGCTCTCCTCCGGTGTTTCGCAATAAAGTCCGGCTTCGTCAAGCTGTACTGAATTCAGCTGCCGCCGGTAGCTGAGTGAGCGGAACATATCCCTGCAGCGGTTCGCACACACCTTCATCAGCCATGCTTTCTCCGATCTTTCGTCCGGAAAGCTGATATCCGCACCGAGAAGCCGTATAAAGGTGTCCTGCATTATGTCCTCAGCGTCCGCCTTGTTCCGGCACATTGCGTATGCGAGCCTGTAGACGGAGCCGCTGTGTCTGTCATAAAGCTCTGAAAGCCCGCTCTTGTCCAACTGTATCAACTCCTTTCTGTTATTAAAACGAAGCCAGGGACTGATGTATCACAATATTTTTCAGAAAAAACTCTCTGCACATAAGGGCGGTACTCATATAGAAATTCAGCCCCAAAGCGATATGCGTGAAATGCTCCCCATTTGTTAGACAATGTGGTATAATAGAAATATACCGAATCAAAGTCTAACGAAAGGGTGCATTTTTATGCCAAAAGGAAAACCGAGAAAAAGTTATACACCGGAGTTCAAGATCAAGGTCGTCGAA
>JAFVFL010000032.1 GCA_017475555.1 Ruminococcus sp.
AAAGAAGTTCATTAGTTACATTCAACACTGGATGAACAATTACCCAAGGAAAAAGTTTAACTGGCTTTCTCCTTTTGATGTGTCACTTTCACTAAACCTCTCACCTAATCTTTGGTGACATTTTATATTGCAATTTTCAAAAATATAAAATAATATAAGAAACTATTGACAGATATGGAAAAGCATGATATAATTTATTATTAAATCGTTGTACGTGACGATATAGGGATAAGGGATTTGATCATAAAATGATGACACTGTGTCATCACACACAATCCGGGCGGAGCAGCTAACTCCGCCTTTTTGCCATTGCATGAGGGGGTAATCATTATGGCAGAGGAGTTTTACACTATGGACGGAATGTCCGCAGACGACAGCGGCTATATGAGCCTTGATATGGACTGGGACGGCTTGTTCGATGATAATGTCGGGCAGACTGACCCTGAAAAGCCCATACCGGCAGCTGATGCCTTTGTACGCTATGTTGCCATGACAGGCGGGGACTATGTTGATATCGCTCAGATAGCCGCACAGTCCGGAGAGACCATCGAGGGTGTCACAGAAAAGCTCAGAGGCACGATATACCGGGATCCGGCTGGCTGGGACGGAAGACCTGAGACCGGGTGGCAGGTATCGTGGGTGTACCTTTCCGGTAATATCAGACAGAAGCTGAGCATCGCAAAACGCTCTGAGGAGAGATTTCCGGGTATGTTCAGCGACAATATCAAGGCTCTTGAGGCACTTGTCCCGGCAGACGTAAGCTCTGAGGATATATATATCACCTTAGGCTCTCCGTGGGTTCCGGCTGATATCATATCCGCATTCATCAAGGATATCCTGGGTATTTCCGGCAGAAGCAGTATAATCGTCAGCCACGACAGCTACAGCGGTACGTGGGAGATAAAGAACAAGAACCTTTACAATATGTCCGTTGCGGCTACGAATCAGTTCGGCACTATGAGAATACCGGCACTTGAGCTGCTTGAAATGACGCTGAATATGAAGGCGGCTGAGGTAAAGAACGAGGTCATCTGTTATACCAACAAGTCCGGCAGGAAGCTTGTCACGGACTATGAGGAGACTGTCCTTGCACTTGAAAAGCAGCGTAAAATGACGGAATATTTCCGGAAATGGGTCTGGAAGGACAAGGACAGAAAAAAAAGGCTCATGCGTATCTTTGAGACTACCTACGGAAGCATATCAAGACGCTCATACTGCGGTGATTTTCTGTCATTTCCCGGTGTTTCCCCGGAATATCAGCTTTATGGCTATCAGAAAAATGCTGCGGCGAGGATAATGCTCTCACCGAACACTCTCCTTGCACTCGACGTAGGCTCAGGAAAGACTGTCATAATGATAGCAGCCGGCATGGAGCTGAAGCGTATGGGGCTTTCAAGCAAGAATCTCTACGTTGTTCCGAATCATCTTGTCGGACAGTGGGAGACGATGTTCAGGGAGGTATATCCCGGTGCGAACGTGCTTGCGGTCGATTCAAAGACATTTACCCCGGAAAAGCGTCAGGCTACGCTTGAAAAGATAAGGGACTGCGACTATGACGGGATAATCATGGCGTACAGCTGCTTTGAACGCATCCCTCTCTCTCTTGATTTCTATATTGCTGATCTTGAGCAGCAGCTTGAGGATATGCATGATACTGCTGCAAAGATAGGAAGAATGACCGGGTCGCTGAAAAGACGCATCACCGCCACGGTGAAGAAGCTCACTGAGCTGCGGGATACAGTATATTACCAGTCGCACAGCCGTGAGTGGGAGCACCTGTCAAAGCTGATATTCTTCGATCAGCTCGGCATAACCAGACTTTTTGTCGATGAGGCACATAACTATAAAAACGTACCGGTCAGTACAAAGGTCAATATGTCCCTCGGAATAAGTGCGGGCGGCTCGAAAAAGTGCGAGGATATGCTCAATAAGGTGCATTTCGTACAGCGGAGCAATAACGGCGGCGGTGTCGTCATGGCTACTGCAACGCCGATAACAAATTCAATAACAGATGCCTATGTTATGCAGAATTACCTGCAAAGCGGCGAGCTGGAGCTGCTCGACCTGAAAAGCTTCGACAGCTGGATAGGTATGTTTGCAGAGCGGCATACCGGCTTCGAGGTGGACGTTGATACCCAGAGCTACCGTCTTGCTTCAAGGTTTTCAAGATTCCACAATCTCCCGGAGCTCACGGCAATGCTGTCATCGTTTGCAGAATTTCATCAGAGCGTTACATCTGATGAGCTGCCGGAGTTCAATGGATATGAGGACGTTCTTATACCGAGAACTGCGGAGTTCAAGGAGTATCTTGACGATATCTCCCGCCGTGCTGACGAGATAAGGCATGGTCATGTACCGAGGCATGAGGACAATCTGCTGAAGATAACGACCGACGGCAGAAAGGCTGCACTTGATATACGCCTTGTAAGAAAGGACGTTGACTTCACTGAGCTGAGCAAGGCTGCACAGTGTGCAAGAAGAGCTGCGGAGCTTTATTTCCGTACAGCTGACGAGAAATACACGCAGATAATATTCTGCGATTCGTCAACGCCGAAGCAGGGCTTCAACCTCTACGATGAGATAAAGCGTCTGCTTATAGAATACGGCGTTGATGAGAACGAGATCGCATTTATCCACGACTGCAAGACCGAGAGTGCGAGAAAGAAGCTCTTTGCACGTGTAAGAGATGGCAGCATACGTATACTTTTCGGCTCAACGGCAAAGCTTGGTCTTGGAGTCAATATACAGGACAGACTTGTCGGTATCCACCATACCGATGTCCCGTGGAGACCGGCGGATATGACCCAGCGAGAGGGAAGAATAATCCGTCCGGGAAATACGTGCAGCGAGATATACATCTACAGATACATCACTGAGGGCAGCTTTGATGCGTATTCGTGGCAGCTTCTCGAAACAAAGCAGCGTTTCATCTGCGACCTGCTCTCCGGTACCGTAACTGAGAGAAGCGGCTCGGATATTGACGAGATAGTTCTTAACTATGCCGAGGTAAAGGCTCTTGCGGTAGGAAATGAGCTTGTGAAGAAGCGTATAGAGACAGCTAACCAGATATCGAGATATACGGTGCTTCAGCAGCGTTTCGTTGAAAACAGGCTCCACGTCGGCAAGCAGCTGGACAAAATGCCGGAAAGGCTCAAAAAATCGGAGCGTGTGATAGAGAAATGCCGCAGGGATATGGAGCACTACGCCAGCCAGAAGCGTGAGCATGAGGCTGAGGAAAGACGTATGCTCGGAGAGCTTATCATAGACAAGGTGGTAAACAAGAAGCCGGCTTCGCCTGACGAGCTGATCGGAGAATATCAGGGATTTTCGCTGATACTGCCTGAGACGATGACAAAGGAAAGACCATTCATATGGGTCAGCGGCACGGGCAGGTATTACCTGGAGCTGAGTGACGGAAAATCGCCGCTTTCAAAGATAGGTGTCATCATGAGGCTCGACAATCTCCTTGAGGGGCTGGGTACACGGCTTGAGCGGCTGAACGGTGAACATGAGAAGCTTAAAAATGATGAGCGGACTCTCAGGACTGAGCTTGAGAAAAAGGACGGATATACTGACCTGATAGAGAACGCAAAAAAAGAGCTTGCAGAAATTGACAAGAAGCTGGGGGTAAATACAGATGGCTGAGCAGATAAAGGATCCGGGACTTCCGCAGATGAATGTGGAAAGGCTCGTTTCACAGCTTTCGGAGCTTTACAGCTCTGTGATAAACAGCGGCGGTGCGATCTCAGGCGTGCCGTCGGTAATGCTCTGGAGCCCTCCCGGAGTAGGAAAATCAGATGCGGTAAGACAGATCGCCGCACAGATAGAGCACAGCTGCGGCAAGAAAGTATATGTGACAGACGTAAGGCTCATGCTCTTCAATCCGATAGACCTCAGAGGTATACCTACTGCAAATGATGACAAAACGCTCGCAGTATGGCTCAGACCGCAGATATTCGATATGGACGGCGGCGATGATATAGTAAATATCCTGTTCCTTGACGAGATATCCGCTGCACCGCAGTCCGTTCAGGCGGCAGCATATCAGATAACCCTCGACAGAACGATAGGCGAGCACAGGCTTCCGGATAACTGCATAGTCATAGCCGCCGGAAACAGGGTAACTGACCGCTCCGTCGCATACAAAATGCCGAAGGCACTTGCGAACAGACTTATGCACATCGAGGTGAGCGGCAGCTTTTCGTCATGGAAGAAATGGGCTGTAGCTAAGGGTATCGACCCGAGGGTCATCGCCTTTCTGTCGTTCAGGCAGGATATGCTGATGGGCTTTGACAGCTCAAATGACGACCTTGCATTTGCAACTCCCCGTTCATGGGAAATGGTCAGCAGAGTCCTCACAAGCACAGGCGGCAGCATCGACAGTGCATACCCGCTCATTGCCGGACTTATCGGTACCGGAGCAGCGATAGAGCTCAGAACATGGGAAAAGGTATACGAGTCGATACCGCCGATAGAGGATATCTTCGCCGGAAGAAAAGCGGCTGTGCCGAAGTCAGCTGATGCACTTTATGCAGTGGTTTCCGCAATGACCGCATATGCCCGTGAGCACGCTGACGAGCCGGAGCTTATCGCAAATTCGATAGTATATGCAGACAAAATGCCGCCGGAATTTTCCACCATTCTCATGAAGGACTATATGTCCCTCGCACCGGATTACAGGACAGTCCTTATGGGGATACCGGAGTTCCGCAGCTGGCTCAATAAGAAAGGACGGCTGATGAATGGAGCTGTCTGACGGAAAAAAGAAGGAGTACATAAAGCGGCTCATGCTCGCAAGAATGACGCTGCTCGGAAGTCACGGCTTCTACGGGCTGCTGCTCATGCACATGGGCTTTGCACTCGAACCGGGGCTTGAAACAGCTGCGACTGACGGAGACTGTATTTTCTTTGACCCTGAATTTCTGGACGAGATATCCGACAGCGAGCTTCAGTTCATACTCATGCACGAGGTACTTCACGCCGCCCTCCGTCACTGTGACAGGACTGGTGAGCGTGACCCGGAGCTGTTCAATATCGCCTGCGATATAGTCGTAAATTCCAATATTCTCGCCGAAAGTAACTGGGATAAGAGGGTCATAACGCTGAAAAAGTACGGAGAATCCATGCACGTCGCTCCTGACGGCACGGAGGGAAGCTCGCATACAGCAGAGGAGGTTTACGAGCAGCTGATAAAGAACGGCAATGCCGGGAACACATCATCTGCACTGAGCAGACCTGCCGCCGGAAAAGGAAAAGGCTCCCCGGACAAGTCCGGAAAAAAGGGCGGAAAGGGCGGCAGCTGGGATAACCATACCCATTGGGGGAAGGGAAAGGGTGCAGCAGACCCGGAGCTTCAGAAGGACGTATGGGAAAAGAGGGTGCGGGACGCTGCGGAAGCTGTACAGCGGCGTATCGCCTCGACCGGCAGGGGTTCGCTTCCGCTGTGTGCGGAGAGATTGCTCAGTGAGCTGAGAAGACCGCAGCTTGACTGGCGGACGATACTTTCCTCCTTTGTTCAGGAGGAGATCACGGATTACAGCTTTTCTCCCCCTGACAGGCGGTTTTCGGACAGCGGCTTCTTTTTGCCTGATTACAGCGGAAAAGAGGAGATCGCAAGCGATATACTTTTCATGATAGATGCATCAGGCTCGATGTCCGATGAGATGATAGCGGCGGCATTTTCCGAGGTAAAGGGAGCACTTGAGCAATTCGGCGGACGGCTCAGGGGCTGGCTCGGATTTTTCGATGCAGCAGTCTCAGAGCCGGAGGAATTCGGCAGCATAGACCAGCTGATGAGGATAACTCCGAAGGGCGGCGGCGGCACAAGCTTTTCGTGCATTTTCAGGTATGTCCGGGATCATATGGAAAAGCCGCCTGCAAGCATAATAATCCTCACCGACGGATACGCACCATTTCCCGGTGAGAGCAAGGCAATGGGGATACCTGTGCTGTGGCTGCTGAACAATGATGATGTACAGCCGCCGTGGGGAATGACTGCAAGGATCAAAATATAGATTTATTTTATTGACAAATCATGATATTTATGGTAAAATCAATGAAAGAGAGGCGTTATACTATTGCTCCACCAATTAAACATTGCCAAAAAGGCGAAGGCAGAAAGGGAATTTATCAAGGAAGGGAAACGCAGGAATACTGACGTATTTCAAGTTTTCCTGACGCAGAGAAATTTTCTTTATGCCGAGCATTGGTTGGCGAGGTTTAGTTGGGGGAGCAATAAAAGACTTCTACAAAGCATTTGTCTGACTGCCTCCGTTAAATATTGACTAAGCAGGAGTGATTTTATGCCGCCTGGTGGAAGAATGGGTCCGGGATTTCTTACGGACGATGAAAAAAAGAACAGACCAAAGGTCACAAAGGAGCTTCTGATAAGGATCTTTTCCTATCTGAAGCCTTACTGGAAGCAGCTGCTGCTCGTTATTACGGCGATACTTTTCTCAGCCGTGCTGACTCTCCTTCCGTCAGTGCTGACCGGAAAGATAATCGACGACGGACTTATCGCCCGCAGCATGAAAACGCTCGTTAAATACATAATCCTGTCGCTGTGCGTGACCTTTGCAGCAAATTTGATCGGTATACTCGAAAGCTACCTCAATACATGGATAGCACAGCATATCACCTATGATATGCGTAATTCCATGTATCAGCACCTGCAAAAAATGTCGCAGAGATTCTTCACCTCCAACAATCAGGGCGATATCATAACCCGGATGACGAGTGATATCTCAGGTGTGCAGCAGATAATCACCAACACCCTGACGAGCATTATCTCCAACGTTATTACCCTTGCTGCTGCACTGGTGATGATGTTCAGGGCAAACTGGCTGCTCGCACTGATCGGCGTTGTCATAGTGCCGGCATTTGCGATACCGACAAGAAGTGCCGGAAAGAACCGCTGGAGCATAACAAAGGATTCCCAGGAGTGCAGCGATGAGATAAACGGCATACTCAACGAGACGCTTTCCGTCAGCGGTCAGCTTCTTGTGAAGCTGTTCGGCAAGGAGCAGACAGAGTATGAGCGGTATGAGTCGGTCAACAAGAGAATGATAGACTTGAATATCAAAGAGAGCATGGCTGGCAGATGGTTCAGAATGCTCCTGAGCACATTCACGAGCGTTGGCCCTATGCTGATATATCTTGTCGGCGGTCTTATAATGATGAAGTACGATCCAACACTTACAGTCGGTGAGATAACTGTCCTTGTCGCACTTCTCGGAAGAATGTACGGCCCTGTAAACCAGCTGCTTAATATCCAGGTGGACTGGATACGCTCAATGGCAATGTTCACAAGGATATTCGAGTATTACGATATGCCGGTAGAGATAGAGAACGCTCCGGACGCTGTATGCCCTGAAACGGCTGACGGCGAGGTGGAGTTCCGCAATGTGAGCTTCCGCTATGAGCCGGAGAGACAGATACTCAAAAACATCAGCTTTACTCT
Source organism: Ruminococcus sp. (assembly GCA_017475555.1). Taxonomy (GTDB): domain Bacteria; phylum Bacillota; class Clostridia; order Oscillospirales; family Ruminococcaceae; genus Ruminococcus. Next base: position 7,460 of record JAFVFL010000032.1, read on the forward strand.
CGATAAGGGAAAGTGCATCGCTATAGTCGGGCCGTCCGGCTCAGGAAAAAGCACGCTGATAAACCTTATCCCACGGCTGTATGATGTTGAATCAGGAGAGGTGCTTTTTGACGGAGTTGATGTCAGAAAGCTCGACCTTGCATTCCTGAGGAGCAATATCGGTATCGTAAGTCAGGAAACGTATCTCTTCAATGGCACGATACGTGACAATCTGCTGTACGCAAAGCCCGATGCGACTGATGAGGAGCTTATCTCAGCGTGCAGGCAGGCGAATATATATGAATTTATCGAAAAGCAGGACGACGGGCTTGACACGATAGTGGGCAACAGAGGACTGAAGCTGTCCGGCGGTGAAAAGCAGCGTATATCAATAGCACGGATACTGCTGAAGGATCCGGCACTGATGATATTTGACGAGGCTACCTCTGCACTTGATTCGATTTCAGAGCAGAAGATACAGGACGCTATCGAGCCGCTTATCGAGTCGAGGACAAGCATACTCATAGCACACAGGCTCTCTACTATCCTTGCGGCGGACGAGATACTTGTTGTCAAGGACGGAGAGATAGTCGAAAAAGGCAGACACAAGGAGCTTGTGAAGCAGGGCGGAGTTTATACTGAGCTTTATGAAACTCAGTTCAGCAAGGCGGTCACAGGCGATGACGGCATAAGCTTTGAATACACAGAGGGCGAGGACTGACAGACAGGGGGATAAGCATGATATACATTACAGGGGATACACACGGGGATTATGATATCCGAAAGCTCAGCTCAGAGAATTTTCCGGACGGAAAGGCTCTTACTCGCAGCGACTATCTGATCGTATGCGGTGATTTCGGGCTTGTGTGGGACGATTCGCCGGAGGAGCACTATTGGAGAAACTGGCTGGAAAACAAACCGTGGACGACACTCTGGATAGACGGAAACCATGAGAATTTCGATATGCTCGACCGGTTCGATACAGACGGGTGGCACGGTGCGAGGGTGCAGTACATCTCAGACCACATTATACACATAATGCGTGGAGAAAGCTTCGAGCTGGAGGGAAAGCGTTTTTTCTGCTTCGGAGGAGCTGAGAGCCACGACAAGGAGCTTCGCAGGGCTGGTGTGAGCTGGTGGGCAGAGGAATTGCCGTCACCGGCGGAAATGGAGCATGGGCGGAAAACGCTTGAAGCTATCGGCTGGAAAACGGATATCGTCATAACGCACAGCTTCCCCGGAAAGATCCAGGAGGCTCGCTACGGGAAATATGAATTTCCCTCAAACGAGCTGAACCGGTACTTCGATGAAATAGCTCAGAAGCTGAGCTTCAGGCTGTGGTTCTCCGGGCATTATCACCTTGACGAGAGCTGCGGCGAGAAGTATCATTTTATCTATAATTCGATAGTCAAGCTGACAGATACCGGATTTGAATATGTAGGTTGACCGGATCGAGCCTGTTCCTGCAAATGCAGGGGCAGGCTCTTATATTTCTCAGGACTATTCCGGGTCAGTATCATACATCTCCCGCAGCTTCTCTATCGCACGCTTTTCTATCCTTGACACGTAGGAGCGTGATATACCAAGCTGCTGTGCAGTCTGCTTCTGAGTATGCGGTGCAGCACCATAAAGACCATATCGGCATATTATCAGCTCCAGCTCACGTGGGTCAAGACATTTTTCAAGAAAGCCGTACAGCTGGCGTGAGCGGATAGACAGCTCCACCTGCTCGTGGATATCAGTCCCGTCGTCAATGAGGTCTATCAGGGTCAGGGCGTTGCCGTCCTTATCTGTTTCCACAGGCTCGTTGATGTACAGATCCCCGGCATATCTCTTGGCTGCACGAAAGCTCATCAGTATCTCGTTTTCTATGCATCTGCTTGCGTATGTTGCAAATTTCGCCCCCTTCCGGTAGTCAAACGTACTTACAGCCTTTATCAGCCCGATAGTTCCGATAGAGATGAGCTCGTCAGTTTCCGCAGCGGTCTGGCTGTACTTTTTGACTATGTGTGCCACAAGCCGCAGATTATGCTCGATAAGTCTGTCCCTTGCGGCGTGATCTCCCTCGCTCATGCGGCGGAAGCACTCCTCCTCCTCAGCCTTCGGCAATGGTTTCGGAAATGCCGCTCCATTGTCAACATGAAGTGCAAAGAAGAAAATATTTCTCAGCAGCGAAGTCAGAAATCCCGGCAGCATGACAATTACCTCCGTATATGTTTTTTACAAAAAATTATATACGCAGGTGGTTGTACAATATTCATGAAAAAAATCCTGTACAACATATTGACAAATCATGAATAAAACTGTATAATAATATTTAGTATATGTAGATTCGTGAAAATATTTTACAGGAGGTATAATGATGAAAAAGCTAATTTCATTCCTGACATCCGCAGCCCTCTTTGCAGCAGGAGCTATAGGCACAGCTCCGGTCAGAGCGGATTCAGCTGAGCTAAGAAGCGTTACATTCACCGACTTCGATACATCTGTGAACGGCGGAGAGCCGATAAGAGGAGTGGATATCTCGTCTATAATCTCTATCGAGAATGCCGGTGTCAGGTTCTATGACGAAAACGGCAGGGAGCAGGATATTTTCAGGACTCTCGCTGAAAACGGAGTGAATTATATCCGTGTCAGGGTCTGGAATGACCCGTATGACAGCAGCGGAAACAGCTATGGCGGCGGAAATAATGACGTTTACACGGCAGGTCTGATCGGTGCAAGGGCTGCAAAATACAATATGAAGCTGCTTGTGGATATTCAGTATTCCGATTTCTGGGCAGACCCTGAAAAGCAGACTCGTCCGAAATACTGGGCTGAGCATGATACTGATACTCTCAGCGGTGAGATATACAAGTGGACAGAATGGGTGCTCCGGTCTGTTACCGAGGCAGGCGGAGATATCGGTATGGTACAGGTCGGCAATGAAACGAACTGCTTCTTCTGCGGCGAGGACGATATGTACACTGTATGCAAGCTGTTTGCAAGCGGAGAGAAGGCTGTGCGTGACTTTGACAAGGATATCCTCATTGCCCACCACTTCGCAGACCCATCGACCGGCTATTATGACTGGTATGCACAGGTAATGAACGAGTGCGGACTCGACTATGACGTTTTTGCGACTTCGTATTATCCCTACTGGCACGGAACTACTGATGATCTGACCTCGGTACTGAAAAAAAATAGGAGATACCTATAATAAGTATGTCATGGTCGCTGAGACAGCCTATCCCTATACCAGCGAGGACGGCGACACCTTTGGAAATGTGGTCTCCGCAGGCTCGTCCGGCTGCGATTTCCGGTATGATATCTCTGTTGACGGACAGGCTCAGTGCCTTACCGATGTATTTCAGGCTGTTGCGAATACCGGAAATCATGGTATAGGTGCATTTTACTGGGAACCGGCATGGCTGGGGGTGAACGATATCAGCTGGAGCGAGCAGAAGCAGAAGTGGGAAAGCTTCGGCTCAGGCTGGGCTACTGACGCAGCTGCGGAATATGACAAGAGCGTGACCGGTGCAGGCGGCTCGTCCTATGATAATCAGGCACTGTTCGATTTCAGCGGAAAGCCGCTTGATTCTCTGAAGGTATTCAGCAATATCTATCCAAAAAATGAGAACATCATACCAGAGGACGGAAGTACCATTTCGGAGGGACTTTACCGCATACGCAATCTTTCAAGCGGTCTTTATCTCACAGTCTCAGGCGGAACAGGTGCTGCCGGAAGGAATGTGGTGCAGTACACTGCTGACGGAGCAGCTGAATATAACAGCTGGTATATCCGCTCCGCCGGAGACGGCTACTACGAAATATACTCAGCACTCGGAGACGGCACTGAGTATCTTCTTGACCTTGATTACGGGAAAACTGAGGACGGGACGAATATCGGCATTTATACGAATACAAATGCCGATGCACAGAAATTCAAGTTCGTTGAGACAGACAATGGATATGTGATAGTCACTAAGTCCACGGGCGACCAGAGTGCAGTCGTCATATCTGAATCGGATACCACCGGACGGACGAACGGCGGAAATGCACATCAGTCCGCACGTACCGGCAGCACAAGTCAGGTATGGGTGCTTGAGCCTGTGGAGGAGCTGGTCATCACAGGTGATCTCAACGGCGATGAAAGAGTCGATTCCTTCGACATTATTCTTCTCCGCCGCTGCATTTCCGGGCTTCTCGAACAGAGCAGTGCAGCTGATTACAACAGCGACGGCGTATACAATGTATCTGACCTTGTCGGGCTGGAAAGCTTCCTTATCGGTAAAAAGGGCTTTGAGCCAAAGGTCTATGGTACGCCGAAAAATACTATCTTCCCCTACGACAGGGAACCTCAGCCCTGAGCGGTGAAGTCCGTCGATATATCCTTTCCGGAAACTGCGGGAGAATATACCCATTTGTCTATATGAGCACCGCTTACGAAGTATTCAGCTGACTGGGGCGGAGCATCAGCACAGTCGCCGCAGGAATCAACGATTATCAGCTTTACCTTCATTTTTTCCGGAATTATCGCCTTTATGAATACGCTTACGAGCTGTCCGGGGTACACATCGCTTTTCAGCTCTGCAAGTCCGGCAAGATTCGGCTTCAGCTCCACAAATACTCCATAATCCTCAACAGAACGTACTATACCGGCGATCGTTTCTCCGGGCGAAAATGAGGCAGCGTTCTCCTCCCATGTGCCGAGAAGCTCCCGGTGTGTCAGGCATATCCTTTTGTCCTCCGCAGATGTGCTGCTCTTCACTACAGCACGTATCATCTGACCGATAACGAATCTGTCCGACGGGTGGGCTATCCTTGAAACGGATATCGAATCTATCGGTATCATGGAGGGTATCCCGCAGCCGATATCTACAAAGCAGCCGAACTGCTCCATGTGAGTTACCTTGGCGTCGATTATATCACCGGGAGAAAGCGTGTCTATGTAGCAGCTCATGCATTCCTCCTGAGCCGCAAGACGTGAGAGCCTGGCTGTGAGAGTACCGCCGCTCCCTGTATAAAGCTCCTTTACCTTGAAGCAGACAGCCTTATTCACCCGTGATATCAGAGCGATATCACGGGTCTTTCCGTCTGCTATGCCGATAGCTCCCTCTGCACGGGGTATCATACCCCTTGCACACGGCAGATCAACTATGAGGTCGTGGGAGCTGTCGCACACGGCAGCCCTTCCCTCAAGTATCACGCCCTTTTCCATAGCCTCTGCAAGTCCCTCCGGCGAAGAGATATATCTCTGGTTTTCGGCAGTCCTGATAAGACAGCCCTCTGGTCTGTATTTCATGCTTTTACCTCCAAGGATCAGACTTATGGGTCTGATTTCGTTTTTATGTCAGACCTGCTGACAATCAATAATATTCTTCGCCGGAGGTAAATATTACTTGAGAACGGAGTGAAAATTCGACCGGATATTCACTGCACCATAGGAATTGAGCACTGCATTTATCTCGTCAACACCGCTCCCGTCGCATACTATATATGCCGCTGCATGGCTTCTCATCTCCGGCTCAGGCTTGACGCTGTCAGCGGCAGGAGACTCAGTGACAGCCGTCATGAAGTTCATGCTGAAGTTGTTTGCGTAGGTCGGTATGACAGATACAAGCGTTCCGCCTGAGCTTATCCCCTTCCCTGTCACCTTAGCCGAGTATACCCCGTCAATATCACGGCGTATCTTCCCGGCTGCAAGCTCCGCAGTCTCTACATTGTCAAACTCCGCTGAAATATTTGTTACCATAGTATCACCATTCCTTTAAAATTTGTAAGACTTCAATATGTTTTAATATACCTTTTTATCATTTTTCCACAAAGTCAAAAAAATATGCCGGTTAGATATTGATTTATCCTTGCTTTGGAGTTATAATAGAAAGGTACGATTATATTATGGGAGGGAAATGCGTTGGATATTCAGCCGGGAGACATACTGACAATGAAAAAAAATCACCCATGCGGTGCAAACGAGATGCTGGTACTGCGTTCCGGAATGGATTTCAGGCTCCGATGCGTCAAGTGCTCCCGTGAATTCATGGTACCCAGAAGCAAGATAGAAAAGAGCATAAGGAGCATTTCAAGAGAAGAAAAGGGATAGCGTCTCTGCATTTAATAAAATATTTAGTAAATTGCAGAGGAGAATACTGATGTTTGAAAAGCTCGCTCTTATGGAGCAGAATTACGAGGAAATAAGCCGCAAGCTGTCAGAGCCGGAGACCGTTGCCGATAATAAGCTGTATACAAGGCTTATGCGTGAATACAAGAGCCTCACACCTATAATCGACAAATACCGGGAGTATAAGGAGGCACAGCACAGGGCTGACGAGGCAAAGGAGCTGCTTGGTGCAGGCGATACTGACCCGGAGCTGAAGGAAATGGCTCAGGCAGAGCTTGAGGAAAGCCGTGAGCTTGCTGAAAATGCCGCACAGGAGCTTAAAATACTATTGCTCCCTAAAGACCCGAATGATGACAAAAATGTTATCGTTGAGATAAGAGGCGGTGCAGGCGGCGAGGAGGCTGCCCTGTTTGCAAATTCGCTGTATCGTATGTATACCATGTACGCTGAGTCAAAGGGCTGGCGGCAGGAGGTGCTGACGGCGAATCCGACGGAGCTTGGCGGCTTCAAGGAGATAAGCTTCTCTATCGAGGGAGAGGGTGCGTACTCCAGGCTGAAATATGAGAGCGGTGTCCACAGGGTACAGCGTGTCCCGGAGACTGAGGCACAGGGGCGTATCCACACCTCAACAGTCACCGTTGCTGTGCTTGTCGAGGCTGATGAGGTTGAGCTTGAGATCGACCCGACAGACCTGAAAATAGATTATTTCCGTGCAAGCGGTGCAGGCGGACAGCATATAAATAAGACGGAATCAGCCGTCAGGATAACGTATCTGCCGACAAATATCGTTGTTGAGTGTCAGGACGAGAGAAGCCAGCACAAGAACAAGGACAAGGCGATGAAGGTGCTCAGAAGCCGTATATATGAGGCAATGCTTGAGGAGCAGTCCGCCAGGATAGCCTCAGAGAGAAGAATGCAGGTCGGCACCGGCGACCGCTCAGAACGCATAAGGACATACAATTTCCCGCAGGGGCGGCTCACCGATCATCGTATCGGACTGACGATATATCGCCTTGAGGATATGATGAACGGCAATCTTGACGAGGTGTTTGACGCTCTTGCTACTGCCGACCAGGCTGCAAGGCTTGCCGGGCAGAGCGGACAGTCCTGAGGAGAGAGTGCTTATGGATACCATATTACTTGACTCCTCCGGAAACGGGCTGCAGCGTGCTGCGGAGCTTATCCGGAACGGCAGCGTTGTGGGCATACCCACGGAGACTGTCTACGGGCTCGGTGCAGATGCGTGCAATGAAGCAGCTGTAAGGGCGATATTCGCCGCAAAGGGCAGACCGGCTGATAATCCGCTGATAGTACATCTTCCGGATTTTTCACAGGTGACGAGGTATACAGAGTCAGTCCCGGAGCTTGCATATAGGCTTGCGGAGAGATTCTGTCCCGGCCCGCTGACAATGGTGCTGCCGAAGAACAGCCGCATACCCTATGTCACCTCCGGAGGACTTGATACTGTCGGGATAAGAGTTCCGAGCCACCCGGCAATGCACAGGATAATCGAGCTTTCCGGCACGGTTATCGCCGCACCGTCTGCAAATCGTTCGGGCTATCCCAGCCCTACCTCTGCTGAGCACGTTATGCGGGATATGAACGGGAAAATAGCTGCTGTTGTGGACGGAGGACAGTCAGAGCTCGGTGTCGAGTCAACTGTCATTTCGTTCGATAATGATAGCACAGTCCGTATTCTCCGTCCGGGCTGTGTCACAAGAGAAATGCTGCTGGATATCTGCCCGGAGGTCATCATCGACAGGGCGATACTCAATGAGCTTGCGGAGGGTGAGAAGGCGGCTTCTCCGGGAATGAAGTACAAGCATTATTCCCCGAAAGCGGACATAATCATGGTCGAAGCCTCTGCCGTGGCATTCGCAGGATTTGCGGCTGAGCACGGCGGAGACGGGATATATTTCCTGATATTTTCAGGAGATGAGGGTAATTTCCCATGCCGCTGCCTGACCTACGGGAAGGACAGCACTGAGCAGGCACATCTGCTCTTTGAAAGACTTCGTGAGCTTGACGATATAGGAGCTGAAAGGGTGTATGTACGTGCCCCTGAAAAGGACGGCGTAGGACTTGCAGTATATAACCGGCTCATACGAGCTGCCGGATTCGAGGTGATAAGGATATGAACAGTCTTGAAGGAGTAATGGTCGTTGGACTTACCGGGCAGACAGGTGCTGGAAAAAGCACTGTTTCCGGTATATTTGAAGCAAATGGGTTTGCAGTCATAAATGCTGACTTAGTGGCACGAAAGGTCGTTGAGAAGGGCAATCCGTGTCTGGGAGAGATAGCGGATTTCTATGGCAGCGGCATTCTCTGTGCTGACGGAACGCTCGACAGAAAGGCTCTTGCGGATATTGTTTTTACCGATAAGGCAAAGCTTGAAATGCTCAACACTATCATATATCCCTACATCACCGGTGAGATACTGCGGCAGATAAGGCAGCTGTCAGAGAACGGCAGAAAGCTCATTCTTCTTGATGCACCTACACTTTTTGAGAGCCGTGCGGACGATTTCTGCGAGATCATTATTTCCGTCCTTGCCGACCCTGAGCTGAGAGAGGAAAGGATAATCCGCCGTGACGGGATAACCTCTGAACAGGCACTGAACCGTATGTCCTCACAGCTTGATGAGAAATTCTTCCGCACTCATTCTGATTATATCATCAGGAACAACGGCTCACTTGAAGCTGTCACGGAGATATCGAAGGAAGTATCCGACAAGATAAGGGATTATTACCACAAAAAAATAAATCCGCCGCTGTCAGTCAGCGGCTGAAGGGAGATAATTATGGAAGAAAAGAAGAACAATCCCTCAAAGGAGCTCAGGGAAAAGCTGCTCCTGATAAGAAAGAACGGCTATAATGTGCTGTCTGATGAGGAGATCGCCGCAGGCTTTGAGTTTGCAGAGGGCTATAAGAGCTTCCTTGACAGCTCAAAAACGGAGCGTGAGGCAGTTGTATCTGCACTTGAGATACTCACAGCTCACGGCTTCCGTGAGTACAAAAAGGGTGACGAGCTGAAGCCCGGCGACAGGATATATAAGGTGAACCGAGGCAAGGCGATACTCATTTCAGTCATCGGTACAACTCCCATATCTGAGGGTGTAAGGATCTGTGCTGCACATATCGACTCGCCGAGACTTGATATGAAGCAGAATCCGGTATACGAGGACAACGGGATAGGCTATCTCAAGACCCACTACTACGGCGGCATCAAGAAGTATCAGTGGACAACGATACCGCTTTCGCTGCACGGCGTTATCATCAAGGCTGACGGCAGCTCTGTCACGGTCAATATCGGAGAGGACGAGAACGACCCGGTATTCTGCGTTTCTGACCTTCTTCCGCACCTTGCAAACGAGCAGATGTCACGCCCGGCCGGAAAGCTGATAAGAGGTGAGGATCTGAACATAATCATCGGCTCACGCCCGTTCCGTGACGATGAGGAGAGCGGTGCAGTAAAGCTCAACCTGCTCAATATCCTCTACGAAAAGTACGGCGTAACTGAGGCTGATTTTGTTTCCGCAGAGCTTGAGGCTGTGCCTGCATTCAAGGCAAAGGATGTCGGATTAGACAGAAGTCTCATTGGCGGCTATGGCCATGACGACCGCTGCTGCTCATACCCTGCTCTTATGGCAGCGGCTGAGTCTGAGACACCGGTACATACCTCAGTTACTGTGCTCACCGACAAGGAAGAGATCGGCAGCGACGGAAATACCGGACTTTGCTCGGCATACCTGAAATACTTTATCGAGGATATCGCACAGGCTCTCGGCAGCGAGGGCAGAGATGTGCTTTCAGCTTCAGAATGCCTTTCCGCAGATGTAAACGCTGCATTCGACCCGACCTTCCCGACAGTAAGTGAGAGCCGGAACAGCTGCTTCGTCAACAAGGGAGTGTGCATAACAAAGTACACCGGTGCAAGAGGAAAATCCGGTACATCAGACGCTTCAGCTGAGTTTGCCGGCAGGATAAGAAGGCTTATGGACAGCAAGGGCGTACTCTGGCAAACCGGTGAGCTCGGAAAGGTAGACGAGGGCGGCGGCGGTACTGTCGCAATGTTCATCGCAAATCTTGATGTAGATACCATAGATATCGGAGTACCGGTGCTTTCGATGCACGCTCCGTATGAGCTTATCTCCAAGCTCGACCTGTACAGTGCATACAAGGCATTCTCGGCATTTCTTGCTGACTGACCACAGACTATCGTACCCCGGTTTTCCGGGGTACTCTTTTTATCAGCTTTTGTGAAACTGTCATGAAATTATTATGAACATTATTGACATTTCATGGATTTCTGATATAATGGTCTTATAGGGATAATATCGGGGGAGGTATTTATATGAGCGACAGCATTGATTTTTATCTGGAGGGACTTGAACAGCTCCCGGCAGTTATCGAACAGGGCGAGGACGAACAGGAAAAGTTCGCCCGTCAGCTGATGGAGCTGTTTCAGCTGAAGCACTTCTACGAATCCGCTATACAGGTCGTCAGAACGCACCTCAGCATACTCGATGAGGAATTCAATGTGAAATTCCAGCGTAATCCGATACACAACATCGAAAGCCGTGTCAAATCAGCAGAGTCTATTGTCGGAAAGCTCCAGAAAAAGGGGCTTCCGATAAGTACGGAGTCAGCAAGGAAGAATCTTCTCGATATAGCCGGTATACGTGTAACCTGCTACTATATATCGGATATCTATGAGCTTGCGAATATGCTGACAAGGCGTGACGATTTCGTTCTTGTAAAGCAGAAGGACTATATACAGAATCCCAAGCCGAGCGGCTACAGAAGCCTGCATATGATAATCAATGTCCCGGTTCATCTTGCAAGCCGGAAGGCGTATGCTCCGGTGGAGATACAGATAAGGACTATAGCTATGGATTTCTGGGCAAGTCTTGAGCATCAGCTGAGATACAAGACTGACGCAAAGCTCACCGATGAGATATCTGAGGAGCTTCGTGAATGTGCAGAAAGGATAGCTGAAACTGATATAAAGATGCAGAAGCTCTTTATGGAGATAAATGAGCTTTGAGTGCAGGGATAAAGTGAGGAATTGAAATATGGCGTTTTGTAAATACTGCGGAAAAAAGCTTGAGGACGGCGAAAGGTGTGACTGCCCGAAGGCAGCGGCTGCTGCCGGGAGCCGTGAGCTTCCGGAAAGCACGGCAGCTCCGGAGATAATACCTGATGAGCTGCCCGGAGAGCCTGAGGCTCCAGATATACCGGAGGCTCCGGACGTACCGGAGGCTCCCGATATACCGGCGGCTCCTGAGGAAAACGATATCCACGAGCCTGATCCGCCGACAGCTGATGAGCTTAAAGGTGCAGCAGAAAGCTACCCTGACGGAAGTCCTGTGGCATCTGACGATACAGATGCAGGTGCTGACGGGGATACTGAAAGCATTTCCGGAAAAGATGATAAAAATGACAAGAAAAAGAATAAAAACAGCTCAGGCGGCTATTTAAAGGGCGGACTTCTCTTTGCGGCGGCTGTTATCGCTCTGATACTGCTGATAGGCGTGCTTTTCGCACTCCTCGGCGGGGGGTACAAAACTCCGGTCAAGAAGCTCGTCAGCGGAGTGAATAAGTGCAGATCAGAGAGGATAATCGAGGCATTTTTCCCGGAGAGCCGGATAACTGAGTTCCAGGAGCAGGTCGAGGACGATGAAAGCTCGTGGAAGGACGTCACTGCGGAGCTTGACGAGTATCTGTCAAATACGAAAGATATCCTTGAGGACGAGTATTTCGAGGGAAAAATGAAGGTAAAAGCCGAGGTTATCGACCGGGACAAGGTCGGAAAGACAACCCTCCGTACTATCAGGAAGGTCTTTGACGAGTACGAGGAGGAGGTCTCCAAGGCGTACAAGCTGAAATTACAGCTTACTGTGACCGGAAAGGACGGCGTTGAGGAGTCAGGCAGAGTGAATGTCTACTCCGTGAAGCTGAAGGGCAGCGGCTGGGTGCTCTATGCCGATGAAAAGACAACTGATAAGCTCGGCTCTATCCTGCGGTCTGTCGTCGAGGAGACAGGCAGCGAGATCTCACAGGCAGCTGTCGGCTACAGAGATGTGCTTTCGGTATTCGGGTGGAGCGATGCATTTGATATGCTGTATATCTATTGACAGACCCCGATAATTGTGATATAATTTCAGAATGCAGGAGCAATTCTGATAACAAAAGAGAAAGGAGTAGACAAAAATGGCAGAGCTGAAATACGAGATAACTGAAAAGATCGGTGTGCTTTCCGAGAACGCAAAGGGCTGGACAAAGGAGCTTAATATGGTAAGCTGGAACGACCACGACCCGAAGTATGACCTGCGTGAATGGTCACCTGACCATTCAAGAATGGGAAAAGGCGTTACACTTACAGCTGATGAGCTTGCACAGCTCAAGGAGCTTCTTGACGGCATTGATCTTGACTCTTTCGAGTGATCTTGTGCGGATATCCAATATCGATCCTCAAAACGGGTATGCTTCGGCATATCCGTTTTTTCTGGGAAAGTTGTAAAATAAAATGACACAATAAAAAAGATGACTCAAAGTGAAACATATGGTATAATGTAAGTGACCAAACACACACAACCATAGGGGGATCACAATGAGTCACTTAGATTATACAACAAAAAGCAAGAAAGGTCAACACCTTAGCTATGAAGAAAGGCAAAAAATAGAAATATTATTAAAAGCAGGACATAAAGCAGAAGAGATAGGACAGC
>JAFVFL010000033.1 GCA_017475555.1 Ruminococcus sp.
ACAAATGGTTGATATTTGTATCACACTTAATATGCTTATAAATAGGCAATTTTGGAAGTTCGCCTTGTCTGTGGACACATGGAAGCGGTTTGTAGTTACTGCCTTTTAAAAGAAAATCAACCACGTGTCGGGACAGAGCCATTATCTTTAAGTGGAGAGCATTTTTATAATTATTTAATTTTGCTTTTCCAGCTGTGTATTTTTTTATATCATAATTTGCAGGATATGGGGCAAATATGATAAACAAGGAGGTTGCAGACAATGACGATCACAGACGTCAAAATCAGAAAGATCATGACAGAGGGCAGACTCAGGGCAGTTGTCTCTGTTACGATCGACGACATGATCGCTGTACACGACATCAAGGTCGTGCAGGGCGATGAGAGGGTATTCGTTGCAATGCCCAGCAGAAGAGATGAGAACAATATCTTCCGTGATATCGTTCACCCGATCTCATCAGCCGCAAGAAGACAGCTTGAGGATAGCATTCTTGAGGCATACGAGAGACAGCTCGCTATCTCTGAGGCTGAGGCAGCTGCGGCAGCTGAGGCAGAGCCGGTACAGGAGAGTGCAGACGATACAGCAGAGAGTGCTGAGCAGACTGATTCTCCGGCTGAGTGAGCAAACCAGATGAAAGACCTATCCGCCGTCACCCGGCGGATATTTTTTTCAAATGCCAGATTTGGGGGTGTCCTCAGCACAGATTTGAAGAAATTTACGGGAAGCGGATACAAATATCTTACTTCTTGCCTATGATCTCTTTGTATTTAGCAGATACCTGCTTGACAAGCCGGAAGGTATGTGCTACAATTATAGCAGACGACAAAGTATTTTGCCGTTTGCTATAAATAAGCCTGAAGCTGAGGGAATGCGGTAAGAATCCGCAGCAGCAGTCACTACCGTATCTGGTGTACAGTCACCACAAGCCGGGTCGCTCGTCAGGTGTGCTCAACGGCAGTTTTCGGACAGATGATATCGCAGATATCGGCGGAAAACGCAGCCAGAAATATCAGAATGCCCGGTGATATCTGTATTTCCGGGGTGCTGGGCTGTACCCTTTTGCCCGGCTGTGATATAACTCTGTAAGCTGATACTGCCCGGTGCGTCCGTACCGGGTGTTTTTGTTGGAGCTGCCGGAAAACAGAAACGGAGGAATAATAATGAAAAAGATGAAAAAGCTCGCTGCCGGTATCGCTGCGGCAGCTCTTGCGTGCAGCTTTACGGCTGTAAACAGCCTTGCTGCGGAGAACAGCGACCCTGTTGATGTGTATGTCACTATCTCCGACAGCACCGGTAAGCTCGTTGTCACACAGGAGAAGGTGACTGTCACAGATATCGACAATGATGGTGCTCTGACTATAAATGACGCACTCTATATAGCTCATGAGAACAGCTATGAGGGCGGTGCTGAGGCAGGCTACGGCACCTCTGTAACTCAGTACGGGCTCGGTATTACAAAGCTCTGGGGCACTGAAAACGGCGGCAGCTATGGCTATTATGTCAATAATGCCTCTGCATGGAGCCTGAGCGATGTGCTGAAAACAGGCGATTACCTCAATGCGTTCGTGTATACCGATACAACTGGCTGGTCGGACAAGTATACCTATTTTGACAGCAATACAGCTGAGGCGAAGCAGGGCGATGAGCTGACCCTGACACTGTCGCAGGCTGCATTTGATGCGGACTACAGCCCGATAACTCTTCCGGTAGAGGGTGCTTCCATAACGATAAACGGCGTTGACAGCGGTGCTGTAACTGACGCTGAGGGCAAGGCGACTATCACGCTCGCAGCTGCGGGAAATGCTGTTATCAGTGCAACGTCTGATTCGCTGACATTGGTACCGCCTGTGTGCATTGCCGCTGTTGCGGAAAATCCGGATTATATTGCTCAGACCACGACAGAGCCGACTGAGACTACATCTGTCGCACCTGAGACTGAAACTACTACAGCTGAGCCGGAGGAGTCAACTACTGCAAAGTCCACCAACACCACCACAAAGACCACAGCTGCCACGACCACAAAGCCCGCCGGAAAGACCGAGTCTCCAAAGACCGGCGACGGCTCAGGCATCATCTTTGCAGCTCTTGGTACTGCTGTTGCAGCTGCGTTCCTTCTGAGAAAGCATGAGGACTAAGGCGAAAGCCGCTCTCCTGAGGCTGGTGACAGCTTCGATCTCTGCAATATCGCTGTTTTCCGGTACTTTTATGAGTACCGGGGCGGCTGAGCATACCGCTGGTGAGATAGAAGGTCTTACCGGCGGTATCGTTTCATTCAAGCTTGAGCAGAGCGGTGCGGGGAGCGTCCAGGACTGGATAAACGGAGCACTTACCGAGGGGGCTGGGAGCAATTCAGAGTGGTATGTCATAACTCTCAGCCAGTCCGGAGACTATGATTTCAGCAGCTATGCCGCTGCACTGGAGAGTTACACTGAGAGCAGCACAGCTGCTTCAGCTACAACACGGCAGAAGTACGCACTGGCACTTATCGCAGCCGGCAGCGATTCGGACTATATTGCTCAGGCGGCAGGAGACTCCGCCGGGCAGCTCGGTATCATGAGCTGGGACTACGCTCTGCACCTTGAAAACAACGGAGTAAGTACCGGGTACACCGCTGACGAGCTGGTGAGCAGCATTATTTCCATGCAGCTGCCGGACGGCGGCTGGGCGGTCATCGGCGAGTACGGTGACGTTGACGTTACGGCAATGACTGTATCGGCTCTTGCACCGCTCTACCCATACAGCATTGATGTGCAGTATGCCGTGGATTCGGCTGTGGAGCTGCTTTCCGCAAAGCAGCAGCCCTCAGGCGGATTCAAGTCTATGGGCGTTGAAAATCCCGAAAGCACAGCCCAGGTAATTGTCGCTCTGTCTGCACTCGGTATTGACTGTCAGTACGACGAGAGGTTCATCAAGGACGGAAATTCGCCTATAGACGGGCTTCTTACGTTTTATGAGCCTGACGGCAGCTTCGCACATACCCTCGGCGGGGGCTATAATGAGAGTGCCACAGTTCAGGCGTATTATTCGCTCACGGCGTATGAGAGGCTGCTGAACGGTCAGGGGCCCTTTTTGGTCCTCGACAGGCAATATTCCCCGGCAGAGCCGCCCACAGAGCCGGATATCCCGGAGCAGCCTGCAAGTCAGAGTGCTTCACAGGCTCAGCCGTCACAGGGCAGCTCCGGAAACAGCTCAGATCAGGGAAATACCGATGTTCAGGGCAATACCCCCGATACTCCGGGAAACGGTGCAGCCATTTCAGGTACTTCGGCTGTGACGGGTACTCAGGCGGTCAGGACTTCCGTGACGGCGGCGGCAGCTGCTTCACCTCAGACCGGCACGACTACGGCACCGGGTACAGCTGCTGCGGAAGGTACAGAAAAAACGTCCGTCAGCACTGCTTCATCTTCGGTGGCTATGAGCAGCACATATACCGGATCATCGGCTGTAACGGCAGCAATTCCGCAGACTACAGGCGAAAACAGCGATAAGGTCAACGGCGGCTACAAGCTCTGGGTGACCGTTATCATCTGGGCTGCGGCAGCTGTGCTTTCGCTTCTGCTCGCAGCACTTGGGAAGAGAAACTGGAAGAACTTCCTCGCTGTAGCACTTGCAGCCGCATTAGCAACGGCGATCGTCCTGCTGACCGATATAAAGAAGCCTGAGGAATACTACGGCTCGGCGGTAGTCAAGGAGAATTCCGTCGGTACAGTCACCATGACTATACGCTGCGACACTATAGTGCAATACGCTGACGAATCAGAATATATCCCGGAGGACGGCGAGATATTCGGCACTACAGCCTTTGAATTTGCAGAAGGCGACACAGTTTTCACTATCCTTACCGACGCTGCAAGGGAGTACGGGATACAGGTGGACAGCAGAGGTGCATACGGAATGGACTACGTTGCGGGGATAAATTATCTGTATGAGCTGCAATACGGCGAGCTTTCCGGGTGGATATACCATGTAAACGGCAAGGCACCCTCGGTCGGCTGCAGCGAGTACACCCTCAGCGACGGAGATGTGATAGAGTGGCTGTACACCGTTGAGGTCGGCAATGACCTGCTGCCGCCGGAGGAGACATATCCGGCAGAATGGAGGGCAGGAGAGTGAGGAGCTTTTCTGAATACGACCCGGCTGTTACAGCAGTCTACTTTGCGGCAGTCATGGGGCTGGCAATGTTCAGCAACTCTCCGGCGATAACTCTGCTTTCGCTTTGCGGTGCTCTGCTGTATTTTTTTTCACTGAACGGCACAAGCGGCGGAAGATTCCACCTGTTCGCATTTTTGCTTTTTATCATTCTTGCGGCGGTAAATCCTCTCGTTTCGCACAACGGAACGACTGTGCTGCTTGTTGTGAACGACAGACCGATAACCCTCGAAGCCCTTATCTACGGGCTATGCTCATCAGTCCTAATCACCGGTACGCTGTACTGGCTGAGGTGCTTTACACAGATAATGACGACCGACAAGCTGCTGCGTGTCACGGGCTTTCTCTCGCCGAAGCTGTCTCTTGTGCTGTCTATGGCGGTACGCTTTGTGCCGCTTTTCGGGAGACAGTGGCAGAAGATAAACAACGCTCAGAGGGCTATGGGGCTTTACCGGGAGGACAATGCTATCGACGGTGCACGAGGGAGCCTCAGAGTATTTTCTGTACTGGTGACCTGGGCACTCGAAAACGGGATAACGACAGCTGACAGCATGGAGGCGAGAGGATGCGGTGTGAGCAGGAGGACGAGCTTTCATAAATTCCGGCTGCGGCACGGGGACTATATCCTGCTTGCGGCGGAGCTTATCCTGTTTGCCGGTGCAGCGTCGGCAGCGGCAGCCGGGGCGTTCGACTTCAGCTGCTACCCGTCAGTAACTATGGCGGAGCGTGACTGGAGAACCTATACCGGTGCGGCGGCATACGGCTTGCTGGTGCTGCTGCCGGTCATCATAGATATGGAGGCGAGGATAAGGTGGAGCTTATTAAAGCCGACGGGCTTGGCTTTAAGTATCCCGGAGCGGAAAAATATGCCGTAAGGGACGTATCCTTCACGATAGAGCAGGGCAGCTTCACAGTTCTCTGCGGAGCGTCAGGCAGCGGAAAATCGACGCTTCTGCGGCTTCTCAAGCGTGAGCTTTCGCCGCTCGGAGAGATGTCGGGCAGCGTGTATTACTGCGGAAGACCGGTCGCTGAGCTGTCCGGGAGAGAGTCTGCGGCGGCGATAGGTTATGTAATGCAAAATCCGGAGCAGCAGATAGTTACGGATAAGGTGTGGCACGAGCTGGCATTCGGACTGGAGAACCTCGGTACGCCGAGAGATGTTATTGCCCGGAGAATCGCTGAGACCGCAAGCTGGCTCGGTATCGGGGAGCTTTATGACAGGTCGGCTGCGGAGCTTTCCGGCGGTCAGAAGCAGCTGGTGAATCTGGCGGCGGTGCTTGTTATGCAGCCGGAGCTGCTGATACTCGATGAGCCGACCGCACAGCTTGACCCGATCGCCGCCTCAGGGTTCATGAATGCCGTCGGGAGGCTGAACCGGGAGCATGGAATGACGATCCTCATGGTGGAGCACAGACTTGAGGAGGCAGTACCCATGTGCAGCAGGCTCATGGTCATGGACGGAGGCAGGCTGATATACTCCGGTGAGCCGGGCAGCGTTATCCGGCAGCTTGGCAGCCGTCCGGAGATAATGTGCGGTATGCCGGCAGCTGCAAGGCTTAGTGCTGTGCTTGGGAGCGATACAGATAATGCACCTGTACCGTTGACTGTCCGGGAGGGCAGGGAGCTTGTCGGGAGGTACAGAAATGATGTAAAAAAGCTGCCGGACAACGGATACAGCTATCAGATACCCGATACTCCGGCACTTGAGATGAAGGATGTATATTTCCGGTACAGCAGGAGCAGTCCGGACGTACTCAGGGGAGTCGGGCTGAGTGTTGGTGTTGGCGAGATATTCTGCATTCTCGGCGGAAACGGCTCCGGAAAGACGACAACTCTTATGGCGGCAGCGGGGCTGATAAAGCCGTACAGCGGTGTTATCAGGGTATTCGGGAGGAAGCTGAAGGAGTATAAAAATCAGTCGCTTTACCGGAATTGCCTTGCTATGCTGCCGCAGGACGTACAGACGGTCTTTCTGCGGAATACTGTCCGGGAGGAGCTTGATGATGCCGGTATCAAGCCGGAGGAGCTGCCGTTCGACCTCACGGGTCTGCTGGATATGCACCCGTATGATCTTTCGGGCGGTGAGCAGCAGCTTGCCGCTCTGGCAAAGGTGCTTGCACAGAAGCCGGGGATATTGCTGCTTGATGAGCCGACAAAGGGGCTTGACGCTGCGGCAAAGCTGCGGATATCCGGAGTGATCCGTGACCTTAAAAAGAGCGGCATGACGGTCATTGCAGTTACCCATGATGTTGAATTTGCGGCTGGGCTTGCGGACAGATGTGCGTTATTTTTTGCCGGAGAAGCGGTATTCTCAGGTACTCCGCATGAATTTTTCCCGGAAAACAGCTTCTATACGACCGCCGCAGTCCGTATCACAAGGGGACAGTTCACCGGTGCAGTCACGGTTGACGAGGCGGCAGAGCTTTGCAGGATAAACGGGCTGAAGGCTGCCGGAAACGGGGGCGGAGCATGATAGTCATAAAAAGCAGGGCGGCGAGGGGCTTTATTCGGCTGGCGATACCTTTTGCCGTAATACCGGCACTTGCCGTA
Source organism: Ruminococcus sp. (assembly GCA_017475555.1). GTDB lineage: Bacteria > Bacillota > Clostridia > Oscillospirales > Ruminococcaceae > Ruminococcus. Next base: position 6,700 of record JAFVFL010000033.1, read on the forward strand.
CTCGGTACGCTCGTTTTCGACAAGCAGAAGCACCTCATCGTATCAATGGCAGCGGCGGCGTTCGCACTTCTCCTGTTCGTGACAGGATTTGAGAAAAAATCGACCGGCACCCGGCGGCTGGTCATTGTCTCGGTAATGACCGCACTTTGCTTCGCCGGGAGGTTTATCCCGATACTGAAGCCGGTGTCGGCACTTGCGATACTCACCGGGCTGTATCTTGGAGGTGAAGCCGGATTCCTGACCGGAGCGATGACAGCGGTGCTGTCGAATTTCTACTTCGGTCAGGGGCCGTGGACGGTATTTCAGATACTTGCCTGGGGAATCATCGGGCTTGGGGCAGGTATACTCTCAGAGCCGCTGAAAAAAAGCCGCATATCGCTCATTATCTACGGTATCGTGTCCGGGGTAGCATACTCATTCATCATGGATATCTGGACAGTGCTGTGGTACAACCAGTCGTTCAGCTGGAGACTTTACCGCCTTGCACTCATTTCAGCGATACCCTACACGACCTCGTATGTTGTTTCAAACGTGGTATTTCTGTGGCTGCTGGCAAAGCCGGTCGGTGAAAAGCTTGAAAGGCTGCACAAAAAATATGGGATATAATGCCGATCCTTAAAACTCCGATAGACGGCTTGGCGGCTGAAACGGAGGATCGGTATAAAAAACTCCCTTCGCTGGTTAGCACAGCGAAGGGAGATATTTTTTGCTTTACTGTTTATATTTGTACTGCTTCTTAACCGATCATACGCAGCCCTGAGCCTTCATAGCCTCTGCAACCTTGAGGAATCCTGCAATGTTTGCACCAGCCATGTAGTTGCCCGCCATATCGTACTCCTTAGCAGCCTCGTCGCAAGCCTTGAAGATAGACTTCATTATGCCGTGGAGCTTCTCGTCAACCTCTTCAAATGTCCATGAAAGTCTCTCGCTGTTCTGGCTCATCTCAAGACCTGATGTTGCAACACCGCCGGCATTTGCAGCCTTTGCAGGGCCATAAAGCACGCCGTTTGCAAGATATGTCTCGATAGCCTCAGGTGTTGAAGGCATATTAGCACCCTCAGATACGCAGTATGCACCGTTCTTTACGAGTATTGCAGCACTCTCGCCGTTGATCTCGTTCTCATGAGCACAAGGAAGAGCGATATCGCAAGGGATAGTCCAGATTCCCTCGCAGCCCTCTGTATAAGTAACGTTCTTGTGTGATGTTCTCTCAGCGTACTCCTTGATACGTCCGCGCTCTACCTCCTTGATCTGCTTAACGAGGTCAAGCTCGATACCGTCAGGATCGTGGATATAGCCGTTGGAGTCAGAAAGTGCAACGACCTTAGCACCGTACTGTGTAGCCTTCTCAGTAGCGTAAATAGCAACGTTGCCTGCACCGGAGATAACTACAGTCTGTCCCTCGAAGCTCTTGCCGTTAGCCTGGAGCATCTCATTTGTGAAGTAGCAAAGACCATAGCCTGTAGCCTCTGTTCTTGCGAGTGAGCCGCCGTAGTTAAGACCCTTACCTGTGAGAACACCGACGAACTCGTTGCGGATCCTCTTGTACTGACCGAACATATAGCCGATCTCTCTTGCACCTGTACCGATATCGCCGGCAGGAACGTCTGTGTCAGCACCTATATACTTACAAAGCTCAGTCATGAAGCTCTGGCAGAAGCGCATGATCTCGCCCTCGCTCTTGTGCTTGGGGTCGAAGTCAGAGCCGCCCTTGCCGCCGCCCATAGGCAGAGTTGTAAGGCTGTTCTTGAATATCTGCTCGAAGCCGAGGAACTTGATCTTTCCAAGATTTACTGAGGGGTGGAGTCTGATTCCGCCCTTGTACGGGCCGATAGCGGAGTTGAACTGAACTCTGAAGCCTCTGTTCACCTGTACCTTGCCGCTGTCGTCTACCCACGGAACACGGAACATGATCTGTCTCTCAGGCTCTACGATACGCTCGAAAACGCCTGCATCAATGAGATCCTGTCTCTTCTCAGCAACAGGCTCAAGAGTCTCAAGAACCTCTGTTACAGCCTGTATGAAGTCAGGCTCTGCGGGATTTCTCTTCTTTACTGTCTCTAAAAGATCGATGAGATACTGATTTTTTAACGCCATTGTTAAAAAACCTCCTTTATAAAGTTACTGCGTTCGCAGCTCGAATATAATTATATCACTTCCGGAAAAATTTTGCAATACCCTGTTAGCCGGAATTAATAAAAAAATCCCGATTTGTGCAGTTTGTACAAATCAACATTTTCTGTCCTTGTATGGTTCTGCACTGAATCCCTTTCTTTGTAGCCGTGCGGTCATTCTGTCAAGCCTTTTGCGGAAAAAAGCCCTGAACCACTTTCTATTGCCGAACGATCTCACAGCCGCCGGGCTTACTGCATAATACAGCCGTATGAAGGTTCGTCCGTACCACGTTGACGAAAGTGAATAGTCACGATATCGTCTGAGTGTCCATACCTGCGGGCAGTCGTATGAGCCGTACACGCAGGTAGCCACATAGCAGCCTGTGCCGGATTCTGAGATATTAAGCTCATTTCCGGCGATTTTTTCCTCAGACCCGTCCATATATATGATTTCTGCGGAGGTTATCTTTACCTTGACTATGCTGTAATTGTACCAGACGCTTTCCCACAGCATATTGCCTGTCGAGCAGTCCGGATCTAATGGCCCTGTATATTTGATGCGGCTGCTGCTCTCATGACTTATGGTACATTCGACAGTATCCTCAACCCTGTTATACGGCTCAAGGGTAAAATATGCGTATTTGATGACCTTATCAGACAGATTTCTGAAATTGAGTATAACTTTCGCACCTCCGGCACTGTCGAGGGTTACATTGATAAATTTTACCTCTATCATTTACTATACCTCCATGAATTATTAGTACTAAAAAGTCCTAATACATACATAATAGCATAAAAGTGTGTTAAAGTCAATAGTACCGAAAAGTGCTAAACCGGCACTGCTGCCGGATATAAGAGGTGAGTTTGATGTATTTTCAAAGGCTGAGAGACCTGCGTGAGGATATGGACATGAATCAGACACAGATAGCACAGCTGCTTTTTACAAGTCAGACAGTGTATTCAAGATACGAAAGAGGATTTCAGACGATACCTGTTGAGCACCTTATCACGCTTGCGGATTTTTACGGAGTATCCACGGATTATATCCTCGGACGGACAAATAAGAAGGACATAAACAAATAGACCGCAGTATCCACAAAGGATACTGCGGTTTTCTTCTATTCAGTCTTGTTCAGGTATTCCCCCGCAAGATACAGCGAGCCGCATATTACGACTATACCGCCGTTTCCGGCTGCAAGCTCCTCCGCACGGCTCAGGCAGTCAGAAAGGCTCCCGGTGCTCGTTTCCGTCCAGAATGACGCTATATCCGCTATAGTCTCCGCCGGTACTGCGTCCGGGGAGAAATCATCGACCGCAAAGAAAAGGTCGCTCTCCTGTGCGATAGTCTTTACACAGGCGGCATAGTCCTTCGACCTTACCATACCCATGATAGTATATATCTTGTGATTGCGTGTGCTGAGATAAATGAGCGTTGAGGCGAGTGCCCTTGCACCAGCCGGGTTGTGACTTCCGTCAACAAGCACAGCCGCTCTGCCCTCAATGAGCTGAACTCTGCCCCGTACCCTCGTTGACTCTATCGCACGGATAAGGCTGCTCTCAGGTATCTCAAAGCCCTTTCTGCGAAGATAGATGCAGGCGGTTATCGCAGCCTGTGAATTGTAGAACTGATGTATTCCCGGCATTGCAGGGGTGAGGCGTATCCCCCGGTAGAGGAACGGCGAATACAGTCCGCCGTCAGCATACGGCTTGCACGGCTCACACGGAACAAGCTCTGCTCCGGCATTTTCTGCCGCTTCGCTCACGACCTCCTTCACGCTCAGAGGGTTGTCCTCAGACAGGACTACCGCCGAGCCGGGCTTGATTATCCCAGCCTTGTGACGGGCGATCTCCGTGACAGTATCTCCGAGCAGGGCAGTGTGGTCGAGGGACACTGACGTTATGACCGAAAGCAGCGGCGGAGGTATAACATTTGTGCAGTCAAGAAGTCCGCCGATACCTGTTTCCAGCACGACAATATCGCATTTCTGCTCGATGTACCAGAGCAGTGCGATAGCCATAGTTATCTCAAACTGCGAATAAGGTGCATCGTCGATACGGCTCTTGACATATGCGGCTATGCGGCACAGCGAGTCCTCGTCTATCTCAGTGCCGCTGACACGTATCCTGTCGGTATACCGGACTATGTAGGGTGATGTGAACTGTCCGACCCTGTAGCCGGAGAAGATGAGTGCATTGGAGATATACTCCACCACAGAGCCCTTTCCGTTAGTACCGGCAATATGCACGAAACGCAGCTTTTTTTCCGGAAATCCTGTAAGCCGCATGAGATTTTCCGCCCGTGAAAGGTCGCTGACTCTGCCCCCGGACTTCGTATAGCTGTTTATGAAGTCCATCGCTTCGCTGTAATTCATAGCTTCTCCGGGCTTAAAGCTCATAGTCGATGCACGCACGCCCGGTCTTTATCGTACCGAGAAATGCGGCAAATTCCTTATGTACCGGGTGTACCTGGTATGCGTTCAGGTCGTCTATAGTATCGAAATCGCAGATGAGCGAGATCGTGTAGTTGTCAGCCGGTGCAGCCTGTGAATTTATCACAAGCTCGCCCTTTTTCAGATTTTCTACGCCGTTTATAACTGCATTGAAGCGCTCCCTTGCTTCGAGAGCGTTCTCATATTCCGTCCTTCCGTCTGTGTCCTTCAGCTTGAACATTACAATATGTCTTATCATTGATTTCACTCCTCATTCAGTACATACCGCTTCGCCCTGAACGTTTCGCTGCCGTCAATTTTGGTGTATTCGCAGTATTCCAGAAAGTGCAGACCGCATTTTTCGATGACCCTTGCCGAGCCTGTATTTTCGACCGCACATTCAGCGGCAAAACGCCTTGCATTATGTCTTCTCCGGGCAAAGTCCATCATCCTGAGTGTCGCCTCTGTCGTATATCCCATATTCCAGCAGTCATACCGGATATTATACCCGAAGCTCCACCTGTTCTCATCGTGTCTGTAGCGTATGCTGCCGGAGCCGATGAGCTTTCCGTCTGTCCTGCGGACAAAGCCCCATGTATAGTTTCTGTCGTGCTCCCCCTGTATGGAGCTGAGCCATGCCCTCGTTACGTCCGTATCAGTGTGCACAGAATATATCATATACCGGGCAACACGCTCATCGCCTGCCCACTCAAAAACGTCCTCTGCATCGTCAACAGTGAGGGGACGCAGGATAAGCCGCCCGGTCTCTATTGTCGGCGTAAGCATTACTTGCCTATCCTCTCGACCTTCATCAGATTAGTCGTTCCGGAGACTCCGAGCGGTACTCCGGCGGTTATCGCAACGAGGTCGCCGTCCTGCACGAGCCTGTGCTCCTCTGCGGCTTCAACTGCTGCGTCAAAAAGGTCGTCGGTATTTGTTTTTTCGTCGATTATATAGGGTATAACGCCCCAGCTCATGTTCATCTGCCGGCAAACCACCTCGCTCATGGTGCAGCTGATTATCGGACACTCCGGGCGGTACTTTGATATCAGACGTGCAGTCTGTCCGCCGAGGGAAACTGTGATGATAGCTCTTGCATCAAGGTCGTGGGCAGTAGTCACGCAGGCATGGGCGATAGCCTCTGCAACGTTGCCGTCCGGATTTGAACGCCGCTCTGCAAATTCCGCCTTGTAGTCGATGTTATTCTCAGTCGTTTCAGCAATGAGAGCCATTGTCTTTACTGCCTCGACCGGGAACGCTCCGGCAGCAGTCTCACCTGACAGCATGATAGCGCTTGTGCCGTCGTAGATAGCATTTGCAACGTCGGTTATCTCTGCACGGGTCGGGCGGGGATTGGTTATCATTGATTCAAGCATCTGAGTAGCTGTAACGACCTGCTTTCCTGCGTTGTAGCCCTTGTGGATAAGCTCCTTCTGGATAGCCGGTATCTGCTCGAAGGGTATCTCAACGCCCATATCGCCTCTTGCGACCATTATCCCGTCTGCGGCTTCGAGTATCTCGTCGATGTTCTCAACGCCGTCGGAGTTCTCTATCTTTGCGATTATCCGCACATCGAACCAGCCGAGGCTGTGGGTGAACTTACGGAGGTAATTTATGTCAGCTGCGGAGCGGACGAAGCTTGCGGCGATAAAATCAAAGCCCATTTTAGCACCGAATTCAAGGTCGTTCATGTCGTTCTCGCTGAGGTACGGCATGGAGAGCTTCACACCGGGAACATTGATTCCCTTGTTATTGGAGAGCGTTCCGCCGTGGATGACACGGCATACGATATCGGTCTTTGTGACCTTTTCGGCGAGCAGCTCGATAACGCCGTCATTTATGAGTATCCTTGTACCGATGCTGACATCACGGGGCAGCTTCTTGAAGCTCACGCTGCCGATCTTGTCGGTGCAGGGTATATCCTCAGTCGTCAGGGTATACTCGTCGCCGTCATGTATCTCGACAGGCTTGTTGTCAACGAATTTTCCCAGACGTATCTCCGGACCCTTAGTGTCGAGAAGTGTAGCTACAGGCAGGTCAAGCTCTTTCCGCAGCTTTTCAACGACTCTGAGACGTTCCTCATGGGTCTTGTAGTCGCCGTGGGAGAAGTTGAACCTTGCAACGTTCATTCCTGCAAGCATAAGCTCTCTCATGATGTTTTCATCATCAGTGGCAGGCCCGATCGTACAGACGATCTTTGTCTTTCGCATTTTTTACAGCTCCTTTTTGTGGATTTTGGTATATAATACGCAGGGCTCCCGGAGGCGTGCTGCCGCATTCCGGGAGAGCCTTACGCAGCATGGCTGTTTATTCTCAAAAGAGTTTTTCAGGATATCATATCTTTCTCAGCTTCGCAAAATTCGCCATTATCTTCTTCGTACCGACCTTGTCGAAGGCGACCTCAAGCATAGAATCACTTGACATTTTTGTTACTGAGACGATAGTTCCCTCGCCGAAAATATTATGCACCACTCTCTCTCCCGGTGCGTAGGAGACCGCCTGCTTCACGCCTGCACCGGAGTGCATTTTGTTGCGTGCGAGCTGCTGCTGGAGAGTTGAGGAATGCACCTCTGTGACTGCCTTGTCGCTGCCTGTACCCTTTGCAGAGGTGTTGTCGTGCTTTTCGTAAAGCTCCCTGCCTATCTCCTTGATGAAGCGTGAGGTGATGTTCCGCTGTGTCTGACCAAAGAGCATTCTCTGACCTGCACTTGTGATATAGATACGCTTCTTTGCCCTTGTCAGAGCGACGTAAGCAAGACGGCGTTCCTCCTCCAGATCCTCCTCGGAATCGAGCGAGCGTGTGCCGGGGAAGATACCCTCCTCCATTCCGGCGATGAAGACATTTGTAAACTCAAGACCCTTCGCTGAGTGTATCGTCAGCAGCGTCACCTTGTCATCTGAGCCGTCGTCCCGGTCAGCCTCGGTGTAGAGGGATATTTCCTCTAAGAATCCGCTGAGCGTAGGCTCCTCCGCCTCCTGTATGTACTTAACTATGGACGAACGCAGCTCCGCAACGTTTTCCTGCTTGACATCGCCGTTTTCGAGAGTTGCGAGGTATGCCATATATCCGGTGCGGTCGAGCAGATAGTCAAGGAACTCATCAAGCGGCAGCTCATCAGCCTTTTCCGTGAGGTCAGCAAACATGACCGCCGCAGATTTCAGCTGAGTGACCTTTTTCGACAGCGGAGCGTAGTCCTCACAGCTGCTTATGACCTCGAACGGAGTTATGTGCAGGTCACGGCTGATGTCCTCGATAAGGGAAAGGGTCGAATCGCCGATACCCCGCTTCGGCTCATTGATAATACGGCGGAACCGGAGCATATCGCTGTGGTTGTTGACGAAGCTGAGGTAAGCGGTAACGTCCTTTATTTCCTTGCGGTCGTAGAACCGCAGACCGCCGTAAATACGGTATGGGATATTCGCTCTTGAGAATGCACGCTCTAAGGCATTGGACTGGGCGTTCATGCGGTACAGCACAGCATTGTCAGCCCATACTCCGGAATCCTCATGGTTCTTCTTTATCGTCTGTGCGATGAATTGTGCCTCATCGTCCTGGTCGAATGCCTTGTACCAGTATATCTTGTCGCCCTTTGCACCGGACGTCCAGAGAGTTTTTTCCTTTCTGCCAACATTATGCGATATAACGGCATTTGCGGCATCAAGGACAGTTTGCGTCGAGCGGTAGTTCTGCTCCAGGCGGATAACCCTTGCACCGGCGAACTGATCCTCGAATCCAAGGATATTCTCAATATTTGCACCACGGAACCTGTATATGCTCTGGTCATCGTCGCCCACAACGCAGATATTTTTGTGTTCACCTGAGAGAAGCGAAACAAGGCGGAACTGCACATGGTTCGTGTCCTGATACTCGTCAACGAGGATATACCTGAACCTGCTGCGGTATTTTTCAAGTATATCCGGGAAGCTCTCGAATATCTGCACTGTATAGCACAGGATATCGTCAAAATCGAGTGCATTTGCCGCCCGCATACGCTCCATGTAGTGAGCATACAGCCGTGCGATCGCCTTTTTGCGGTAGTCGTTCCCGGCGTCAGCAAGCAGTGTCTCAGGCGATATCATTCTGTCCTTTGCACGGCTGATATCGCTGAGTGCAGAGCGCGGGGAGAACTGCTTTTCGGAGATATCGAGCTCTGCCATGCAGTTCTTTATCATACGCTGACTGTCGTCGGAGTCGTATATCGTGAAGTCGCTGCGGAAGCCTATCGAGCCTATCTCGCTGCGGAGTATACGCATACACGCAGAATGGAACGTTGAGGCGTGGATCTTCAGAGCCTCCTCACCGAGCATAGCCTCAAGGCGTTCTTTAAGCTCACTGGCTGCCTTGTTGGTGAAGGTAATGGCAAGGATATTCCACGGCTTTATCGGATCTGCGGCAACTATTTCACGCAGGGCATCGAAGTCGTCCTCCCTGCCCTCAGCGTAGTCGGTCAGGAGCTTTATATCCTCCGGACTGCCGTCCTGTCTGCCGCCGAAGAAGGCGTCGCCGAAATTTATCATATTGGCAATGCGGTTGACGATGACCGTAGTTTTTCCGCTGCCTGCACCGGCGAGCACGAGCAGGGGGCCGTTGACAGTGAACACTGCCTCCTGCTGCATTTCGTTCATGCGGCTGAAATATTTTCTCAGTGCCGCCTGCTTAGCGGCAGTGAATGAAAGCTGGTTCATAAGTATCTTCTCCAAAGTCAGTTAATTTTCAAGAATTCTCTATCCCTTATATTATACCACATTATCAGAGCTTTGAAAAGCCCTGATTTATTATTTTATTATTTAATATTTTCTCCCTGTACATCATATGCAGTATTTTTCCTGAATTTTCCGGGAAATATCGTCTTTATCCGGTATAAAATAGTAATGTGGAGGTGAGAGCATGAGCAGAAGAAAAAAGCCGATAGAGGAGCCGGGCGGCGAGTTTTCGTATCTGTTTCCGTCAGCATCGACCGGAGACATGACCGGACTTATCCCGGCAGAGCCTGAGCACTCTGATGATGACGACGAGACACGTGAGAGCTATGATGAGCTGTATCCGCAGAGACCGGAGGTAGTTGATAACGGATAGTTCAGGCTCTGCGGAAAAGCACTGGGCTGACACGCAGTCAGCCCAGTATTTCAATTATCAAGCAGTCCCAGCTCATCCTTCTTTTCAAGTATCCGCAGAACGCTCTCATCAATACGTTCCTCGGAAATATCTCCGTTATCGACAGCCGCCTCTATGCCGTAGACTGCTCCTGCTGTGTCAGCTGGCATGAGTATGATATCTATGCCTGCCTGCACCGCCATTACCGCTGCGACATCTGCCGTATAGTTGTTGGTTATCGCTCCCATCTGGTGTGAATCCGATATCGCTATCCCCTCAAAGCCGAGGTTCTTCCTCAGCCACTCAGTTGTCACACGCCATGAGAGATCGCCTGGCAGATCGTCCTCAGCACCGGAGGTTATCTGGTGTCCTACCATCACGAAGTCCGCACCGGCAGCTATACCGCCGCTGAATGCCGTAAATTCCGTATTCTGGAGCTGGTCATACGTCCGGTCTATCCATACCGAGCCGTAGTGAGTGTTGGCACTTCCCGCACCGAGCCCCGGAAAATGCTTCAGCGTCGAGCATATCCCCTCGGAGTGCAGACCGTCAGAGACTGCTGCTGACATAGCCGCAACTATATCCGGGTCTGAGCTGAATATCCTCCTGCCAAGCTCATTGTCCGGGCTTAAATTTACATCTGCCACCGGTGCGAAGTCAAGATTGAAGCCGCAGCCGGAAAGCTCCCTGCCGAGTATCGCTCCTGCTTCATATGCGGCATCGTAGTCGTTCAGCTCTCCATAGTACGCCATATCGTTTACCGCCTCGCCGCCGATTACAGGCTGTAATCTCGTGAGTGAGCCGCCCTCCTCGTCAACAGAGATGAACGCACCTATCCCGGACTGCATAGCTTTTTCCGCAAGTGCCGAATTGAACGCCGTTATCTGTTCAGCCGACCAGATATTCTGCGAAAACATGATAAATCCGCCCACCGGGAACGCCTCAATGCACGTACCTGTCCAGTCGTCATACATAGTCTGTGAGCCGTAGCCTGTGAGCTGCTCAGGAGTTACAATGAACATCTGGCATATCTTCTCGTGCAGGGTCATTTTTTCAAGCATTCTCTCAGCCCTGTGGTAGTCTCTTTCAGGCTCAGTCTCCGGCTCTGTAGCAGGCTCTGCTTCCGGCTCATTTTCCTCCGGAATATACGGCATTGTCACCCAGTCAGCGGAGTCGTCCGGAAGTGCCGGAGGTACGCTTTCAGACGAGCTCTGAGATGTCTGACCTGCACACCCTGTCATGAGCAGCAGTGAGAGCAGCACTGCCGCAGTGATCGTTCTTTTTTGCATAATATCCCCTTTTTTCCCTTTCCCTTATCATTTTCACACGCCGCCGGATATACCTGAACGTATGCTCCTCACCCCTGTCAGCGAGCATTCTCAGGAGAAATTCCAGCTTATCCATTGTTTTTGCCGCTATCACACGCCGTCCTTAGCACGGAGAAAGTACGCAAGCGGCATTGAGTCATCGTATGAGTCCTTGTTGTATATTTTTGACGCTGCGACCCGGTCACAGAACATCTCAAATATGAATATATCCGGCATTTCCACCGGCTCAAGCTTTTTTGTCACCGTGCTGTAGTCTGTCCAGTATTCAAAGTGGTGCTTGTTGCGTCCCTTGTGGTGCATCCATGCAGCTGAGTAGCCGGATACCTCCCTTTCACGCTCATTCGGACTGCGGCTGCCCTGAAAATAAAGCACGCCGGGAATGAACTCAGTGGGGGAGTATTTTGACAGGTCGTGAACGAGCCCCCTCCACGGTATACCGGCTTTGATACAGTGCCTCATGACCATGCGGCGATGGCGTGCCACTGTTGACAGGTGTCCGCAGAAATTGCTGCTGAGCTGTGCTAAAGTAAGTTCTTCCATGTCATCACCTTATCCTGCCGCTGTGCTGTGCTCATCTCTGATATCAAGCACGCTGTTCTTCTCAATGAGCCTGCCGCTGATTATCTGTCTACCGCCGGAATATTCCGGGTCTTCGAGCTTTTTCGCCATCATTCCGACGGCGACCTCTGCCATTTTCTCGATATCCACCTCGACTGTAGTTATAGTGGGTATACATATGCTCGATACTGTGTAGTTGTCATACCCCACGACGGAGATATCCTCCGGGACACGTACTCCCTTTGATTTAAGTGCAGAAATGACCTGAAATGCAGTCTCATCACAGTTGCAGACGAAGGCGGTCGGCATATTTTCAGGGAAATCTATTTTCGGCAGCTTCCGTCCGAAATCGTCCCGGTCATCGAGTGTCCATTCCCTGTGGTATTCAAGCCCGTTCTCCATAAGGCATTTGATGTATCCGAGAAAGCGGTCATTTATGCTGCTTGTAGCGTTGACGTTGCCGAAAAAACCGATCCTGCGGTGTCCCATGCTCACAAGGTAGTCGGTTATCATGTATCCGCCGTGGTAGCTGTCGGAATTGACGGAATCTATGCTGAACCGGTTGTCGTAGAAGTCCACGAATATGAGCGGCAGCTTTATGCGGCTTATCGCCTCTGTGTAGGTGCGTGTGACCTGACCTATGACTATAACGCCGTCAACCTTTTCCTCAGTCACCATGTTCGGCAGATTTCCGGCAGCCTCGCTGGCAGCGGAGATACATTCATATATAGTATATACGTTGAGTGCCGAGAGCTTGTTGGAGATATTTGCGGTAAGCTCCCAGTAGAACGTGCCCCTTGTTCCGGAGAATCTTTCAGATGTGAGTATCCCCACGTTTTTTCCGAGCTTAGGCAGGAGCGAGCGTCTGCTGCTGCTTTTGGTATTTGACGGTTTATAGCCCATTTCCTCAGCAGTTTCACATATTTTTCTCCTCAGCTCGCTGCTTACGCCCTCACGTCCGGCGAGTGCGTTGGACACAGTGACGACGCTGACACCGAGTCTGCCGGCGATGTCGAGCATTTTCACCCCGTTTTTCATATTTTTACCACCCTTCAGACTGCTGTGCTGCACAGCTTTACTTATCTGAAATTATAGCATAGTTTAATCTATAATTAAAGTACCGGAATGAAATTTTGTAGATATGCACGATATTGAGCAGGGTCTATTGTGCATATTCCATATGAAATATAGTTTACTCCGGAGCTGACCGAAGAAAAACGGAGAGAAGCCAGGAGCCTCTCTCCGTGAATAGCTGTTCTGAAGGATACGGCTTACCAGTAGGAAACATCGCCGCCGTCACCGGTCCAGCTGTTGTCCCAGCCGCCGTTGTCCCATGAGCCGCTGCCGTCGTCCCACGTGTTTCCGCCGTTATCCCAGGTATTTCCTCCGTCGTCCCATGTGCCTCCGCCGTTGTCCCAGCTGTTTCCGCCGCCGTCCCATGAATAGTCCTGATACTCTGTAGGAGCCTCAGTGATCTCCTCAGTCGGAGCCTCTGTCATCGGGCTTACCGTAGGCGGCTCGGTTATATCCTCGACCCGTGGAGTATCTGCCTCAGCGGGGCAGTAGTACACGATGAGCTTGCTGTTGTTCTTGTTGCTGTAATAATCACCTGCGTTCACAGTGCTTCCGTCTATCATGAGCATTGTAACAGTGTTCGGCGCTGCCCAGTCGTTTGCGGATGCTATGAGCGAATAGTTCGATATACCAGCCTCCTTGAGCCTGTTTTCATACTGTGATACAGTAAGACCGGTGTAATCCGGTATGATAGCGGAATCCTTGCCCTTGCTGACCCATACCCGGACGGTGCTGCCCTGAGCGACCATTTCACCCGGCTCAACGTCCTGCTCATATATCATGTCAGTCTCGTAGTAGTCATTATATTCATAGATCGCTTCAAATGTGAAGTAATCCTTGTACTTCTTTTCCGTCAGCTCGTAGAACTTGCCCACAAGGTCAGGCATCTCGGTGTCGAGCTTGACAGCCTCGTCTGTAGCACTTTCAGTAGTGTCGGTAACGATATTGTCCACCTGTGAGGAGCTGTCCAGAGCCGAGGGCGAGCTTTCGCCTGCCGGGTCAACGAGCCTGAGTATCACAAGTGCGATCGTCATGAGGATAATAAAGAGAAGAAGTGCGATTATTATCGGTATTTTGAGCCTGTCGGCGGTATTTGTCACTACCTCGTAGCTGTAGTCGTCTTCCCCGTCATCAGTGATCTCGTCCTGAACATTATCCGCAGGTCTGCGAGTGTCGTTTTTCGGCTTATACTGCTCAGGCTTCGGCTGAGACTGCTCATGCACGATCTTGATGTCGCTGTCGCCGTTATCGCCGCTGTTGCCGGTATTATTGCTGCTGCCGTTATTGCTGCCGTTTTCCGGATATGCCGTCCTGCCGGGGTAGGTATTTCCGGTCGGGTGGACGGGCGGCAGTATCTTCGGCTGCTTTTCCGGCTCCTTCTTTACCGGTCTGAGCGGTGAGGGCTGTTCAAAAAGGCGTGTAACGAGCTCAGTTATCGTCTGTATGCGTTCCGAGCCCTTCAGCTTCATTCCGTCCATGATAACATCGGATACGTGCTGAGGTATCGCACTGTTCAGGCTTCTCGGTTCGAGCAGGCTGTCCTTGATGAGCCGCTCCTTGGAGTCGTTTGGCATACAGCCCGTAAGGACTCTGTACAGCAGGGCACATACGCCATACACATCAGTCCACATACCATGATGGCTCGATGAGCTCGGAGAATACTGCTCCGGAGCGGCATAGCCCTTGAAAAGCTCTGCCTTGAGAGCCGTATTAGCCGTCCTTACGGACGATATGCTGAATCCGGACAGCTTCAGCTCGTTCTTTTCATTGATATACACAGTCTCAGGGCTTATCGCACGGTGAAGAACGCTCTCGTTGTGGAGCAGTCCGACCGCAGTGAACAGCGGAGGGAACATTTTTGAGACCTGCTCCCATGTAAGCTCGCCGGAATTGTCCTTCAGGTAGTCTATGAGCTTTACGCCCTCGATATAGTCGAATATTATGTAGGTCGTGTTGTTCTCTGAGAACATATCGAGCACGGTGGGTATGCACTGATTTCCCCTGAGTCTGACGAGAGTCTTGTTCAGCTCGGTGTACTCAGCCATGAAAGCCTTGTACTTGGCAAGGTAGTTGTAGTTCACGCTTATCGTAGCCTTATTGCGGACTCTTGTGCAGAAATTTACAGGCATATACTCCCTTATCATGACCTTAGTGCCGAGAGCTATATTATAGCCGACGTAGGTCGCACCCTCGCCGTTGGATTCAAGCAGGACACCGGTGAGATACTTATCGTGGAGAATAGTCCCTGGGATTATATACATAGGGTCGTTCGGGGTAGTATCATTATATCCGCAGCCCGGACATACATGGAGGCTCATGTCGATTTTTTCCATGCATCTGTAACAGAATTTTGTCTCACCCAAAGCAGATCCTCCTCCTCTTGTTCTGTAATTCTTTTTCAGCTTCTGAAGCTGTCTGGATATTTTGTTTATATATTTATATTTATCTGCGGGCAGAAACCGCCGCACAGTAATACTTCAACGTATCATATCTATTTTATCAGCATTTTTAAAAAAAGTCAACTGAAAATCAAAGGATAATCCCATTTCGTCGGAATTTGTATTTTTTTTGTAAATATTGACAGCTCTTCCGCATTGCTTTTGTAACTTTTACAGACAGATATTCGGCGGAGAACACGGAAAAAAGTAAAATGCCGTCCTCCCGCAGGGGAAAACGGCATTCACATCACAATATTATTATGTCTGTATTATCCTGCTCACTTGATGATGTACTTATCGAGCTTCTCGATAAGCTCATCAGCATCGTCAGTGTGGGCGTTAAGCTCGATAGGCTTTGTGAGGTCGAGGCTGAATATACCCATGATCGACTTTGCATCAACTGCATATCTGCCTGAAATAAGGTCGATGTCATAAGGGAATCTGGAAACGATAGCGACGAACTCGTAAACGTCGTTGATAGCGAGCAGTGAGATCTTAGCCTTTGTCATAAATATTACCTCCTGTTTTCTTATGTTTTGGCTTTGTCCGATACAGCACCGGGGACTCTGTTCTGTCCCGGAGCATACCCGGACGGGTGTGCGATATTTTTTATCGCTTATTTCTTTTTCCGCAGCCGCTCTCTGACTGCAACTATATGATATCACTAACTTCCGCCGGTGTCAAGGGACTTGAAATAATTTCGTCAATATAGTATAATATAAATGTCAAATGCCCGGAATAATTTATTCAGAAATAATAGCTGTTTATACTGCACAAAAACTCTCTGTATAATTTGTGCAGAATCTACATGGCAGCTTTGAGAAAGAATTGTGACAGCGAGGTGAATATGTGGCAGAAAATGTATAAGATAAGATATATAACTTTCGGGTGCAAGGTCAACCAGTACGAGACAAGGTGCCTTGAAGCGGCTTTTGAGCAGCTCGGCTTCGCTCAGGCTGCCCCGGATGAGGAGCCGGATGTTGTGGTGATAAATTCCTGCACTGTCACAGGCTCAGGTGAGAGCAGGTCGCTGACGACACTCAGAAGGCTGCGGCGGGAGCTTCCGGGGGCGGTCATCGTCCTCACCGGCTGCATACCGCAGGCTGACCCGGAGATACATCTGAGGATACCGGAGGCTGACATAATAACCGGCACTAAGGACAGGAGCCGCATACCAGAGCTTGCCGCAGAGGTGCTTGAGCACCGCCGCCGTATCGTTGAGGTAGGGGAATACAGCGGCAGAGAGAGCTTCGAGGTCATGGAGTATCACAGCGAGCTTACCGGAGCTCACGGGCATACAAGGGCGTTCGTCAAGATACAGGACGGCTGCAATTGCTTCTGCACCTATTGCATAATACCCTACGCACGGGGACGCTGCCGCTCAAAGCCGCCGGAGCTGCTGCGTGAGGAGATAGTCCGGCTTGCGGCGGAGGGAGTACGGGAGATAGTCCTCACCGGGATAAATCTCGCCTTCTACGGCACTGAGTACGGGCTGAGGCTCGCAGATGCCGCAGAGCTGTGCTGCGGTGTAACGGGTATCGACAGGGTGCGGCTCGGCTCACTTGAACCGGAGAGGATATCAGATGACGATTTAGTGCGGCTCTCACGGCTTGAAAAGCTCTGTCCGCAGTTCCATCTTTCCCTGCAATCCGGCTGCGACCGGACATTAAAGGCAATGGGGCGGCGGTATACTGCGGAGGAATATTACCAGCTGACACGGCGGATACTGCACTATTTCCCGGACTGTGCGTTCACCACGGATATAATGGCAGGCTTTCCGGGGGAGACTGAGGAGGATTTTGAGGAGTCGGTCCGCTTCGTCCGGCGGGTCGGGTTCTCAAGGCTGCACGTATTCACGTACTCACAGAGACGGGGGACTCCGGCAGCTTCAATGCCGCAGCTGCCGCAGAGAGTCAGAAAGCAGCGTGCGGACAGGCTTCGTATTGTCGGAAATGAGCTCCATGCAGAGCACCTTGCACGGCAGGTCGGGAGAACTGTACCGGTGCTGTTTGAGCGTGAGGAGGAGCCTGATATCCACCACGGATATGCTCCGGATATGACGCTGATAAAAATTCCGGAGAAAAATTACAAAAAAAGTTTGCGTAATTCGATTTTTTATGTTACAATAGAAGAAAGCGGCAGCGAGTACTGCACCGGGAGGATCACCGGGGAATGCCGAATAAGCAATAAAGGAGAATGATTCTATGCCAGTTTACAGGATCTATGCGGAAAAAAAGCCGGAGTTCGCAGTTGAGGCTCAGTCAGTCATGAGCGATATAAGGACTGCCCTGCGGCTCGATATCACCGGGCTGCGTATACTTAACAGGTACGACGCAGACAGGCTTTCAAGGGAGGATTTCGATGCGGCGGTCAGCACTGTCTTTTCTGAGCCTGCGGTCGATGTAGTGTATGATGAGCTTCCGGAGCTTTCAGAGGGAGAGCGTATCTTTGCTGTTGAATATCTTCCTGGACAGTTCGACCAGAGAGCGGACAGCTGTGAGCAGTGCATACAGATACTCCGTCAGGGTGAGCGGTGCAGGGTGAGAAACGCAAGGATATACATAGTCAGCGGAGATATCACCGATGCTGAGTTCCGCAGGCTGAAAAGCTATATCATCAACCCGGTCGAGAGCCGTGAGGCATCGCTCGATACTGTCGATACGCTCGATACGAATTATGATATCCCAGAGACAGTCGAGGTGCTTGAGGACTTCATAAAGCTCAATTCTGCCGGATTACAGGCGTTCATAGACCATTTTGGTCTTGCTATGGACTTCGATGATATCAAGTTCTGCCAGGATTATTTCAGGAATGAGGAAAAGCGTGACCCCACCATTACGGAGATACGTATGATAGACACGTACTGGTCAGACCATTGCCGCCATACCACGTTCCTGACCAATGTTAAAAATGTTGATATAAAGACACCTTATATAAAGGACACCTACGATATGTACATCAACGTCCGTGAGGAGCTTGGCAGGACGGACAAGCCGCTGACTCTCATGGATCTGGGCACTATAGCTGCCAAGAAGCTCAAGGCTGACGGACTTCTGCCCGACCTTGACGAGAGCGAGGAGATCAATGCGTGCTCAGTAAAGATAAAGGTCGATATCGACGGCGAGACTGAGGACTGGATACTCATGTTCAAGAACGAGACACACAACCACCCGACGGAGATAGAGCCGTTCGGCGGTGCGGCGACCTGCCTCGGTGGTGCGATAAGAGATCCGCTTTCGGGACGTTCGTATGTATATCAGGCTATGCGTGTGACTGGTGCGGCAAATCCGCTCGTCCCGGTCGAGGACACTATCGCCGGAAAGCTGCCGCAGAGGAAGATAACTGTCGGTGCGGCGAACGGCTACAGCTCCTACGGAAACCAGATAGGTCTTGCCACCGGTCACGTTGCTGAGGTGTACCACCCCGGCTACGTTGCAAAGCGTATGGAGATAGGTGCGGTGCTCGGTGCAGCTCCGGCTTCAAATATACGCCGTGAAAGACCCGTTCCGGGCGACGCAGTTATACTTCTCGGCGGAAAGACCGGACGTGACGGCTGCGGCGGTGCTACAGGCTCGTCGAAGTCGCATACGCTTGAATCGCTCGAATCCTGCGGTGCAGAGGTGCAGAAGGGCAACCCGCCGGAGGAGAGAAAGCTCCAGAGACTTTTCCGCAACCCGGACGTTACACGCCTTATCAAGCGGTGCAATGACTTCGGAGCAGGCGGCGTGTCTGTGGCTATCGGCGAGCTTACGGACGGACTTGTTATCGACCTGAACGCCGTGCCGAAGAAGTACGACGGACTTGACGGAACTGAGATAGCTATTTCCGAATCTCAGGAGAGAATGGCGGTCGTTGTCGCACCGGAGGACGTTGAGAGATTCATGGCTGAGGCGAAAAAGGAGAACCTTGAGGCAACTCTTGTTGCTGAGGTTGTTGAGGAGCCGAGGCTGAAAATGAACTGGAACGGCAATACCATTGTTGACCTGTCAAGGGAGTTCCTCAACTCAAACGGTGCCCCGAAGTTCACAGATATCACTGTTGAAGAGCCTGCGGCTGACCATTCAGAGCCGGTTACGGACAATGCAGACGCATGGAGCGACCTTATGGGCAGCCTGAACGTATGCTCACAGAAGGGACTTATAGAAAAATTTGATTCGACTATCGGTGCTGGTACGGTGCTTATGCCGTTCGGCGGCATATATCAGCTCTCACCGTCTCAGGCTATGGCGGCGAAGATACCGGTGCTCAGGGGCGAGACGAACACCTGCTCACTCATGGGCTGGGGCTATAATCCGGATATTTCGGAGAAATCTCCCTATCACGGTGCAATGCTCGCAGTTGTTGAGTCGATCGCAAAGGTCGTTGCGGCAGGCGGCTCATACAAGCACTGCTGGCTGACGTTCCAGGAGTATTTTGAGCGTACTCAGAATGACCCGAAGCGTTGGGGCAAGCCTATGGCGGCTCTGCTCGGTGCGTTCAGGGCTCAGCTGGAGCTCGGCTGCGGCTCTATCGGCGGTAAGGACTCAATGTCCGGTACGTTCGAGGATATCGACGTTCCGCCTACGCTCGTATCGTTCGCAGTATCGACTGCCGCTGCCGGAAAGATAGTGTCTACGGAGTTCAAGATGCCCGGCGGCAATGTCATTATGCTCAGCCCTGACTATGATGAGAACGGACTGCCGGTATTCAGCTCTGTAAAGGAGACATTCGACAAGGTCGAGAAAATGATAGCAGAGGGCAGAGCTAACGCTGTATGGACTTTAGGATACGGCGGTGCAGCTGAGGGTATCGCAAAGATGTGCTTCGGCAACAGGCTCGGCTTCAGATTCAGCGACAGGCTGACGGCGGAGGAGCTTTTCCGTCCGTGCTACGGCTCGTTCATCATCGAGCTTATCGGTGAGCCGCAGGAGGGCGAGAGAGTGATCGGTACGACTATCTCTGAGTACAGGATAGCCGCTCCGGAGTATAATGTAGACCTTGAGCAGCTGCAAAGAGTATGGGAGAGCAGGCTTGAGCCGGTATTCCCGTGCAGGATAAAGACCACTGACAAGACCCCGGAGACATATTCCTCACCGGCTGTCACACGCATAAGTGCTGATGTGAAGATAGCCCGTCCGAAGGTGCTTATCCCGGTATTTCCCGGAACTAACTGCGAGTATGACACCGAGAGGGCGTTCCGCAGGGCAGGTGCTGAGACAGAGACTGTCGTTATACGCAATCTGTCCGCAGGCGATATCGAGGAGAGCGTTGAGTATTTCGAGAAGGCGATACGCCAGAGCCAGATAATCATGATACCCGGAGGCTTCAGCGGAGGTGACGAGCCGGAGGGCAGCGGTAAGTTCATAACCGCATTCTTCCGCAATCCCCGCATAAAGGACGCAGTTCACGACCTGCTGAAGAACCGTGACGGACTTATGCTCGGTATCTGCAACGGCTTCCAGGCACTTATAAAGCTCGGACTTGTGCCGTTCGGTGAGATTACTGATATGACTGATGATTCACCGACACTGACGTTCAATACCATAAACCGCCACCAGTCGATGATGGTCAATACACGTATCGCTTCGAACCGCTCACCGTGGCTGTACGGCTGTGAGGTAGGCGACATTCACGCAGTACCGATATCGCATGGTGAGGGACGCTTCGTTGCACCGGAGAGCCTTATCCAGAGGCTTGCGGAGAACGGGCAGATAGCTACGCAGTACGTTGATATAAACGGCAAGCCCACAATGGATATCCGCTACAATCCCAACACCTCAGTTGAGGCGATAGAGGGCATAACCTCGCCGGACGGCAGGGTATTCGGAAAGATGGGCCACTCAGAGAGAAAGGGACGCTGCATCTGCAAGAATGTCGGCGGAAACAAGGATCAGAGGATCTTTGAGAGCGGAGTGGCTTACTTCGGCTGATGACAGAACAAGCGGCAGCACCGGTGAGGTGCTGCCGTGTTTTATGCAAAATATTATTTTTGTGCAAAAATAATATTTTTCTCTTGACTAATACTGAAATTTGGTATATAATAAATGCAGAGACTGACCAGATCAGTTTTACTGAGCAATTATAAATATCACAAAATTATCCAAAATATTATAAAAGGAGCTGAGATCTATGAAAAATATTCTCTTTGCCGCTTCTGAATGCGTTCCGTTCATAAAGACAGGCGGTCTGGCGGACGTTGTAGGTGCGCTTCCGCAGTATATCAACAGGGACGAGTTCGATGTAAGGGTGATAATGCCGTACTATACCTGCATAAAGCCCCAGTTTCGTGACAATTTCAAGTATGTCACACATTTCTATATGGACTACGGCCTTCGTCCGGACGGCGTTCATGTCGGTATCATGGAGTACGAATACGAGGGGATAAAGTTCTATTTCGTTGACAATGAGTATTACTTCAAGTGCGATTATCCCTATTCGTCCGATATGAAGTGGGATATCGAGAGATATACCTTCTTCTGCAAGGCTGTGCTTGCGATACTTCCGGTAGTCGGCTTCCGCCCGGATATTATCCATTGCCACGACTGGCAGGCTTCGATGATACCGGTGTTCATGCACTCCACATTTGCAACGAACCCGTTTTTCAGCTCCACAAAGACTATCATGACTATCCATAACCTGAAATTCCAGGGCGTATGGGATATCGAAACATTCAAGTACAACACCGCACTGCCGGATTATATGTTCACCTCCGACAAGCTTGAGTTCCATAAGGGTGCGAATATGCTCAAGGGCGGTCTTGTGTATGCTGACTATATCACGACTGTCTCGGAGACCTATGCTGAGGAGATAAAGCTTCCGTTCTATGGCGAGCAGCTTGACGGGCTTCTGAGAGCTCGCTCGGCTTCGCTCAGGGGTATCGTCAACGGCATTGACTATAAGGTGTTCAATCCGGCGAACGATGAGCAGATATTTGCTGAGTACAGCCCTGACAGTGCAAAGGAGCAGAAGGCTGTCAACAAGGAGAAGCTCCAGGAGGAGCTCGGACTGCCGGTAGACAGGAACAAGTATATGATCGGCATAATCAGCCGTCTTACCGACCAGAAGGGGCTTGACCTTGTGAACTACGCTATCGAGCGTATACTTGACGAGAATACGCAGTTTGTCGTTATCGGTACGGGCGACCCGAGGTATGAGAATATGTTCAAGCATTACCAGTGGAAGTACCCGGAGAGAATGTCGGCGAATATACTCTATTCTGACCAGCTCGCCCACAAGCTCTATGCCGCAGCTGATACTATGCTCATGCCGTCGCTCTTCGAGCCGTGCGGACTTACTCAGCTTATCGCACTCAGATACGGTACAGTGCCGATAGTGCGTGAGACCGGCGGACTCAAGGACACAGTACAGCCCTACAATGAGTTCGAGGGCACAGGTACGGGCTTCTCGTTCGCTAACTACAACGGAGATGAGATGCTCGGTGTTATCAACTACTCAAAGAGCGTATACTATGACCACAGAGCAGAGTGGGATAAGATGGTACGCAGGGGCATGGAGGCTGATTTCTCGTGGAACAGCTCAGCAAGGCAGTATGAGGGTATGTATACCTGGATGATAAACTGGTAAGCAGAATAATAAGCAAAAGACCTGTCCGGAAGCCTCCGGGCAGGTCTGCTGATAAAGGAGTATGATGAGCCTGATATGGCATATTATCAGAACGAGCGTGAAATAAGAAATCCGTTTCTTGAATTTTGCCTCGGCGGTGCGGAGACGATCAGGATATTCCGGGGGAACTGGCTGCTGATGAAGCTGATCGAGAGACGGCTGCTGGAGGAGAGGACGAGATTCTTTGAGACCTTTTCCGGCGTGACACTGGGCAGTGACCATTCTCTGACTGCACTCGGACTTGAGGAGCTTATGAGGCTGAGGAGCAATGAAAATACGGAGCTTCTTTCCCATATCATCGGGCTGCACAGCAGGGCGTACAGATACGCAAGTGCTTCGCAGGAGGCGTTTTTGCTTCCGCCGGAGCAGGTGACGGCTTTTTCGGCAGAGTGTATACACCTGATCGGAAGTGTGCTGAATGCGTACCTTGAAAATGGCAGAAATGATGTTTTCCGGAGCGTTGTGAGGGATACGGCGGCTGCGGTCAGGGACGAGCTGTACACCGAGATGAACAGTCAGATAGAGGTGGACGATTCGCCGGTGTTTTCGGATATGCAGAGGATGTTCCTGAGCGGAGTGCTGCCGGACGGCGTAAGACCGGAGGAAAGCGTGGAGGTAAGTATAAAGCAGCTTGCGGTGTACATTGAGACAGCGGAGAGCTTTATCGGTAGTGTTGACAGCCTTCCGAAGAGCGGTGCTGCACCGAGCGGTATCCCGGCTATGTCTGATGAGCAGGAACTGAAAATAAAGGGTGCAGTATTCGATATGGACGGGCTTCTCATCGACACCGAAAAGCTTTATGTGAGGTACTGGAGGCAGGCTGCACGGGAGCTTGGGTACGATATGCAGGACTGGCACGTTTACGCTATACGAAGCCTTGCAAGACCATATTCGATAAAGAAGCTGAAGCAGTTTTTCGGGGAGGACTGTCCCACTGAGGAGATCCGTGCCCGGAGGACGGAGCTTATCATGGAGCATATCCGGAAGTATGGCGTTGAGACAAAGCCCGGAATGTCCGAGCTTCTCGGCTACCTGAAAGAACACGGCATAAGGCTTGCGGTCGCTACCTCTACGGCGAGTGACCGGACGTATCCGCTGCTGGACAGTATCAATGCGAGAAGGTATTTTGATGCGGTGATATGCGGAGATATGATAATCACTGGCAAGCCTGACCCGTGCATATACCAGACTGCGGCGGCAGCACTCGGACTTTGCCCGGAGGAATGTGCGGCATTTGAGGATTCTCCGAACGGCATACGCTCGGCACATGACGCAGGCTGTAAGGCGATAATGATACCGGATCTCACTCCGCCGGACGATTTTGTGAAGCCGCTGCTCAGCGGAGTTTACGAAAGTCTTGACAAGGCGAAGGAGTTCTTTGAGGGGAGGATATAGATGGCAGGGACAAGCGTTTCGGAGATTTTTGAGATACCGAAATTTTTCTACTTTGAGAGCGGAAATGACTATTCCGGCAGTAAGGGCGATTTTTCGTACAAGATCGTCAACGGCGAGAAGCTGCACTGTATGACATGGCACGGGAGACTGTGCTCTGAAAAGGCGGCTGTTGAGCATGAGGAGGATTTTGAGAAAACGCAGGAGGGCTTCGATTCCATGATAAAATGGCTTGAGGAGAAATTTGCCGAGGGATAAAATAAATGAAAAACCCGGTCAGGGCAGGCATTGATCTGGCAGAGAGACTAAATGTACGGGGAAGAACCATTTTCAGATGGCTCTTCCCCGATATCATATATTTAACTCTTCATAAGGTCATTGCTCTTATCCTGACCGGGATATTGTTTATAGATAAATCACTCAAAAAGCGGAGTTGAAAGATAGCGCTCACCTGTATCGGGGAGGAGTGCAACGATAGTCTTGCCCTTGTTCTCAGGTCTCTTAGCGAGCTGTATAGCTGCCCAGAGAGCTGCACCGGAGGATATGCCGACAAGCACGCCCTCGCTGCGGGCAATGAGTCTGCCGGTCGCAAAAGCGTCATCGCTGCTTACCTTGATTATCTCATCGTATATCTTGGTGTTGAGTGTGTCCGGAACGAAGCCTGCACCGATACCCTGTATCTTGTGCGGACCTGCCTTGCCCTCAGAAAGTACGGGCGAGGTATCAGGCTCTACTGCAACGACCTTGACATCGGGATTCTTTGACTTGAGATATGCACCTGTACCGCTGATAGTTCCGCCTGTGCCGACACCTGCGACGAAGATATCCACCTTACCCTCGGTATCGCCCCATATCTCAACGCCTGTAGTACGCTCGTGAACTGCCGGGTTAGCCGGGTTTGTGAACTGTGAGGGGATAAAGCTGTTCTCTATCTCCTTAGAAAGCTCCTCTGCCTTAGCGATAGCACCCTTCATGCCCTTTGCACCCTCAGTCAGCACAAGCTCTGCACCATATGCCTTCATAAGATTGCGGCGCTCGATACTCATCGTCTCAGGCATTGTGATGATAAGCCTGTAGCCTCTTGAGGCTGCCACAGAAGCAAGACCGATACCGGTATTTCCGCTCGTAGGCTCGATTATAACGCTTCCGGGCTTGAGGACACCCTTTGCCTCTGCATCGTCGATCATAGCCTTAGCGATCCTGTCCTTAACGCTTCCAGCCGGGTTGAAATACTCAAGCTTTGCGAGGATCTTTGCACCAAGCTCCTCGTTCTTTTCAACATTGCCCAGCTCAAGCAGGGGAGTCGAGCCTATGAGGTCTGTGATCTTCTTAT
Organism: Ruminococcus sp.; assembly: GCA_017475555.1. Lineage (GTDB taxonomy): Bacteria > Bacillota > Clostridia > Oscillospirales > Ruminococcaceae > Ruminococcus. Next base: position 32,063 of record JAFVFL010000033.1, read on the forward strand.
AAACTGCCATTGTGATTACTCCTTTGCAATTGATTGTAATTGATTTATTTTTGAAGCAGATAAGCGGGTATTAAAGATATATTCAATAATACATTTCACCTATCTGTTTGGTATGATTACATTATAGCACAGTCTCCTGCGTTTGTCAATACCTTTTTTGAAGATTCTGAAAAATATTTTTAAATCCTATAGGTTCAGTGTGGAATTGACTGGTTATTGACAAGATAGTGCAGAAATGGTATAATCAGGATATAGTTATCTGTATTTTATATTTTAAAAGTATTATATTCAAAGGAGTAATGTATCATGAGCGGAAATTATAACAGCTACGAAAGCCCCTTCTGTACACGATATGCAAGCGAGGAGATGCAGTACGTTTTCTCGGCTGATAAGAAATTCACTACATGGAGGCGGCTCTGGGTCGCTCTGGCAAGGGCTGAGATGAAGCTCGGACTGCCTGTCACTCAGGCTCAGGTAGACCAGCTTGAGGCACATATCAATGATATCGACTATGAGGCGGCTGAGGCTCGTGAGCGTATCACCCGCCATGATGTTATGGCTCACGTTTTCACCTATGGTCAGGCGTGTCCGGATGCCGCAGGTATTATCCACCTCGGTGCGACCTCATGCTATGTAGGCGACAACACGGACGTTATCATCATGCGTGACGCCCTTAAAATAGTACGCAGAAAGCTCATAAATGTGATGAATAACCTTGCGAAATTCGCTGAGGAGTATAAGGCTATGCCATGCCTTGCATATACCCATTTGCAGCCGGCTCAGCTCACTACTGTCGGCAAGAGGGCTACGCTCTGGCTCAACGAGCTGCTCATGGATTATGATGACCTGGAGTACAGGCTTTCCACTCTGAAGCTGCTCGGCTCTAAGGGCACTACCGGCACTCAGGCTTCATTCATGGAGCTTTTTGAGGGCGATACGGATAAGATAAAGGAGCTTGAAAGGCTCATCGCTGAGGAAATGGGCTTTGACAGCGTTGTACCGGTATCAGGTCAGACATATTCAAGAAAGATGGATTCTCAGGTGCTTTCCGTACTCGGCGGCATAGCTCAGACAGCAAGCAAGTTCTCCAACGATATGCGTCTCCTGCAAAGCTTCAAGGAAATGGAGGAGCCGAGAGAGAAGAAGCAGATAGGCTCGTCGGCTATGGCGTATAAGAGAAATCCTATGCGGTGCGAGAGAATAACCTCACTTGCGAGATATGTCATGATAGATACCCTCAATCCGGCATTTACGGCTGGAACACAGTGGTTCGAGAGGACTCTTGATGACTCCGCAAACAAGCGTATCAGCGTGGCAGAGGCGTTCCTCGGCGTAGATGCGATACTCAATATAATGATGAACGTCACGGACGGACTTGTAGTGTATCCGGAGATGATACGCCGCAGAGTTATGGCGGAGCTGCCGTTCATGGCGAGCGAGAATATCATGATGGACGCTGTGAAGAAGGGCGGAAACCGTCAGGTGCTGCACGACAGGATAATGGACTACTCTATGGAGGCTGGTGCAAACGTAAAGGAGCGCGGGCTTGACAATAATCTCTGTGAGCTTATTGAGGCTGACCCGCTGTTCATGGTGAACAAGGAGGAGCTTGAGTCTGTGCTCAAGCCGGAGAATTACACCGGAAGAAGCGAGCAGCAGGTGGAGGAGTTCCTGAATGAGTATATCAAGCCCATACTTTCGGCAAATTCCGATATACTTGGAGAGAATTTCGAGATGAAGAACTGAGATGACCGTAAGTCACCGGATACTGAGCATTTTTATGCTCATGACCGGTATATTGTTCCTTGGAATGGCTCATTCAAGGGAGAAGCCGGCAGTCCTCAGGGAGTGGAAAAAAGCCCGTGGGAAGATAATTGATTCGGACGAATATAACTTCAAGATCGAGTATGAGTACAGCGGTCAGGTGCATTTCTATGACTGCCGCAAGGACGAGTTTTATCTGCTCATGGGCTATACTCCGCATACTGTGCCTACTGCTGAGATGGCGGTCTGGGCAGAGAAGCAGAGGAATATCATGAACAGGCTCATGCGTAAGGGCTACACCCGTGACTATTTCTTCAGGCTGTGTGTCGGCAAACGAATGCTGGTCTGGTGCGACGGGGATTCGCCGGAGAAAGTCTACAGGGTGTGGAGCACCGACAAGGCTGAGCGTTCAGTCGCAAGGGCTTTCCGGACTATCGGGATAGCGTTGATAATTCTGACGGTGCTTGCGGCATACAGCGAGATCTCAGGGAACAGATGATATCGGGAGCGAAAGGATAACGGAGAAAATAAAATGAAAAAACAATATCTTGAAGCCGGGAAGATCGTGACTACTCACGGCATTCACGGTGAGGTAAAGGTAATGCCGTACTGTGACAGTGCAGAGCTTCTGTGCGAATTTGACAGGCTTTTCATGGGCAGGGAGCTGAAAGAGGTAAATATCCTGCGTGCAAGGGTGCAGAAGGGCATGGTAATTGCGAAGATAGAGGGAGTTGACACTGTTGAGCAGGCTCAGAAGCTCCGCAATATAATGCTGTATATGCACCGGGACGATCTGGAGCTTGACGAGGATACGTACTTTGTGGCAGACCTTGTCGGCATGGAGGTCAGGGACGCTGACACCGGGGAGGTGTACGGGAAGATCACCGATGTTATGCAGACTGGTGCGAATGATGTGTATGTCATAGGCGGCAGGGACAGAGAGTATCTTGTCCCGGCGATAGCTGATGTCGTGATAAGTACGGATACGGAGAGCAATATAATGCTGATCAGACCGTTAGAGGGGCTGTTTGACTGATGAGGATCGAGATTGCTACGCTGTTCCCGGAGATGTGCGAGGCAGTCCTGGGAGAGAGCATTGTCGGCAGGGCGAGGAGGGCTGGAAAGCTGTATGTCCACTGCCGTCAGATACGTGAATATACTCAGGACAAGCACCGCCGGGTAGATGATACTCCATACGGCGGCGGAATGGGCATGGTTATGCAGTGCGAGCCGATCTACAACTGCTACAGGGCAGTGTGCGAGGAGCTTGGCACGAAGCCGCATACTATCTATATGTCACCGAAGGGCAGGGTGCTGACCCAGCAGAGGGCGGCGGAGCTTGCACAGCTTGACGATATCCTGATAATCTGCGGTCATTATGAGGGTGTAGACCAGAGAGTTATCGACAAGATAGTTGACGAGGAAATATCCATTGGTGACTATGTGCTGACAGGCGGCGAGATACCGGCAATGGTGCTGACGGACTGCGTTGCGAGAATGTGTCCGGGGGTGCTGTCGGACGATGTTTGCTTCGAGGAGGAGAGCATTTACAGCGGATTGCTGGAATATCCGCACTACACGCGCCCGGAGGTCTGGGAAGGCGAGGCAGTACCGCCGGTGCTGCTTTCGGGTCATCATGCGAATATCGAGAAGTGGCGGCATGAAAAGAGCCTTGAGATAACGGCGGAGCGAAGACCCGATCTGCTTGCGAGGTATACGGATAATAAGGAATGACTCCGGATCATATGATCCGGAGCTTTTTACGGTATATTATAAAATATTTTAAATATTACTCCTTTCTATAGCTTTTCTTCCGGTTTTGTGTTATAATTGTCTCAGATATGTATGAAAGGATATGAAAGCTTGATATACCTTGATAATGCTGCCACGACAAAGCCCTGTCCGGAGGCAGTTTCAGCCGCTGCAAAGGCTATGACCGAATGCTTCGGCAATCCCTCGTCGCTTCACCGCATGGGACTTGATGCACAGCTATTGCTCGATTCCGCAAGACGTACCGTTGCGGATTCGCTCGGTACTGAGAGCGGCTGTATTTACTTTACGTCCGGTGCGACTGAGAGCAATAATCTCGCCCTCAGAGGTGCGTCGGCAGCCTACGGCAGAAAACGAAAGAAGATCGTCGCTTCGTCTGTTGAGCACGCTTCTGTTGAGGAGACATTGCAGGCTCTCGAAAGAGCCGGCTTTGAGGTAGTCCGTATCTCCCCGGCGGACGGAAGATTTTCTGCGGCGGATTTCGTGAATGCCTGCGATGATGATACCGTACTGCTGACAATGATGTACGTCAACAATGAAAACGGCTATATACTGCCTGTTCCGGAGGTCTTTTCCGCAGTAAAGCGGCGGTATCCGCATATCATTACCCACACTGACTGCGTTCAGGCTTATATGAAGCTGCCGGTCAGTGCGAGGAGGCTGAATGCTGAACTCATCTCGCTTTCCGGACACAAGATACACGGCGGAAAGGGCTGCGGCGTACTATATATACGCAAGGGTGTGAGAGTTCTGCCTGTCGTTACAGGCGGCGGTCAGGAGAAGGGAATACGCTCCGGGACTGAGGGAGTACCTATGGCGGCGGCAATGGGAGCTGCTGTAGCTGCACTCGCTCCCGGAATTTCAGAACGCTGGGAAAGGGCAGTGCAGCTGCGTGAAAAGCTGGTGTCGCTCATGTCGGAGATACCCGGCGTTGAGATAAACTCTCCGGAGGACGGCTCGCCCTATGTGATGAGTATTTCCGCTGCCGGAAAGCGTTCGGAGATAATGCTTCATTACTTAGAGCAGCGGGATATCTATGTTTCGAGCGGCTCGGCGTGCAGCAGAGGAGCACAGAGCGGCGTGCCTGAGCAGTTCGGTATCACCGGGAAAAGGGCGGATTCGATACTCCGGGTCAGCATTACAGCCGAAACTACACCGCAGGAGCTTGAGGAATTTGCACAGGCTCTGCGTGACGGGATAAATAGTGTGAGAGGATAAGGATATGAAAGAGATAATACTTGTAAAATACGGAGAAATGGCTCTGAAGGGGCTGAACAAGAAGAGCTTTGAGGATATGCTGACGAAGAATATCAAGCGGCGGCTGAAAAGTCTCGGCAGCTTCTGCTACACCTCTGCTCAGTCTACGCTCTACATAGACCCTCAGCTTGATGAGAACGGCAATATCGCTGATCTGTCAGAGGTCGCTGAGAGGGTCGGGCGTATCTTCGGCATTGCTGCGTACTGCCGGGCGTGTGTATGTGAAAAGGATTTTTCCGATATATCTGCAAAAGCGGCTGATTACCTCAGCGATACGCTCAGTATGGCACGTACCTTCAAGGTGAATGCAAAGCGCTCTGACAAGGCGTTCCCCATGAAGTCGCCGGATATCTGCCGGGAGCTTGGTGCTGTGCTTCTGGAAAAATTTCCCGATCTGAGTGTCGATGTGAACGACCCGGAGGTCACTGTCACTGTTGAGGTCAGGGACACTAACGCCTATGTCCACGCTGAAAATCTTAAAGGTGCAGGCGGACTTCCGGTCGGCAGCAGCGGAAAGGCTATGCTCCTGCTTTCCGGCGGTATCGACTCACCCGTTGCGGGCTGGATGATAGCAAAAAGAGGCGTTCAGATCTCTGCGATACACTACGTAAGCCCGCCGTATACCTCCGACCGGGCAAGGCTGAAGGTCGAGCAGCTGTGCGAAAGGCTGACGGATTGGTGCGGCGGTATTGCGTTCTTCTGCGTTCCGTTCACTAAGATACAGGAGGCGATACGTGACAACTGCCCGGAGGAGTATTTTACGATCATCATGCGTCGGCTGATGATGGAGATAGCCCAGAGGATCGCCGCAAAGGAGGGCTGCCTTGCACTTGTCACCGGTGAAAGCCTCGGACAGGTGGCAAGTCAGACTATGGCTGCTATGGCGTGTACGGACGCAGCGTGCAGAGTACCGGTGTTCCGGCCGTGTATCGGCATGGACAAGACCGAGATAATAGATATCGCCCGGAAAATTGATACATTCGAGACTTCTATCCTTCCGTATGAGGACTGCTGTACTGTGTTCACTCCAAAGCACCCGAAGGTTCGCCCGAAGCTGGAGAATATTGAGGCTGCACAGGCTGCATTCGATTTTGAGCCGCTGATACGGGAGGCTGTTGACGGAACTGAAATGAAGCTGTTTACACCAGGCTACAAGGCAGAGAGCAGCTTCTGATATTTTTCTTGACAAAATTACCGAATATGTGTAAAATAGAATCATAGAGTGTATCAACGATACATAATTATTGGAGGTTATTATGGATCCGAAACAGAACAGACCCCGGTCAAGGGATAAAAATGTCACCTCCGGCGGCAGCGGTGCCCGCAGGAGAGGAGAGGGACTCGGCACAGGTCAGGTCGGCTCAAAGGATTACGGCAAACAGGGCTCCGGCGGAGGCGGCGGAGTAAAGAGAGGTGCATCTATCGGCGGCGGTTCGCTGCTCATCATTCTTGCGGCACTTTTCCTGCCTAAGCTCCTCGGCGGCGGCGGAGCTACTACAGATACCGGCAGCAGCGGAGGCGGCATGGGCGGAAGTATCCTCGGCAGCCTTCTCAGCGGCATGGATACCGGCTCTGTACCGTCCGGATTTGATTTTTCAAACGGCAGCTCAGGCTCCGGCAGCAGCTATACCGCTATTGATACCGGCTCTGCGGATACGAGCGTAGCAAGCGGCTCCCGTGCAAAGAGGACGAGCATTATCGGCAATAACCAGGATCAGATAACTATTATGGTCTATATGTGCGGTACTGACCTTGAGTCAAAGTATGGCATGGCTTCGTCTGATATGGCTGAAATGGCTTCTGCCTCGTACGGCGATAATATCAATATCATCGTCTACACCGGCGGCTGCTCACAGTGGAAAACGAGCGGTATCAGCAATAAGGTGAACCAGATCTACCAGATAAAGGACGGAAAGCTCATCACTCTCGAATCCGACATGGGTTCGGGTGCTATGACTGACCCGGCGAACCTTACAAAGTTCATACAGTATTGTACGAAGAATTTCCCGGCAAACAGGAACGAGCTTATCCTCTGGGATCACGGCGGCGGATCTGTCAGCGGCTATGGCTATGATGAGAAGAATAAGTCAAGCGGCTCTATGGACCTGACGAATATCAGCAAGGCTCTGAAAAATGCCGGAGCTACGTTCGATTTCATCGGATTTGACGCTTGTCTTATGGCTACGGCTGAGACTGCACTCATGCTTGATGATTATGCTGACTACCTTATCGCTTCCGAGGAGACTGAGCCGGGCGTGGGCTGGTATTACACCAACTGGCTGACAAAGCTGGGCAAGAATACCTCAATGCCGACTATCGAGATAGGAAAGAACATCGTTGACGATTTCGTTGCTACCTGTGCTTCTCAGTGCCGTGGACAGAAAACTACTCTTGCGGTCATCGACCTTGCGGAGTTTGCGAATACTGTTCCCTCAAAGCTCAATGCGTGGGCTTCATCGGTAAGCAGCAAGATAACCAATAACGACTATCAGTCGATATCAGACGCACGCTACGCTGCCCGTGAGTTTGCGGAAAGCTCTAAGATAGATCAGGTCGATCTGGTAAATCTTGCCGAAAATACGGCAACTCAGGAGGGCTATGAGCTTGCGGCTGCGATAAAGAGTGCGGTCAAGTATAACCTCACCTCCACCAACATGACCAACGCTTACGGCGTTTCTATCTATTTCCCGTACAAGAGGACGTCCTACGTGGATACGGCGTGCAGTATCAACAATGCGGTCGGCGTGGATTCGGAATACAGCAAGTGCATAAGACAGTTCGCAAAGCTCGAAACGAGCGGACAGATAGCGGCTGGCGGCACAGGCTCTGCTCTTGGCTCGCTGTTCGGTCTCGGCGGCAGCGGCTCGTCAAGCTCCTCAGGAAGTGCGGATATGATCGGCTCTCTGCTCGGTGCATTCCTCGGCGGCAGCTCCGGACGCTCTATCGCAGGTCTTGACAGCACAAATTCCGACTTCATGAGTGACAGCAGCATTTCCCAGGACGATGCGGCTGAGTATCTTTCGCTGAATTATTTCGACGCTTCAAAGCTCGTATGGACTGAGGAGGACGGCGAGTACAAGATGTCTCTCCCGGAGTCTCAGTGGTCGCTGGTACACTCGCTCGACCTGAATATGTTCTACGATGACGGCGAGGGATATATAGACCTCGGTCTGGATAACGTGTACAGCTTTGATGACGACGGAAATCTTATTGCCGACACTGACCGCAACTGGCTCGCAATTGACGGACAGGTCGTTGCGTATTACCATACCGACACTGTCGAGGTCGGTGACAAATGGACGATGACGGGCTATGTTCCGGCTTATCTCAATGGTGAGCTGGTGAAGCTGAACATTGTTTTCGACACCGATAACCCGAACGGCTACATTGCAGGTGCGACCTACGATTACAGCGATTCAGGAGATACTGAAACTGTTGCAAAGAGCATGACTGAGCTTGAAAACGGCGATACTCTTGATTTCGTGTGCGATTACTACACCTACGACGGAACGTACGTTGACAGCTATTTTATAGGCGGACAAATGACTGTAAACGGTGATCCGGTAATAAGCAATACCGATGTCGGCAGCGGCGAGGTACGGCTCATGTACTGCTTTACTGATATTTATAATCAGGAATACTGGTCAGAGGCGATCGTTAAGTAGCTTTCTGAAATAATTTGATGTGTATGATACCGGGGCAGACCCTTCGCTGGAGAGGTCTGCCCCGGTGCTGTTTATCTGTCTGTGCTGAAGGCTTCACGGCAAAGCATAAGGGAGGTCACCGAAAATGACCTCCCTCAGCATTGCAATAACGAACTGATACGGCTTGTTATCATTCTTTCTTATCCCTGCGTTTTGAAACAGCGAATGCGATCAATACAGATGCCGCAAGTGTGCCGACTGCCGGGAGAGTGTCACCGGTAGCCGGTGAATCGGTTTTCTGACTGCTCTTACCGGCGGCTGTGGTCTTTGCCTCGGAGGAAGCTGTAGCTTCTGCCGCAGTCGATGTTATTTTTGCAGATGTAGTCTGCTCCGCCGCAGTAGTCTGCGGTTTGCCGGAGACTGGTGTATTCCCGGAGACCGTTGTGGCGGCAGCGGTATCAGCGGCTGACACCGCAGTTACAGCCGTGGTCGTGTTCTGAACCTCAGAGGTCGTTTCCGGCGTGCTCACAGGTAAATCCTGCTTCGGAGCTACCCATACCGGCTGAGACTCATTATGTACGCTCTGCTCTAATTCCCTGCCGTCGTAATATGACTTTCCGAGTGCGTAGTGATCGCATACGACCCTGTACCAGCAGCCTCCGTCTACATTGGCTGAATACTGGTCAAGGATAGTATATTTCTCATCGCTGACAAGTATATCCCCGACCCGTACAGTGTCAGTCCAGCTTTCTCCGTCGGTACTGCTCTGTATTACCATATTTATATATCCCACCCGGCTCATAACTCTCAGAGCCTGGGTCTTTGCAGTTACAGTTATAACACCGCTGTCAGAGGAGCAGCTCAGCGAGCACTTTGCGATAAGTCCCGAGCTTGATTCAGCCGCCGCTGCTGAAATATCCGACCCGCCGGAAAGGACTGGAAGTCCTGAGAACGGGATCACCGGCAAAACTGCCGCAGATACTATAAGTACCCTGAAAAGCAGTGATTTTACTATACTATCTATACTTTTTTTGCTCATTCTGCCGTAGTCAGCCTCCGTTCCTGAAAGATGCGACGATGCTTTTCAGTGCTTCGGAGCTGATATTCTGACCAATAATTGTATAAACCACGCTGTTATCTGCAAAAACAGCGGTATTGTACTCAGCGTCGCTGAAGAAGTATGCTGTACCGATATCGAATCTGCCTGAATCGTATTCTGTGCTGTCGGAGGGTATCATAAGCTCCGGCATATTTGCCCTTGAGCCGTAGCACTCCATAATTATGTCGAGCTGCTGATACGGGTTGCCGAATGTAAAATAGAAGTCCTCAGATGTCTCAAGCTGTACATGAGAGTAATCAACAAGCTCCATATCTATGTAGCTCATCTCGTCCGGTGCAGCCGGAGAAATATCGTATCCGCTGCAAACGTCCTTCATCACTCTTCCAAAGTAGGTCTTATCCCACCCGTCAGGGAAAAGATCGGTGTCCGGTTCAGTCCTTACATACACTGTCGGCGTCTCGATAAGACCAGCCGTTTCAGAGCCTGTAGCAGCAGTGGTCGAGGCTGACTGTGTAATATCAGCTGTATCTGTTGCGGCTGCTGTGGTAAAAGCGGCAGCCGTAGTGGTGTCAGTGAAATCATCTGCTGTCGTGTTGAGCGTCGTGAATGTCGCAGGCAGGGTACTGGTCGTCCATGTATGCGTATGTTCAGACGTATCTTGTGTAGTCGTGGCGGCAGCGGGTATCTGCGGCTCGTAGGGCTGCTTTGAGAAATCGACGGAAAATCCGCCGGTAGTGAGCCTTACGGCAGTCGTGATAATGTCCGTTCCGAACGTTGCGAGGGTATAGAAATTAAGCCCTAAAACGAACACCGCACAGGCAGCTGCCGCAGACAGCCATTTGCGTACACCGGTAATCCTTTTACGCTTCCTTTCCGCAGTACATTCCCTGAGTATGCTGTCGATATTTTCTTCCCTCTCTGATTCTGTGAGAGTGCCGCCGGCAAGCTCAGCGATACTCTGGGTTATCTCTGCGATATAATCATAATCGCAGCAGTCCTCAGGCTTAGAGATCTCCTCATTGAGAAGAGCCTGAAGCTCTGCGAGCTTTGTGCTGTCTTCATCACCCAGCACAGCCCTCAATTTATAACCATTATTTGACCTGTCACTCATGTGATTCTCCTTATTGACCGGTATCCGGATATCTCTGTATCTCCAATTATTTTTTCTCTATATATAAATGTCGGAAAGCTGGTCAGTTTTTTCTGCTGCAACAAAAAATTTACAAACTTTCGTGAAATTAAACAAAATGCAGCTTGAAAATAATGCGAAATTGTGCTTTATTCCGATTTTTTCAACTTGTTTTTGATCTTATGTATACGCTGGTAGAGAGCCGGAAGTGACATTCCGAGCTTCTTTGCAGCCTCAGTCCTGCTGCCGTACTCAGTGCTGTAATAAGTCTCGATGATACGCCTTTCATCTTCATCGAGCCTATCGAGCGGACTTGAGCTGTTTTCCACGCCGAAGATGTCAGAGGACGCATTCTGAGCCTCCTTTGAATCCTCGATACTGATCTGCTCAGTATTCATCTGCCTTGCAGCAGTCTTTATGCAGTTGTCTGCGGTTCTGTAGAGCCAGATACGGATAGAATCCGGGTCAAGCTTTTCGTGCTTTGAATAGAACACCACGAAGACGTCCTGCGTGCAGTCCTCGGCAGAGTGCTTATCGCAGCCGAGCCGTCCGAAGCAGTAGTTATATATCTCCTGGTAATACCGCCTGATCATCTTTTCACACTCCTCTGCGTCCATGCTCTGCACCTCCTCTGCGGTTCAGCTGCCGATAGACCGGCTGTGCCTGGTGAAGCTCAATGATCTGTTTTTCTTTCCCAAAACTATTTTACTGTTTCTATGGTGTTTTCCAAATCTGTTGAAAATTGCGGTATATCAGCATAATGCTGCGGACAAGTCCTGCTTGTACATACATTATATCATAATTTACAGAATATTGCAAGCAGAAACGAAATAATTTATAATTATAGCTATCTGCCTTGATATGACAGCTTTGTGCTTTCTTTAATAAGACCAACTATATTCATTATAATTTAAGATAATTTAAGCCCGTCACTTATGTGACGGGCTTTTATGTCATGCTGTGCCGGAATAGATGACGCTATTTTATTCTGCTTTGCAGTTTTCAAAGAGAAAATGAGCAGCTTCATTCTAATGAATAAAGAATATTTATTATAATTTAAGCCCGACAGGTCACTGTCGGGCGTTTCTGGCGTGCCTGGAGGGATTCGAACCCCCGACCTACTGGTTCGTAGCCAGTCACTCTATCCAGCTGAGCTACAAGCACATCACGAGTTATATTTTACCACGGAATCAGAGAATTGTCAAGTACAAAGAAAAAATTCGTCAATCTGCACTATTATTGTGAGGAAAAGTTGTCATAATTGCAGATTAATCTCGAAATGCCTTTTTTTTCTTGACAAAGTTTTTAATATTTGTTATAATAAAAATGTTGTGAGACATTAGCTCAGTTGGCAGAGCATACGCCTTTTAAGCGTAGGGTCGAGGGTTCAAATCCCTCATGTCTCACCATAAATGCCGGCGGGAAACTGTCTGGCTTTTTTGTTTTCAGGGATTTTTAAGTTTTCAACGTTTACAAAGGAGGATAGGAATATGGATCATACAAATGAGCTTATCTGCCCGAACTGCGGGCAGGTATTCGACATCGACAACGGAAAATACGCTTCACTGCTCGCTCAGGTCAGGAACCAGACCTTTGAGCATGAGATAGAGCAGCGTATGAGCGAGCTTAAGGAGCACATGAAGACCGAGCATGAGCAGCGGCTTGAGATAAAGGTTCGTGATACCGAGGCTGCAAAGGAAAAGGAGATCACGGAGCTGAAGCTGAGGCTTGCTGACGCTGATTCGGATATCGCAGGGCTGAAAGAGAAGATCGAGATAAGGGTTCGTGACACTGAGGCTGCAAAGGAAAAGGAGATCACGGAGCTGAAGCTGAAGCTTGCGGACGCTGATACGAATATCGCCGGACTGAAGGAGAAGCTTGAGGGCAGGAAAAACGAGGAGGAGCTGCTCGTTAAGCTGAAGCTGAGGGAGCAGACAGATGAGCTGCTGCGTGAAAAGGACGGAAAGATAGCCGGTCTTGAGGCACAGCTCAGGGCTGCGGAGAAGCAGTTCGCCGACTACCGTGAGATGAGCATGAGGCTGTCTACAAAAATGGTGGGGGAGACTCTGGAGCAGCACTGCGAATATGAATTCAGGAAGATACAGCAGTATCTTTCGCCGGACAGGGTAAGCTTCGGCAAGGACAACGATTCGTCCTCCGGTACAAAGGGCGACTACATATACAGAGAGCTTTGCGAGGACGGAACGGAGCTTATTTCGATAATGTTCGAGATGAAGAACGAGGTCAGCACTACCTCGAATAAGCATAAGAACTCGGATTTCTACGCAAAGCTCGATAAGGACAGACAAACAAAGAAGTGCGGATATGCGGTGCTCGTCTCACGGCTCGAAGCGGACAATGAGCTGTTCAATCAGGGGATAACCGACGTTTCGTTCGGAGGCTATGATAAGATGTATGTCGTTCGTCCGCAGTGCTTCCTGACCATAATATCTATCCTTCGTGGGGCTGCTTTTTCGGCAGCTGAGGCACGCAGCCGTGTGAGGGTTCTTGAACAGCAGCAGATCGACGTTACGAATTTTGAGAAAAAGATAGACAAATTCCGCACAGATTTTTCCAAGAGCTGCGACATGGCTCAGAAGCGCTTCAACACAGCTATAACGGACATAGACAAGGCTATAGCGGCATTGCAGGACGCAAAGGAAAAGCTCCTCGGCTCGCTCGATTCGCTCAATACAGCAGGCTCGAAGATAAACGATCAGCTCACGATAAAGAAGCTCACTCACGGCAATCCGACCATGCGAAGGCTCATTGAAGCGGCAATGGACAGCAGTGACGAATAACCAGTTAAAATAATGAAATATATATTTTTTTGATGAAAAGGCTTGACAACCGCCCCGGAATGATGTATAATAGCTATTGTTGGTGCTGATGTGGCACAGTTGGTAGCGCATCGCCTTGGTAAGGCGGAGGTCACCGGTTCAAATCCGGTCATCAGCTCCAGCGGCGAAGAGCCGCGGGTGTTTCTGCATTCCAGTTATTCTCTGGAATGCAGATTTTTTTGCTTATTTTCATGAAAATTTGTTCGCAAAACCTCTTTTCAAACCATACAGAATGTGGTATAATATTATTGCTCTCTCAACTAAGCCTTGCTGATCAATGCTTGGCAGAGTATAATTGGCGGAGCAGCAGCACATACCTATGCTACTGAAAGGAGCAAGAATATGGCAGAAAAGGACAGATTTATCCTGCACTCACAGTATGCCCCGGCAGGCGACCAGCCGCAGGCTATAGATAAGCTCGTGCAGGGCATAAACAGCGGCGTCAGGGAACAGATACTTCTCGGCGTTACCGGGTCGGGAAAGACTTTCACTATGGCTAACGTCATAGCAAGGGTCAACAAGCCTACCCTCGTGCTTGCACATAACAAGATCCTCGCTGCCCAGCTGTGCTCGGAGCTGAAGGAGTTTTTCCCGGAAAATGCAGTTGAATACTTCGTTTCCTACTACGATTACTACCAGCCGGAGGCGTATGTTCCGAGTACGGACAGCTATATCGAAAAGGACTCCTCGATAAATGACGAAATAGACAAGCTCCGTCACTCTGCGACCTCTGCTCTTGCGGAACGCCGGGACGTTATCATCGTTGCGAGCGTTTCGTGTATCTACTCACTCGGAAGTCCGGACGAATACAGGAGTATGTGCGTTTCTATCCGTCAGGGTGCGGAAAAGCCGAGAGATGAGCTTATCCGTGAGCTTGTAAAGATACGCTATGAGCGGAACGATATCGCCTTTGAGCGCAACAGGTTCAGGGTGAGGGGCGATGTTGTGGAGATATTCCCGGCACGCTCCGGCGATACCGCTATAAGGGTCGAGTATTTCGGCGACGAGATAGACAGGATATCTGAGATAAACACCGTCACCGGAGAGGTGAAGGCGACTCTCTCCCATGCGGCGATATTCCCGGCTTCGCATTACGTTGTAGGGGACGATAAGATAGATTCTGCACTTGAGGAGCTTGACAGGGAGCTTGCGGAGAGGATAGAGTATTTCAGCGGCGAGGGCAAGCTTATCGAGGCACAGCGTATCCGTGAGCGGACACAGTACGATATGGAGATGATACGTGAGGTAGGGTATTGCAGCGGCGTTGAGAATTACTCCCGTGTGCTTGCAGGCAGACCGCCGGGAAGTATCCCGGAGACTCTGCTTGACCATTTTCCGGAGGATTTCCTGCTCATCGTTGACGAGAGCCACGTTACTCTGCCGCAGGTAAGGGCTATGTATGCCGGGGACAGGGCGAGAAAGACGACCCTGATAGATTATGGCTTCAGGCTGCCCTCGGCACTCGATAACCGTCCGCTCAATTTCGATGAGTTCAATGCACATATCTCTCAGGCGGTGTACGTCAGTGCTACTCCCGGTGCTATCGAGCGTGAAAAGACCGATATCATCGTTGAGCAGGTGATACGTCCGACAGGACTTGTTGACCCGGAGATAATCGTCAAGCCGACTCAGGGACAGGTAGATGATCTGCTTTCAGAAATAAATATCCGTGCTGAGAGGAATGAGAGAGTGCTTGTCACTACGCTGACAAAGAAAATGGCTGAGGATCTGACGGCGTACTATGAGAATCTCGGCGTGAGGGTACGCTATCTGCACCACGATATCGACACCATAGAGCGTATGGAGATAATAAAGGACCTGAGAAGCGGAGAATTTGATGTGCTTGTGGGAATAAACCTTCTCCGTGAGGGACTTGATATCCCTGAGGTCAGCCTCATCGCAATACTCGATGCAGACAAGGAGGGCTTTCTCAGAAGTGAGACCTCGCTCATACAGACTATCGGCCGTGCGGCAAGAAATGCAGGCGGTCAGGTCATTATGTATGCCGACACCGTCACCGGCTCGATGGAAAGAGCGATAACCGAGACAGAACGCCGCAGAGGTCTGCAAACTGTATACAATAAAGAGCATGGTATCGTCCCGAAGACCATTATCAAGGAGGTAAGGGACGTTCTTGAAATAACCTCAAAGGCAAAGGTAGAGGAAAAGACCGGAAAGAAGAAGCTCTCTGCGGCTGAAAGGCAGCAGCTGATCGACAAGCTCACCGCAGAAATGAAGAATGCAGCGAAAATGCTCGAATTTGAGCACGCTGCATATCTCCGTGACAAGATAAAGGAGCTTAAAGGCGAATAACACCAGGGGAAGGATATAATGAAGGATAAGATAATAGTCAAGGGTGCAAGGGCAAATAATCTGAAGAACATAGACGTTGAGCTGCCGAGGGACAGGCTCATCGTCATGACAGGGCTTTCAGGAAGCGGAAAGTCATCGCTTGCCTTTGATACGATCTACGCTGACGGACAGAGACGCTATGTTGAAAGTCTTTCGTCATATGCAAGAATGTTCCTCGGACAGATGGAAAAGCCGGACGTTGACAGTATCGAGGGGCTTTCCCCGGCTATATCCATAGATCAGAAGACCACCTCGAAGAATCCCCGCTCGACTGTCGGGACGGTAACTGAGATATACGACTATCTCAGGCTGCTTTTCGCACGTATCGGTATACCCCATTGTCCGATATGCGGCAGGGAGATAAGCCAGCAGAGCATCGACCAGATGGTTGATACTCTTATGGCTCTGCCGGAGGGGACTAAGCTCCAGCTGCTCGCACCGATAGCAAGGAACAGGAAGGGCACGTTCCAGAAGGAGCTTGATTCCGCAAGAAAGGGCGGCTTTGTCCGGGTGCGTGCTGACGGGATCATGTATGAGCTTTCAGAGGAGATAAAGCTTGAAAAGAATAAGAAGCACAACATCGAGATAGTCGTTGACAGGATAATAATAAAGCCCGGGATAGAGCCTCGTATCACCGACAGCCTTGAGACCGTGTTCAAGCTGACGGAGGGGCTTGCTGTTGCTGATATAATCGGCGGGGAGGAGATGATATTCTCCCAGAATTACGCCTGCCCGGAGCATAATATCAGTATCGGGGAGCTTGAACCGGTAATGTTTTCGTTCAACAACCCGGTCGGAGCGTGCCCGAAGTGTACAGGACTTGGTATGTTCAGGCATATCGACCCGGAGCTGATAATCCCGAACAGGGATCTTTCGATAGAGGAGGGTGCGATAAAGGCTTCCGGCTGGAACAGCCTTGATGATACGTCGATAGCCATGATGTATTACAGGGCGATCTCCAGGCATTACGATATACCGCTCGATGTGCCGGTAAAGAAGCTGAAAAAGGCACAGCTTGATGTATTCCTCTACGGTACGGGCGATACCGCACTTGAGCTTGAAAGGTCGGGGACTATCGGGGGAGGAAAGTACCGCTCACCCTTTGAGGGTATCGTCAACAACCTCGAACGCCGCTACAACGAGACTGCGAGCGAATGGTCAAAGGCGGATATCGAGGAGTATATGAGCGAGGTAGAGTGCCCGGCTTGTAAGGGCAGGAGACTGCGTGACGAGTATCTTTCTGTAACTGTCGGCGGGAAGAATATAAGCGAGGTCACAGACCTGTCTGTAAAGGGGGGACTTGATTTCTTTGATAATTTGGAGCTGACGCAGCAGCAGATGTTCATAGGTGAGCGTATCATCAAGGAGATAAAGTCAAGGCTCGGCTTCCTCGGCAGCGTGGGACTTGAATATCTCACACTGTCACGCTCCTCCGGTACTCTTTCCGGCGGCGAGAGCCAGAGGATACGCCTTGCGACACAGATAGGCTCGTCACTCGTCGGAGTGCTGTATATCCTCGATGAGCCGTCTATCGGTCTGCACCAGCGTGACAACGACAAGCTGATCGCTACCCTGAAGCGGCTGCGTGATCTCGGCAATACGCTCATAGTCGTTGAGCATGATGATGATACGATACTTTCAGCGGATTATGTAGTCGATATAGGGCCGGGAGCTGGTGTCAACGGCGGAAACGTCGTATTTGCCGGGACTGTGCCGAAGCTGCTCAAATGCAGGGAGTCCGTGACCGGGCAGTACCTCAGCGGCAAGAGGAAGATAGAGCTGCCGGAGAAACGCAGAGAGGGAAACGGGCATTTTCTCACTGTAAAGGGTGCGGCGGAGCATAATCTGAAAAATATCGACGTTAAGATCCCGCTCGGCGAGCTGGTGTGCGTCACGGGTGTTTCCGGCTCCGGAAAGTCCTCGCTCGTCAACGGCATTATCCATAAGCACCTTGCGGCAAAGCTCAACCGTGCAAAGACTCGTCCGGGTGCGTTCAGCTCAATGGAGGGGCTTGACCAGCTCGATAAGGTCATATGTATCGACCAGTCACCGATAGGCCGCACGCCGAGGTCTAACCCGGCGACATATACCGGCGTATTCAACGATATACGTGATCTTTTCGCACAGACCCCCGACGCAAAGGCTCACGGCTACACAAGCGGCAGATTCAGCTTCAATGTCAAGGGCGGAAGATGTGAGGCGTGTGAGGGCGACGGAATAATCAAGATCGAAATGCACTTCCTGCCGGATATCTATGTGCCGTGCGAGGTCTGCAAGGGAAGAAGATACAATCGTGAAACGCTCGATGTGCATTACAAGGGCAAGTCGATATATGATGTTCTGGAAATGACGGTCGATGAGGGCGTCGAGTTCTTTGAGCATCTGCCGAAGATAGCCAGAAAGCTGAAAACCTTACAGGACGTAGGGCTTGGGTATATCAAGATAGGTCAGCCTGCGACGACACTCTCCGGCGGTGAGGCACAGAGAGTAAAGCTGTCAACTGAGCTGTCAAAGCGTGCGACCGGAAGGACGTTCTATATCCTTGACGAGCCTACGACCGGACTTCACACAGCTGATGTGCATAAGCTGATAGATGTACTCTCACAGCTTGCAGATCAGGGAAATACTGTGCTTGTGATAGAGCACAATCTCAATGTGATAAAAATGGCTGACCATATCATCGACCTCGGCCCTGAGGGCGGTGACGGCGGCGGAACTATCGTTGCACAGGGAACTCCTGAGGAGGTCGCAGCGTGTCCTGAGTCGTATACAGGGCAGTACCTGAAGCAGTATCTCTGATACCGGAGGGTCTGTTTCTGCATATACCCTTGACAAATCTGTACAAAAGAGGTATAATTTTAGTATTGCTAACCTTTCCGGGGTAGCAATATATATTATCGCAGAGGTTAAAGAGAACAGCCCCTGCTGAAAAAGGTGAGTGAATTATGAAGTACGAAGAGCTTGCAGGAAAGCCGGATATGTCCTCTATACAGGAGGATGTCCTGAAATTCTGGAGAGATGACGATGTATTCAGAAAGTCGGTGGACAAGGAGAATGCTGATGAGGTAGTATTCTACGACGGGCCTCCGTTCCCGACAGGAAAGCCGCACCACGGAACTATCCTCGTTTCGTTCATAAAGGATATGATAGCGAGATACTGGACTATGCGCGGCTACAAGGTACCCCGTGTATGGGGCTGGGACTGCCACGGACTCCCTATTGAGAATCAGGTCGAGAAGGATCTGGGTATCGACGACAAGAATTACATCGAGAATACTCTCGGTATCGACGTTTTCAACGACAAGTGCTTTGAGCTGGTCTCCGGCAATAATGAGGCGTGGAAAGAGTATGTTGAGCAGATGGCACGCTGGGTCGATTATGAGGGTGCCTACAAGACCATGAACCCGACCTTTATGGAGAGCGTCATGTGGGCGTTCAAGCAGTGCTATGACAAGGGACTTATCTACCGTGACTACCGTGTGACCCCCTACTGTACACACTGCGAGACATCGCTTTCTATCTCCGACACAAGAGAATCCGATTCGACCCGTCCCCGTCAGGACAGATGGATAATCGCAAGGTTCAAAACTGATGAGGTCATAGACGGAAAGACAGTTTATTTCCTTGCATGGACTACAACTCCGTGGACTCTGCCGTCCAATCTCTGCCTTGCAGTCGGCAAGGAGCTGGAGTACGCATTCGTTGACGTAGGAGAGGATATATATATCGCCTGCACAGCTGTGCTTTCAAGATATGACAAGATATTCGGCAAGGAGCCTGAGATAGTAAAGACCTGCCGGGGCGAGGAGCTTGTGGGACGCAGCTATGAGCCGCTGTTCCCCTATTTTGCAGATCTGAAGGACAAGGCGTTCAAGGTCGTTACCGCTGACTATGTCGGAGCTGACGAGGGTGTCGGTATCGTACATACTGCCCCTGCCTTCGGTGAGGACGACTACTGGACGTGCAAGAACAATGATATCCCCCTGGTGAACCCTGTTGACGCAAAGGGACGCTTCACAGAGGAGGTAACTGACTTCTACGAGCCTGACGGCACAAGGAACGTCATCGAGATGAACCCGGTCGTTATCCGGTTCCTCTACGACAACGGCAAGGCAGTCGCTGACGGTACTATCGAGCATAACTATCCGCACTGCTGGAGATGCAAGCGTCCGCTCATATACAAGGCTATGGACGCATGGTACTTCAACATCGGAAAGATAAAGGACAGGCTCATTGAGTGCAATGAGGAGATAAACTGGGTGCCTGAGACTGTCAAGCACGGAAGATTCGGCAAGTGGCTGGAGAACGCACGTGACTGGAACATTTCCAGAAACCGCTACTGGGCAACTCCTATACCGATCTGGGAATGCGATACCTGCGGCGACAGGACAGTTCTCGGAAGCATAGATGAAATAGAGCAGGCAAGCGGCATTCGCCTTGAAAACCTCCACCGTCAGTATATGGACAAGGTGACCTTCAAGTGCAGCTGTCCCGGCTGTACAGGCACAAAGGTGCGTGTACCTGAGGTGCTTGACTGCTGGTTCGAGAGCGGCTCTGTACCCTTCGCTCAGAAGCACTATCCGTTCGAGAACAAGGAGTGGTTCGATTCGCACTTCCCGTCCGACTTCATCGTTGAGTATACCGGACAGATACGCTGCTGGTTCTACTATCTGCACGTTCTCTCCGTTGCACTGTTCGACAAGCCCTGCTTCTCAAACTGCGTGGTACACGGTACTATACTCGCAAAGGACGGAAAGAAGCTCTCCAAATCCTCAAAGAACTACACAGACCCTATGCTGCTCATGAAGAAGTACGGCACTGACGCATTCAGGCTCTACCTCTATCAGACAAATGCAATGCTCATCGGCGACCTGCTCTTTGATGACAGCGGCATTCAGGACGCTTATCAGCAGATCATACTCCCGTGGTGGAATGCCTGCAATTTCTTCATTTCCTACGCAAATATCGACAATTTCCGCCCGGACAGCCTTACCCCCCCGACAAGCACCAATCAGCTCGACCGCTGGATGCTCGCAAAGCTCTGGGAGGCTTCTGACTCCATAACACGGAATATGGACGCTTACTATGTGAATAAGTACGTTGACAGCCTTATAGACCTTGTTGACGGACTTACGAACTGGTTCATACGCCGTTCAAGAAGAAGATTCTGGGAGAAGGGAATGAGCGAGGACAAGAAGAACGCATATGAGACGCTGTATTATGTGCTCGTCAACATGACAAAGCTCTTCGCTCCGGCTGCACCGATAATCTCCGAAAAGCTCTATAAAACGCTCACCGGCGGCTACTCGGTACACCTTGACACATGGGCTGATATCCCTGAGAGCTTCCGTGATGATGAGCTTATAGAGCAGGTAAAGCTCGTCCGCAGCGTTATCTACCTCGCACGCTCGATCAGAAGCAAGAACAATGTAAAGAACCGCCAGCCGCTCAGCAGTCTCCGCACTGCACTCTCTGACACTTCACAGAATGCCGTTATAGAGAGCTTCAGCGACATAATCGCAGAGGAGCTGAACGTCAAGAGCGTTGAGCTGCTTGAGAGCGTTGAGAGCGTTGCAGATGTTAAATACGCTCCTAATTTCAATGAGATAAGAAACCGCTATCCGGACAGGATATCGGATATAATAAAGGCTGTAAAGAGCGGAAAATTCCGCCTCACTGCCGACAGTGCCGTGCTTGACATCAACGGTGCGGAGGAGCAGCTCGACCCTGAGATAATCCTTGTCACCTATCAGGCAAAGAAGGGTCAGCACGTTGCGAGTGACAAGGGTATAGTCGTTTCGCTTGACCTCACTATAACCGATGAGCTGCGGGACGAGGGCTTTGCCCGTGATATCGTCCGCAGCATACAGGACGCACGCCGTCAGATGGACTGCGAGATCATGGACAGGATATCGCTCTCGATCACCGGTGACGCTCCGGCTGCATGGCTCGATTATATCTCAGGCGAGACGCTCAGTGACTATACTGAGATAGCCTCTCCCGATCTTACCTTTGACGTTGATTATGAGGACGGAAGAAAGGTAACTGTAAGCGTTGCAAGGTAAACATAAATCTATCCCGGACAGCCGGAATTTCCCCGGCTGTCCGGTTATCACCATACAGAAAGGAAGATCATAACAGATGAAGAACGATCTGCCAAAGACCTATGACCCCGGTTCGGTAGAAAAAAAGATCTATGAAAAATGGGAGTCGGACGGCTGCTTCCGGGGTATCATCGACCCGGACAAGGAGCATTACTCCATAGCAATGCCGCCTCCGAACGTTACCGGACAGCTGCATATGGGTCACGCTGTTGACAATACGATGCAGGATATACTTATCCGCTTCAAGAGAATGCAGGGCTATTCCGCACTCTGGATACCCGGCACTGACCACGCTGCCATAGCTACCGAGGCGAAGATAGTCGAGGATATGCGTAAGGACGGGCTTACAAAGGCTGACCTCGGACGTGACAGGTTCATGGAGAGGGCATGGGCGTGGAAGGAGAAGTTCGGCAACAGGATAGTAACTCAGCTGAAAACCCTCGGCTCGTCCTGCGACTGGGAGAGAGAGCACTTCACTATGGATGATCAGTGCTCAAAGGCTGTACTTGAGGTATTCGTAAAGCTGTACAACGAAAAGAAGATATACCGGGGCAACAGAATGATAAACTGGTGTCCGAAATGCCAGACCTCCATTTCCGATGCAGAGGTCGAGTACGAGGAGCAGAGCGGACATTTCTGGCATATCCTCTATAAAGTCAAGGAGACCGGGGAAATGCTCGAAATAGCTACTACCCGTCCTGAGACAATGCTCGGAGATACAGCCGTTGCGATAAATGAGGCTGACCCACGGTATAAGCACCTTCACGGAATGCACGTTATCCTGCCGCTCATTGACAAGGAGATACCCATAGTATGCGATGAGCACGCCGATATGGAGAAGGGTACCGGTGTCGTTAAGATAACCCCTGCCCACGACCCGAATGACTTCGAGGTCGGAGAGCGTCATGACCTGCCCCGTGTACGCTGCTTCACTTACGACGGACGTATGACCGGTGCAGCAGACGTTGCGGAGTATGAGGAGCTTAAAGCCTCAGGCAGACTTACTGAGGGAGAGCCTGAGGTGCTCGACTGCGGGAAATATGCCGGAATGACGACTGATGAAGCAAGAAAGGCTGTAGTTGCAGACCTTGAAGCACTTGGCATACTCAAGGAGGTCGAGGAGATAAAGCATGACGTCGGAACGTGCTACCGCTGCCATACGACTATCGAGCCTATGGTGTCAAAGCAGTGGTTCGTCCGCATGAAGTCTCTTGCTGAGCCGGCTGTCAAGGCTGTCGAAGACGGCGAACTGAAATTCGTTCCGGAGAGGTTCAATAAGATATACCTCAACTGGATGAGAAATATCCGTGACTGGTGCATTTCCCGTCAGCTGTGGTGGGGCCATCAGATACCGGCATGGTACTGTGATGACTGCGGCGAGATAAACGTTGCAAAGACAGCACCCTGCAAGTGTCAGAAGTGCGGCTGTGAAAGCCTGACACGTGACCCGGATACGCTCGATACATGGTTCTCCTCTGCACTCTGGCCGTTCTCGATACTCGGCTGGCCCGACACGGAGAATGAGGACTATAAATATTTCTACCCGACATCAACTCTCGTTACGGGGTATGATATCATCACATTCTGGGTGAGCAGAATGATATTCTCCGGCATTGCCTACACCGGAAAGCTGCCGTTCGATACAGTTGTTATACATGGTATCGTAAGGGACAGTCAGGGACGGAAGATGTCCAAATCTCTCGGCAACGGCGTTGACCCGCTTGAGGTAATCGAAAAGTATGGTGCAGATGCACTGCGCTTCATGCTCGTTCAGGGAAGCTCTCCCGGAAATGATATGCGCTACAGCGAGGAAAAGATAATCGCAATGCGCAACTTCACCAATAAGATATGGAACGCCTCACGCTTCCTGCTCATGAATATGTCGATAGACAAGACCGAGCTGCCGGCTGAGGACAAGCTTGCCCTTGAGGACAAGTGGATACTCTCAAAGCTGAACTCCCTTATCCGTGACGTTACACAGAACCTTGAGAATTTCGATATGGGCGTTGCTGCACAGAAGGTATACGACTTTATCTGGAACGTATTCTGCGACTGGTACATTGAGCTTGCCAAGAACCGCCTGAGCGGAAATGACGAGGAGAAGAAGCAGAATGTCGAGAACGTGCTTGCATATGTGCTGACCGATCTTATGAAGCTGCTGCACCCGTTCATGCCGTTCATAACTGAGGAGATATATCAGGCACTTCCTCACGAGGAGGGCTACCTCATGCTCCAGAGCTGGCCGGTATTCAGGGACGGGCTGTGCTTCCCGGAGGACGAAGAGAGAATGGAGAAGATAATGGAGGCTGTACGGACTGTCCGTGAGACACGCTCCGGGCTTAAAGTCCCCAACTCCAGAAAGGCACATATCACTATAGTGACCGCTGACCCGGAGGAGTACGCAGAGGCTGGAGACTTCCTTATCCGTCTTGCGGGAGCCTCTGAGGTATCAATTGCCGCAGAGGAGTCTGAGGAGCTCAGCGGCATGGTAAGTGCGGCTACCTCAGATGCGAAGCTGTTCATGCCGCTCAAGGAGCTTGTTGACATTGAGAGTGAGCGTGCAAGGCTGAACAAGGAGCTTGAAAAGGCGTACAAGGAGCTTGATTTCGTTAATAATAAGCTGAATAACGAGAAATTCATGTCGAAAGCTCCGGAGAAGGTCGTTGCTGATATACGTGACAAGGAGACAAAGGCAAAGGCTCTGATCCAGAAGCTTGAAGAGATGATAAACGCTCTGTAAAAAACAAAAGGCAGATACCCGTGAGTATCTGCCTTTATTTTTAGCCGTTATTCGTCCTTTTTTCTCTTGGTTATTTCCTTTTTCGTCTTATCGTCCATTTTCTTCTCGTCCATTTTCTTCAATGTATAGCCCTGCCGCACCTTCAGCTCTCCCCGGTCGATGGCAAGTGCATAGCTCGGAAGATCCCTCGTTACGGTGACACCCGCCGCAGTGTATACTCCCTTGCCGAGACGTACAGGTGCGATCAGATTGGTATTGCTGCCGATGAAGCTGTAGTCGCCGATAGTGCAGCGGCTCTTTGCGATACCGTCAAAGTTTACCGTGACTGTTCCCGCACCGATATTCACCTTCCTGCCAACGTCGCTGTCGCCCACATATACAAGGTGCGATATCATAGTCTCATCGCCGATCTCGGAGTTCTTTATCTCAACAAAATCGCCTATCCTTGCACCGGAACGGATACGGCTCTCCGGACGGATATGTACATATGGCCCTATGACCGCTCCGTTTTCTATGACCGAATCAAATACCTGCGAGGTATTTATCTCAACATTATCGCCGATAACGCAGCCGTCAGCTACCGAATAAGGCCCGATAATGCAGTTCTTTCCGACAGATGTGCCACGGCGGAGGATAGTCCCCGGAAGGATCTCACTTCCCTGACCTATCTCAACGCTCCGCTCTATGATGATGCCGTCAGTGCAGGCAAATTCAACGCCGTTGTCGAGGTGCTTGCCTATGACCTCCATGCGTGCGTACTCGTTAAGCTCCAGAAGGTCACGGCGGCTGTTCGCTCCACGGATTATCTGAGGATTTGCCGATTTATAGGCACCTGCGTTCTTTCCCTCCGCAATAGCTCCGGCAACCGTATCCGTGAGGTAGTATTCATGCTGTACGTTGTCATTCGTCAGCCTGCCCAGAAGCTGTATCAGGTCAGCCGTCCTGAACCAGTATGCACCTGAGTTGACCTCCCTGACGGCTCTCTGCTCATCTGTTGCGTCCTTATGCTCCACGATCGCCGAAATACTGCCGCCGCCTGAGCGTATGACACGCCCGTAGCCAGTCGGGTCGTCAAGCTCCGCAGTTATCACAGTTACCGCATTGCCGTTCTGCCTGTGGAGGATAAGCGATTCCTTTATGGTCACCGGGTCGATGAACGGAGCGTCACCGCAGAGCACGAGGGTATTCCCGTCGGGAGCATCCTCAAGTCCCTCCTCAAGAAATGGGACAGCCTGCATTACCGCATGACCTGTTCCGAGACGCTCAGCCTGAAGAGCAGTCGTATATCTTCCGCCGAGGTATTCCTCTATCAGCTCCTCCTTATACCCCTTGACAACACATATATCACTTATCCCGGCATCCTCACACGCCGATATGACCCATTCAAGCATCGGCTCGCCGAGGACTCTGAACAGCGGCTTGGGTATCTCAGCCTTCATACGCTTGCCCTGTCCGCCGGCAAGGATAACTGCCTTGTTGGAATTGTTCTCCGCTTTCATGAAAATCTCTCCTTTACAAAAAGATCGTTATAATTATTATCACAAATTCTAACAATAATTGCAAGCATATTTTTTTATTTTTATATATTTTCACAAATCTTTGTGCAAGTTGCATTAAAATTAACGCATAAATTTTCACTAATTATATATAGTAATTTCTTCCGGAATATGTTATAATGTAGATAAGTCGGAGAGCGGACTGTGCGTTCAGGAAATGCTCTCCGGTCAAAGTTTAAAACTGGAGGTATATAACCAATGGCAACAAAATATTGCTACCTTTTCTCAGAGGGTAATGCCAGCATGAGAGAGCTTCTCGGCGGCAAGGGAGCTAACCTCGCTGAGATGA
Organism: Ruminococcus sp.; assembly: GCA_017475555.1. Classification (GTDB taxonomy): domain Bacteria; phylum Bacillota; class Clostridia; order Oscillospirales; family Ruminococcaceae; genus Ruminococcus. The sequence goes on from JAFVFL010000033.1 coordinate 58,568, forward strand.
CCAACATCGGTCTCCCCGTTCCGCAGGGCTTCACTATCACTACTGAGGCTTGTACTCAGTACTATGAGGACGGCGGTATCTCTGATGAGATAATGGCTGAGATCAATGAGTACATCACAAAGATGGAGGGCATCACCGGCAAGAAGTTCGGCGATAAGGAGAATCCGCTCCTCGTTTCCGTTCGTTCAGGTGCCCGTGCTTCAATGCCTGGTATGATGGATACTATCCTCAACCTCGGTCTCAACGAGACTGTTGTCAATACCATCGCAGAGAAGTCCAATAACCCCAGATGGGCTTGGGACTGCTACAGAAGATTTATCCAGATGTACTCCGACGTTGTTATGGAGGTCGGCAAGAAGTACTTCGAGGAGCTTATTGATAAAATGAAGGCTGACAGAGGCGTTACTCAGGACGTTGACCTCAACGCTGACGATCTCAAGGAGCTTGCAAATCAGTTCAAGGCTGAGTACAAGGCTAAGATCGGTGCTGACTTCCCGGACGACCCGAAGGAGCAGCTCATCGGTGCTATCAAGGCTGTTTTCCGTTCATGGGACAACCCGAGAGCTAACGTATACAGAATGGACAACGATATCCCGTTCTCATGGGGTACTGCTGTAAACGTTCAGTCTATGGCATTCGGTAATATGGGTGACAACTGCGGTACAGGCGTTGCTTTCACACGTGACCCTGCTACTGGTGAGAAGCAGCTCATGGGCGAGTTCCTCAAGAACGCTCAGGGCGAGGACGTTGTTGCTGGTGTTCGTACTCCTATGCCTATCCAGCAGATGGCTGACGAG
>JAFVFL010000034.1 GCA_017475555.1 Ruminococcus sp.
AAAAAATGGTAGAAAAATAATGTGATTCACGTTTATATTATCTACCAACAACTCTCTGAAACCCAGTCAAATCGGATAAAACAGAGAATTGTTACTAAGGAATTCATATAATAGAGTAGACAAATGCACTATTATATGGTATAATAGACTTGCCTGCTTTTTGCAGGCAGGTCTTTTTTTAAGTTCAGCTGCGAATAGTATTATGGAAAACATTATAATTCGGATAGATTTACAGGGACGACCTCACGTATGATTTTCATTTCTTTTGATACGCTATCCCAGGAGGAGTACAATATGTCAACAGAAACCTTACTTTACTATAAAACGCCTGCGGAGAGCTTCGACTGGGCTCTGCCGGTCGGCAACGGCAGGCTCGGCGGTATGGTCTTCGGAGGTGCCGCAGAGGAGGTCATCAAGCTCAACGAGGACTCCGTCTGGTCAGGCGGTCTGCGTCACCGCATAAACCCTGACGCAAGAGAGGGACTTGCCGAGGTGCGCTCGCTTCTCATTGACGGCAGGATACCAGAGGCGGAAAAGCTCGCATTCCAGAAAATGCAGGGCGTTACACCGAATATGCGCCACTATATGCCGCTCGGCGACCTCCGGATAAATATGGAGCTTCCCGGCAAGGCAAGGGACTATATGCGTGACCTCGATATCGCTGACGCTGCTGCTGATGTATATTTCTCGGCAGACGGCATACGCTACACAAGAAATGTGTTCTGCTCAGCTCCTGATGATGTTATGGTGATACGCATAACTGCCGATTCCCCGGGGAAGATCAGCCTTACCTGCTCTATTGACGGCAGAGATGACTATTACGACGACAACCGCCCGTGCGGTGAGAATATGCTCCTGTATACCGGCGGCACCGGCAGCCGGGACGGGATATTCTTCGCTGTGTGCATCGGTGCGGCAGCAAAGGGCGGCGAGCTGCGGACTCTCGGCGGCTGCCTGAGCGTGAAAAATGCTGACGAGGTGATGATAGTCCTCTCAGCACGCACAAGCTTCTACGGCGAGAATTATATCAGCTCTGCAAAGATCGACGTTGAAATGGCTTTGCGGTGCGGATACGAGGAGCTTTTTATGCGGCACACTGCCGACTATCAGGCACTTTTCAACCGCACGGAGCTTTCGCTGTGCGACAACAGTGACACTGAGATATCCTCCATGACAACGGACGAGAGGATAACCCGGCTCAAGGGCGATGAAATGGACACAAAGGACAGTGCCCGGCTCGTCCACGACAACAAACTCATGGAGCTTTTCTTCAACTATGGCAGATACCTCATGATATCCGCAAGCCGTCCTGGTACTCAGCCCATGAATTTACAGGGCATATGGAACGAGAATATGTGGCCGGCATGGGGCAGCAGGTACACTGTAAATATCAACACCGAGATGAATTACTGGCCGGCTGAGAGCTGCAACCTTTCAGAGTGCCACCTGCCGCTGTTCGACCTGCTCGAAAGAGTATGTGAGAACGGCAGGATAACTGCTAAGGAAATGTACGGCATAGACAAGGGCTTCGTGTGCCACCACAATACCGATATATGGGGCGATACCGCTCCTCAGGATCTCTGGATGCCGGCAACGATATGGCCTACAGGCGGTGCATGGCTTTCGCTGCATATCTTTGAACACTTCGAGTATACCGGGGATATGGAGTTCCTTGCGGATAAGTACCATATCATGAAGGAGGCGGCGGAATTTTTTGCAGAGTTCCTCATTGAGAACAGTGAGGGTCAGCTCGTCACCTGTCCGTCCGTTTCGCCGGAGAATACATACCTGACGGAGAACGGCGTGAAGGGCTGCCTGTGTATGGGGCCGTCAATGGATTCGCAGATAATCACCGTCCTGTTTAGCAACGTCATAAAGGCAGCGGAGCTTCTTGACAGAGATAAGGAGCTTGCACAGAGACTGTCACAAATGCTTGAAAGACTGCCGCAGCCGGAGATCGGAAAATATGGACAGATAAAGGAATGGGCTGTGGACTACGATGAGGTGGAGATAGGTCACAGGCATATCTCTCAGCTTTTCGCCCTGCACCCGGCTGACCTCATAACCCCGAACAAAACGCCGAAGCTTGCTGACGCTGCAAGGGCTACGCTCGTGAGAAGACTTATACACGGCGGCGGTCACACCGGCTGGAGCTGTGCGTGGATAACGAATATGTGGGCAAGGCTTTACGACGGAAGAATGGTGTATGAAAACCTCAAAAAGCTGCTCTCACACTCCACCAACCCCAATATGACCGACTCGCACCCTCCGTTCCAGATAGACGGGAATTTCGGCGGTACTGCGGCAATTGCGGAGTCTCTGCTGCAAAGCTGCGGCGGAGAGATCGTTCTGCTCCCGGCTCTCCCGGAGGAATGGCACAGCGGTCACGTTTACGGACTCAGGGCCAAGGGCGGTGCTGAGGTCGATATAGAGTGGGAGGACGGAAGACTGACCTATGCGGCTGTAGCTGCCGGTCTTGACACAGAATACAGGATACGTACAGGCTGTGTCGCAAGCGTGAGCTGTGACGGAGAAAATGTAGGCTCACGCATTGAGGACGGAGTTATAATTTTCACAGCTCACGCCGGGAAGAAATATGTCATAAAGCCGTGAGAGTACAGAATAAGGAGAACAGAATGAAAAAAACAGCAGTGCTTGCTGCGGCTTTGCTGACGCTGTCGCTCAGCGGCTGCAAAAAGACTGAAAAAAGCGACAATACACCTCCGGAGCCAACGTCTGCCGTTCAGGAGGAAACTCAGCCTGAGACAGACGCTCCGACTGAGGATAAGACCGAGCCTGCGACCGAAAAGACCGACAGCCTGTACCCGGATTACCCGATAACCTACCCGGAGATAATCCCGCATGACACCGGCGACCTCTATGAAGCGGAGGACGCAAAGCTCAGCAGCGGTCTGAAAACTGCCGGAGAGCCTGCACAGGACGGCGAGGACGGCGAGGTCTTCAGCGGTGAGGGCTATGTCACGGGCTTTCCGGACAGCGGCGGCTCGGTGACGTTCGATATAAAGGCTCCGAGCACTCAGCACTACGACTTAGCGTTCAGCATATCCGCCGACACCGAAACTGAGTGCAAGGTCCTTGTCAACGGCAGAGAATTCAGCTCGTTCACGACTATGGACGACGGCGAATTTACGCTTATCACTCTGTACGGTGCGTTTCTCACAAAGGGACAGAGCGCCATTGTGATAGATGTGACAGAGCCGTCCGGGGACATTAAGCTGGACTATCTGAGGCTGGCAAACAACACCACCCTCAGCCGCCTCAGCTACGATACGGAGGATTCCCCGGTCAATGAAAACGCCGGTGAATCGGCAAAAAAGCTGCTCAGCTTCATGACGGAGAGCTACGGGAGATATATCCTCTCCGGGCAGTACGTCTCCGACAGCACACAGTCGCCCGGAGATGAAATAGAGCTGATACACGAAACGACCGGAAAATACCCGGTGATACGCTTCTGTGCCCTGACCGGAGACGTTGAGACAAAGACGCTCGATGCGTGTGCGGAATGGTACAAAAACGGCGGTATCCCGGGGCTTATGTGGTACTGGAACGCTCCGGGGGAGAAGCCCTCGGTGTACGCTGAGGAAACGGACTTCCGGCTCGCTGACGCATACACGGAGCTTGATATCGCCGGAAAGACCCAGGAGGAGATACGGGGGCTCTATTCGTCCGGGCAGATAACCAAGGAATGCTACGGGCTGATACTCGGCATGGACGATATGGCGGGTCAGCTCACGATACTGCGGAACAAGGGCGTTCCGGTGCTGTGGAGACCGCTCCATGAGGCAGCAGGCGACTGGTTCTGGTGGGGTGCTGACGGTGCGGACGCCTATATATGGCTCTGGGAGCTGATGTATAAAAGATATACGGAGTTCTTCGGGCTGGACAATCTTATATGGGTGTGGAGCGGTCAGAGCGACACTGTTCTCGTTGACAAGGATACGTTCGATATCGCCGCACTGGATATATACCTCGACAGCAGCAGGGATTTCGGCAGCCGCTTTGAGCAGTTCGCTGCATTGCAGGGGATAGTCGGCGGAGATAAGCTCGTTGCCCTAAGTGAATGCAGCAGCATACCGGATATCGACGCTTCGTTCCGTGACAATGCCGTGTGGAGCTTTTTCGGGCTGTGGTACGGCAAATACCTCGAAAATGACGGAAAGCTCTCCGAGGAATATATGAAAAAGGACTACCTGATACATTGCTACAACTCCGACGGAGTCCTCACTCTTGACGAGTATGAGATACTCAGGAACGGCGGCAAGCTTGAGCCGGAATACGAGCAATAAAAAAGATAAAAGAGCCTTGTCGAGTGAAAACAAGGCTCTTTTATCTTTTATAAAGGATGAAAATTGAAAATTTCTGGATCTCTTATATGATTTTGATATGGCAGCACGATATTGACATCCAATATCTGATTACCCGGTGTCATTACATCTGCATTTTTAACGCTCAGTAATCTTTCACTGACATGATTATATCATGTATGCCCGGATTTTGCAAATATATATTTTTTATCAGGGGTATATGATTTTTATATATCTGACGGTTTTGTAAAATTCACGTTAAATTTCCGCTTTTCTCCTTGACTATTTCCCCCGCTGCAATTATAATAAATGCAGATAAAAATAGATTCAGAAAATCACGGGGGATAAGACAAGGAGCAAAAATTATGGACACGGAATTTTCGGTATTCAACATCTTCACAATGCTCGGCGGACTGGCGTTCTTCCTGTATGGTATGAACGTAATGTCCACAGGGCTTGAAAAGCTGACCGGCGGAAAGCTTGAATCCGCACTCAAGAAAATGACCTCTACCAAGCTCATGAGCATCCTCCTCGGAATGATAGTCACTATCGCTATCCAGTCGTCCTCGGCTATGACTGTAATGCTCGTCGGCTTCGTAAACTCCGGGCTTATGCAGCTCGAACAGACTATCGCAGTCTGCTTCGGCTCAAATATCGGTACTACCTTTACTGCGTGGATACTCTGCCTCGGAGATATCAACGGCGGTGAGGGCGGCGGTGCCGCTTCATTCCTGCTCGGGCTCCTCGACCCTGAGGCATTCTCGCCGCTTATCGCACTCGTCGGTATCATTATGATAATGGCGTGCAAGAAAAACAAGAAAAAGGATATCGGGCGTATCCTCGTCGGATTTGCGGTGCTCATGACCGGAATGACCCTGATGAAGCAGTCGGTCGAGCCGCTCACAAGCTCAGAGCAGTTCCGTCAGCTCCTGACAGCATTTGAAAACCCCGTACTCGGCGTACTCGTCGGTACTGCGTTTACCGGAATAATCCAGAGCTCAGCCGGCTCTATCGCTATACTCATGGCATTCTCAGCCTCCGGCGGTCTGACCTACGGCATGGCTCTGCCGATAATCATGGGCTGCAACATCGGTACGTGCGTTACCGCACTTCTCTCGACCTTCGGTGTAAGCAAGGACGCAAAGCGTGTCGCATGGATACATATAATCATAAAAATAATCGGCACTCTCGTGCTGCTGCCGATAATAATTATCCTCGAAAAGACCGGAGTTATGGGCTTTATGGAGGATACTGTCGGATATGTCGGCATTTCCGCAATGCACACTATCTTCAACGTCGCTACCACCGTCATGTTCCTTCCGTTCACAAAGCAGCTCGTATGGCTCTCGCATATCCTTATCAGGGACAGCAAGGACGAGCCGGAAGAGCAGAAGCTCACTGTTACAGGACTTGACGAGAGGCTGCTGAAGACCCCGTCTGTAGCTATTGCAGCGTGCAGGAGCGCAACTATAGAGATGGCGAATATCACCCGTGAGACGATACAGGAGGCTATGAAACTCCTTGTGACAAAGTACGACGAAAAGTCTGCGGCTGATGTTATCGAAAAGGAGAACGTCATCGACGAATATGAGGACAAGATAAACGGCTACCTCGTCCGCATATCAAAGAGCAGCGTTACAGGAAGAGACAGCCGTATCGTTTCAAAAATGCTGCACAGTATCGGCAATTTCGAGCGTATCTCCGACCATGCGGTGAATCTTGTGGAATCCGCTCAGGAGATGAACGAGAAGGGATTATCGTTCTCGCCGGAGTGCGTAAAGGAGATAAGCGTGCTTTCTGAGGCGATAAATGAGAATATCGACAAGGCGTTCAATGCGTATATCCTCAACAATCTCACCATTGCACACAAGGTAGAGCCGCTTGAGGAGGTAGTAGACAACCTCAGCACTGAGCTGAAAAACCGCCATATCCGCCGTTTGCAGAACGATGAATGTACCGTTGAGCTTGGATACATTTTCCAGGATATCCTGACAAACTTAGAGCGTGTTTCCGACCATTGTTCAAATATCGCCGGAAACCTCATCGAGACTGACGAAAAGACCAATATCCACGCTTATCTGCATGATGTCAAGGAGAACGACCAGAAATTCCGTGACGAATACCGTGCCTACTCCGAAAGCTATTTCCTCAAGCTGGGAATAGTTGACGGAGGTGCGGAGCAGTAACAGCCATATAAAACGCCCTGCATGATCCATGCAGGGCGTTTGTGTATCAGTCCTTTTTCTCATATACCCCGGTTATCTCACAGATATATGCCCTGTGATACGGCTCAGAATCGCTTCTGTACGTGCTGCCGGGAATATCATCATCTGTCACAAAGCCGGACTCCGTGATATCGTACTGATACAGCTTACGGAGTACGAATACAAGCTCTGCCTGCTCAAAGGTCACACAGCCGTCAAGCTCTGCCGGGACAAGTCCCGTCTCAGCCGCCTTATCGCAGTCTCTGCCCGAATGTGAGCCGCAGAACGCAAGTGCCTTGCGGTGCTCCTCAGAGAAAAACGATGCCGTGAGGTACTCTCCGTCCTCAACAAAGCCGTATGTATAGCGGTTCGGGCGTATGTAGCAGGTCAGGACGTTCCTGTTCCACAGCACGCCGAGCTGTCCCCATGAAGCGGTCATGGTATTGAAGCTGCCGGGCTTTCCTCCGGTGAGGAGCATCCACTCACTGCCTATCTTCGTGAATGGGTTTAGCTGAAGCTCCTTTATATCCTTTTTTATGAATGACATAGTATTACCTCTTTCCTCTGACCTCAAGCAGGGATTTGTACCTCAGCCGGAGCTTGTCGGTGATAAGCGCGATAAACTCCGAATTTGTGGGCTTTCCCTTGCCCGTGTCAACTGTATAGCCGAAAAATGAATTGAGCGTATCGACGTTGCCCCTGTCCCACGCTATCTCGATCGCATGACGGATAGCCCTCTCGACCCTTGATGATGTCGTGTCGTAGATACCTGCAACGGTGGGATACAGCAGCTTCGTTACGCTGTCGAGGAGCGTCTTGTCCTCGATAGAATAGAGTATCGCAGTACGCAGATAGTGGTAGCCCTTGATATGTGCGGGAACGCCAAGCTGGTGTATCATATCTGTCACGACTATCTCCATATCGTCCGAAAGGCTTGCGGCAATGCTGCTGACGGAGGAGTTTATCGCAGCAGCAAGGTCGTCTGCGTCACACGGCTTGAGCAGCAGCTTTGCAGCCCCGTTCTCCATGACCTGCCGCTCTACAAACTCATTGTCGTACTCCGAAAGCACGATGAATGACGGCAGCTTTCCGCCGAATTCCTTTACCCTCCGCATCACCGTCACAGCGTCGCCGTTTTGCAGGTTCACATCAATGACAACAGCGTCCGGCGACTCCTTCTGGACAGAATCTATCACCGCACTGCACTCCTTGCGTCTGGTATAGGCATACATTCCCCTTTCACGAAGCTTATTTGCTATACCCACGCCTGCACCGGAATCATCACCTATCAGCACCTTTATCTTATTGTTCATTATTTTCTACCTCCTTTTATGCTGTAATTCTATGTTAGCAGATTTTTTCCGCCTTTGCAACAGCGTATTTTGACATAAAAGGATAGTTATGATCGAAAAATGATGATTTTAGTCTGAGACTGTTCAAATGTCCGCAAGGCAGCCGTCCGGCTTGGTTCAGCGGTGCATTTTGAGCAGAATGCCGTCAACGATAGTCCTTACACGGGTGCCCGGAGGAAACAGCTTGTCGGCGAGCCTTGATAGTGCTGATTTTCTGACCGTCCGGTTCCTCACAGGTGCAAGCTCCGGCTCATAGCTCCTGCTCAGCCACGCTGCATAGTCCTCCGCCGAAAGATATTTCTCTAAAAGCTTCTTGTCTCCGGGCGAGGCAAATTCCGCAAGAAAATTGAACGGCAGCTCACAGTCTGCATACCCGAAGCTGTCCAGAAAATCTGAAAATCTTGCTTCAAACGCAGTCCTTAGATCCTCGCAGCCCTCAACGCACTCCGGACAGGAGCGAAGTGCCGCAAGTATCCTTTTATTCAGCTCGTCCTCCGGCTCGAAATCCTCCCTGAGAGAAAGGCAGCCGAGCGTAATGAAGCCGATAAGGTGCAGATCGCCGCAGAAATCGGATTGCGGCTGCTTGTTCTGCGGGATATCGAAGCCATACGCAGCGTAAAGCCCGAAGCAGCATTTGAGTGCGAACAGCTCCGGCGTGTCGAAGTCATAAACGTGCTGTGCCTCGGCGTAGCCTCTGAGCCTGCCGGAACGCACCATGACAGGAGTGACCGGGGAGAGCAGCATTGAGCGTGAGCCGCTCAGTACAGCCGCTTCAACGTCGTCCTCAACGCTGCTGCCGATATGCAGTATCTCCGCCGGAGTGCAGCCGGTATTGCCTGAGATCGCCCCGATAAGCCCGGAGCCGGACTTGTTTTTGTACATTATCAGCGGTATCCCGCCGTAGCCGCATCGGCTCATTATCCGCTTTACCGTACCCTCCGGGTAGTAAAGCTCCGTGATGATAACGAGCCTCTTTCCGGATTTTCTTGCGTGTTCAAGGATATCCAGTCCGCAGCTGCGGGGGAATGAAAAATACACGATAAGCTCGCATTCCCTCTCCATGAGCTTTTCACGGCTCTGCGGCGTTATTTTCGCCGTGCGTTCGAGTATGCTGTATATCCTTTCAAGAGTGAGCGTACCGGAACGCTGTGCGGCGTCCTCTGCGGCACAGCGAAGCTCCGTGAAGCTCTTTTTTCCGGTATAGAGCATCGAGAAATCGTGCTCCATAAAGCGGAAGATATCCCTCAGCTCCGGGAACGGAGTGATAACGAGCGTATCCTCAAGCCGGAAGCTGACGACAGAAGCCGTGCTCCGGGTTATCTCCGAACGCATTTTTCCTACAAGCTCAAGCTGCTCCGGGGTATTTTTCCTGTGCAGCTCCGGCTTTTTCTCAGCCGCTGTTTTCTTCCGGTCTTTTTTCATAGCTGTTCTTACTGTACTGTTGTAACGTCGCTGCCGAACCACTTGGTCGATATCTCGCCGAGCTTTCCGTCAGCCTTCATGCCGCTGAGAGTCTCCTGCACCTTGTCACGCAGAGCCTGATCCTCCTTGCGGAAGCCTATTGCGTACTCCTCAGCCTCAAGATTGCCGTCAAGAACGATATAGTCCTTGTCGTTGGAGGTTATGAAGTAATTCGCAACGACTGAGTCAAGGAATACAGCGTCAGAGAAGCCGAGCTCCATCTGTCTGAGTGCCTCAACGTTGTCCTCAAGGGGGCTTTCGGTTATCTCAGAGAACTTGTCCCAGCCCTCAAGTATCTCCTGAGCGGTCGAGCCAGACTGCACGCCGATAGTCTTTCCGGACAGGTCGTCCATAGACTTTATCTCACTTCCGCCCGGAACGACAAATATCATCTCATTCTTCATGTACGGGTCAGAGAGGTTCATCTGCTCCTGACGGGAGGCATTTATCGACATACCATTCCATATGCAGTCTATCCTGCCGACGTTGAGGTCCTGCTCCTTAGTATCCCAGTTTATCGGCTGCTTCACAAGCTCAACGCCCATTCTGTCACAGACCTCCTGTGCAACGTCGATATCGAAGCCGATTATCTCATTGCTCTCATCAGTGAAGCCCATAGGCGGAAAGCTCGCATCAAGTCCGAGGATAAGCTGCCCCTTGTCGAGCACGAGCTGGAGAGAATCGTCCTCTGTACCGGCGGTATCTGCACTGCTGCTGCCTGTCTCCGGTGCAGGGCCTGTCGGGTCGTCAACATTTCCTCCGCAGGAGGTAAGACCTGCGAGCATTGCTGCCGAGATCATGGCAGACAGAAATCTTGAAATTGCTGTGTTTTTCATTTGAATGTCCTCGCTTTCAAAGTGTTTTATGTAATTATTATACCATTTATAGAAAATTTGTCAATAGATAAGCTCTGTCAGGGGACGCTGCACCTGGACTCTGCCCAAGGACATTCGCCCTTTAAAATCCCAGGCTTTTGATCAAGAAGCTTTATTTGCTCCGTTGTTTTAGCGTTGTCACTAAATTTTATTCTTAATTTTGTGCGATTCGCTGATTTTTAAATCTATGGAAAATATTTTCCCCGGACAGTCACAAAATCCCCATCAAAAAATGTTATATTATACAGGACGTCCTACAGAGGTGATAGCATGAACAAAGATGATTCCGAAAAGATAAGGCGGCTCTATGAGCTTTATGAGCAGCCGATGTACCGGATCGCATTTGCGGTACTGAAATCGCCGGAGACTGCGGAGGACGCTGTATCAGAAGCGTTTCTGCGGCTGATACGGCATATCGGCAGGATAAAAGACCCCGGCAGCGAGGATACAAGAAGATACATAGTAAAGGTGATACGCTCCGCTGCGATAACGCAGTATCGTATGCTGAAAAAGAGCATGGAAAGAGAGCGTTCAGCAGATGACGAGACTTTGCAGATACCCGATAGCCGGCAGGATATCGAGGAAGCTGTGATCGGCAGAGACAGTGCGGATTCAGTGCTGCGGCGGCTCAGTGACGAGGACAGACAGCTCGTTGAGCTGAGGTGCGTTGAGGGGCTTTCGTGGCATGAGGCTGCCGGGAGGCTCGGTATCGCAGAGGCTGCCGCACGGAAACGCTTTGAGCGTGCTAAAAAACGTCTCTCTGAAATATTGAAGAAAAAGGAGAATGACCTATGAATGAAAGAAGATTCCCTAAGGGAAAGGAATGGGACGATATCGTTGAAAATGCGTTCAGTTCTACAGATACACATAGCTTCTCCGCAGCCTACAGACAGCAGAGAGAGATTCTGCAGAAGGGACAGACTATGAACAGGAAAGATGATATAAATACACCGGAGAGCCGCAGAGAGCGTACTATTATAAAGAGCACCGGCGGCAGACGGAACGTAAAGGCGATAGCAGCAGCTATATCGGTAATTGCGGCGGCGGCTGTCATTATTGCAGTGCCTGCCGGAGTTATGAGGAACAGCACTACAGTGCCCGGAGCGGAGATCGGAGATGTTTCCGGTGACGCTGTACAGGGGGACACTGTGGAGGAGGATATCGCCGCTGACGAAAGCGGGACAGAGGAGGAAATAACAGATATTTCAGCCACTGAGCCGCCCACCCCGGTATACGAGACAATAGTACCGGAGCTGTGGACGGAGATAACTCAGCTGCCGGAGGGAGTAATATACCACGAGGACGGTGCTTACGCCGGAAAGTACACCAGAGGCTCCTACATAAACGACGAGGGCTATACCATTGAAGAATGGTATATGACGACCGGTACACTCTACACCGGAAACGAGCTGACTGTAGAGGGTATAGTCTCAAACGTTGAAGCTAATAATCCGGAATGGGTCATAAGCTATGATGTTGACGATTTCAGCTATGACGGAAAGACAGTGATCAGGTTCGGCGGAGATGTTCCGTGGAGGAGGACTTATGTGCTGTTTGACGGCACGAATTACGGATATATATTCTACTTTGCAGACCAGGCGACCGAGGACGAGATAGCAATGCTTATCGACAATGTTCAGCTCGTCGAGAACAGCGGAGGCAAAAAGATCTTTGTCGAGGTGCAGAGCGGTGACGAGACGGAGAGCAGCGGTGACGAGGCAGATATTGCTGAGGATAGCGAAAGCAGCGATACAGAGACAGCTGACAGCAGCGCTGATTTTGCATACGGCACCGAGGGCGACAGTCTTGAATGGTCGTACCATGAGGGAGAAAAAGACTTCAATATCAGCATGACGCTCGATAAGATAACCTACCAGACGAATGTTGACGGAATAACAACTGACGGCTTAGGGCGGCCTGTATCAAGCTATGATGATTTCAGGACATATGCCAATGCCCTTATCGAGAGCGACGGAACTATTTCAGATATTGACGGAACGCAGTCCTATGCAGTAATAGCGGACTTCACAGTTACTAATAATTCCGACAGCGAGGCTGAGCTGTGCGTATTCCCGACTTTCTTTATGGAGAACGGCAGCGGCGGATATACGGAGTTAATTGGTGACGGCAGACATATTTCGTTCTCGGCTGACAGACAGGCAGAGAAGAATGAAGCACTCATAGCTCCCGGCGAAACGTGCAGTGTACAGTGCGTATTCGCAGTCACGGAAGCGGAGCTTTCACAGGGCATATACTTCACCCCTGCACCACACTATTACAGCGTTGACACGATAATCTCAGACGGAACGCCGATATTTTATATTAAGAAGTGACATAAGATAAGCCCCGGGACGCTGTCCCAGGGCTTATCTATTCTGCGATCTTACTTGCACAGATCAGATTTTTTTTCAATTAAAACGGGGGACTATGCGGTTACAGTAATGTTGTCAAGCCCAGCATTACCGTATCAGGCTCCTTTATCAGACGTATCTCAGTGTTCTGAGAGAAAGCCGGCTCCCTGAACGTATCCATGATGCCAATGTTTAAGTCATTGGCATGAGCATTGACGATACCGCCTGAAAGACCTATGGTGTACGGACGGAAAATCACAGCAAGCTGTGAAAGCAGCGTTCCAAGACGGCGGCCGTAATGCTTATAGCAGTCATCGGGCAGATCACGCTCCAGCTCCTTCAGCCCCTCAGTGCCGAGCAGCTGCCACACCTCTTTATAATTTGACCTTGTATTCATGACCATTCTGCCTATATCCCAGTTCTCACCGCTTGCAGTCTGGACGATTTTCCTCTTCTCATTAATGACACCGAACGCCACAGCAGTCCCCAGTGCCAGATGTATCGCACCAAACCGGATATTATTCTGAAAAAACAACGAACGGGCATGGGCTTCACCATCATTGACAAGTCTTACCTTGTTTGCATTGAATGTGATTTTTGCTTTCTCTGCCAGATTTCCTTCCAGATAGGGAAGATTGGAGGATTGCAGTACGACCCCTTTATCGGCATTGACAAATCCTGCTACGGAAAATGCTATATTTCCCACTTTATTGTCGCCTATTGTCCTGCGTATCTCTGCAAAAAGTGTTTCCCTGCTATTTATGCTGCATTTTCTGATCGTGCCAATCTGTCCATTGCTGTATGGTGCGATCCTCGCACCTGAACCGCCAATATCGACTAAAATACTAATATTTTTGCTAAAAATACTCATTATGCTCCTCCTTATAATATCCCGATTCATCTTAGCAAAATTATACACCTGAACAATAATAATGTCAATAGAAAACGCCATAGTATCTCTGAAAGGCATATCAGAAATACTATGGCTTAATACTGCTATATCAGCACCGCCCGAACCAGTCCGGGGCTTTTGCTCGTTATTATGTCATATACCCGTGATACCCGATCTTGCGATTCCCTCAGTGAAGTATTTCTGTAGGAATACATACAGTATCAGTATCGGTGCGATAGAGATAAGGCAGCCTGCTTCCTTCCAGACTATCTGCTCTCTCGGCGATATCTCGACCGTTGCGTCATTGAACAGCCTCAGCTTCAGCTCGGTATCAAGATTCTGGAGCATAAGCGCTACCGTTTTCGTGTTGGTGAAGAATGTCGAGCTTACGTAGTAATCGTTCCAGTACCATACGACTGAGAACAGGAACACCGTAAGGAAAGACGATGCCGCATTGGGTATCATTACCCTTACGAACGTCATGAACGGCCCGCAGCCGTCAATGTATGCTGCGTCCTCAAGCTCCTTCGGAAGCCCACGGAAGAACTGACGGAAAATGAAGATCATCAGTCCTGCACGTATGCCGTTTGCGGTAAGTGCCGGGAGATACATCGTCCACATCGTATCAATGAGGTTGACCTTCAGCGGCCCGATACCGAAGAAACGGAACTGCGAATAGAGCGGCAGCGAGATGACCTGCGTCGGAACGAGTATCATCATGATAACTATGCCGAACAGAAGTCCCTTGCCCTTGAACTTGAACCTCGCAAAGCCGTAGCCGGTGATCGCACACGATACCACCTGCACCATAGAACAGCCGATATTCAGCACAAGAGTAGTCCTCAGAGTGTGCCAGAAATCCATTGCCGTTATCGTCTCCTTGAGGATCTTCAGCGTGTAGTGCCGGGGTATCCACATTACCGTCGGGTCGGTCATGTCGCTTCTCTCACGGAATGTACAGCTTATCATATATATCAGCGGATACATGATGACGAAGCCGAGTCCGAAGAGTATCACGAACCGGAAGAACGGCCATACGTGCTCAACTACCGAGAGCCGCCTCAGATACGCCCTTTCCTCTCTGCTCATCTGCTCCATACGGAGCTTCTTTGCCTGCTTGGGGGTAAGTCCGCCGCCTATCTCTTCCTCTGTCTTGACTACCGCTCCCGGTACTCCGGTCACAGCAGCTGTATTAGCGTCTGACATAAACTGCACCCCCTTATTCTACCTCATAGTAAATAAACTTATTTACTATGGCTGTTATCAGTCCGATAGCCGCAAGGACTATAACGAAGTATATCCACGCCATTGCCGAAGCCTCGCCGAACTTCCAGTCCTCCTTCATATTGAGTATACGTCCCATTACTGTATTCGTCGGGCTTGTGAAGGAGTCGATGACTGTGAATATGAGATTTGCAAGAATGAACGGGCTTACATACGGGAAGGTTATCTTCCAGAAATACTCCCACGCTGTCGCACCCTCCATCTGTGCCGCCTCCTTGGCAGAGGGCGGTATGTTTTGCAGTGCCGCAAGGAATATGAGTATCTGTATTCCCGATGCCCATACGATACCGAAGATATTATCTGCGACCGTCGATATCATGGTGCTCATGTTGTCGCTGAGTCCGTAGATACCGAGAAATTCAAGCAGCTGTCCTACGAGGTCTGTTGAGAACATCGTTGAGAACTGTGCAGCTCCTGTATTGCCGGTGCTGCTCATATCGCCGTTGATTATCTTGTATACCGGGCCGGTCGCAATTATTACCGGCAGGAAGAATATCGCTCTTGCAAGCGTTCTGCCGTGGAATTTCTGATTGAGTATAACTGCGATGAACAGTGAGAATATGAGCACGAGCGGCGTTTTCCAGAGCGTTTCGAGCAGCATATCCTTCAGGTAATCGGTGTAGTTCTCATCGACTGTCAGGACGTAGGAATACTTGTCAAGCCCCACGAACTGCGTTACCATTTTTCCTGTGCCTATCGACACCTCGTTGAATGAGTACCACAGCGATTTGAAAAGCGGTATAAGGAAGAATATCAGAGTTCCGACCATCCATAGTGCAAGGAATCCGTAGCCGTACATCGCCTTACGCTTTTCGTATGACATTTTCTTTGCCTGCTTTGCCATCAGAATCTGACGCCTCCTTTCTCCAGCTCGTCAAGCAGCGTCCTGCTGCCGTTGAAATCCACCGACCGCTCGTCAAAATCAACAGTAACTACACTGCCGTTTGAATAGGTCGTGGTGATCCTTCTTCCGTCATTCTCCGTCTCATAGCCGGTTATCGTGCTGCTGCTGACATCGCTCAGGATAGGCTCAAGCAGCTTGTATTCCGCAGCTATGGTGCTTATCCAGTTCTCATAGTTTGAGTAGTAGAACTCGTCATACTCCGTATCCTTGAGGGTACTCGTCTCCTCGTAGAGCATATCGTAGCTAAGGCTGCTTCCGGTCGCTGCCGCCATAAGCAGCAGGCTCTCAGAGTCAGCATCGCCGTTGACAGCTGTAGTGGAGTACGGCACAATGCCGTGCATAACTATCTGATAGAACGGAACGTCCTCGTTGAACAGGTCAAAGCGGCTTGAGCTGAGCGGAACGCCGGTTATATGCTGCACATAGGGCAGAGCATAGGCATTGGCACTGTTGGCGAGTATCCCGTCATCAAGCTTGTCATCGAGCAGCTTGTAGCTGTCGGTCAGCATACCCATAGCCGTGCAGCGGGAGATATTCTTCTTTCCGTAGTCACCGTAGAGCGATGTGGTAAGGTCGCCGACGGAGATACCGTTTATACCTGCGTCCCTGTAGCTGTCGCCTGCCTCGGTGAACACCTCACTGAAATAGCTCGGTGAGAGCAGGGACATATTCTTCTTGAAGCCGTCCGGTATGCCGTATGCCCGGTCGTAGCTGATTATTCTCGAATACGAGCCGGAAACTCTTACGCAGGTGCTTGTGAACGAATAGTACCCGTTTCCGGAGTAGAAAACACTGTTGTCAGAGGTCGGATAGAAGCTTATATCGTTTGACTCCATGAAGCTCTTCAGCTTGCTGAGATCGCCGCTGCCGCCGAGTGTACCGGACGCCTTTGCACCGGTATCCACCTTGTTCTTTATGCCGTCGTTCGTCCAGTTATTGTACGAAACGACCATATCCTCAACGCCGCTGTCCTTCAGCTGGGAGAGTATCTCCTGAGCCTCGTCATACTTCGTGATAGCCTGCTTCATCGTTACCGGTATACCGAGCACCGGCTTTTTCTTCAGTGCTCCGCCGTACAGGTCGATATATACCGGCGATCTGCCGTCCTCAGTGCGGGTCTTTACGCCTGCGTCCTCGGTAAGATACTGCCTGTACCGCTCAGCTATGTCAACATAGCTCACCTCGCCGCCGTCCTCAGCCTCAACAGGGTAGTACAGCAGCTCGATATCGTCCGACTTTATATCGCCGCTCTCAAACACAGTGAGCTTGTCGTTGCTGTTTCCGGACATATAGAACGTATCAGTCCCACGAAGGATAAACGTGAAGCTGCAAAGGTTGTAGCTGCTGTTGGACTGCCTCGATACCTGAGCTGTCAGGTACGCATTTGAATCGCCCTTTGAAGCGACAACGAGCATACCGTTGTTCTCCTTGACGATGCCGTATACGGGAAGATATATCTGCTCTGAAACAGCTCCCCGGCTTGTCGGGACTACGGTCGTATCGTTGCCGTAAACACGCTGTGTATAGGCATTCGTGTCCATTGTCTTGTTGTTGTTGAAGCGTACAAGTGCACCGCTGCCGTCCGGTATGACAAAGTAGCCGTCCTCGGTATCAGCTGCCGCACCGAAGCTGCCCAGAAGAGTCATTTCTGTCGCAACATTTGTGGCATTCGACTCCTCGATATCCGATACCTTCAGCGAAGCCTTGAGGTGATCGTCCTCCAGCGTATACTCAACCGGGTATTTGAATCCCGATTTCTTATAATTGTACTCAACTCTGATACCGTTTTTTATGTCCTTTACGGTTATCTCGCAATCGGTCGTTCCGGAGCGGAGAACGCTGTTGTTCGAGCGTTTTTCCGGTATGCCGAAGCGGAGTATGTTCGATGAACGAAGCTCATTTATGAGCAGGGGAGTTGCGATCCTGTCCCTCGTTGCACCGAGAGGAGACGACCACCAGATGTAGCCGGTCTCTAAGTTCTCAAGTCCGAATACGCCAAGTCTGTCCTCGACTATCATGCGGTACTTATCGTTCTGTGCACCGTAGCGGAATGTGCCGAGCACCTGGGTCTGTGCGGTATTGAGCCACACAAAATTCTCATCGTCCCCGGCGAAGAACATTGCCTTTCCGTCGTAATTCCCGCCGCTGTAATATGTGTTTATGACCTTTTTATAGTCATCGCTCATAAGCTCAAGCGTCTTTTTATCATGGCTGCGGAAAAGCTGCGGATCGTCGATAGTGGAGATGACCTCCATAAGCTTTATCGGCTTTGTCACATCAGCGTCAACAGTCAGAAGATACCTCTCACCGTCGCTGATGAATCTCTTGCCCTCGTCGCATTTCACGCTGTCGTCAAATGCCGCTATCGCCTGCCCCTTATCCGGGTCAACGAGGACTAACTCGCCAAGCTTCTTGACTTCCTTTATATCGTCCTCAGCGGCGTCCTTTTCGGACTCCTGCTTCTCGGTAAGCTCCGCCTTTTTGTCGGGCTTTCCGTCCGGGAAGCCGTGCAGCTTCCATATCCTGTCCTCATAGTCCTCGCCGGCACTGTATACATCATAGTCCTCGATACTGCCGATATTGACGAGCAGTCTCTGAGCCTCCTCCTCGGAAAGCTCGACCTTTTCCTCAGACTCCTTGAGCTTCTTGTTGCCCTCCTCAGCTGCCTCTGCGGGCTCCCCGTCCTCTCCGGACACCTCCTCGCTGCTCTCAACAGCTGTCTCGTCCGGCCCGTCCTCATCTGCACGTGAGGACATCGCACCTGAGATACCGGTCAGTGATACGGCAAGAAGACAAAGTAAAAATCGTTTTAATTTATTTCCCATATTTATCACCGCCGTTCCTCAGACTCTTATCCTGTAGGATATCTCTGTGTAGATAGTGGAAATGAAGATGTATACCTGCTGAACGAGCGACATGAACAGCACGAGCAGGAAGAGCATGATAAGCATAGCCACTATGGTGAGTATTATAGCGAATATAGTTTTTCCGAATGAATACTGGTGTACTGATTTTATGGCTGAAAACAGCAGTATCGCCGACCAGCCGACACCGATTATCCTTATCGCATTCATGAACACCACCTCGTCCTGCACAAGAAAATGCGAGAGGATAACGTTTATGAATATCTGTGCGATATACGGGATAAGGGCGTAGGCACTGTAGATACAGATATTCTTCGCCGTGCCCTCGCCGTCAAGGAGAGTACAGATAGACCAGTTACCGACGACCCACGCCGCAAAGAGCACGATACTCTTGACGATGTAGGGGATTATGTTGAACGTCTTGTCATAGGTAACGCCGAACTGAAAGCCGTAGAGCCGTCCGTCAGCTATCACCGCAAGGAACAGGAGAAATACTATGAAGAATGCGATCTTGAGCGAGCCCGCCTTTTTCCAGCGCATATCCTCAAAGCCCTCAGCCGGGTGAGTTATGGCGTGCTTGACCCATTCCCTCTGTGTAAGATCCATCATAAGGCTACTCCTCCTCCTTTCCCTGTAATGCGAGCCTGTCAGCCTCTGCCCTTGCCGCTTCTATCGCAAGGCGGCGTTTTTTCAGCTTCCGGCTTATGAATATCCACGCTGCGGCTATAAGCACGAGCACAAAAACTATCGTTCCGAAATGCTCCTTGAGATAGTTCATCCTGTAGCCCTCGAACGCCTTGTTGTATATCCTCGGCGAATCCGCAAGCTCTGCGTACTTCATTGAGCCCTCGTAGTCCTCCTGACGGAGAAGTGCGGAGGCAACACCGACATACGCTCTGCGGTAGTTTCCGTCACGCTTGAGCACCTCGTACCACGGCCCGAGTGCTTCCTCATAATAGCCAGCGTTGTGCTTTTCGGTAGCCTCATGGACTATCTTTCCGAACTCAGTCTCGGTGAATATCGTCACCGTGTCCTTCTGTGAATCGAGTACATACAGATTGTTTCCGTGCGATTCAAGTGCAGCTGCGTGGTCAAAGCCGCCTACCTGCTTTGCGATAGTGCCGGTGATGAACAGCAGATTGCAGTCCTCGTCGTACTGGAAAACACGCCCTGTCGTGAAGTCAAGGCAGTTTATGTTCCCGTCCTCGGCTATGTCGATATCGACTATTGCCGGCTGGAGCACCTTGTTCTGCGAGGTATCGTACATGGGGGTATAGTCGCCGAACGAAAGGTCAAGGTTTGCGAAGATATTGTTTCCTGCGGCGTTGAGCTTCTTTACTGTATCCGTTGTCTGGGTAGATGACGAGGTACAGGTGAATATGAAGTCGCCGTCGATATCAAAGCTGGTGATACCGGTCGGGACATTTCTTGCACGCCTTGCCTTCTTTTCCTCTGACATGAAGAGGCTTGTGAAGTAGTTGCCGATTATCTCAGCAGTCGGCTGCACTCTGTTTGCTCCGTAGAAGCCGGTAAATTCACCCTCCGGATCGAACATTGCCGCACCGGTGGTGATATTTCCGAGAACGATATACACATTTCCCGCCTTGTCAGCGATAACTCTCTGCGGCAGGAACGTTCTCTTCTGGTCATACACCTCAGATGTCGGCTTTGTTATCTCCCTGACAACATTGCCGTCGTAGTCGCATATGAGCACACGGGAATTTTCGTTGTCTGCGATGTAGATATTGTCATTTTCCGCCGAAACATAGATGCCCTGCGGGTTCTTCAGGTGTGTCGCCGAGCCGTCAGGCATGGTGAAGTCGTCGTAGATATGCTCCACCTTGTCAAGTGTCTCATTCAGCACCACTATCCTGTTGTTCTTGCTGTCAACTATGTAGAAAAGGTCGTTGTGGTCAAAGAAGATATCGCTCGGCTCGTTGAATGCCCCGATACCGAGGTCATAGCCGGAAACAGTATGGTCTGCGATATATCCCGCCTGTGAGGGGATAGCCTCTCCCCAGCGGTCGTAGTTGTAGACGTCGTAGGGTTCGCCTGCGTGTGCATAAAGCCCTGCCGCAGCACTTCCGAGAAGCACACCCGTGAACGCCAGCGATAAAAGCTTTCTGAATTTCTTTTTCACTTGTTCCACTCCTTTGCACTTCTTAGTCCTTGATTCCGGAATGAGCCATAGTCTCTATGACCTGTCTCTGTGCGAGCATGAATATCACGATAGGCGGAACGAGCATGAATACCGCCGCTGCCATTGCAACGCCCGCACGTGCAAGTCCTGACGATGCCGCCTGTGTAACGACTGTCGGGAGGGTCTTGTACTGCTCCTGGAATACCACCGTTCCTGTCTGTATGTTCCATGCCGCCTGGAATGCGAATATTATAAGTGTCATGAGTGCAGGCTTCTGGTTGGGCATGACTATCTGCCAGCATATCCGGAAAAGCCCAGCTCCGTCCACCTTTGCCGCCTCTATCATAGCGTCAGGCACCTGACCTATGGACTGCCTCATGAGGAACAGTCCCATAGGAGAAGCGATAGACGGGAGTATCAGTGCAAGGGGATTGTCGATAAGTCCGAGCCTTGCCATGACGATGTACTGCATGATGTAGATAACGTTGCTCTGATAAAGGAGGGCAACTACGATTATGCTGTTGATTATCCTGCTTCCCGGAAAGCGGCACTTTGCAAGCACGAACGCCGCCATTGAAGCGAAGATACATTGCAGCACCGTAACAGATACCGTAACAGCTATACTGTTGAAAACGTATCTTGAAAACGGCACTCTGTTGCTGTTGAGAGCCTCGAACATATCGCCGAAGTTGCTGAGCGTGGGACGCATAGCATAGAGCTTCGGGGGGAATATGAACAGCTCCTCGACCGGCTTTATGGACATGATGACCGTCAGGTATATCGGGAACACCATGAACAGTCCGAGTATCAGGAGGAACACGAAAATAGCCACTGTTCCGCCGATCTTCCTGCCCGCCTGCTTGTTTGAAGCCTTCAGCCTGTCAGTATTGACCATGGTAGATGTCTGAGCCATTATTCCGCCTCCTTAGTCCATATATTTGCTCAGTACCCTGCTGATGAGCCTGTTCAGCAGGTACATGACGACGAAGAGTACCATACATATCGCCGCAGAATAGCCCATTTCGTACCTTACCCAGCCGTAGTCGTAGGCGTGGGTCATAATGGTATGTGCCTTATAGTCCGTACTCGGGAAGCCCACAAGGTTCTGTGCGACGGTACCGGCGGTGAACGAGCTTACTATCTGCATTACCGCTGCGAACATGAGCTGCGGCCCCATTGACGGGATAACGATGTATATAAGCTCCTGCCAGCGTGTCTTGATACCCTCTATTGCACCTGCCTCATACATCGAGCGGTCGATGTTCTGGAAGCCTGCACGGAGTGCGAGGAAGCCTGCACCGAGGGATATCCACAGCTGCACCACTATAGTTACGCCGAGGACATAGTTTCCGTCGGTGAGCCACTGTATCGGTGCATTTATAAGTCCGAGGTTCATGAGAAATGCGTTGATATATCCGTTCATATCGCCGCTGAATATGAGCTGCCATACTGTGTATACGTTCGCCATTGAGGGAGCGTAGAAAATAAGGGTGAACACAGTTTTCAGCTTCGGGTGGAGCTCATTGATGAGCCATGCGAGCAGAAAGCACAGCACGTAGCTCACAGGCCCGGTGAACAGGGCGAAAACTATCGTTACTCTTATGGACTTTATGAATATCTTATCCGCAAGGAACAGAGTAGTATAGTTCGACAGCCCGATATATCTGGGTGCCTGAGCCATGTTGAAATCCGTGAAGCCCATAGGGAGGGACATTACGACCGGGATAACAGTGAATATTATGAAGAATATCATGAAAGGAGCAAGCATTGCGTAGCACGCCTTGTTTACCTTCATGGAACGCCACATCATAGCACGTTCCTCCTGCTTCGTCCTTTTTCCGATATCCTCAGCAGCCATTAGCTGAGCCAATTTTCATTCCTCCTTCCGGTCATTCTCCGTCCTCTGCACTGGTGTCATCATCCGTGCTGAGTCCGAGGTTCTCACGTTTTCTTTCGATCTCATCATTGATGTCACGATTGTAGTAAACAAGCGTATCACGGGGATTTTCAAGCTCGTTGACTACCTCTCTGAATGCGTTCATGATGTTTCTTGTGACAGCATAGGACGAGGGTATGACTGGTATCTCCACAAGCTCCTCCTGCTGGTCATAGAGCCTGTCGTACTCGTCATGCGACCACGACAGCTGAGAGAGTGCTTCAAGGTTTGCGGTGTCAAAGCGTCCCATTTTTCCGAGAAGTCCCTCTATCTGTGTACCGTAGTGTATCTGGGTGTCCGCCTCAGTGAACCACTTTATGAACTCCCATGCGTTCTCCTTGCTCGATACCTTCTTGAATATGACCGCTCCTGCACCGGCAGAATTTGCGGCGTGGGATATAGTCCCGTCCTCACGCAGAGTTCCCGGTACCTGGCAGAAATCCCACAGACCCTTGATCTCCGGTGAAGCCACGGACAGCTGGTTGAAGAACGTGTAGTTTGCGACAACTATAGGATACTCGCCTGTCCTGAAACGGCTGAATGCGTCGTAGGTCTGGACAAAGCTGTACTTTGTATAGAAATCCGTCCAGTCCTCGAATGCCTGCACTGCCTCGATAGAATCGAATGTAGAGCGTGTCTGTGAGGCGTTGTAGTAGTTCTTGCCCTTTTGCAGCAGCAGCATTGCGAATGTATGTCCTGCCTCTGTTGCCGGGGAGATGTTCGCCGGGGGAAGTATAAGTCCGACGGACATATAGTTTCTCTGGAGTGCCGGGAGCATATCAATGAGGTCGTCCCATGTCTCCGGCGGATTGTCGTATCCAAGCTCTGTGAGTACGTCTGTGCGGTAGAACAGCATAGGCCATGTCTGGCTGATAGGCAGTCCGTAGGCTCCGCCGTTGTACTCATACGGTGTCATTGCGTTCTCCTGGAAACGCTGCGTCACCTCGTCATAGTCGCCGAACTGTGATATATCGACAAGAAGATCACGTGCGGCAAGGTTTACAGGGAATTCTCCGCCGAGGAAGAGTGCCACATCAGGACCCTTTCCTGCGAGGGTCGCCTCAACGACGCCTCCGATAACGAGGTTTACGGATATCGGAATGCCCGTATCCTGCATGAACTCATTCTCAGCCATTTCCTTGACTACCTGAGCCTGGTCACGTCCGAGCGATACCCATACATTGATAACGTCCTTTCCGGTAACGTCGGAAAGTGTGGTATAGTCCTCAAAGAACGAGCCGATGAACGCCTTCCAGCTGAAGCTCATGGACTTGCCGAGCTTCTCCTCTGCACTTGCGAACTCCTTGTCATGGGAGGCAAATTCGATATAATCCACCTCAAGCGGCTGGTCACGGTAATCTCTCATCCACGAGGAGATAGATGCGATATTGTCCTTTATCTGCGAGAGATAATCCGGTATCTTCAGCGGCTTCTTGACGCATTTGTCAAGTATTACCGTCATAGTTTCAAGCGCCGCAGCCTCAGAGCCGGCAGTACCGGAAAGCCCCTCTATCTCGCCCTGAATGTCCTTCAGTGCCTGTGAGAGCCGCCTGAACTCGTCAACAAGCTCCGGTATCTTCTCATGTACATAGTAATCCGTGTACTGGTCGGGCGACGGACCGGTTATCATCAGTATCTTCCTGTAATATGTATTCAGGTCGGCAACGACGTCCTCAAGCTTCCTGAGTGAATCGCCTATCTCGCCGGGAACGCATTCCATAGTGATGGTATGCTCCTCTCCGCCCTCAAGATACACATATACGTCCTCTCCGGAGTCAGTCTGCGGTGAGACTACGCTCCAGTCGTTGTTGTAGAAGAACTTTACCTGGTCAAGCTCACTGCACGGCACCTCGCCGTCAATGTATATCCTTCTGTTGGAGTAAAATCCTCTCATCTGGTTCTGACGGGATTTTATGCCTATCCTGAACCAGCCGCCTGCACCGACGTCCTCCGCCGGTATCTCCCACGTTACAGACTGCAAAGCCTTCTGCCAGTTGCCGCTGCCGAGGGTGTTGTATACCACCTTTACCGGGTCTGACGGCGAAACGAGGTAGTTTGTATTATCGTATGTAGGATAGAGCGTGGAATCGGACTTGAATGCTGCGTCCTCGCCCTCTATCCGGAATATATTCGACGCTGTGGCGTCCCTTGTCACGGAGGCTGGAACAGAAGCCGCATACTCGCTGTATGACGGGAGCTTCTCCGGATTGTACAGCTTGAAGCTCTCGATAGCAAGCTGTGCCCGCTCTGAGCTGAACGTCAGCTCATGGCTGCCCTTTTCAAGATAGAAGAAAAGCGGCTCACCGAAAAGTCCGTCAACGTCGCCGATATCGCACTGCTGCCACATACCCTTCTGCACCTGTGACGGACGCACCTGATTCCCTCTCGAATCGACATATATATCAGTCTCGTTGACCCATACCCTGTTGAGAGTTATCCTCGAAGCGGTATCGTAGGGCGTTTCGCCGTCGATCCTGAGCGAAAGCTCTATCTGCGAGCTGTTGGACTCGATAGGGAAATAGGACATATTTATGCAGTATATACCCGTTTCCGGCACATCTACCTTGTAGCTGAGGTCGCCGTCGCTGCTCTCCCATACGAGAACATCGCTGCGCATATCGTCCTCAGAGCCATAGCTGCCTGTGCTGAAATCTCCGTTCTTGGCGGAGGAATAGTCCGTGCCTTTGACCTCTATGACCGCAGACGGACGTTTTTCGCCGGAATACTGGTCATAGTAATCGCTGTAGGACGGAATGCCGGTATCTATCGGCTCGATGTAGTAATAGCTGTCATCAATGCTGAGAAGGGAGGCATCCGTATCAGCATTTTCAGCAGAATACGCCGATAAAGCCGCAGCAGGGGCTGTAAGGCTGCCTGCGGCGACAATGCACGACAATATACCGGTAGTGAAGCTCCGGTAAAATTTTCTGATATTCAATTATTTTCCACCTTTCCCGCAAAAGCGTGAAATATAGTGCAGCCGCAGCCCGGAAAGAGAGGGTGATCCGGTCTGCTGCAAATCAAATCACAGCAAACGGCAAAATATTTTTTGCCGTTTGCTGCCTGCCGATACGCACGGAGCAAATTATAATTTGCGGCCTGATTTTGCGAACGTGCGAGGCTATTCAAATCCAAATACGCAGATTTGCCAAATCTGCATAAATCCATTAAGATTATTATATCAAAATTATTCTTTATTGTCAAGAACCACAAGGAAATATTATATAATTAATATATTTGCATAGTTTTGTACAGGGCTTTCTGAACTTTTCCGCCGGCCATTTTGTGCAGACTTAACAAAGTTTGAAAAACCGCTTGACATTTCCGGGAAAGGGGTATATAATGGCATTGTAAACAGCAAGGGAGCTGCGGACTTGAAATACAGTCTGCGGCTCCTTATCTTTTTATGACGTCTTTAAAGATTTTTCTTGTTTCATGCACAATGGGGTGCGTGGTTCCTGCGGGATCCATGCACCCTTTTTGTGTTGCGGACAGCTGTTGATCGGAAAAAGGAGGCAATATTATGGATACTCAGGCAATAATAGATTCGGTACTCGAAAGTACGAACGAAACAGTATTCGGCGTATGGTTCATGATAGCGGTCGCACTTGTATTCTTCATGCAGGCAGGCTTCGCTATGGTGGAAACGGGCTTCACCCGTGCAAAGAACGCCGGAAATATCATAATGAAAAACCTTATGGACTTCTGTATCGGTACAGTAATGTTCATACTCATCGGCTTCGGTCTTCTCTTCGGCGAGGACGCAGCCGGCCTTATCGGAAAGCCCGGCTTTGATATCTTCACAAGCTACTCAGGCTTTCAGTGGGATCAGTTCGTTTTCAACCTCGTATTCTGTGCAACGACAGCTACTATCGTTTCAGGTGCGATGGCTGAAAGGACTAAGTTCCTTTCCTATTGTATATATTCAGGCGTTATAAGTGCCCTCATCTACCCGATAGAGGCACACTGGATATGGGGCGGCGGCTGGCTCGCTCAGATGGGCTTCCACGATCTTTCCGGCTCATGTGCTATACATATGGTCGGCGGTATCTGTGCTCTGATAGGAGCTAAGGTCGTAGGGCCGAGAATAGGAAAATTCACAAAGACAAAGGACGGAGAGGTAAAGGTAAACGCTATCCCCGGTCACAACCTGACGATCGGTGCACTCGGCTGCTTCATACTCTGGTTCGGCTGGTACGGCTTCAACCCGGCAGCTGCTTCAAGCGTAGATCAGCTCGATTCGATATTCCTCACAACTACTGTCGCTCCGGCAGTCGCAACGGTCGTATGTATGATATTCACATGGATAAAATACGGCAAGCCCGATGTTTCGATGTGTCTTAACGCTTCACTTGCCGGTCTGGTCGGCATAACCGCAGGCTGTGACGTCCTCGACTGTGCAGGCTCTGCGATAGTCGGCATAGTTTCCGGACTTCTGGTATGCTTCGGCGTATGGCTGCTTGATTACAAGCTCCATATCGACGACCCGGTCGGTGCAGTTGCAGTACACATGATGAACGGTATCTGGGGCACTATCGCTGTAGGACTCTTTGCAACAGAGACCTCTCCCGGATATGCGATACAGCTTGAATCAGGCGGTATCAAGGCTGAGGGACTCTTCTACGGCGGCGGCTTTGAGCAGCTCGGATTACAGCTTCTCGGCTTCGTATCAGTAGCCTGCTGGGCAGCTGTCAGCGTATTCATCACCTTCGAGATAATCAAGCATACTATCGGACTGCGTGCCTCTGAGCAGGAGGAGATAATCGGTCTCGACGTTACTGAGCACGGACTTATATCCTCCTATGCAGACTTCGCTCCGGCTATGAACGATGCTTCTGTATTCGGCTACACAAAGGACGATGCAAAGAGCGTAAAGAAGGTCGGCGGGAACGATGCTCCGGCTGCACCAGCTGCACCTAAGGTACCCGTAAACAAGGCTGTAGAGGTGGAGGATTACTCAGTACCCGCAGTTGACGGAAGAACAAAGCTTACCAATATAGTAGTCATATTCAAGCAGGAGAGGCTGCATCAGTTCATTCAGGCTATGGAATCCATTGACGTAAAGGGTATCACTGTCACGAACGTTATCGGCTGCGGAATGCAGAACGGACAGAGGAACTACTACAGAGGAACAAGCGTTGAGATGAACCTTCTTCCCAAGGTAAAGGCTGAGATCGCGGTATGTGCGGTGCCTGTTGAAAAGGTCATAGGTGCTGCAAAGGCTGCTCTTTATACAGGAAACTACGGTGACGGAAAGATGTTCATATACGACATCGAGAACGTTATCAAGATACGTACCGGTGAAGAGGGCTATGATGCTCTTCAGGACTCTGAGGAGTGGAACAAGGCGTGATCCCGGCAAATCAATAAGATGAAAGATCAGGGCGGGAGGTCATCCCAATTCTGAATCCTGCCTCCCGTCCCTGGTCTGCTTCATCAAAAGGGAGAAAAGCAGATGTCAGCCAGATTTATTTTTGTTACCGGCGGAGTCGTTTCGGGACTCGGCAAGGGTATCACGGCAGCCTCGCTCGGCAGACTGCTCAAGCAGAGGGGCTACAAGGTCACGATACAGAAATTTGACCCCTATATCAACGTTGACCCCGGCACTATGTCGCCGTTTCAGCACGGAGAGGTGTTCGTCACTGATGACGGAGCTGAGACAGACCTCGACTTGGGGCATTACGAGAGATTCGTTGACGAAAATCTTTCCGTTCATTCAAATGTGACCACCGGAAAGGTGTACTGGAATGTCATCACAAAGGAACGCCGGGGGGATTATCTCGGCGGCACGGTGCAGGTCATTCCGCATATCACCAACGAGATAAAGGACAGGGTCTACAGTGCGGCAAGTCAGGCTGGTGCTGATGTGGTCATCACCGAGATAGGCGGTACTGTGGGCGATATCGAATCGACTCCGTTCCTTGAAGCGATACGTCAGGTAGGCACTGAGCAGGGGCGTGACAGAGTGGCATATATCCACGTAACGCTCGTGCCGTACATTGCCGGCTCTGAGGAGCTTAAATCAAAGCCCACCCAGCACTCCACAAAGGAGCTGCTCTCGATAGGGATACAGCCGGATATCATCGTCTGCCGCAGCGAAAAGGAGCTGCCGGAGGATATGAAGAAAAAGATAGCTCTTTTCTGCAATATCCGGGAGGAGGACGTTATCCAGAACCTCACAGCCCCGTCGCTTTATGAGGTACCGCTGTGGCTGGAGAATGAGGGGCTTGCACATTCAGTCTGCCGCCACCTCGGACTGGAGGACAGAGAGCCAGACCTTGCTGAATGGACGGCAATGGTAAGGCGTGCTGAAAATGCACACAAAAGCGTAACGATCGGACTTGTCGGGAAGTACGTTGAGCTGCACGACGCATACCTCTCAGTTGCAGAGGCTCTGCGGCACGGAGGTATAGTCAATGATACGGCGGTCGATATCCGGTGGATAGATTCTGAGGGTATAACGGCTCAAAATGCCCAGGAGCAGCTTGAGGGCTGCTCAGGGATAATAGTTCCCGGCGGCTTCGGCGACAGGGGGATCGAGGGCATGATAGAGGCGATACGCTGTGCAAGAGAGAATAATATACCGCTTTTCGGCATATGTCTCGGTATGCAGATGGCTGTCGTTGAATATGCCCGGAACGTCTGCGGACTTTCCGGGGCAGGCAGTGCGGAATTCGGTGAAACGCCGTACCCTGTTATTGATATAATGGAGAATCAGAAGAATATTTCGGAAAAGGGCGGTACTATGCGGCTCGGTCTTTATCCGTGCAGGCTTGCGGAGGATTCACAGTGCCGCAGGATCTACGGCGAGGAGCTTATATACGAACGCCACCGCCACCGCTTTGAGCTGAACAACGCCTACCGCAGTACACTTACAGCGGCAGGGCTGAGGATCGCCGGTACGTCCCCGGACGACAGCTTAGCGGAGATAGTGGAGCTTCCCGGACACCCGTGGTTCGTGGGAGTGCAGTTCCACCCGGAATTCAAATCACGTCCCAATAAGCCGCACAGGCTTTTTGCAGATTTTATAAGGGCTGCTCTTGACAGCAGCAAAGAGAAATAGTGGAGGTAAGCATTATGGAAAAGATAACTGAGTATTTCGGCAGTATGGTATTCGATGAGAGAGTAATGAAGGCTACTCTTTCGGAAAAGGTGTACAAGAGCCTGAAAAGGACTATCGACAGGGGAGTTCCGCTCGACAGCTCCGTTGCAGACGCTGTTGCGGCAGCTATGAAGGACTGGGCTATCGAGAAGGGTGCTACCCATTATACCCACTGGTTCCAGCCTGAGACCGGTGCTACAGCTGAGAAGCACGACAGCTTCATATCCCCCGCTCCGGACGGCAGAGTTATCATGGAGTTCTCCGGCAAGGAGCTTGTAAAGGGCGAGCCTGACGCTTCATCGTTCCCGTCAGGCGGTCTGAGAGCGACCTTCGAGGCAAGAGGCTATACAGCATGGGATCCCACCTCATACGCATTCATCAAGGACGGTACGCTCTATATCCCGACTGCATTCTGCTCCTACACAGGCGAGGCACTCGACAAGAAAGTCCCGCTGCTCCGTTCAATGGAGGCTCTCAACAGACAGGCACTCAGGATACTGAAGCTCTTCGGAAACGATACAGTACGCAGCATAAAGACCTCTGTAGGCCCTGAGCAGGAGTATTTCCTCGTTGACGCTGAGATGTACAACAAGAGAAAGGATCTGATAATGTCCGGCAGGACGCTGTTCGGTGCAAAGCCGCCTAAGGGTCAGGAGATGGAGGATCACTACTTCGGCTCTATCAAGACAAAGGTCGCAGAGTACATGGCTGACCTCGACAGGGAGCTGTGGAAGCTGGGCATTCTCGCAAAGACAAAGCACAACGAGGTAGCACCGGCTCAGCATGAGCTTGCACCTATATATAAGACCACCAACATTGCCGCTGACCACAACCAGCTGACTATGGAGGTAATGAAGAAGGTCGCTGAGAAGCACGGACTTGTGTGCCTGCTTCATGAGAAGCCGTTCGCAGGAGTAAACGGCTCAGGAAAGCACAACAACTGGTCGATATCCACAGATACCGGCGTAAACCTGCTCTCGCCCGGCGAAACTCCCTATGAAAACGCACAGTTCCTGCTGTTCCTTGCAGCTGTTATCAAGGCTGTTGACGATTATCAGGATCTGCTCAGGCTCTCCGTTGCAACTGCCGGAAACGACCACAGACTCGGTGCAAATGAAGCTCCTCCGGCTGTGATATCCATATTCCTCGGCGATGAGCTGACGGCGATTCTTGAAGCTATAGAGACAGATTCTCCCTACGGCGGCACTGTAAAGGAGAAGATGAAGCTCGGCGTTGACGTTCTCCCGGAGTTCAGCAAGGACACCACCGACAGAAACCGCACCTCCCCGTTCGCATTCACCGGAAACAAGTTCGAGTTCCGTATGCTCGGCTCGTCCAACAGCATTTCGTGTGCTAACATACACCTCAACGCAGCAGTTGCAGAGTCGCTCCGTCAGTTCGCAGATGAGCTTGAAGGTGCAGCAGATTTCAACACCGCACTTCACGAGCTTATCAGACGTACCATAAAGGATCACAAGCGTATCATCTTCAACGGCAACGGCTATGACGATTCATGGATTGCTGAGGCTGAGAAGAGAGGACTTTCAAACCTGAAGACTACGGCTGACTGTATGCCTAAGATATGCGATAAGAAGAACGTCGATATGCTTACATCACACGGCGTATTCACGGAGGCTGAGATATTCTCGCGCTGCGATATCATGCTCGACAACTACGTAAAGCAGGTACGCATAGAGGCTAACACTATGGTCGATATGGCACGCAGGGAGATACTCCCGGCTGTCATGAAGTATGCCGCTGACACAGCCTCTGCAATGGCAGCAAAGAAGAATGCCGCTGAGGTCGCCTGCAAGTATGAGGCACGCACAGTCGCAGAGCTTTCAGCACTCACAGACAGTATCGACCTTGCAGCCGCTGACCTTGAGGCAGCTGTTGACAAGCTCGACAGCATAGACAATATCCTTGAGGCTTCCGCATTCGTCCGTGACACGCTTCTCCCGGATATGGACGCACTCAGAGCACCTGCTGACAAGGCAGAAACGCTTACCTCTGAGGAATACTGGCCGTTCCCGACCTATGACAAGCTCCTGTTCGGCGTAAGATAAGACATCTACTATTTCTCCCCAGCCCCCATGCCGCTCCAATGCGGTGTGGGGGCGTTTTGCACAGCTCACTCCATATTGAGCTGCGTGTGCAATGCATCTGATATCTTTCACATTTTTCACAATATTGTCAGAATGTGAAAAGTATGAAAAGAATTATTTCACTAAAAAAATACATTTGCCGCAAACTCCTTTCACATAGCACTGGTATTATATAATCACCGGCAAGGGAAAAGCAATGAAGCCGGAAAAAATGAAACTAAAAAATTCATTATAAAGGAGCAGTGGTCAAAATGACAGACTACAATAAGAATGAATACGGATTTGAGATAGAGGAGATGGGCGGCTATACAGACAGCAGCTATTCCGCCGGCGGCTTCAGCACTGACCCCGGCAATTCCCCTAAGAAGCCAAAGAAGCACACCGGCATGAAGATCGCCGCTGCGATCATGGCAATGGCGATCGTTTCAGGCGGCTCTATCGCTGCATATCGTGCTCTTTCACCGGAGACTGTAGGTACCGTTGTAGTCTCAGAGGACAGCACAAATACAGCTGCTTCAAAGACCGCTGCTGATACAGTAAGTATGTTCGAGACAAAGCAGGCATCAGGCGATGAGATGGCTACAGAGGATATCGTTGACAAGGTGCTCCCGTCAGTAGTCGGTATCGAGTCAGAGTTCACCATCACCTCCAGCTACGGCAGCGGCTACTATTTCTTCGGCGGCTTCGGCGGCAATCAGCAGCAGGAGCAGACCGCTACAGCTACAGGTACAGGCGTTATCATCACCGACAACGGCTACATCGTTACAAATGCACACGTTATCTACGACAGCGAGTACGGCGGAGGAGTTGCAGACAGCATTACAGTCCTCCTCAGCGACGAGAGCAGCTATGACGCAGAGGTGATCGGCTACGATACAGACTGTGACCTTGCTGTACTTAAAATAAACGCCACAGGTCTTACAGCAGCTGAGTTCGGCGACAGCGATTCGCTCCGTCTCGGTGAATCCGTTATCGCTATCGGAAATCCTCTCGGCTTCGAGCTTATGGATACAGTCACAGGCGGCATGATCTCCGGACTGAACAGAAATATCACCATAAACGACAAGGCAATGACCCTTATCCAGACTGACGCAGCTATAAACTCCGGAAATTCCGGCGGCCCGCTTATAAATAAGTATGGTCAGGTCATCGGCATAAACAGCTCCAAGATGAGCAGCTCCTATTCGTCATCAAGTGCTTCTATCGAGGGTATCGGCTTCGCTATACCGTCAAATGAGGTGTCTGCGATAGTTGACGATATCATGCAGTACGGCTACGTCACAGGCAAGCCGCAGTTCGGTATCAGCTGTCAGGACGTTACGGAGACTATCTCACAGATGTACAATATGCCTGTAGGTGTGTACGTTACAGTCGTAACAGAGGGCTCAGCAGCCGATAAGGCAGGCATACAGTCGGGCGATATCATCACAGCTGTTGACGGCGTAACAGTTACTACAGCCGATGAGCTGAACGAGCAGAAGAACCTCCACTCCGCCGGAGACACAGTGGAGATAACTCTCACCCGTGCCGGCGAGGAAATAACCCTCTCCGTCACCCTCGACGAGGTAACTCAGAATTCATAATACACACCCTCCCCGCTTTGCCGGGGGTTCTCAGAGAAGCTTGCATATATACTGGGGGCAACCTTTCTGAAGAAAGGTTCTCCCCCAGACCCCCTTCCAAAGACTTTTAATTAAAATCCCCAGATAGGGCACTCCAACACATTCAGACCGGAAGTCAATTGTGTGCCCTATCTGGGGATTTTAGCTGAAAGTTTTAGGAAAGGAGTTTGAGGGATAACCCTTTTTCAAAAGGGTTTCCCTCAATATTTGTGTAAATACCTCTGAGAACCCCGGCAAAGCGGGGAGGTGGGTATTATGGATCATTCGTCGTCTGTTGATGTATCGTTGTTCTTAGTGATGGCGGGTGTACTTCCGGTATCTGCGAGCTTACCGCCGAGGAAGCCTGCGAGAAGAGCACGGATATCCACGCCTGTAGCCTCTGTAAGTCCGTCGGTTATCTTTGTGGTAGAGCTGATTATGTCTCCGACCATTCTGCTTGAATTTCCGTCGCCGTACATTGTTATCTTGTCAACATTTGCAAGCGGTGTAGCGGCGTTCTTTACTACCTCCGGGAGAGCCTTGAAGTACATTTCAAGCACAGCTGCCTCGCCGTACTTCTTCATAGCCTCAGCCTTTGCGTTGATACCCTCAGCCTCAGCAAGACCCTTTGCACGGATAGCGTCAGCCTCCGCCTTACCTACAGCTGCGATACCCTCTGCCTCCTGGAGCTTCGCAAACTTTGCAGCCTCTGCCGCAGCCTTCTGAGCCTCAGCCTCCTGCTCACGCTGGAATCTGTCAGCCTCTGCGTCCTTTTTGAGCTGGTACAGCTTTGCGTCTGCCTCCTGCTGAGCGCGGTATCTCTCAGCCTCAGCCTTTTTCTTTATCTCCGCATCAAGCGACTTCTCCTTTACCTCGGCTTCCTTTGCCTTGAGGTCTATCTCCTTCTCAGAAGCAGCGATATTCGCATTAGCCTTGGATATCTCAATGCTCTTTCTCTGCTCCTCCTGCTGTATCTGGTATGCTGCGTCTGCTATAGCAAGCTGTGTGTCAGCGTCCTTTTTCAGCTCCGCCTGACGGATAGCAAGCTCGTTGTTCCTCTGTGCTACCTCAGTCTCTGCTGCAACTCTTGCGTCGTTAGCCTCTTTCTTAGCCTGAGCCTTTGCAATTTCGATCTCCTTTTCGGACTCAGCACGTGCAATAGCCGCCTTTTTCTGGATAGTCGTGATATTGTCGATACCGAGATTCTCGATAAGATCCTGATCGTCGGTAAAGTTCTGCACGTTGAACGAAACTATCTCAAGACCCATACGATTGAGGTCGGGAGCAGCGTTCTCCTGCACCTTCTCAGCGAAAGCCTTTCTGTCATTGACCATAGAAACGAGCGTCATCTGACCAACGATCTCACGCATATTGCCCTCAAGCACCTCACGGGCTACCTTAGCTATGTAATTTGTATCCCGGTTGAGGAAGTTCTCAGCACCGAGCTTTATGAGCATAGGGTCGCTGCTGACCTTTACGTTTACGTTGGCGTCAACGTTGATATTGATATAGTCCGCAGTCGGAACAGCACTTGACGTCTTTACGTCAACGGCGATGAGCTGAAGCTTGAGCTTATCGACACGCTCGAAAAACGGGATACGAATGCTTGCCTTTCCGATGATTATTTTCTTCCGCAGACCGGATATGATATACGCAGTATCCGGCGGAGCCTTGATATAGCCGAGTGCAAAGATGATGATGACGAGTATCGCTGCGAGCACGATAGGGATAATTGTGTAAAGACCTTCCATAGTGAACTCCTCCGTTCCTCAGGATATGTTTATATCCCAAATTATATGAGATATCACAGCCGCCCTTGTGCTGCTGTGTATGCTGATATTATAATACAGCTGTCGAAAAAAGTCAATACCCGGCACGATAATGTTATATATCGGGGTATCATGCGGTCAGATACCGGGATATATGTCATTTGCACACAAAAAGAGTTCACGTGAACCGATTCAGCTGCCCGGATTTTCTTATTAATAATATGATACGCATATCTATCATATGCCGGTATATCCCGGAAAGTATGACTATATTCCAAAATCGTATCGCATTATGCCGGGCAGCTCTCCGGTCAGTCTGTCAGAAAGACTGCGATAAACAAGGAGCTGCCGCCTCCTGTGCATATTCCTGTGCAGAACAGCCGGGCAATAATATTTGACTAACAAAAAAATATATGGTATAATAATAAGAGTAATACCGCTGAAAGGAGCTGTGAGCATGGAGTTTATCCTCGCCCTGATAATCATTATCGTCCTGTGCAAGATATTCGGCGTGAGCAATGAAATGATAGCTATGGGAGCACTCGTCCTTGTGGAGCTGACTATTATCGCCATGACCCTTATGTTCGCAGTTATGTGTGCGATGATGGCGTTCAGCAGAAAGAAAACAGCCTCCTTCAAGCGTATAGACAAAAGCGGCGGCGGTAAATTCAGCGTCGCTTACTATGAGGTCGAGGGCACGGAGTACCCGTGCTTCTTTCCGAGCGAAATGATACTCAATGATAAAATGTACCGGACAGACCGGACATACAAGGTGCTTCTCGTCAAAAGATTCGGCAGAGTGTACGACATATGGACTATTCTTACCTGTATACTCGGATTCATATGCTCCGGGGCGGCAGTCGTCGGGTCTGTCATGTTTCTCAATATGATGATAAGCTACTGAAAGGAGTCAGAAATGGAAGAGCATATATGCGGTCACGGAGTTCATCAGGAGCTTGTTGACCGGGTGTCAAAGGTCATGCCGGACGAGGCTGTGCTGTACGATGCAGCGGAGCTTCTGAAGGTTTTCGGCGACTCAACACGAATACGCATAATCTTCGTGCTGTGCCAGAGCGAGCTTTGTGTCTGCGATATCGCAAGCCTGCTCGGTATGACACAGTCTGCGATATCACACCAGCTGAGAGTATTGAAGCAGGCACGGCTCGTTTCGTCCCGCCGTGAGGGGAAAACTATATTCTATTCCCTCTGCGATTCGCACGTACAGAAGATATTCTACTCCGCAATGGAGCACGTTATGGAGTGAGCCGCATGGGAAGCTCTTACAACGCATTTGAAACGATTTTCGACTTCCACACCCACGCATTCGTGGATTCCCTTGCGGAAAGGGCTGTCTCCGCTCTTGCGGAAACGAGCAGCAGGCAGCCTGCGACCGACGGGACTGTTTCCGGGCTGCTCAGGACTTTGCGGAGCAATAATATCTCCGGCGGTATGCTCCTTCCGATAGCCACAAAGCCCTCTCAGCAGCATACTATAAACAACTGGGCTGCTCAGGTCATGCAGGAAAACGATATGCTCTACAGCTGCGGCACTGTCCACCCTGACGCTGAGGATATCCTCGATGAGGTGCGGCGTATCAGCAGCCTGGGGCTGTGCGGGCTTAAATTCCACTCGGAGTACCAGCATTTCCGCCCGGACGAGGAGAGAATGCTGCCGGTGTACAGACTTGCCGGGGAGCTTGGGCTGTTCGTCGTGTTCCACGGCGGCTGGGACCCGTTCGGC
This sequence comes from Ruminococcus sp., assembly GCA_017475555.1. Taxonomy (GTDB): domain Bacteria; phylum Bacillota; class Clostridia; order Oscillospirales; family Ruminococcaceae; genus Ruminococcus. Next base: position 36,906 of record JAFVFL010000034.1, read on the forward strand.
ACCGGTGATGTGCTTGCAAAGCCGTGTACCTTCGCACATATCGCTCCGCTGTGCCCGGAAACGACATTCATCGCAGCTCACATGGGCGGCTTGCAGATGTTCGATGAGGCAGAGGAGCAGCTTGCCGGGAGATACGGGAACGTCTACCTCGATACCGGCGTAGTTTCGGGCTATATCAGTGACGGACAGCTGCTGAGGATGATAAGGAAGCAAGGGGCAGAGCGGATACTTTTCGGCAGCGATGTACCGTGGGATCCGCCGGAGAACGAGATAGCGATGATAAAGCGTATCGGGCTGACCGCTGAGGAGCGTGAGCTGATATTCCGGGGCAACGCTGCAAGGCTGCTGAGAGCGTCCGGCAGGATAAAATAAAAACATATGATAAATTTGCAGAACTTTAATACAATATCACTAAAATTATAATACAGAGTTTATATTTTTATGGTAAAATATCAGAATGCAATATTATCGTCGGGAGGTGGTCTGATTGGATGATCGCTCTGAAAAAAATATCCCGGACAACAGTAAATATGACGTTATAAGCGTGATCGACGAATTTGACTACTCCACTCAGGGGAAAAAGTATAACGAACAGTTCATCGAATGGCGGAAAAGAAAGGGAAATCCCTTCTCGTTCAGCTTCGAGAAGCATATCAAGGAAAGCGTGTACGTTGACGGCAGAGGCTTCATATTAAGCTCCGCAACTGACGCTGAGCGTGAGTCGCTCGCCCGGATTTTCTATATCCTCGGCAGTGCCGCTCTTATGTATATGGTCATCGACAACGTCATCGGCAGGCTGCTCATTATCCTGCTTTCTCAGCTCGGCTTCGATATCCATGCCTCGCTCTTCAGCCCGGCAGTCTACGGCGGCGGAACCGAGATCATCTGTGTGCTGATGGCGGTGAACCTGCTGAAATATATCGTCCCGGCAGCATACCTGCACTTCCGGTTCAGGCTTCCGCCTGCGGTCGAGAGAATGAACTCCCGCCACGATACATACGGACTTGTCGGTGCTATCGGAGTTACTCTGATAATATGCTCGCTGCTGAACCTGCCGAGTGCGTATTCAAACGAGACAAAGGAGATATACTCGTTCTTCAAGGAGCTGAATACCGATGTAAAGGTCTGGAATCAGACGGAATTTGTGATATATGCCGTGTTCGATATCGTTATAATGTCCACTCTGTCAGAGATATTCTTCCGGGGAGCGATGTTCGCAGTGCTGCGGCAGTTCGGCGACTATTTCGCAGTGATAATGTCAACGCTGACGGCTGTCCTGCTTGCACAGGATCTGCGTGAGGTGCCGGCAGTCCTGCTGATGTCGCTCGTCTGCTCTGTGGGTATGCTCAGCAGCGGCTCGATATTCACGGCGGTCGCAGCAAGCATAGTATTCCGGATATATCAGCTGACGCTGGCGATGATAGAAACAGGCTCGTCGTATGATATGTTCCTTACAAGGAATATCTTCATGCTGTCTGCACTTATCATAGGTGCGGTCATGCTTGCGGCGGCAGGTCTGATGTCAAGGGGCAGAGATCACAGGATACTCGCAAGGTCGGAAACCGGGCTTGCCCAGAAGGAGCGTATCACACGCTCGGTAATGGTATTCCCGTACTCGGCGGTCGCAGCGATATGCGGCGTAATATCTATCATCAAGGCGGTGCTTTAGCTGTGGAGGAGAAGATCGCCGCTGAAGGCGGGATGCACGAAAAATACATGATGAGAGCACTGGAGCTTGCACAGCTTGCTGCGGCGGAGGGAGAAGTCCCGGTCGGTGCGGTGGTGGTACACAAAACGGACGGAAAAATAATCGGCGAGGGCAGGAACCGGCGTGAAGCAGCCAAAAACGCCCTCGCCCACGCAGAGCTTGAGGCGATAGCTCAGGCGTGCAGGTCTCTCGGCGGCTGGCGGCTGCCGGACTGTGCGATATATGTGACGCTTGAGCCGTGTCCGATGTGCTGCGGTGCGGTGATAAACGCCCGGATAGACGAGGTGTACTTCGGGGCATATGACAAAAAGAGCGGGTCGGCAGTGTCGGTGCAGGATATGTTCTCGCTGCCGTATAACTGGTCGCCTGAGCCGGTCGGCGGCGTACTGGAGGAGAAATGTGCGGCGGTGCTGCAAAATTTCTTCCGGGGGCTGCGGATAAGGGGAAAGAGGTGGAAAAAGGGCGGAGGAAATAGTTAATAAAAAAACTTTTCTCAAAAGCTATTGACAACCGCCCGATACTCTGATATAATTATAAGGTAGTCGAAAAACGGCTGTCAAAATTCCCTCTGCGAGTGTGCTGGAATAGGCAGACAGGCACGTTTGAGGGGCGTGTGTCGTAAGACGTATGGGTTCAAGTCCCATTACTCGCACCACTATCACGGCTCCGTAATGCATTGCATTACGGAGCTTTTTTATATTACAAAATCACACAGAAAAGATAACAAACCAACTACAAAAAATAACAAAACAGCTACTTTTCGGCTATTTTTAGGCATTTTGATTGAATTAAGGGTTTGAACTTAAAAAAACTTTGTTTATTAAGTATCTTGAAAAATCGCTTGAAATTATGTATTATTATATTAGCCGCAGGGGTCATTCTCCTGCACGCCGGTGACGCTTAGGCACGTCCCGGCTATCAACTGAATTTCTATGCAATTCAAGAAAGAGGTAATCAATTATGAAGAAACTTATTTCATGCTTTGTTCTTTCCGCTATGATCTGCTCGCTCGCTTCATGCGGCTCCGATACAGGCAGCTCTTCTGAGAATGCTGCTGAGTCAAGCTCAAGCGAGGCTGTTGAGTCCGCTGTTGAGGAGGCTGCTGAGGAGGCTGAGGATAACGCTGAGTCTGCTGCTGAGTCCGCTGCTGAGGAGGCTGAGGCTGAGGCTGTTGCCGAGGCTGACGAGGAGGAGGACACTCCTGTTGCTGTAAATACTGATGATATCGAGTTTGAGGACGCTGTAGTTGCTGAGTCCGGTGACGCTTACCTTGCTATCGTTGACGGTCAGTGGTGGGTACAGTACTGGGGCGGCAACGACGAGAGCAACCTTCTTACATACAATGCAGGCGTTGTTCCGATAACTGGCAACGGCGACTACACTGTAAGCGTTACAGCTGATACAAACGGCTTCCGCTATGACACAACAGGTGATGTGAACGACTACGGCGCTACACCGAGCGGTCTTTCATTCATGGCTGTTATGATAAAGGACGGCGAGACTGCTGTTCCGGGTGCTGTAATTACAGTAAATTCTATCACTATCGACGGCACTAAGGACGTTCCGCTCTCCGCTAAGCAGTACACTTCTTCCGATGACGGCAAGGAGACAAGAACAAATCTTTACAACGAGTGGGTATCTCAGCCCTCTGCTGACGCAAGAAGCGTTGACGGCAATCTCTATGAGGCTGACGGCGAGACTCCTACACCTGCTTGTGCTGACTACAGTGCTCAGGTAGTTGACCCGGCTGCATTTGCTGACGGCTGGACATCAGTTGAGGTAAACTTCACTATCTCCGGTCTTGAGTAATTTTCTCAGACCATACAATAAAAGACCATAACACACTTTTTTGCTGCCGGCAGTCTCTCGCAGACTCCGGCAGCTTTTTTATATCCGTGCTTCTGCATAATTTTTTCAGCCGGATTTGTGCAATCCTACAAAGTTTCAGACTTTCTGAAAATTTTTTCGTCTTTTTGGGGCTTTAAAATCACTTGTATATAGAAATAATTTTCGGGGAGGTATTTATATGAAAAAGCTTGCAGCTATAGCCGCTGCCGCCGTGCTTTTATGCGGCTGCACAGACAAACAGTCCGGGGCAGATACACCGAAGCCCTCAGAGACAAGCCCGGCAGTATCAGAAAGCGGAAAAACTATAGTAAATATCGCTGCACTCGGGCCGGTCACTATCTCGGAGCTGAGCGATCCACTCAATATGCCGCAGGATATTGATGTGAAGATAACTGACTACGGCAAGGGTGCGGACGACCTCACGGCAGCGTTCAGGAATCTGAAGTCCGATGTACTCTACGGAGAATGTCCGGATATCGTTATCCTCGACCCGGACAATATAGTACGCCTTGAAAACGCAGGAGGACTTGCCGATTTGGGAGAGCTTATGGACGGATATGACGGCATAAAGCGTGAGGACTTCCTGCCGAATGTCATTGACGGGTTTACCCTGAATGGCAGGATACCGGGGCTGAGCGAGGCTTTCACTATAAAGACAGCTATGGCAAAGACGAAATTTGTCCCGGCGGAGTATGAGAACTGGACACCGGCACAGGCTACGGAGTTTTACAACGATCTGCCGGACGGCATGGAATTCATGGAGCTGTGGAGCACCGATGAGCTTGCACAGTATATGCTGTGGAGGGTGCAGTTTGACTGCGTGGATACGTCTGCATGGACGTGCGATTTTACAGCCGGGAGCTTTATCGACACTCTGCGTTTCTGCTCGGAGCAGCAGCTCTATGCCTTTGAGCCTGACTTCGAGTCAATGACCGACAGTGAGCGTGCAGAATTCAGTCTGCATGAGGAGCTTAAAGGCGTTTCGGACGAATATCTCGTATTTCCGGTGGATATAAGCGATTTCGGCAGCGGACTTGCACAGATGACCTACGGCTTTCTGGGCATGGAGGACTTCACGTTCGTCGGCTATCCCTCGGACAGCGGAAACGGCACGATAACCTACACCGAGGGCAGCAACATACACCACGGAATGTACGGAATACCGCAGAGGAGCGGTGCAAAAGAGCAGGCGTGGGAGCTTCTGAGCTTTATCATCGGGCAGCAGCCTAAGCTTGAAAAGAATGCGATGATCTCCACCGGTATACCCGTGCTTATGGAGCAGCTCGACAGGGACTACAGGCGGTCTGTGGACTACAGCAACTCGATAAACCGCTCATTTTCCCTCCCCGGAGCACTTGGCTCGGAGAATTATTCCCCGGACGACCCGGATATGAACGGCACTCTGTCTCAGGAGCAAAAGGACAGGCTGCATGACTATATCCTTTCGGTGAAATTCGAGCCGTATGCGAGCCTTGAGATACGGGCACTCGCCTCCATGGAGACAGCGGCAGTGCTTGCGGGGGATATGTCAGCGGAGCAGTGTGCCGTGGTGCTGAACGACCGGATAGGGACGTATCTGAGTGAGAAAGAGTAATATTATTTGTGTTATTAATATTTCAGAAATATATTTATAACAATATTGCTCTCTGTCACAATTTTGTTTTATGCAAATGATATAAAATTCATTTTGATATTTCTACGCTGTGTAATCTGACAAACTGCACAAATTCACTTGACAATTTTCGGTAAAGGTGTTAAAATAATCTTGTGATAAATCATCGTGCAGGCCTTTAGCACTGTGCCTGCATACGTTTTCACATGAGGGTAATATTTTTATGGGAGGGTATCTTTACAATGAACAAGACAAATTTCACCAAAAGGATAATCAGCATATCTGCTGCCGCAGTATGTATGTTATCCGCACTCAGGATCGCTGATCTGAACGATATGAACGTTGTCAGCGATATCGACGCAAACGCTGCCGGCACGCTTACTGCATTCGAGATAACAGAGGAAATGCAGATAGGCTGGAACCTCGGCAATACGCTTGACGCCTATAAGTCAGTAGGCACCACCGTCGTTGAAAGTGCCGGACTTGAGACTGAGACCTGCTGGGGCGTTCCGGCGGCTACTCAGCAGCTTTTCGACGCTATCAAGGCTAAGGGCTTCAACACAGTCCGTATACCTACCACATGGTTCCAGCACCTCGACGGCGACAACAACATCGACGCTCAGTGGATGGCAAGGGTACACGAGGTAGTTGACTACGCCTACAAGCAGGGTATGTACGTTATCCTCAACGTTCACCACGAGAACTGGATAGACAGGGCGGATATCGGTACTGCATATGATGAAATGCGTCCGAAGCTCATGAAGATCTGGACTCAGATAGCTACAGAGTTCAAGGACTACGATCAGCACCTTATCTTCGAGTCAATGAACGAGCCGAGAGCTAAGGGCACTACACATGAGTGGTGGGGACCTGAGCAGAATGAGGTGGATACGATCAACAAGCTCAATGCTGATTTCGTTCAGCTCATCAGAAGCCTTGATTCACCCTACGCTTCAACAAGACTCCTTATGATACCGAGCTACTGTGCGGCAAGCGATACCTCGATAATCTCACGCACTGTCGTTCCGGACGACGACTATGTAGCTGTTTCGGTACACGCATATGTTCCTTACGACTTCACAATGAACGCTGAGGTATCAGACCACTCAACATTCACAGCTGCTTATTCCGATTCTCTCGCAACTACCCTTGAGGGCATAAGAAAGACCTTCATAGCAAAGGATATCCCGGTAGTCATCGGTGAGTTCGGTACTTCAAACTTCAACAACACCGAGGCAAGAGTACAGTGGGCTAATCAGTACATCTCGACCGCAAAGGAGATCGGTATCCCCTGCGTACTCTGGGACAACAATATCCTTTCAAGCACTACCTCTCCCGGTGAGTGCCACGGATACATAAACAGAAGCAACGGCGAGTGGTACGCTGAGACTGTACCGGTCGTTGATGAGATGATGAAGGTGCTTGCTGACGACTCTATCCCGTGGGGCGGCGAGAAGGCTGGAAAGACCTACAACCACGAGGATATAAACTCAGGACTTACTATACTTGATACAGCTGTTGACCTTGACTCTGCACTTTCAAAGACCGGCGGCAACTGCACACCCGGACTCAATGCTACATGGGGACAGCTTGAGAACAATGAGGTGGCTGTAAAGTTCACCGGAGGCGAGCCTGTAATAGCTATAACTGACGGCGAGTGGGACAACTGGACAGAGGTAAAGGCTTATGATGTTGACGAGACAAACGGCATAGCTTACTTCTCAGCTGAGCACATTAAGTCCGCATGGGAGAGTGCCGGTCTTGACGTAACAAGCATCGAGCACCTCTTCGCCCGCACAAACAGCACTACAACAGTTTCACAGGTATCTATTCTCGGCTACAGCGGCGAGGTACCGACTCAGCCTGAGGACAAGACAAAGAAGTACAATATAGAGCTTCCGTCAGGCTCAAAGTCTGGTATGTTCGTAATGGCTGACTTCACAGGTACAGCCGGTACGACAACAAACGGCTGCATAGGCTACATGAACGATGCTGACTGGGAGAATGTCGAGTGGGAAGGCACTATCGGCAGTGACGGAAAGCTTCAGGTCATCATTCCTATTTCAGCTATTCCGGACAGCGTTACAGCAGGTGAGATACAGATCTGGTGGAGCGACGACGATTCCGCAGAGCTTGTAAATTACAGCGTATACGGCACAGGCGATGTTGAGCCGACGACCGAGCCTGAGACAACCACCACCGTTTCCTCTGAGACTAAGTACGGCGACGCAAATGAGGACAACAAGATAAATATGGCAGACGCAGTAGCAGTTCTCCAGAACCTTGCAAATGACTCAAAGTATCCGCTTTCAGCAAAGGGTGCAATAAATGCTGACTGCGACGGCGACGCTGGTCTCACAGGTACAGACGCTATCACTATCCTCCGTGTTGAGGCTGGCGAGATAGAGCAGTCTGCACTTCCGCTCAAAAAGTAATTGATATGACACAAGAGAGCCCTTCCTGCGAAGGGCTCTCTTTTTTTGTCGGATAATCAAAGTGTTGAAAAAACCGTAAACGGCGAGTTTACGGCGGTATGTGACAAGTTTAGATCCGTACAGGCTTCGTGTGCGGAATAAAAATTGCGGCTCAGAAAACCGAGACAGCACAGCAGCTCGATCCCGGTACAGGATTCTGTCGGGACTACGATCTGAGTAACAATAAAAGAGTGTCGTATAAATACGGCACTCTTTTGACATTTTATAGCTCTTCCAGCACCGCACGGATATCTCCATTAATGCAAATACTCTGCTTTGCTATCTCGTCAGGGGCATACGCCTCACCGAAATTCAGGCAGGCATACACCGCATTGGGATTCTGTGCCGTCATTTTCCAGAACGGATATTTAATGATAACAGGGGTATTATAGCCCACACCAAGCTCCAAAAACAGGATATGCTGTCCATTGTGAGCTTGCAGGAAATCATCATATCTCTCTGCCGCCCTGTGCCAGCCCTCGTCCTCGACAAAGGTATCATCAGCCCGGAGATTCATGCTCATGGGCTTGCCGCAGACGGGACAATACGGTATCAGTTCGGTCGGGATACGCATATCCTTCTGCTGTTCATACATCGCCCTAACCGTTTCCTCATTGTCGTAGGTCTTATTATGGCAAGGCTCACTGCACTGCCACAAGCCATAATCGCCCTGCGTGTAGAAAAGCCTTGACTTGTCAAACCCAGCCTTCTGGAATTGGTGATCGACATTGGTGGTGATGACGAAATAGTCCTTGTCCTTTACAAGCTCATACAGTGCCTTGTAAGTGCCGTTGTCAATGTCCATATAGCGGTTGATGTAGATGTGGCGCGACCAGTATGCCCACATTTCTTCGGGTGTTTCAAATGGGAAAAAGCCGCCGGAATACATATCGTGAAAGCCATATTTAGCTTCAAAATCCGGGAAGAATTTCTCAAACCTCTCTCCCGAATAGGTAAAGCCCGCAGCCGTCGAAAGTCCTGCACCTGCACCTATGATGGTACAATCGGCAGTTTTTATTTCTTTTTTCAGGCGGTCAATTTCCGCTGAGTAATCTCTTGTATATCTCATAGTCGTCCTCCCTGAACACATTGAAAATGACCTGTATATCATGCGATTTGCGGAACTCCCTGACGGTACGGACAGCGATCTCAGCCGCCTTATCCTGCGGAAATCCGAACACACCCGTTGAGATACAGCAAAAAGCGATACTGTCGATACCGTTCTGCACAGCAAGCTCTGAACAGCTTTGGTATGAGCTTTCCAGCAGCCTGCAATGCCCGTCCGTGAGCCGTCCCTGCACTATCGGTCCGACTGTGTGTATCACATAATCACAGGGCAGATTATAGGCAGGCGTTATCTTCGCCTTGCCCGTGGGTTCTTCGTGCCCCTGCTTCTCCATTATCTGACCGCACTTGTACCGCAGACGAACGCCTGCAAAGGTATGGATACAGTTGTCGATACAAGAGTGGCACGGCTGATAGCAGCCCGTCATTCCCGAATTTGCGGCGTTGACGATAGCACCGCATTTCAGCGTGGTAATATCGCCTTTCCAGAGGTAAATGCCGTCCTCTATTGGCGATAAATCCGCAATATCTGTGATACGCCTGCTCCGGGTCAATTCCGTGAGATATTCGTCCTCCACCTGCAAAAAGCTCTCGTCTGCCTTGACAGCCGGGCGGATATTGACTAAACTGCGGTACAATCTGAATTTGTCCGCTTCATTTTCGGGTATCGTAATATTGGCGAGGTCATTCCGCTCGGAAAGAAGATAGTTTATCAGAAAATCAATTTTTTTCATTTCAGCACCTCACTTTGGAATTGATTTTTTCGGGAAGATGATGTATAATTATGGAGTAAGGGCAGGCAGTCAGCTTGTTCATATAAATCGGAATTTATGAGGTGATATGTATGAAAAAAGGGTTTCGTACTATATACTACATTACAGTTATAACAAGTGCTTTGGTAGGATTGTGGCATTTTTTTGTGCCGTGGATGTTTCAGTGGTATGATTATTTACCAATGCAATATGAAAACCTCATCGTCGGGATAGATTATACAAATTATTGCTTTTCCTTGTTACTGTTTGGTTTAAGCGTTATGTTGATACTTCTTGGTAAGCGAGCGTTAGATTTAAATAAAGAGGTCATATACTTTTATTATTTTCTTACCATAGTGTGGCTGTTTCGTGCCTGTCTTGCAACGTTTATTGAACCTTGGCCGCTTGAACCTATACCAGCAGTGGCTATTGGGCAGTTAATAGCATCAGATTTACTTGCAGTACTAATGCTATTTGTAAGCGTTCGTTTTATTAAAGTGATAAGGAGAAAATAATAAATTCTGATTT
>JAFVFL010000007.1 GCA_017475555.1 Ruminococcus sp.
TGTTACTTCATATCCGTCAGGTGCGGCAACCTCATGAAGCGTATATGTTCCGTCCTCGACCTTGACCTTTACTGCCTTGTCTCCGGACTGCCATACCAGTGTATCTCCTGAGCCGCTTATGAGTACTACTCCGCTGTCTTCACTGTATGTCAGTGAATCCTTCTCAAATACTACCTCTTCGCCGCTCTTGGTCTCACCCTTCAGGCTTATTGTCGCTCCCTTGACTTCCGCTTCTCCAACATCCTGCTTGCTGATGTTTACTTCATGCTTCGCTACTGTTGTCGTTGTTGTCTCTTCCGCTGTTGTCGCTGTCGTCGCTGTCGTCTCGGTTTCCGTTGACTTTGTAGCTTCTGTTGCTGTAGTCGATGTTGTAGTCTCGATAGCCTTATCAATCATGTCAACTGCTCGAACAGGCTTTGTTACTGTATTATTGCTATCATCATTGCTTACGATATTGATCTCTACAGTATGATCCTCATCATCACTGAACGAAACAGTAAATGTTATATCATCTGCAAGATAATATCCATCAGGTGCTGTCATTTCATGAAGCAGATATGTTCCTGCCTCCAATTTGATAGAAGCACTTGTGTTTCCTGACTTCCAGATCAGACTGCTTCCTGAACCATTGATAAGTGATCCTTCTGCTCCTACTTCTATCAGACCAGCTGAAAACTCATATTTTTCAACATCAGTCCTCGTAAGCTGAAGAATTGCACCGCTCAGGTTCTCTGTAGTACCCTCTGAGCCTTCAGTCTCTGCTGCAACAAGCTTAAGCTTATTTACGTTTACTGTTTCTGTCAGAACTGTTGTGGTAGTCGTTGTTGTTGTTGTAGATGTAGTTGTTGTCGTAGTAGTAGTCTTATTCACAAGTGAAGGATCACCAGTAACTGTTTCTTTGTTATTAGTAATAGAAGCGATAACGCCCTGTTCAATTGTAAATGTGACCACATCATTGGATAAATAATACCCATCAGGAGCACTTTCCTCTGTGTACTGATATGTACCGTCAGGAAGTCCTAAGAACTCTCTTGCGGTCTCCCCAGATGTCCACTGAACACCTATAGTTTTGTCACCATCTTTAACAGCTGTAAGTGTTGTATCCTTCAGTATTTCATCCCAGTTAATATCAGCATTCTTCAGAACAAGTTTTGCTCCAGAGAGCTGTGTCTTTCCATCATCGCTGAACTTATTGATCTTGATCCTGGACTGTTCATTTCTGAGATTGATCGTTATGATCTTTCCGCTGACATTAAGGTTACCATCCGCAGCCTCAAAGTTCTCTATACCGTCCTTGTTAAGATCAAAAGTAGCGAGATATTTGCTGTCTATAAGCTTGCTGCTTATTCTGTAAGTATCCGGAGGATCTATCTCCCTGATCGCATACTTACCCTCAGCAAGATCAGCAAATTTCTGAGGAGTTTCAAGGCTTCCACTTGATAACCATGTCTCTCCGATACGTGTCTCACCATCGTCGGTAAGCATTACAAGCTCAAGCTCTGCATTTGCGATACCAGTGTTCTTCTGATCCACCTTATTGATAAGAAGCTCAACTGTCTCTTCAATGCTATCGTCTTTGATTATCAGCTTAGAGTCATTATTTCTTGCGAGGGAAACATGACTATCGACATCAGCCTTAGCATCCTCTGCTTCTTCCTCTGTCAGACCATTTGTTGAAGCCTCAATAGTTTTATAATCGATTGAACCATCATTTACAGTGAACTCGAAGGTTGAAACTACCTCATAGCCCGTAGGAGCAGATATTTCCTTCAGTACATACGTACCATCAGCAAGACCTGTAAGTGTTACATCGCCTCCTGTAAACGAGATAGTCTTGCCATCATCTGAAAGATCAGCAGCAACAGACTTTGTAACTGATGTAAGCTCCGTCTTGTTGTAATCTGCACGAATCGAATATACTGTTCTATCATCTGCGAATGTAACTGTGTATGCACCATCATAAAGGCCAGAAATAGTCAGCTTACCATTGGAATTTCCCTCATAAATGTAATCGTTCTGCTTTACTTCATCATTAACAGCAGTTCCATTTATGCTTACATGGTTAAACGTATTGCCTCTAATGGTGTACTCGCCTGAGTGCTCGATCTCAACAGCTTTATTGTTATTCGCATCAGCATCACCATCATCAACAAGCTTGATAGTTACATCATCAAGGTCTTCCTGATAAGTCTTGATTGCAATGCTGTTTTCATCAAACGCAGTACCATCTTTCTTAGTGAGCTCAAATTTAGCTTCCTCGATCACAGTACCGCCCATGTTCTGCTTACTGATATCAATATCCCACGACTCATCGAAAACAGTGATCTGGTCATACGACTGACCTGCATCCTTGCCTGAAGTCATGTATAATTCATTAGTATCAGGATTTCTGCCAACAGAAAATGTTATGTCTTTTGACTTTTCGTATCCAAGAGGTGCAGAAACCTCATGGATCGTATAGTCACCCTCAGGAAGCCCCATGAAAAGAACCGCACTTCCTATTGAAGTCCACTCATATGCAGGAGCTCCTTCTGCCGTTGTCGTGATCTCGCCTACTATATTATCCTTGATAGTCTGAGGTGTTGCATGATCATTCCAACCGTGACCATCACCTGTAAATATCTGGTTATCACGAGCAACGATATTCAGTGACTGAAAATCAATGTTATTTCCATTTTTGTCTTTACCCGTAAGCTGAAGAACTGCACCCGGAACAGGTGTATCATCATTTATACTTGCGGGTGATGAATTAGGCATTGTTTTACGAATTGATAAACTGTAAAGCTTATCTGTTGCAGTTACAGTTGTTCCGTCAATTGAAAGCGTTAAGGAACCGGTAACCTCTCCATCGTCGATCTTAAGGCTGGAGTCTGCCATAGGCTGATATCCATCAGGAGTCTCAATTTCCTTCAATGTATACTCGCCATCCGGAAGTCCATCGATCGTCAGAGGTTCACCTGTTGTTGTCCATGTAATACTAAGCAGATTATCAGATATTGCCAGCTCTGCTTCGTCAGAACTGCAAGTAACACCTGAAAGTGTATCTCCGGTAACATTCGCTTTCGTAAGCGTGAGCTGCATCTTTGCTCCAACCACACCATCGGCAGCAAGCTCCGAACCATAAGTACTTTCGCCCACTGAAGATAGCGTGCGTCCGTCATCGACTTTATCAAAGCTGATTCCAGTTACCTTACGCTTATCAGCCATCGGAACAATGTAGTTCTGAGTTGCTCCTGCATCAGCTGTTTCAATTACCGGATAATTTGTCTTTGTTGTGGGAGAAGTACCGTACGTTACATTCATTCCCATACGATTGATCGAGAAATAAATATTTCCGGACTTCTCATAGCCTGTAGGTGCAGATTCTTCAACAATTACATAATTTCCAGGAACAAGTCGATCCGATGTCGCCTGATCGCCCGGGAACGGAAAATATGTGAACTTTATGTTAAAGGTACCTGCATTCTCAGCTGTTGCAAGGGCGGTTCCGGTAGGATTGCCACTGGCATCAGCTGAATAAAGGGCAAACTTTGCACCCGTCCAGTCAGAGATGGAAGCACCATTTTCGCCGCTCTTTCTGAATACGATATTGTAACCGGTAGCTGTGTTTTCAAGAGATACAGTATAAATATCCTTGCCGTTACGCTCACCAGATTTTCCGGCAGCAAAGCCATTTGCACCCTTGATCTCAACATTCTGAGCAGCTGTAATCATATTTTTTTCAGCAAAGTAAAGCTGCATAGAATCAAGCTTATTATCTTGCCACCAAGCCTGTACAACTGTAAAGCCTTCGATCTGCTCCTTGGTCACCGGCTTATCAAATGTTATCTCGGTCAAATACGAATAATCACCCTGCTGACCAAGTTTAGAAACATTTACGCCAAGAGCGGTATAAGTATTTCCCTCCCAATCGTTCCATGAAGCATCTGTATCCCAGGTCTTTACTGAGATCTTTGTGAGCAGGTAATCACCCTCAGACGGGAAATCACTTGCTGTGATAGCATACATCTTGTCCGCAGAATCCTTGCTCTTGATCGCAGCATTGCTGATTTCTACGGGATTGCTCGAATAAGCACTGCCAACCTCATAGACCTCATCAACGATTTTGTTGACGACCGGCTGACCATTAGGCTTTATCGTAAATACATTTACGATGTCCTTTGATGCTGCACTGTATCCATCGGGTACTACGGTCTCAACGAGTCCATAGAATCCAGGAGTAAGTGTATCCGGATAGTAAGTTTTAGAGGTATCATCAATCGTTGCTACTACCTCATAATCAGTTCCCTCTGTAAGGTCACCGATCAGGGTCGCAGTTTGTCCATTAAGTTTATCAAAAGCTGAATCATTGAGCTTTATAAGAAGAAGTGTAGCTCCGGCAAGGTTATTACCATTATCACTCTTCTTAATTCCTATTCTGCCCTCTTCATCATCTGCCATTGAAAATACTCTGCTGTTGCTCTTTTCACCATTAATGTAAAGTACATAGTCATTATCCTCTTCCATTACCTTGAAGGTAATATCCGAAGCGACCTTATAGCCATCCGGAGCAGAGACTTCATGAAGCACGTAATCGTGGTCAAGCTCAAGAGCATTGGCATTTTCTGCGTTTTCACCGACCTTGATATCAAATCTTGTGTATTCGTCTGTTGTGCTTGTGATGTTATCTCTGAAAACAGTAGTACCATCAAGCACTTGCAGCTCCGCACCCTCAATTGGCTGTAATGTTCCCTTATCGACCTTATTGAACCAAACCTGCGCATTATCCGTAATAGTGTTCGCACCTTCAGGAGCTACCATTATAGGATACACAACGCCAAGCTCTGAATCAGCAACATAAAGTGAGGTGTCAATAGTGTCTTCAGTTACCCACTCACTGTCTACACGAGTATAAGTAAATGTAGCAGGATCATTTGTGCCAATTGTGACCTTGCTGGTCTTTTCTGTTATTTCATCGTTAAGGAATGAATATCCGAACTCTACTTCATACTTCAAAGCACCAGCATCTGTGGCAGTATCCTTCTTGTACATCTTAATAGTGATCTTTGAAGGAAGAATGCTGTCATCCGAACCAGTGTTTCCAAGATCTGTTGCTTTTTTGAACTCTTCAATAGTCTCGAAATAGAAAGTTTCATCTGATAACGCATAAGAAATCGGAGCCTCATACTCTCTTACAGCATAGTAAGTCGTAATGCTATCAGTCGTGTTTGGAGTATCTGAGCCAAACTTTATCCTTATCTTTCCACCGTCTTCAGATGTTATTGTAGAGTTAGGAGTATCAAAATCGAAAGTACCAGCAGTACCAGACTCATATACTCCGATCTTAGCTCCATCGACACCATTGCCTAATCCGTCTATTTTTTTCAGTTCAGATCCATACTTGACATCTACGCCAAGCATTGTAATCGGACCAGTAAAAGGCCTATAACCGAACTCTGTATAGCCCTCGAATGACTTAGCTATAAGTGCACCGGAAAGGTGAGGATTAGGTCCCATATTGTTCAAAGATTTTTCATCTGTAGTATCTGCATTCGGAGCAAGAATAGTACCATAGAAAGAAGTTCCGCCGAGCACAAGCTTCGTAGCATTTGGTATGTTGTACAAAAGCGAAGTAACTCCAGGAAGGTTATTCGATTTGTCATTACCAGTCAAAGTTCCGCCCATTCCAGCAATTACGCCATTGACGGTTGTCGTTGAATCATTCTCTGCTGATGCTCTGCCAAGATGAAGCCCACTAACTTCTCCATCTTCGGAATTATCAGTCTGAGGAATATTAATAACGATATATGCGTACTCCCACAAGGTCGTACCCTGTCCATCATTATTGACTATTTCCCTCTTTTGTGGAAGCTCCGGGACGTTCACATACTCAACTGTTTTTGCATTTCTGAACCATTCAAGTTCCTCATCAGACAACGTAGCATATACAGTCTCAGTGGGAACATTTTTGTCTCCATTGTAAGTAAGCGTTATCGTTCGACTATCCTGATCATAAGCCACATTAAACTGATCGTTCTTCTTTGACAGCTTCTCAGATCTTTCATTCAACATATTGATCTGCTCGTCAAAATCAAAGAGCTTGGTTGCATATACCTGCTTATAGCCGACATCATAGTATCCGCTGCTTACGCTGATTCCAGCCAGATATTTAGCTGTATCAGCTTCCACTTCAGCCCTGTCTCTATTCAAAACAACCAATCTGGACGACTCAGTATCCGGTGAGTTATACTCATTAGAAAGCTTGCCCTTCGTCACTGATCCTCCAAGGATCACAGAAGCATAGCCGCTATCACTAAGCAGTGTGCTCAAAGCTGTTCCGTTTGCGTAATCGCCCTTTGCTATAACGTAGCTTCCCCAGTCAGTGCTTACAACCAGGTTGCCGCCAATAGCAGTTCGTCCCTCTGAATCCGACTCATGCGGAGAAAAATCACCGGTAACAAACACAGAGAACTGTGATGCTATACCGAGTGCATACTCATCCGCCGCATTATCCAGTGTTGAATTCACATCGTCTCCACGAAGCGGACTGTTTTTACCAACAAGGAGCGTAACATCATCTGTCGGATTTGGTGAATTTTCATCAAAACTCGTGACTATTGTTTCCGCTCTCGCCGAGAACAATCCCCCTCCGCCGGCGAGGCTTGAAGGGAGTGCGTAGGAAACGGCAAGCAAAGCGGAGGTGATGCCGCTCAGGATGCGTTTCCCGATCGTCTTTTTCATAGTTTTTTCACCCTTTCTAAAAAATAATATATATTAAAAACACATCTGGAGTCACCCTGCCTGTCCGCAGAAGATAACAACAGACATATTTTGTGATATCATTATATCACATAAAATGGCAGAAATCAATAGCTTTCAGCCTACAAAAGGTAGAATTTTTGTTTTCATCTTTGTGCACCCTGCACACTTATGATACAAAAAGTATATTTCAGATAATTTATTAGTTATAAATTTTCCCCGGATTTTACAGTATAGTGTAAAAAATAATTTCACTGCCGGTAACACACAGATACCCACGCAGATGATCTGCATGGGTATCTGATTTTTCATATCGCCGCAGTCCGTGCAAACTGCTTACGCCGGACTGCCTTATAATATATATTATAAATAGTATACGAGCTTAATTACTCAAAAAGTGCGAAGTCGCCGAACTTGTCGCCGTCGATAACGAAGTATACTCTGTTTACCTCAGGCTTTACGTATACGTCTACCTGCTTAGCGGTCTCAACGCCTGCGATCTCCTTAGCCTTAGCAGCAAGAGCAGCTGTGTCAGCCTCGCCGTTATTGTACTGGATAACCACCTTTACAGCCTCAGCCTTAGCAGCAGCGGGCTTCTTAGCAGCAGTTGTCTTCTTTGCAGCAGTTGTCTTCTTTGCAGCGGGCTTCTTCTCAGCAGCCTCTGCCTTTACCTCAGCTGCCTCAGCAGCTGTCTCAGTCTTCTTAGTTCTTGGCATGATAATTACCTCCGTTTAATTACTTATTTACAGCGTTCTTGAGTGCCTGACCAGCCTTGAAAGCCGGTGCCTTTGAAGCGGGAGCAGTCATCTTCTGCTTAGTCTGGGGATTGATGACCTGCTTCTCCTTTCTGTCACGGACCTCGAATGTACCGAAGCCAACGATAGAAACCTTATCGCCGCTTGCAAGAGTCTCTGTGATAGCCTCAACCACTGAATTCACAGCTGCCTCAGCATCCTTCTTCTTGAAGCCGGTCTTCTCTGCAACGACGCTGATTAACTCGGTCTTTGTCATTTGCTTTTCCTCCATTTATTTAATTTTATACTTGAATTATATACCCACTTTTCTGATTTGTCAAGCAATTTGTGAAAAAATGACATTTCGCCCGATTCTTAGCGAATTGCGGAACCTTTTTTATTCAATTCTCCCATAAATCAGTGCTGAAAAACCGCTGTTTTCCGTTAGCCGTCTGCAAAACCGGCACATCTGTCGCACCGTAAAAGACCGGTATCACCCCGATTTTCAGTCAATCCGCCGTCAAAGCACCGTCCTCAAGCTCTACATTTATCGTATCTCCGGCAGAAACGCTGCTGCTGAGAAGCTTTTTTGCGATCAGAGTTTCAACGTTTCTCTGGATAAATCTTCTGAGCGGTCTTGCTCCGAAATTCGGGTCATATCCGCACTCCACGATATAATTCTTGGCACTTTCACTGACTTTTATGCGTATATGCTTGTCATCAAGCCGCTTTTGCAGGTCTGCAAGCATAAGATCAACAATGCTCATTATCTCGGTCTTGGTCAGCGGCTTGTAGAATATTATTTCATCAAGTCTGTTGAGGAATTCCGGGCGGAACTGTGATTTCAGCAGCCCCTCGACCTTCGTCCTCGCCTCTTCCGTTATCTCACCATTGCTGCCGATACCGTCGAGTATATACGGCGAGCCGAGGTTTGACGTAAGTATTATTATAGTATTCTTGAAATCGACTGTGCGTCCCTGTGAATCGGTGATCCTTCCGTCGTCAAGCACCTGAAGCAGTATATTGAACACATCAGGGTGAGCCTTTTCTATCTCATCGAACAGAACGACTGAGTATGGCTTGCGGCGTACAGCCTCCGTCAGCTGACCGCCCTCATCATATCCCACATATCCGGGAGGAGCTCCGATCAACCTGCTGACGCTGAATTTCTCCATATACTCGCTCATATCTATCCTTATTATATTCCGCTCATCATCAAAGAGTATCTCAGACAGAGCCTTTGCAAGCTCAGTCTTTCCGACACCTGTAGGCCCGAGGAAAAGGAACGACCCGATAGGTCTGTCCGGATTCTGTATCCCTGCCCGTGAACGGAGTATCGCCTCGCTGACCTTGGTAACAGCCTCGTCCTGCCCGATAACACGCCTGTGCAGCATATTTTCAAGTCCGAGCAGCTTCTCCTTTTCTCCCTCCATGAGCTTTGCGACCGGTATACCCGTCCACCTGCACACTATCTTCGCTATCTCGTCCTCAGTCACCTTGTCACGCAGCAGCCTGTCGCCCTTCATATCCTCCTCAGCCTTTTGCTCAAGCTCCGTAAGCTTCTTCCTGAGCTGCGGGAGTCTTCCGTATTTCAGCTCAGCAGCCTTGTAAAGATCATACTCCCTCTCAGCCGCCTCGATCTGTCCGTTCACCTGCTCTATCTCCTCACGAAGCTTCTGAACTGCCGAAATATCGGTCTTTTCGTTCTCCCACTTCGCCTTCATGCTGTTGAAGCTCTCTCTCAGCTCCGAAAGCTCCCTGCGTATCTCCTTAAGATGCTCCTGTGAAATGCTGTCGCTCTCCTTTTTCAGTGCAGCCTCCTCAATTTCGAGCTGAACTATCTTCCTTGATATCTCGTCCAGCTCAGTCGGCATAGAGTCCATCTCCGTCCTTATAGTAGCGCACGCCTCGTCAATGAGGTCGATAGCCTTATCCGGCAGGAATCTGTCCGAAATATAGCGGTTCGACAGGACTGCTGCGGAAATGAGTGCATTGTCCTGTATCTTTACACCGTGGAAGACCTCATATCTCTCTTTAAGCCCCCTGAGTATAGAAATAGTATCCTCAACAGTCGGCTCATCGACCATAACAGGCTGAAAACGCCGCTCCAGAGCCGGATCCTTCTCAATATACTGTCTGTACTCATTCAGCGTTGTCGCACCGATACAGTGCAGCTCGCCCCTTGCAAGCATAGGCTTCAGGAGATTACCGGCGTCCATTGCACCGTCAGACTTTCCCGCACCCACGATCGTATGCAGCTCGTCAATAAACAGAAGTATCTGCCCGTTGCTGCTCTTTATCTCATTGAGCACCGCCTTGAGCCTTTCCTCGAACTCGCCCCGGTACTTTGCACCCGCAACGAGTGCACCCATATCCAGCGAAAATACCTTTCTGTCCTTCAGGCTGTCCGGCACATCACCCGCAACTATACGCAGAGCAAGTCCCTCTGCGATCGCAGTCTTTCCGACGCCCGGCTCACCGATCAGCACCGGGTTATTCTTGGTTTTACGGGAAAGGATACGTATAACGTTCCTTATCTCGCTGTCCCTGCCGATAACAGGATCGAGCTTATTCTGCCTTGCAAGCCCGACAAGCTCCTGACCATACTTATTCAGCACATCGTAGGTATCCTCCGGATTTTCGCTCGTCACCCTTGTATTGCCCCTGACTGACATCAGAGCACTGAGGAACTGATCCCGGTTTATGCCGAAATTACGCATTATAGCCGAAACGCTCCTGTCCTTTGAGTCGATAAGAGCGAGCATGATATGCTCAACGGACACGAACTCGTCCTTCATATTTCCGGCAGTCTCCTCCGCCGAATTGAGCACCCTGTCGCACTCCACAGAAATGCCGATATTTGAGCTTCTTCCGCTGCCCGTGACCTTAGGGAGCGAGTTCACAGCCCTGTCAGTCTCAGATTCAAGGATATCCGGGTCAATGTTCATTTTCCTCAGCAGCTGCGGAATAAGTCCGTTCTCCTGCTTCATCAGTCCAGCAAGGAGATGTACCGGCTCAATGACCTGATTCGACATCATGACTGCAACGCTCTGTGCCTTTCTAATGGCGTCCATTGATCTCTGTGTATATTTCTCAGCATTCATATTCTTATCCTCCTTTAAATTTCATCTCATCAGTGCCTGCGAACGTTATTGCCTATATAACGCTGTTTTCGAGCAGTCTGCCGTATTCCTCCTCAAGCCTTCCCCCGACCTCAGCAAACGACCTGTGATTCTCCAGAAAGTCCTTCAGTGCCGAATCAAGAAAGCTCAGATAGCCGGCGATCGCCTCTCCCATGCGTGCTTCATCGAGCCCGGAGTTGTTGTAAAGGCTGCGCGAAAAGCTGCTTCTGCCTATCCCGGCGGAATATTCCCGGCAGCCGTGTCTCCAGAGCAGTCTTGACTCGATCTCCTGCCAGTTCCAGAAGAACGTTCTGAACAGGTCAGTAAGTGCTTCATTCTGCGTCCTTATCTCCGCACTGAACCTGCCGTAATACTCGCCCTGCTCACGGAATATCTGCACCCGGTAGCTGATAGTCGGGCGGTACTTGTACGGCAGAGCCGACCTGAGGAGCACAGAATCATTCCTGTTGTCCTGCACCTGAAAGCTGCTGTCCATAAGCTCGATAAGTCTGCTGAACGTGCTTTTCATACGCATTTCCGGGGTCTCGACCGAAAGATACTCCGCAAGTATCTGATTTACGAGGTTAGAGCGGCTTGTTCCGAGCCGGTAAGCCTCCTTATCGACCGCACGTATGACATTATCTCCGAGTGCAAGGCTATAAACGCTTTTCTTCATCGCTGCACCTCCTTTTTCTGTTGTAAATATGATATCACATCTTTAATAACTTGTCAAGCGAATTATTAATTTTTCACACAAGTTTCACAATCAAAAAAATCCCGGACAGGATGAGCCTGTCCGGGTCATGGGCAAAAAAAGTGCTTCCCGATCAAGGGAAGCGAAATCAAATTACGCTCCTTGCGGCATTGCCGCTTAGCACTGAGGAGCGAGCCATAGTTTGGAGTAAAATAAGTTATTGAGAATAGAAAACATGAAAAATTACAATTGAAAGGGATTAGCTTGATGAAAAAACTAACACTACTTCTATGGCAAGCAGTTGAATTGATACTCAGTATCAAGCACATGAGAGGGGAGGGTACTTGATACTGAATACCAGTTATCTTCAATTGCTGTAATCATTATAAACCAAAACGCAGTGATTTGCAATATACAAAAGTATACAAAAATATAAAATAGTATACTTTTTATAAGTTTTTGAGGATTTTTCTCCTTAACTTTTTATGAATAAGTTTTTGTGTATCTTTTATTTACTATTTATTTACAAATTTTCTTCATCAATTCCATATTTTCGGCTTTCTCACGTTTTCACATCAGGTTTCCCCGATTTTCAAGCAAAATCCGGCTCCATGATACGCAAACTATCATTTTTCTTCCGCAGTTGCTAAAAGTTTGTTGTTATAACTATTCCCTAAACCAGCCATTTATCAGCCCGGATTTTTCCGTTCTGCATAATAATTTTTCAGATTTAACAATGTTTTTTGCATATATATAACCCCAAAACAGCTGTCCTGGAAAAGAAAAGCACCCCCGACCAAAATGGTCAGGAGTGCCGTGATCATCAACTATTTATACTGAATTTTCCGGAATACCGGCATTTCAGTTCACACTTCTCTTTACGTAGGAGGTATGCAGTACCTCATGAGCCTTGTGGCTGCCGGGCTTGCCGAAGTATGTCTCGTAGACCTCCTTGATAGCCGGGTTCTCGTGAGACTGTCTCAGCGGCATTGACTTGTCAAGGTCATAGAGGACCTTAGCTCTCTCAGCTCTGATATCCACGAAATTACGTACTCCCATAGGTACCTGAGGCTGTCCGCCGCCGTTTACGCAGCCGCCGGGACAAGCCATGATCTCGATGAACTGGTAATCAGCCTCACCGCTTCTGATCTTGTCGAGTATCTCCCTCGCATTAGCAAGACCGCTCGCAACTGCCACCTTGACATCAAGATCGCCGACCTTGTAGGTAGCCTCCTTTATGCCCTGTGTTCCACGAACCTCAGGCAGATCTGTAACATTCTCGCCTGTGAGGGTGTATACAGCAGTTCTCAGAGCTGCCTCCATAACTCCGCCCGTAGCACCGAAGATAACGCCTGCACCGGTAGAGATACCGAGCGGATCGTCGAACTTCTCGTCCGGAAGTGCATGGAAGTTTATACCTGCACGCTCTATCATTCTGCCAAGCTCACGGGTCGTAAGTGCATAATCAACATCAGGAACACCTGCTGCACTCTGATCCTCTCTGCCGATCTCGAACTTCTTCGCAGTACACGGCATGATAGATACCATTACGATATCCTTCGGGTCAATGCCCATCTTCTCAGCGTAGTATGTCTTAGCTGTTGCACCGAACATCTGCTGCGGAGACTTGCAGCTTGAAAGATGATCGAGCAGATCGGGATAATAGTGCTCGCAGAACTTTACCCAGCCCGGTGAGCATGAGGTTATCATCGGGAGAACTCCGCCGTTCTGCACTCTCTCAATGAACTCGTTAGCCTCCTCCATGATAGTGAGGTCAGCAGAGAAGTCTGTATCGAATACCTTGTCGAAGCCAAGTCTGCGGAGTGCAGCGGCCATTTTGCCCTCTACGTTCGTGCCTATCGGAAGACCGAATGCCTCGCCGAGACCCGCACGTACAGCCGGAGCTGTCTGAACGAGAACAGTCTTTGACGGGTCAGCTATAGCCTCAAGGACAGGCTTTGTGAAGTCCTTCTCAGATATAGCTCCGACAGGACATACTGCGATACACTGACCGCAGGATACACAGCTTGTCTCACCAAGCCCCATATCGAATGCAGAGCCGATGAAGGTCTTAAAGCCTCTCTCGTTAGCACCGATAACGCCTATACCCTGAGTATTTGCACAGACTGCAACGCAGCGGCGGCAAAGCACGCACTTGTTGTTGTCACGGTACATATGTGCAGCAGAATCGTCTACCTCGTACTCATTTCTTGCACCGTCATAGAGCGATGCGTCCTCAACTCCGTAGTCACGGCAGAGCTTCTGAAGCTCGCAGTTTCCGCTTCTGACGCAGGAGAGGCACTTTCTGTCATGTGTTGAAAGTATAAGCTCAAGAGTTCTCTTGCGTGACTCTATCACCTTCGGAGAGCTTGTAAGTATCTCCATATTATTCGAGCAGGGATAAACGCAGGCAGCAACAAGGCGGAAGCCTCTTCCCTCGTTTACCTCTGTAACGCAGATACGGCACGCACCGATCTCGTTTATCTCCTTCATATAACAAAGTGTGGGGATCTCAATGCCGGCAATATGTGCAGCCTCAAGTACAGTTGTACCCTTGGGGACGGTCATTTCCACACCGTTGACTTTTACATTTATATCAGCCATTATGGTATCCTCCCTTAAACCTTGCTTATTGCCTTAGGACGGCAGTTGTCCATGCACGCACCGCACTTTACGCACTTAGAGGTATCTATAACGTACGGAGCACGCTTCTTGCCCTCCGGTACCTCAGACATCTGCGATATAGCGTTTACAGGGCAGTTCTTAGCACAGAGTCCGCAGCCTACGCACTTTGATGTATTAATAACGAAGCTGAGCAGATCCTTACATACGCCAGCCGGGCACTTCTTGTCAACAACGTGAGCAACGTACTCATCACGGAAGCAGCGGAGCGTTGAAAGCACCGGGTTAGGAGCAGTCTGTCCGAGTCCGCAGAGTGAGTTGGACTTGATGTGGTATGCCAGCTCCTCAAGCTTGTCAAGATCCTCAAGAGTTCCCTTGCCCTTGGTTATGCGGTCAAGTATCTCGTGCATACGCTTTGTACCGATACGGCACGGAGTACACTTTCCGCAGCTCTCGTCAACAGTGAACTCAAGGAAGAACTTAGCGATATCGACCATACAGTTGTCCTCGTCCATAACGATAAGTCCGCCTGAGCCCATCATCGAGCCTATGCTGATGAGGTTGTCGTAGTCTATCGGTATATCGAAATGCTCAGCAGGTATACAGCCGCCGGAGGGGCCGCCGGTCTGAGCAGCCTTGAACTTCTTGCCGTTCGGGATACCGCCGCCTATCTCCTCGATCACCTCACGGAGAGTAGTACCCATAGGTATCTCAACAAGTCCGGTGTTCTTGATCTTTCCGCCGAGAGCGAATACCTTTGTGCCCTTCGACTTCTCAGTACCCATTGAAGCGAACCACTCTGCACCGTTGAGGATTATCTGCGGTATATTGGCATATGTCTCAACGTTGTTGAGGATAGTAGGCTTCTGGAAAAGTCCCTTCTCTGCCGGGAAAGGAGGTCTCGGACGAGGCTCACCTCTGTTGCCCTCGATAGAGGTCATAAGAGCAGTCTCCTCGCCGCAGACGAATGCGCCTGCACCGAGACGAAGGTCTATATCGAAGCTGAAATCAGTGCCGAAGATGTTCTTTCCGAGCATTCCAGCCTCTCTTGCCTGCTTGATAGCGATATTCAGACGCTCAACAGCTATAGGATACTCAGCACGGACATAGATGTAGCCCTGCTTTGCACCGATAGCGTAGCCGGCGATAGACATAGCCTCAAGTACAACGTGCGGGTCGCCCTCAAGCACGGAACGATCCATGAACGCACCCGGGTCGCCCTCATCGGCGTTGCAGCATACATACTTCATATCAGCGTCCGGAACGATGTTCCTTGCGAGCTTCCACTTCATACCTGTCGGGAAGCCGCCGCCTCCACGTCCTCTGAGTCCGGAATCGAGTATAGTCTGGATAACGTCCTCAGGTGTCATGGTGGTAAGCACCTTGCCGAGAGCCTCATAGCCCTGTCTGCCTATGTATTCGTCGATGTTCTCAGGATTGATAACACCGCAGTTTCTGAGTGCCACACGATGCTGCTTCTTGTAGAACGCAGTATCATCAAGTGACTTGATATCGTCGCCGTCAACAGTCTCCTCATAGAGGAATTCCTTTACAGGGTTTCCGTCAACGAGGTGCTCCTTGACTATCCTCGGTACCTCTTCAACGTCAACTCTTGAGTAGAAGGAGCCCTCCGGATAAACTATCATTATAGGGCCTCTCTCGCAGAGTCCGAAGCAGCCTGTCTTAACTATCTGCACCTTATCTGTAAGTCCGTTTGCTGCCAGCTCCTCTTCGAGCTTTGTGATTATCTTCGGTGAACCGGAAGATGTACAGCCTGTACCGCCGCAGACAAGGACATGTCTTTCATATTTTGAAGAAGCATTGCCGTGAGTTCTGAGAGCGACCTCGCCCTCCATTGATTCCCTGACAACCTTGAGTTCTTCAAGAGTTTTCATAGCTTGACCTCCTATCTGGTAATGACTTATGCGTATTTTGCAAGTATAGAATCAACATCATCAACGGTGAGACGGCCGAAAACGTCCTCATTCACCGTGAGTACCGGAGCAAGACCGCACGCACCAATGCAGCGGCACGCCTCCAGTGAGAATTTACCATCGGGAGTACACTCTCCTCCGGCGATACCGAGCTTCTCCTGAAGCTTCTCATAGATATCGCCGCTGCCCTTTACATAGCAGGCTGTACCGAGACAGACAGAAATGGTATACTCGCCCTTCGGATAAAGTGAGAACTGTGCATAAAAGGTCACAACGCCGTAGATCTTCTCAAGCGGGATACCGGTATTATCAGATATTATCTTCTGTACCTCTATCGGAAGATAGCCGTAAATATCCTGAGCCTTCTGAAGTATCGGCATAAGAGCACCCTTGTCGTTCTTCTTTTCCTCGATTACCTGAAGAAGCTGAGCCTCCTGTTCAGGAGTTCCCTTGAACGGGACAGTAGATTTAGCTGAGCTCATATGATTTACCTCCTTGATATCCGGCAGCCGGGGGGCTGCCATAAAATAAGCCGCACAGCCGCAAATCCGGCAGAAATTGCAGATAATGCGGAAAATGACGGGAAAAGTATGGTATATAAGGATATATCACGCCCTACATACCCAAATGTATTATAACATATATTCTTGAAAATTTCTATTTACATAATAGACTAATTCACTATGATTTTATTGTTGATATTACACAAAAAAGTGCCGGAATTTACGTTAGTTCTATCTAACTTTTACACCTGTCAAGGTGTTTTATTTAACAAAATCTGTAATTATTTCATATATATTTAATAATATAGCATATTCTCTGAAAATTCACATTTCATAATTCCTGAAATTTGTTGACAAAAGTTATCGGATATTGTATATTTGATTTAGAGATATCTTCTCAGGAGATATCAAAAAAACTGCGTATCACCGCAGAGCAATGAGAGGGAAAAAACATGAGAAAAGAAAGCTTTATCCGCAGGACAGCCGCTGTGCTGTCGGCTGCTGCTGTACTGTTCAGCAGCTCGGTCACCGTATTCGCAGAGGAAACAGATACCACAGAGACAGAAACGATAACAGTCACCTTCGATATAAGCGAGGCTGACGGCTTCACACTCAAAACCGACCCGGACAACTTCCTGCCGCAAACCATTTCACCCGGCAGCGTCATTTTCTTCCCGAACGGTCAGCTGACAAGAGAGGGCTATGTCCACACCGGCTGGACACTCGACGGGATATACGGCTATACCTCCGGCGATTCATACATAGTCCTCAGCACCGAGGACGTCACCTTCACGCCTACATGGACTGATGATAATGACGATGTTTACCGCAAGCTGAACTATCACATCGAGCAGGACGGCATCGCACTTGACCCCGAGGAGCTCGGACTGTCGAAGAATTTCGGCAGCACTGAGGCAAGAGCCGGTGCGATCATCACCCCGCTCTATACTACCCTTGAGGCGAATGCAAAGACCTCGAATACATGGACAGACGGAGAGAGAAAATACGCCTATCCGGACAAAATAGTCATGCCCGACCATGATATCGACCTTTACTGCAACTGGAGAAGCTATGTGCAGATGATATACACTCCCGGAGATGTTGACAGGCTCATCGGCACTACCGAGTTCTCTGCACTCGCTCTGGAGGGCTCTGCCTTCAATCTCTCGTCCGATTCAAGATTCACAAGAATGGGATTCAATCTCACCGGCTGGCTGTGCGACTATGACGGAAACGTATACAGCCCCAACGAGCAGGTGATCGTTCCCGGCGTTGATACGACCTATACGGCTGTGTGGACGCCGAAGGAGTACAACGTTGTCTTCAATACGGGCATAAAGGGTGCGGCAACGATAAAGGTCAAGGGACTGACTGACAGTCCGATAATCTGCCCTGAGGTGGGGCTTTCAAATCCGGGATACGTTTTCGGCGGCTGGAAGTTCGCAGAGACCGGCGATATCTACGCTGAGGGAGATGAATTCATAGTACCGGGTGCTCTGCCCGGCTCAGGCATAGTCCTTGCGGCTGTGTGGCTCGATGAGACAGAGGTCACTACAGTTCCGGAAAAGACTGTGTACGGCGATGCGAATGAGGATTCAAAGATAAATATGGCAGATGCGGTAGCTGTGCTGCAGAATCTTGCAAACAGTGCAAAGTATCCGCTTTCTGATAGCGGTGCGGTAAATGCTGACTGCGACGGGACAGCAGGACTTACAGGCACCGATGCCATAACGATCCTGCGTGTGGAGTCCGGAGAGCTTTCACAGGCTGATCTTCCCCTTAAAAATGTCTGAGAGCCTTTTCATAGAAATAAACAGGCTGGTGCAGGAAACTGTGCCAGCCTGCATTTTTTGTCCAAAAAGGTCTTGAAAAACGAAGAGATATGTGGTAAAATTATTCCCAGAGGCGGTGATGATATGAAACTACAGCAGCTTGAATACGTTGTTGCTATAGCAAGGGAAGGCAGTATCACGGGTGCAGCGAAAAAGCTCTACCAGTCCCAGCCCAATGTCAGCACTGCCCTGAAGGAGCTTGAGGCTGAAACAGGCGTGCAGATATTCTGGCGTACAGGAAGCGGAATGGTGCTCACTCCGGAGGGTGAGGAGTTCTTCGGAAAGGCGAGAAAGATAATAAGCGACTTCCACGACCTCGCTGACAGCTACAGCAAGGGGAAGGGCAGCAGTATATCATTCAGAGTCTCCGCCACTCATTCTTCTTATATAACCGCCGCTGTCGGACTGTGGATAAACCAGCTGAGCAGCAGCGGAAAAAACTACAATATGCACTTCATTGAGACGAATACCAGCAGGGTCATCGAGGATATCAGCAGCGGCAGGAGCGATATCGGCGTGATAAGGACGGCTGTCGGTCAGGGAGAGCTTTATGAGGAAAAGCTTCAGGCAAGGGGACTTGTCAGAGAGATACTCACTGAATTTCCCATGCGTGTGATGATGAGAAAGGATCACCCTCTCTCGGAGCTTGATGATATACCGTTTGAAATGCTGAGGGAGTGTACCGAGGTCATACACGGCGATGAGGATCTTGATCTGTTCCGCAAGACCTACATAAACCCCGACTACGACACGGAATATACAGGAAAGGCTGTGTTCGTGTACGACAGGGGCAGCAAGATAAGTATGCTCAATACGATAAATGATGCGTATATGTGGGTCTCACCAATGCCGGAATCCGATCTGCTGCACAGCAATATGGTGATAAAAAAATGCTCATATGCGTGCGTAAGGATATGCGATATGATCGTGTACAGCCCGGCAAGCAAGCTGATAGGGCTTATAAACTCCTGTATAAGCAGTCTTATGGACTACTCTGCCGAAAATTTCGGCGATAACTGGAAGAACTGATTTTCA
This sequence comes from Ruminococcus sp., assembly GCA_017475555.1. Classification (GTDB taxonomy): domain Bacteria; phylum Bacillota; class Clostridia; order Oscillospirales; family Ruminococcaceae; genus Ruminococcus. The sequence goes on from JAFVFL010000007.1 coordinate 19,215, forward strand.
CTGCAATAGATATGATAAGGAAATGGAGATGGTCGTTTTGGATGCTGCACAGTACAAATGCCCGAACTGCAATGCGGAGCTGAAATTTACTCCGGGTACGCAGGAGCTGAGCTGCGAATACTGCGAAAGCTCATTCACTATAGAGGAGATCAAGCAAATATATGCCGAAAACGAGGCGCTTCTTGAGGAAGCACCGCCGGAGGAGCTCGCCGCTGCGGAGGACTTTGAGGAGCATAACACCCTTTACCATTGTGCAAGCTGCGGTGCGGATATAATGGCTGACGACAGGCAGACTGCTCTTTTCTGCTATTACTGCCACAATCCGGTCATACTCTCCGGCAAGCTCACAGGCGATTTCAAGCCGAGTAAGGTCATCGGCTTCAAGCTCGACAGGGATACCGCTCTGGGCAAGTTCCGTCAGTGGTGCAGCAAGCGTAAATTTCTGCCGAAGGACTTCAAGACTGAGCAGCAGCTTGAAAAAATGACCGGTCTGTATGTTCCGTTCTGGGTGGCTGACTGCAATATCTACGCTGACTATTCCGCTATCGGAAGAAAGGTGAGGTCGTGGACGTCCGGAAATTACAGATATACCGAAACACAGGAGTTCAATGTAGTCCGTCAGGGACGCATCATCACGAGCGGTATACCGGCTGACGGCGAGAGCAAGATAGATGACCTTCTCATGGAGGCGATAGAGCCGTTCGACTACAGCGAACTGAAGGACTTCTCCATGTCATATCTCAGCGGATTCTATGCCGATAAATATGATGTTGACAAGGCAGGGGTGTTCCCAAGGATAAGAGACAGGGCAAATCAGGCGAGCCGCAAGGTCATAAGCGATTCCATAAGCGGCTATACCTCCGTGACCGTGCAGAAGGAAACATACAATATACGCAAGACCGACTGGGAATATATGATGCTGCCGGTGTGGTTCATGACCTATAAGTACAAGGACAAAATATACGAATTTGCACTCAATGGTCAGACTGGCAAGCTTGCCGGGACTCCGCCGCTCGACAAGACACGGCTGAAGCTTTTCTGCTGGGCGATAGGCGGAGCGTGTACTCTGCTGGTGTACCTGATAGGAGGGCTGGTCGGATGAATACAAGGAGAAAGGGCTTTTCGTTCATCGGCTTTCTGAAAACCATTGCGGTCATTATCGCCGTGCTCGTGATATCGGTCATAATCACCTCAATACCTCCGTCCGGGAGGAACTATGCACAGGGCTTCAGCGGAGATGCGTCCAAAAGCGGTATAGCTGACGAAAAGGGGCTGTTCACTGCACAGGAAAAGGCTGCACTCGATGCTGAGATACAGGCTGAGGCTGAGTATCTGCAAATGAATATCGTGGTTTACCTCGGCGGGATACAGCGTTCTGAATATGCCACGGAGATATTTGCAGATGATGAATATGACGAATACTTCGGCGAGGACACTGACGGAGTGTTCTACTACATGGATCTGAGCGGAAAATCCACATATGAGGGGGCTTATGACTACATATCCACAAGCGGAAGGGCATGGATAATGTATCAGGAAAGAATAGGTCAGATCTATTCGCTCCTTGACAACTATCTCCCTACGTCCTCAGAGGTGGCAAATGCCAGCTTTGATTACAGCCAGTTCAAGGATAATATTTATAACGGGATCGGGGAATTTATCGGTCTGCTCGGAAAATATTCCGACGGCAGCTACGAATCCTCATATTATCACGACCAGTCCTCCGGAAAGTACATTTACCGGATAAGCGGCAAGCTGTACATCACCAAAAGCAAGCCGCCGGCTATCAAGCTGATGATACTGCTCCTCGGCGAGCTCATAGGGCTGATAGTCGGGCTTATCGTGTATTTTTCGGTCAAGAGTACCTACAAGTTCAAGAGCAAGACCAATCCGAGCGTATATATCGCCAGGAACGAAACTGCATTTGAACGCACCTCGGATATTCATCTCCGGACGAATGTCACAAAGCACCGCATAGAGACCGACAGCGGCGGCGGAAGATCCGGAGGCGGCGGCGGCGGAGGCCACTCCCACAGCGGCGGTCACGGCGGCGGCGGACATCACAGATAACGAAATAAAACGGCAGAGTTACCTGAATACTCTGCCGTTTTTGTTTAAGGGTATTTTATCTCCAGAATGCAAACAGACTGTCTACAATATATCTCATCTCAGGGTGATCCATATGCTCGCCAGAGCAGCGGAATACAAAATCAAATACCTGCACTCCGCTCACTACCATGCTCCACAGCAGCGATGTGCCAAAGAATATCTTATACATGGTGCGTGCAGTATCGTCCTTTGCCTTTGAATACAGGAAAAACAGCACCGCATACGCACCGAGCATTAGCTGCCACGAAAAATCCGCAAAATATCTCGCAGAATAGCCGCTTTCCCATACAACTGCAACTATCGTCAGCGGTATGAGCAGGCACGGGAAAAACACCATTCCGAACGTCCTCAGCCTTGTGCGGCGGTCAGGGAGCTGTCTCAGTGCCCTCCCTCCGGCAAGATATGCCCACAGCGGCGGTATGAGCCATAGAAGCCCGGAGGTATTCACCGTCGCCTCGTCCTGATAGAAGAAGCCATTCACTCCGAGTCTCTGGAAAACCGTGCTTATCTGTGGATAATCAGCTGAAAATGCAGGCGGTGCGAGGTAGTAGTTGAACAGTGCTATCCACGACAGGGCGGGGTGAAATTCAGCCTTGGTAAAGTCATTTATCGTAAGCGAATACTGTATACCGAACTCAAAGAATGAGCCGAACCGTGCATGATTATACAGCATTTGCGCTATGCCGAGAGCTGCCATAGGAACAAAAGCACACGCAATATATATAGCTCCGCTCCGTGTGAAAAACGGCTTCTTTGCAGGCTGTGCGGCTTTTCCTTTCCTGCCGTTTCCGCTCTTTTTCACCTTGCCCTTTACACTCTTTTTCACCTTGCCCTTATCCGCTGTTTTTTCATCTCCGGCTGCACCTGCAAATCGGGGATATGCCAGCAGCAGCATTACCGCCGCACATATGCAGTAAAGTGCGAGTGTGGGTCTGCAAAGCACAGCTACCGCAAAAAACAACGAGGAAAGTGCTGTAAACAGCAGCGATCTCTTCTCTCCTCCGACAGCTCCGCACCTGAGCAGAAAATACGCTCCCCACGTAAGAAATGCAAAGCCCGAAGCGGTCGCTGTCTCATAAAAATCCGTTCTTCCTATGCTGAACCAGATACCGCAGTTCAGGAAGATCATCACCATTGCCGAAAAATATATCCCGACAGGAATGTCCATGAACCAGTTCTTCATGAACCGCAGCAGAAGCATTGCCAGCCCGATAAATCCGATAACTGCGAATACCGTAACTGCTATCTCATCCGGCAGATAATGCCCCGTTATCTTGTGAAACGGCACGAACAGCAGCACCACCGGAGCTATACCGTAGTATGACTAATACTTTCCTTCATAGAATACATGATCCCATTCAAAGCCGGCTGTCTGCTCACGCAAAAGGTTATCATACGGGTTGTCCATCGCAAGCAGCTCCTCAGAGGGCTGAGTTTCAAGAGCAGCGTGCCTGTGCTCTATGACCTCGACAAGCTCACGGGATACCTGATTTCCCTCCTCATACTCAACAAGCTCCTTCCATGTACCTTCACCGAGCTTGTACTGTACCGCTGTAAATGCTGCCGCACAGCATATGCAGGCAGTACCAACTGTAAGAACACGGCACAGCAGCTCTCTTTTGCGGCAGCTTTCCGACAGCAGGGTGCCGTGAAGCAGCATATAGATGAATGTACTGCCGAGCACGATGAACAGGAGCCTTACAAGATATATCTCAAATGGTATCATGGCATTGAACACAACACTGTTGAGCTGCACCTCTCCGCTGACCGAAGCACATACCTTTATGCGGATATCCGTGACCTCACCGGAGAGATCAAGCGTTGTATAGCGTGAAGTATTACGGGCTGCCGCAAGATCCGCCGAGCCTATATCATACCGGTAATCGCTGTTCCGGGTCTGATCCTTCGCATCTATCTTCAGCATTGCGACGCCCCTTACGTTGTCTGTAAACGTAAGGTCAGTGTAGACCGTCCTTACGGGTATATCTATATCCTCAAAGGTCGTGATTATCCAGTCATGGGCAGTGCTGAATGCTCCACCATTACGGGTCAGCAGTGTATCGTCAGACTCTATGATACCCTGAGACGGATAAGCGATAAGCTCAGGGTATTTCCCCGTCATTACCCGGTACGACGGGGCATTGAATACAGTCAGCTCAAGAAGTGCGGCAGCTGTCAGTGCCTTCAGTGCAAAGGACGCCGCTCCGGCTGGAAAGAAGCCCCGGACATTGCTCAGATGCCAGCCGATAAGTGCCGAGGTGCCCATAAGAAAGAACGTACAGTGAAAGCCGTCTGTATGCAGCAGCCCTGTCATATCGGAAATACCGATAATAAACAGGCAGGCAGAGGCTATGAAGGCTATCCTCTTCACAAGCGGCATTTTCCTGACATCATACTGTGCTCTCCAGTCATTTATCACCGCACTTTCCGACCCCGACCTGCACATCAGCACCATATCTGCCGCAAATATCAGCAGTACCGCAACAAAAAAAATCTTCATTCAAAAATCACCCGAATCAAATTCTGTCATCATAAAGAACCCGTCCGGCAGCTGCGGACGGCTTCTTCGTAATATTCGTAAAATCAGCTCTCTGCTCCGTTCATTATCCCCTCAAGGATAGTCTCATTCCACCTGAGTGAGCCTCTGCTTAAAATACCATAAGCACCCTCACCGGATGTTACGCCGTTATCCCATATGAAGCACTTGATACCGCTTGCCTTTGCTGAGCTGATATAATGCCTGTAGTATTCCGCTCTTGTCTCATCGTCCGCAGCTGCCACGCAGCCGAACTCGCCGATGATAACGGTGATACCTCTGTCTATCAGCCTTGACTTTATCGAAGCAAACTTCGCACTCAGCTCCGCCTTCTCCGAGCTGCCGAACGTTGTAGACTGTCCGTCGGAGAATTTCCACGGAGCATAATAGTGCAGAGAGAGTATGATATTCCCGCTGTCGGGAACGATCACATCATTTACCGCTGCATCCTCTGCCGACGCACCATACGTCGTGACGATGAGCGTTCTGTTTGCGTTGTTGCCGCCGGACGAGCGTACAGTATCCACAAAATCCTGCTCATACCGGTTCACGACCGCTCTCTCAGCTGAAGTGCCGCCCATCCATTCGCTTGCACTGCCCACAGTTCTTGGCTCGTTCATTCCCTCGAACAAAAGCCTGTCGCCGTAGCTCTCAAAGCGTGCGGATATCTGCTCCCATATCGCCTTCAGCTTTTCGCTGCACTCTGCGTATTTCTCCTCATCAGGCACAAACCAGATATAATCATCATGGTGCATATTCAGTATCACGAACATATCCCGGCTGTAGGCGTAGTCAACTACCTCCTGCACCCGGTCGAGCCATTCAGTCTGAATGGTATTCCCGTCCATATGCTCTCCCCATGTCACCGGTATGCGTATCGCATTGAAGCCTGCGTCCTTGACTGACTGTATCATATCCTCAGTGGTCTTCAGATTTCCCCAGCCTGTCTCTGTATAAAGCCCGGTCTTGCCGGTATCATAGCTGTCAAGAGTGTTGCCGAGGTTCCAGCCGACCTTTATCGCCGCCGCTATCTCAGCCGATGTCCTGAATCCGCCTGAATTGTTATCCATATCCGTACCCGTATCTGTACCGGACGAGATCGTCTGCGGTACGCCGTCTGAGCTGCTGTACTTCACTGTTACCGAATCGAGCGTTATGCTCTGCTGCTCGCTCCACCAGTATCCGAGGACGAGCTCGCCGTCTGCCGCAGCATACTGCTTTGCGTTCTCCGGAGGGAACCATGTGAGCGAAAGTGACGAATTATCGGTGAATACAGCCGTGTCCGGAGACTGATAGTACCCGACGGAGGAGCTGTATCCGAAAGCCCCGGTGAACTTTCCGAGACGCCCGGAGCTGCTGATATTGAATGTGACCGCCTGCGGCACAGAGCTGTCTCCGATGATATCAGCCGCCGGAACTCTTATAGTATTGTCCTCATCGCTGTAGCTGACCGTTTTTCCGACCTGATATTCCGCTGTGCCGTCTACCGGCAGCTGCCTTGTGCTCGTGTAGGTGCAGACAACGTTCTCAAGCCTTACACTTTCGGTATTTCCCCACCAGTAGCCGAAAAGCACATCTCCGCTCTCAGGGATATACTCTCTTATCCCGGCAGGTACCTCCCAGACTATCTCGCCGTAGCTGCCCTGCGTTTCTGCGGAGAAGTCCTCCGACTGATACCAGCCATCGTCTGTTGCAAGCGGGCAGTCCTCCGAAACGGAGATACCGCAGCCGCCCTTGAACGTGCCGATATTGCTGCCGGAATCAGAATATATTATAAACGTGAAGCGTTCTATCGTGTCGCCGCTCGTTATGTAGTCCGCAAGCGGCAGCTGTATCGTGTTGCTGCCCTCTGCCCGGAGTATCGTCTGGTTTATGGTCTGCTGGGTACTCCCGGCAGCCGTCACCGTCTCCACCGGACTGATATGCTTTGTTTCCGGCTCTGTCTCAGGCTCCGTCACTTCCTCAGCTGTTTCTGTGATACCGGTGTCTTCCTCTCCGGTCTCCTTTATATCCTCCGACTGTGAGCTGCCGGAGACCGTGCTGCCCTGTGAGCTGCCGGACTTATTTCCTCCGCAGCCTGTCATGAATGTCAGCTGTGCCGCCGCAAGCAATACTGCGGTCAGACCTGCTGTAAATTTCCTCATATATCACTCACCCTCAGTAATATCTATAACGACTATCTCTGAAAAAGTACCCGTCTTGAATGGTATCGCCCAGCCGGAGATCCCCGATGTCACGAGAAAATCCGTGCCGTTTCTGTTCTCCGTGCCGTATATCCTGTCATTTGCCCCCATGAGAAGCCCTATCTGTCCCGCCGGGAAGATATGTCCGCCGTGGGTATGTCCGGAGAGGACGAGGTCTGCACCGGAGCCGGCTTCCTCGTCGTAGGAATTGGGCTGATGGTCGAGGAGTATCGTATAAAGGGAGCTGTCCGCACCCGAAAGCACCTCATCTACAGAAGCTCTTGAGCCGCCTCTTTCCTCCTCAGACTTGTCCTGACGTCCTGCGATACAGCACACTCCGTCAATGACCGCCGTTTCGTCCTCAAGTATGACGATATCGTTTCTTTCAAGCTCCTCACGCAGCTGTGCCGTGTCAAAATCACGATAGCCCTCATAGTAGCCCTTGTCATGGTTGCCGAATATGAAATACACTCCGCACTGGTCTGCAAGCCTGCCGAGTGCCTCGCACGACTTTACCATATCCTCACGTATGCTCTCGTCGTCAACGAAATCCCCCGCAAGCACCACAGCATCCGGGTCAAGCTCCGAGATACGCTCCATATGATAGCTGAACTCCCCGCCGTCAAGTGTTATCCCAAGGTGCGGGTCGGCTATGAGGACGATCCTGAGCCCGTTATCCGGGAGGGACTTCCGCGTTGTGAGGTCATAATGCGTAATGAAAACATGATGTGCAAGGAACCAGCCGATACCGAGATACACAGCTGTTACGGCAATTGCCGCCGCACCCTCGGTATTTCTCCTGCGCTCTCTTTTCGTGACCCTCCGGACAAATGAGGCGATTATATCCGCCCCGACCCAGAACACAAAAAGATGTATCAGGATAATCATGACAGTCCACACGTTGATGAACGCAAAAAGCCCGATAAGCAGGAGCGGAACGGCAGAAAGGACCCACGACAGAGCCTTGTGCCGTTCAGCCGTGTGCTCTATGAAGCTGAACCGGTGAAAGCGTGTCACAAGGTACACCGCACCGCCGACCGACATGAGTATGACTGCGGCAAATATCGCAAGCCACATGATCATTTCATAGCATTCTTTATCGCAGCAAGAAGCTCGTCATAGCTCTCGAATGCCTCAAGCTCCGGATTATCAGCCTTTATCTGTTCAGTTGAGCGGAACAGAAAGCCTGCCTTGCTTGCCTTTATCATGCCGAGATCATTGTAGCTGTCGCCGCTTGCAATAGTATCGAAGCCGATTGACTGAAGTGCCTTTACAGTCGTAAGCTTAGACTGCTCACATCTCATGCGGAACCCGGTTATCTCACCGTTTTCAGCGACCTCAAGGCTGTTGCAGAAGATAGTCGGCATACCGAGCTTCTTCATGAGAGGTGCAGCGAACTGAGTGAAGGTATCGCTGATGATGATTACCTGACAAAGACCTCTCAGCTCGTCAAGGAACTCCTTTGCACCGGGCATAGGGTCGATCTTAGCGATAGTATCCTGTATCTCCTTAAGTCCAAGCCCATGCTCCCTGAGGACGCCGAGCCTCCATGTCATGAGCTTATCGTAATCCGGCTCATCACGGGTGGTCTTTTTCAGCTCCGGGATACCGCTTGCTTCTGCAAAGGCTATCCATATCTCCGGAACAAGAACTCCCTCAAGGTCAAGACAAGTGATGTACATAATAATTTCCTCCTGTATTTGAATATACCTCTATTATACAGCAAAACACGGGATTTGTAAAGACTTACAGGGAGAATTTGCAAAAAAAACGGACTGACCGCCTGTCAGTCCGTATTATGCTCATGTAAGGCTCTGATCCGGCTCACTGAAATCTGTATCCAGTGCTATATCCAGCCTGTAGCCGGGATAAGCCGCCTTTATTCTGTCGTACACCTGCTGATATACTGCTCTCCTGTCCTTTGCATCAAAGCTGATTATCACATCGAACCGCACTGAATTTTCCGTCCTGTCAAGGTAAAAGCCGTGTAACTGTAGAACGTGCTCCACTGACATTGCTATATCCGTGATACGCTCCCTCATCTCCTTAGCTTCCTCGTCCTTTGTGTTGACCGAGTACACCCCTACAGCTGTGAGTATCACGCCGTACCTGCGGTATACGTCAAGAGTCACCTCACGCACCAGCTTGTCGATATCGTCGGCGTTCATCGTATCCGGTATCTCGATATGGACAGAGCCGTTGTACGTATCCGGGCCATAGTCGTGAAGTATCAGGTCATATGCACCGCTTATCTCCGGATATGAGGTTATCGTCTTCTTTATGCCCCTTGCAAGCTCTGCATCGGCTCTTTCTCCGAGCACCTTCGACAGCGTTTCCCTGAGCATTTCGATACCCGATTTTATGATAAATACGGCTATGACAGCACCGAGCCATGCTTCAAGCGATACTCCGGACAGTATATACACCGCCGCTGCCGCAAGAGTTGAGGCTGAGATGATGGAATCCATCACAGCGTCCTCTCCGGAATTGACAAGCGAATCGGAATTCACCTGTTTTCCGACATTTTTTACGTATCGTCCGAGGACGATCTTGACAACTACAGCGACTGCAACGATTACCAGTGCAGCTGCTGAGTAATCCGGCTCGACCGGACTGACTATCTTCTTCACAGACTCAGTAAACGCCGTGATACCGGCATAAAGCACGATAAGGGAAATCACCATCGCACTCAGGTATTCTATCCGCCCGTGGCCGAACGGGTGCTTCCTGTCAGGAGCCTTTCCCGCAAGCCTTGCACCGACTATCGTTATAACGGAGCTTGCTGCGTCAGAAAGGTTGTTCACAGCATCCATGATTATAGCTACCGAGCTCGACGCAAGTCCGACGACCGCCTTGAATACAGCAAGCAGTACATTGGCAGCTATGCCGATGATACTCGTCCTGATTATCCTGCGGTTGCGGTCTGCTGAGCTGAGCTTTTTCTCCTCATCAGGCTGCACCTCAGCTGCATTGACGGTATCCTTTTTTATCTCACTCATATCCTATCCTCCGAGCATTTCCCTCAGCTCATCAGCATAATCCCCGACTATCTCCGGGATATCGCCGTCAAAGCTGATAACTGTATCACCGAACGTATCAAACAGCTTCTCGTTTATCGAATCCGCAAGCAGCGACGGCATTGCTCCTCCGCACCGTGCAGCCGCTCTCCAGTCTCCGCCGCAAAGCAGTGCTCCGAGAAAATCAAGCTCTGCCCGGTCAAGCAAGGCTTCTGCCTCCGCATTATTTTCCTGAACCGCCGTATCCGTCATTTCCTCTGCCTCAGCCGGTACGTCCGTATCCTGCACTGTACTTTCTGCAGCCTCCGGCAATTCCGGCGTATCCTCATATTCCCCGCTCTCCGGCACAAGCAGCCGCTCACGGGTGATATCCGCCGCCCGGCGTATATCGCCAAGTCTTGAGAGGTCTATTTCCACCCTCATAGCCTCAAGGCGGCGTTTTTCCTCAGTATACTGCTCAAATGCCGTCTTCACCGCCGACATATCACGCTTTGCCGCTCCGTCCTCGCTAAGCCTGTAGCGGAATCCGCAAAGCTCCCGCATAACGCAGTCAGCCGCCCTCACAAGCTCGCCGAGCTTCTTTGAATGGACTCTGCTCCCGTTTATCCTGCGGCAGCTCCAGCTGCCGTTCTCGCACGAGTATGAATGTATCTCATTTATAGTATATTCACTGTTTCTGAGAACGTCCTTGTCGTAGAAAATCGCCGACTGGAAGATCCTGCTTTTTATTGTCACCGGACTTCCGAAATACTTCTCCCAGAGCGGTTTTTTATTCTTCTGTCCTGCATAGTCAGCAAGGCTGCGGTATGCCCTGCAAAGGACGCTGCTGAAGATCTCCCCGTTCTGACTAATAAAGCCGGAGCTTTCCGGTCTGTATGACGAAAGGCAGCATATCGCCCTGTACAGCTCCTCATCGCTGCTCTCCTCATAGTGTATGAGGGTAAGAACAGAATTGTCAAAGACTATATCCGGAATATCTGAAACAAGCTCCGTCGGCAGCCTGTAATACGCCGCAAGATCGGTCAGCCAGCCTGACGCCCTGCGGCGGAATAATGCGTCAGCCTCCGGATATGCAGAATAAATGGCATAAAGCTGTCTGAACGCCTCCTCCGGGTCACGCACGCCAATGCAGTTTATCATCTCATAGGCGTAAAGGTACAGAAACGGCAGAGGAGCCTTTCCGAACACACCCTTCCGCACGCCTGTTCTCCATGTGAAATACCCTCTCAGCTGCTCCGACGTAAGGTCACGGTAATTCGGATAGAGCCGGACAAAGTCCTGATCGAAGGGGAAATCGTCCTCATAGTCCGCCATGAACTGTCCCTGAGTGCAGAACAGCCACTCCGACGTTTTCCACACCGCCTCGCTGCTGAACGCCAGTTCCTTCATAATGGTTATCCTTTTCGGGACTGCCGGCGGGCTGAGCAAAGACGCCGGGCGGAGAATAGGCTCGTCCGTGTACACCTTGTCCCGGAACGCCCTGCTCGACCGGAGCTTTTCGTCGTTCTGTATCATGTTTATCAGCTCTTCAAGATCTCTTTTCTTTTCATTCTCCGACATAGTCAGCTCCTTATATCCTCAGCTGCCTTGATGACCTTATCAGAGCTTATCACCAGTATATCGCCCTCCTCGATCAAAAGATCCGGCAATGCGACAACGGTGAGCCTTCCTCTGAGAACAACGATTATCGTCATCTGAAATTCCGCCTGCACCTCTCCCACGCTTTTTCCGCAGAAGCCGCTCTCACTGTCCGCAAGAAGCTCCCCTATCTGCTCGATATCGTGCAGCTTATCGCCGGAATGTGCGGTCTTTGTGTACTGCTCAACGAATCCCGCACTGATGATACCTGTCGGTATAGCGACTGCTCCCACTCCGAGGAACGCTATCACTATCGCCATAGCCTTACCCACAGCTGTCACCGGGTAGATATCGCCGTAGCCGACAGTCAGCAGAGTTGACATACTCCACCATATCCCGGAGAATGCGTTGCGGAACACCCCCGGCTGTGCGGCATTTTCTGCGTTGTACATACCCAGCGACGAGGCAAGCATGAGTATGATGATTATGAACACAGATGAGATTATCTGGTTGCGTTTCTCCATGAGTACCGAGGTTATGACGTTGAACGAATCATACTGCGTATTTATGCGGAAAAGGTGGAATATCCTCACCACACGGAGCATTCTGAACACGATAAAGCCCGAAAGGAAGAAAAAAGGAAGTATCGTGAGCAGGTCAACTATCCCGTCAAATGACAGCAAGAACCTCAGCCTCGACCTTCCCTCGCCCAGCTCCGGATAGAGATGATCGGCTGTCCAGATACGCAGGGCATACTCAATGCAGAATACCCCGACTGTAATGTTCTCACAAAGCTCAAAAAAATTATAAGCCGGAGCAAGCTCATCAAAGGTCTCCAGAAACATAGATAGTATGTTTATGAATACAGCGGCGGCTATCCCCCAGTCGCACAGGCGGCTCGGAAGATCGTCCTTGTTGCCTATCTGTATCATCTCGAATACTCTCTTTTTTATGTGTGAAAGCCGTGTTTTATCCATTCAAGCCGTAGAACCGGCGGAAGCTGCCGGCAAGCAGCTCTCTGTTCTCCTCCTCGCTGAAGCCCATTGCAAGCGTCCTCTCAAGCTCCTCTGCATGGTTCCACATCGGGAAATCCGAACCGTACCAGCAGTTCTCAACGCCGTATCTGCGGACAAGCTCTGCGGCACGCTCCGGCGACATGAAAGCAAGGGAGCTGCTGAAATCAAACCCGATATTATCAAGCCCGGCAAGGCACTCCTCAGCCTCGTCCCACCGCTGGTATCCGCCGAGGTGGGCAGCGTGTATCTTCAGCTTCGGGAAATTCCTGTGGATATTTGCGATACGCTGCGGAGCGGAATAATCGTACCTCGGATCGCCGCAGTGTATCATAAGCGGGAGCCTGCCCTCGATCAGCTCATATATCCTGAATGCCTCCGGGGAGTCCGCATCAAATTTCTGAAAATCCGGGTGGAGCTTCACTCCATGCAGACCGAGAGAGATTATCTGCCCGATATCGCCCTCCAGGTCTTCAGAGCCGGCATGGGTCGTGCCAAGCCCGAACAGGCGTGTGTCAAGCTCACATTCCTTTGCGATGAAGCTGTTTATCGAGCGTATCTGGTGCGGAGTGGTCGCAGTTGAGCACACAAGGAACTGCTTTACCCCTATAGTGCTGCCTCCCTCGACGAGTTTTTTGCTCATGCCGCAGCTGTCCATTCTCAGATCGTAGAATTTTCCGATGTTTATAGTCGCATTCTCGGCAATTTTCTCCGGGAATATGTGTGCGTGTCCGTCGATTATCTCGTATTTACTGTAGATCTCCTTATCCATTTTTTGTACCTCCTGATATGATACATTATACTACTTTGTGAAAGGAAAGTCAATAAAAATCCCGTGAAACCCGCAGCACACAAAAAATGAGCCCCGTGAGCGAGAACGGGGCTGTCTGTTATATGGGTGCAAAAAATTTGCGTCCCGGAAAGCTGAGACGCAAAACCGCCTGAGGCGGCGAGCCTATGGAGCAGATAACGGGGGTCGAACCCGCCTCACCAGTTTGGGAAACTGGTATAATAGCCGCTATACTATATCTGCATTCAGTGCGGATAACAGGAGTCGAACCTGCACACCTCTCGGCGCCAGAACCTAAATCTGGTGCGTCTGCCAGTTCCGCCATATCCGCATATTAACTTTCGCTGTCGATCCTGACTGCCGACCTGAGACAGTATCATAAATCCAACAGCGTAACACCAGCGATATCCTGCGTGTCTGTCAATTCACCGCACCCGCAAAGCCAAAGCAGCACGCTGCCGGGAAAAACCGGCAGCCGCTGCATTTTATCTCAGCTCTCAGATTCCTCCGTGCTGTCGTCACCGCCGGACTGTTCTGTATCCTCCCCGTCCGCAGGGGCATTATCAGCAGTCTCAGGAGCCTCAGCCGTATCATCCTTCTTTGCAGAGCTTTCCGCAGCTTTCTGCGGTTTCTTCGCAGCATCCGCCTTCTTCTGGGCGTTCTGCTCCTCCTGCTTCTCAGCTATATCTCCCGCTGACTCGATATAGATCTCCTCATCTGCAAGGCTGCCGACGAAATTCAGCTGCTTCACAGGTATGCGCTTGAGCGGTGAATATATAAACTTTCCGCACTTGTACTCACGCTCAACAAGTCCGCTTTTCTCACAGAGAACCTTGCTGCCGTCCTTTGTTCTGCGTCCGAACTGGCAATAATCGCACTTCGGAGCAATATTTTTATCAAAATATTTTCCGCCCTTGAATATAGACAATAGATCCATAGTTCAGTTCCCCCGCATTTTCTCGATAGAATTGTCATAAGCGTCCTAATATATTATATCACAGCTTTTCAGATTTGTCCAGTGTAAATTATTAGTAGAAACTAACAAAAATGATTGACAATCGCAAGCATTTATGGTATAATGGTTTCAGAAGCGGACGGACGGGCTTTTGCTCTGCTGCCGGCTTCAGATTTCACGATCTCAAGATCATCACGCAGGTTTTCGGGCGGCTCAGAGATATCAGAACAGATCTTCAGATATCCCTGTCATCGGAAAACAGCTTATATGCCGGCAGTATGTCATGCAGCACTGCCGGGAATATTGCTGTATCCGTCTGACCTCAGACGGATTTTTTTTAGCAGCCCGGTACATCGGCGGAGCTCCCGGAGGTGAGGATTTGGAGGAAAAACGTATCGCAGTCGCCGCAGTCGTTATAGATGAGCAGGAGGCTGTACCGGAGGTGAATCAGGTACTGCATGAGTGCAGCGATATCATAATCGGAAGAATGGGGCTGCCGTACAGAGAACGGGGCATATCGCTGATATCAGTGGCTCTTGACGCTTCACCCGACAGGATAAGCAGCCTCACCGGGCGGCTCGGTCAGATAAAGGGCGTATCGGTCAAGGCAGCAATATCAAAAAAATAGTAAAAAATGCTTTTTTGGCAGACGTATTTGCTGCGGCGGAGGAAAATGTATGAAGCTTCTGTTTGAGATCGACAAAAAGGATTACGACCCGGACGGCGAGGTGTTCAGACGCCCCTCGTCAAGAGGTATCATATTCCGTGACGGCAGGATATCGGTCATCTACAGCAGGAAGCACGGGTACTGCAAGCTCCCCGGCGGAGGAATTGAAGCCGGAGAGGATAACATTTCCGCTATGATACGGGAAGTAAGGGAGGAGACCGGTCTGAGAGTAAAGCCGGAAACAGTCCGTGAATTCGGCTATGTACACAGGATACAGAAGGGCCGGCAGGAGCCTGTCTTTATACAGGACAGCTATTACTATTTCTGCGAGGTCGAGGACATACAAGAGGATACTGAGCTGTCGCCGGAGGAGATCGAGAATGATTTTGTGCCGGAATTCATGGAGCTTGATGAGGCTATCCGGATAAATGAAGAATACGCAGAGCGTGAGTACAACGCCATGATAGAGCGGGAGCTGAGGGTATTGAGAATAATTGCCGGTAAAGGCTCTGAATAAAACGGAGGTAATTTTGATGTATGACGTTAAAGCAATGAAGGCGGAGGAGTTCATAAGTGATGAGGAGATACTTGAAACTCTGAAATATGCCGATGAAAACAAGAACAACCGGGAGCTTATCGAGGAGCTGCTCGAAAAGGCAAGACCGAAGAAGACCGGCAGGGGCGTTGAGTGCCGTGGACTTACCCACAGGGAGGCGAGTGTCCTGCTTGCCTGCGAGCTGCCGGAGATGACGGAGAAGATATACGCTCTCGCCCGTGAGATAAAGGAGGCATTCTACGGCGACAGGATAGTTATGTTCGCTCCGCTGTATCTCTCCAACTATTGTATAAATAAGTGCGTTTACTGCCCGTATCACTATCAGAACAAGGAGATACCGAGAAAGAAGCTGACTCAGGACGAGGTGCGTGAGGAGGTCATCGCTCTTCAGGATATGGGACACAAGCGTCTTGCTATAGAGGCTGGCGAGGATCCGGTGAACAACCCTATAGAGTATATACTCGAATGTATCGACACTATATATAGTATAAAGCATAAAAACGGAGCTATCCGCCGTGTCAATGTCAATATTGCGGCGACAACTGTTGAGAATTATAAAAAGCTCCACGATGCAGGTATCGGAACATATATACTGTTCCAGGAGACCTATCACAAGGAGAGCTATGAGAAGCTTCACCCGGCAGGGCCAAAGCACAATTATGCGTATCACACCGAGGCTATGGACAGAGCTATGGAGGGCGGTATCGACGATGTAGGACTTGGTGTGCTTTTCGGTCTGGATATGTACCGCTATGAGTTCGCAGGACTTCTCATGCACGCAGAGCATCTTGAAGCTGTACACGGCGTAGGCCCGCACACTATCAGCGTTCCCCGTGTCAAGAAGGCTTCTGATATCGACCCGAATGTATTCGACAACAGCATTGATGACGATACGTTCGCAAAGATAATCGCCTGCATACGTATCTCTGTTCCGTACACCGGTATGATAATCTCTACCCGTGAGAACGAAACGTGCCGTGAAAAGGTCATGGGGCTCGGCATATCGCAGATATCCGGCGGTTCAAGGACATCTGTCGGCGGCTATGCGGGCTATACCCCTGAGGAGAGGCCGCATGATACGGAGCAGTTCGATGTTTCCGACCAGCGCTCGCTCGACGAGGTGGTGAAGTGGCTGATGGATATGGACTATATCCCCTCATTCTGCACAGCCTGCTACCGTGAGGGCAGAACAGGCGACCGCTTCATGGCACTGTGCAAGGTCGGACAGATACAGAACTGCTGCCACCCGAATGCACTTCTGACTCTCCAGGAGTACCTTCAGGACTACGCAAGTCCGGAGACACTCGCAGTCGGAGAAGCACTTATCGACCGGGAGATACAGAATGTTCCCGACCCGAAACGCCGTCAGCGTGCTGTTGAGTATCTTGACAGGATACGCAATGGCGAGAGGGATTTCCGCTTCTAATCACAAAAACAAGCTCCTACAGGTCAGCCTGTAGGAGCTTGTCTATTACTATTATCCGATCTCTGTCAGCGTTACGTTATAGGTCTTTCCGTTAATTTCAAGTCTCCCGGTCAGCGTTTCGGTGCCATACACCTCAGCCCTTGACAGCCCGAAATACTGATAAAAATCAGCAGTAACGCTGCCGGAGGTACCGCCGGGGACGGTCTCATCGCCCTTCCAGAAATTGCTTGTCCGAACGTCCACATGGACAGCTGTACCGTTTATCTTCCCGATACCGCCGAAGCCGATATCCTGGGCTGCACAGCAGATAACGCCCGAATTTACGGGCTTTCCGTCAGCACCGGTGCAGACGATATCCGCCGCCATGCCCTTAGTGTGCATACCGCTGCCGTTGCCGCCCACAGCTCTGTCGTGGTCGCTGCACCTGTAGCCGGAATTGATCGTAATTGCCCGGCATTTCAGCGTATCACGCAGCTTTTCGAGCTTCTGCACAAGCCCGGTATCGAGCAGAGTGTCATGCGTCCTGCCGCACCTGCACCGGAACTCCTGAACCGAAAAATGCTCAGATATTTTAGAGCTATCCGAAAAATCATATCTCTCCGCCATTTTATCACCTCCCTGCAATACTGCACGGAAAATGATGTTTTTTCAACGGAAAAGCGTTGTATCATAGAAGTCTTTTGTAAAGGCTGATATGAGAATCAAGCTCCCTGAATCCGTTTTTCAGGTAAAACCCGTATGCCGGCTTATCGCTGTCGGTCTGTAGAAAAATGCCGGACAATCCACGCTTTTTTATTTCAGCCTCTATCATGCCCATGAATCTTGTGCCTGTATTCTTTCCCTGCATTCCGGGGCAAACGCAGAATTCCTCAATATTGTAGTTTGTCCCCTCCCACCAGTGCCGTATCATACCAATGGACAGTGCAGCGAGCCTTCCGTCTATGAAAAGTCCGAAATTGAGGGAATTGTATGAGCTTGATATCTCCCTGACATACTCAATCAGCTGCCTTTCATCGTTCCAGTCATCATACCACGGCTCACCGGAAAAGGCACTCCTGTATAATTCCGTCATCTGCGGCAAATGACGTTCACCAAGCTCGGCAAATACCTCAGCCGCATTGTCCTCATCAGCAGCCGTATTTCCTGATATTTTCGACATTTTCAGCAGCGGAACGACATCGTCCTCGATGATCCTCTCACCCGTAAGTGCAAAGCCGTTCCTCTCATAAAATGCGATCGCACGCTTGTTGTACTCTAAAGCCCACAGGTATCTGCTGCCCTTTTCCTCAGCAGCAAACCTCAGCAGCCCGGCACCTATGCCCTGACTCTGAAACTGCGGCTCAACAAACAGCTTTTCGATCTCCGTGCCCCTCAGCCTGATGATCCCCTTTATCACGCCGTCGTCAAACACATAAGTATTATTCAGAGCCTCCGGATTTGCTGAGTATTCAGAAGCCATGTCTGCGACATTCAGCTCCTTGAAATAGTATTCATCGTCCCGGAAGAACGGATAGAAATTTACCCGGTAATTCGCAATTATTATCTCTGCAATGCGTGATGCGTCCGCCGGGACTGCCTGTCTTATATTGTTCATAGCCTATCCCCTGATTTCTGCTGATTTTCAGCTGCATGACCGGGTATATTATATCAGAGTCCGCCCTCAAAGTCAAGATACAGAGCAGTACAGGCTCTTACATCAGGCTAACAATCAGGCTGACGATTTGCTCTGCACTTGACTGAAAGCCGGAAACGTGGTAAAATGGTAGTAATATTATACTTAGGAGAAGAAAAATGGACGGCTCAGACACCGGCAAGATAATACTTGTGATATTCATGATGGCTTTTTCTGCACTCTTTTCAGCTGCGGAGACTGCCTATTCAAGCGTAAACAGAATGCGGCTCAAAAGCCTTGAGGCACAGGGCAGCAAAAAGGCTTCAAAGGCACTTCGCCTTGCAGAACGCTTCGATGAGGTGCTTACGGCGGTGCTTATCGGCAACAACATCGTAAATATCGCCGCTTCATCGGTCAGCACTGTCATTTTCGTCAGCATTTTCGGCAGCAAGGGTGCAGGTATCTCCACCGCAGTGGTAACTGTCCTCGTGCTCGTTTTCTGTGAGGTCATGCCGAAATCCTACGCAAAGCGAAACGCTGAAAAGCTCGCACTTGCCTTTTCCCCGCCGCTTTCTGCACTTGTGACAGTATTGAAGCCGCTCGTGTGGCTGCTGAACAGACTCTCGTCACTTTCCGCACGCTCCTCCGGCGGCTCCGCTGCACCGAGCGTTACTGAGGACGAGCTGAAATACATGATAGACGAGATCGAAGAGCAGGGCGTTATAGAGGAACAGGAGAGCGAGCTTGTAAAGAGTGCGCTTGAATTTGACGAAACGGCTGTCAGCGAGATACTTATTCCCCGTGTGAAGGTCGTGGGCGTTGAGATAGGTGCGGATATCAGCGAGATAAAGGAGACATTCACACGTGAGATGTACTCACGCCTGCCGGTGTATGAGCGTTCGCTTGACAGTATCACCGGAATCATCACGAATAAGGCGTTCTTTAAAATGCTCGTAGAGGGCAGGAACGATATCCGTGGAATAATACAGGAGGTACCGCATATCGCCGAAAGTACGCTGATAAGCGAGGCTATGAAATCCATGCAGAGGGCAAAGGTACACCTTGCTGTGGTTACTGACCAGTATGGCGGTACGGTCGGGATAATCACGCTTGAGGACATCATTGAGGAGCTTGTCGGAGAGATTTACGACGAGGACGATGAGATAATAACGAGTATAACAAAAATTTCTGATACGTGCTATGAGGTCGCAGGAGATATGAGCATTGACGATATGCTTGAGGCTATGGGACTTGAGGACAGGCGTGATGTGATAGAGACTGAGTGTACCTCTGTCGGCGGCTGGCTGACGGAGACGCTTGAGCATATACCTGAGGCGGGAGAATCGGCTGAGATATGCGGTTTCCGGCTGACTGCAAGGGCGGTATCAGAGCATAATACTGTGGAAAAGGTGATAGCAGAGATACTGCCGCCGGATAACGTGCAGTAATACGCAGCTTTTATATTTGGAAAGGAGTCAGTGGTAACGATATGCCGCCTATAAATGTACTTGATAAGGAGATCTCCGAGCTTATAGCAGCCGGAGAGGTCATAGAGCGCCCGTCGTCTGTGATAAAGGAGCTTGTCGAAAATGCGATAGATTCCGGAGCAAGGCACATCACAGTCGAGATAAAGAACGGCGGCGCTACATATATGCGTGTGACGGACGACGGCTGCGGTATCGCATTCGATGACGTACCAACGGCATTTCTCCGCCATGCCACCAGCAAGATCGCAAGCAAGAGCGACCTTGACAAAATAATGACCCTCGGATTCCGGGGCGAGGCTCTTGCCTCGATCTCCGCAGTCTCAAGGGTCGAGATAATGACAAAGCAGCAGGGCGATGACCTCGGAACGCTCTACACTATCGAGGGCAGCGAGGAGCTCTCCCACGAGAGAGGCGGCTGCCCGGACGGTACGACTGTAATTATCCGTGACCTGTTCTACAACGTCCCGGCGAGAGCAAAATTTCTTAAAAAGGACGTTACAGAGGCAAATTCCGTCAGCAACATCATGCAGAAGATGACCCTTTCACACCCTGAGGTGTCGTTCAGGTTCATAAGGGACAACCGAATGGAGTTCAGCTCCGCCGGTGACGGAGAGCTGTTTTCAGCGATATACGCCATTTTCGGCAGAGACTTCGCACGGGACATGATACCTGCTGACTATGAATATCAGGGCGTACACGTAAGCGGATATATCGTAAAGCCGCTGTATTCCAGAGCAAACCGCACCTTCCAGAATTTCTTCGTCAACAGAAGATACGTCCGCTCACGGCTTTGCTCAGCTGCACTTGAAAACGCATATGCCAATATGATAATGACCGGAAAATTCCCGGCGTGCGTGCTTATGATAGACCTGCCGCCGAATGCTATGGACGTCAATATCCACCCGGCCAAGGCGGAGGTGCGCTTCACGGACGAGAAGACCGTCTCCGATGCGGTGTACTTTACAGTGAAAAATGCTCTGATGAACGACGGGCTGATATACGAATTTGAGCTGAAGCCGCCGCAGGACTGGTCAAAGCCTGCACCTGCACCAGACCCCGGTATACAGCAGGAAATGCTCATAACCCCGGTCGGGGATATCCCGGCAGCAGAGTCCATGCTCCATTCACAGGCTGACACAATACTGTCTGCACCGGCAGCATATACAGATACCGATAAGGACGAGCAGCCGGAAACTGTCGGTATACAGGCGTTCAGCAGCTTCGGTCAGCCGGGTGTCACGGCTGCAAAGGCTCCGGCTACGCCGGTATTCCAGCCAGCTATGCCTGCGGAAGAAAAAAATACAGCCGCTCCGGACACCGGTGCATTCAGATACCTGAGCAGCGAGTCCTTTGCGGCACAAAAAAAGCCGGAAAATACCGGCAATACTGATTACCGTCACCCGGAAAGTGCTGCACCTAAGCCTCAGGAAAAGCCTGAGATACACGTTATAGGCGAGGCATTCGGGCTTTATGTCATTGCTGAGCTCGGCAGCTCTGATATGCTCATCATCGACAAGCACGCCGCACACGAAAGGATCATATTCGAGCGGCTGATGAGCCGTAACTGCCGGCAGTACACACAGAACCTCCTCACTCCGCTGAAAATACTCCTGACATCTGATGAATTTGACGCAATGGAGAATCAGCAGGAGCTTCTTGCTGACATGGGCTTCCAGTTTGATTTTTCGCAGCGTCCGTGTATCATCGCTGCCGCCGTCCCCACATTTATAATGGAGGCGGATATGGAGAGCGTTATCGAGGAGGTCGCCGGAAATCTGAAAATGCACAGTCAGCACCCGCAGTCGCACCTGCTCGACGATATCTTCCACACGGTCGCCTGCAAATCGGCTATCCGGGGCAATGACAAAAATGATATCCGTGAGCTTCAGGCACTTGCAGAGCAGGTGTACTTCGACGAGAGGATACGCCACTGTCCACACGGACGGCCGGTGATGTTCACTGTGAGCAAATACAACATAGAGCGGCAGTTCAAGAGGATACAGTAGCCGCTGAAAAGGAGGTACTGTCATGAATGTAAATGATATGGTCCTGAAGCTGTTATCGGAAGAAAATGACTATATATCGGGAGAAACGGCTGCAAATACTATCGGCGTCAGCCGGAATGCTGTATGGAAGGCTGTGAAGGCTCTTGAGGCTGAAGGACATACTATCGAATCGCTCCACTCAAAGGGCTACAGGCTCGCTCCGGACAGCATCAGGCTGAATGAGCACCTTATAGCTTCAAGGCTTAACACTGTCCGGCTCGGAAGGCATCTGGTCGTCCTCGAAGAGGTAGATTCGACCAATGACTACGCAAAAAAGCTCGCCCCGACCGGTGCGGTGCACGGTACTGCTGTTGTCGCCGACCGTCAGACTGCCGGTAAGGGCAGAGTAGGCAGATCCTTTGAATCGCCCGGCGGCAAGGGTCTGTATGTAAGCATTATCGTCCGCCCGGACTTCAAAATATCCGATGCAGGTCTGATAACCAGTATGGCAGCCTGTGCCGTTGCGAACGCCATCGAAGCAGTGTGCCCGGCAGAGGTCGGTATCAAATGGGTCAATGACCTGTATATCGGCAGCAAAAAGGTATGCGGCATTCTCACCGAGGCTACCCTGAATCTCGAAGCAAGAGAGCTCGACCATGCTGTGATAGGCATAGGTGTGAACGTGCTGAGTGCAAAAGCGGAGTTCGGAGCCGATCTCAGCTCCAGAGCGACCTCTATCGAGGACGAAACGGGAGAGCGTATCAGCCGTAACGTGCTGTGTGCTGAGATACTCAACAAGCTTGAGGAATACATGACGAACATGAAAAGCCGGGTATTTCTCGATGAATACCGCCGCCGGGAGATACTTACCGGTAATATGATAACCACAAGAGTGGGTGACAAGGAGATCACCGGTAAGGCGGTCGGGATCGACGATAATGCAGGTCTTGTGATAAATACAGGACAAGGGACAATAACTCTGCACTCCGGCGAGGCACAGCTGAGCAGGATAAAAAAGGACTGAGGGTCTGTCTTATCTTTCTGTCTGATTCCGGCTGTACTGTGTGCCGAAATAAAACGATATCACGACCGTGAACACTGTCTGGAACTGCTCACCGGTTATCCTGCCGCTGAGCGAAAGTGCCGTAAATGCGGCAGTCAGGGCTATCGTCACTATACTTTTCACATCTATCAGCCTTGCGAGCCTATCTGTCATTTTCAAGCTCTGTAAGCCTCCTTTCGGTATTTTTCAGCTGCTCCTCAACTACCGGCATCCTCTCCGCAAAGCGGTTGTGGCGGTCTACCTTCCTTTCAAGCTGTTCGAGCCTGTAATTTGTAAGCCGTGAGCTGACAAGAATGCCGCCGAGCGAGCCTGTAAGTGTGCCGATAAGAGATAACGCAGCTACTATAATATCGGTCTGCAATAAATTTACCCCCTTTCACGACAGCCGTGAAAAGGGGGTTTTTTCAATGCTTTTTAGTTTAATCAAGTCTCTCTGCTGCCGCCGCAAGCTCTGCAAGCTCCTCTGCACGGCTGAAGCGGTCTGCAACCGCCTCCGCTGTCTTTATTACATAGCTGTAGCTGGAGCTGCCGCTGTACTCAGAGCTGCGAAGAAGCATTCCAAGCTCTGCCGCTGCCGCCGCAAGCTGCATTCTCTCGTCCGGAGCTGCTGTATATCTCTCCATTCCGAAAAGCTCCGATATATATACCGACTCGTCTGTGTCTATGTCCTTATATGTTACAGATACCTTGCAAAGCTCCTGCCTGTCTGATGTATCTGCTGTCCTGTTTTCAAGCGGCTGAGTATGCTGATCTGCAAATTCAAGCTCAATGCCGTGGTACGTTCCGTCGTCAGTACCGTTTGCAAGCTCTACCTCGTAAAGAGCCGTAACGCTGTGACCAGCACCGACCTCGCCTGCGTCCTTTTCAGTGTCGAAGAAATCCTCAGCCTCCATGAGCCTGTTGTCGTATCCTACAAGGCGGTAGCTCTTTATCTGTGACGGATTGAACTCCACCTGTATCTTTACGTCCTTAGCGATAGTGCAGAGATCGCCGCCCATTTCCTCAACGAGCACACGCCTTGCCTCCTCCACTGAGTCAATGTAGCTGTATGTGCCGTTTCCGTTATCCGCAAGTGCTTCAAGCTTGTTGTCCTTCAAATTGCCGGTGCCAAAGCCAAGCACTGAGAGATATATGCCGCTCTCACGCTTTTTTTCTATGAGCCGTGTCAGCTCGCTCTCACTCGACGCTCCGATATTCAGGTCGCCGTCAGTCGCAAGTATCACCCTGTTACTGCCGCCCTTTATGAAGTATTCCTCCGCAAGCTCATAAGCTGTCTCTATACCGCCCTCACCGTTAGTACCTCCCGAAGCTGTTATCGAGTAAAGTGCTTCAACTATATCGTCCCTGCGGCTGCCGTCAGCACCCTCTATCAGCGTACAGCTCGAACCTGCGTAGGTAACTATGGATATCCTGTCGTCCTCAGACAGATTTTCCGCAAGCATAGTAAACGCCGTCTGCACCAGAGGGAGCTTGTCGTAGGACGACATCGAGCCGGAGGAGTCGATAAGGAACACCAGATTCAGCGGAGGTGCCTCCTCCTCGTCCATACGTGTACCCTGAATGCCTATCTGCATGAGCTTTGTAGAGGCGTTCCACGGGCAATCTGCAAGAGTGACATACTCGCCGAAAACACCGCTCTCCGGGTCGGGATAGCTGTAGTCAAAATAGTTGATAAACTCCTCTATGCGTACTGCGTCCTCCGGGACTATCATTCCGTCCTCCAAAAGTCGGCGTGCGTTGGAATAGGAGGCTGTATCCGCATCAGCCGAAAAGGTAGAGAGCGGCTCTGTCTCAGCGTCGTGGAACCCGGACTCTGTATAGCCGTGATACTCCTCGTTCTGTGACGGATATGACGGGATCACCGGCTCATAATAGCCGCCGTAGTATTCCTCCTCAGCCTCATCAGCTGTTTCATAGCTGTAATTGTAATTCTCACCGGCAGAACTGTTGTCTGCTTTATATGAGCTGTACGGGGAATCGGATCCGTCTCCGCAGCTGGTAAGTGAAGCCGCTGTAAGTATGCAGGCTGCTGCTATTGAAGATACTCTTCGTATATCGTATTGTTTCATAATATCACCTCATATGATCTTTCCACCCTATATCAAGCTCCCGACCGGTCTTTCTATATATAATTATACTCCGCCGTGCTGTTACTATCAAGAACGGCTGAATGTCAGTCCGGCTACATTTTGGTGCATATCTCCGGGAAAATATTAGGAAATAATTGCATTTGTTTACAATTCTCTGAAAATATTACAGCAAAGAAACGCTTTTTCTCACGATACATATAATAATGCAGAATAATTCTCATGCTGCGGTCAATAATAGCTACAGAAAAGCTTGAATAAGGAGGAAAGATCATGTCAGTTAAACGAGGTGAGATATACTACGCCGACCTCAGCCCGGTCGTAGGCTCTGAGCAGGGCGGCGTAAGACCGGTACTTATCGTGCAGAATGATGTGGGCAACCGCCACAGCCCGACGGTCATAGCTGCCGCTATCACAAGTCAGAGGGACAAAAACCCGCTCCCGACGCATATCGAGGTGCATGCGGATTCATGCGGGCTCTCACGTGACAGTATCGTGCTGCTTGAGCAGATACGCACTATCGACAAACGCCGTCTCAAGGACAAGATGGGTGAGCTGGATATTGGTGCTATGAACAAGGTCAATACCGCACTCTCGATAAGCTTCGGACTGGAGCTGTAAAAACGGAATCGTAATATGTTTATAATATCGGGCTGTTGAAACTATATAATTTGTGCAATCCGCAGATTTATAGCCTGAGTTCTTCTGTTCCCTTGCTTTTCCAGTGCAATTTTTGCTATAATTATTTTGTATAGATATGTGTCAGAGCCTGAAAGATACGTCAGCTGTTCCGGAGTGCTGAAATATAGCCTTTCCGGGGAAAAAACAACAGCCGGCGGCTTCAGACAGAATGATATTATTGTGCAGAATATTTTTATGGGGTGATATTATGAAATTCAGAAGAATAGTTTCAGGCATTGTTTCAGCTGCCACGTTCTTGTGCAGTTCATCTCAGTATGTTACCTCTCAGGTATCTGCTGAGAATACATACATTCCGGCAGGCAACGGCTATTCCGCCGGGGAAATAGAGGCTTCGCCCGTGAAGCCTAAGCTCAATGTCTCTGCGGTCACGGTAAATCCGGAAACGGAAGGGAATACTGTTTACGTTGATATTTCAGTTTCAGGTGCAAATGAAAAATACTGTGCCACAGGCATAAGCTTTTTCTACGATTCAAGACTTGAGATCTCAAGGAAAGATTCCGGAGGACCGGATATAGAGAGAGGAGAAGCCACAAAAGGTTTACAATCCTACCTTTTCTCTGAGGAACGTACACTTTTCCCTGATTACAACCGCTGGGATCGTGACTGGGGCTCTGTCTTCCTGTGCACATCTTCTGCTTATTCATCCGACGGAAAAGACGGACTGATGTACAGAATAAAATTTATACTTCCCTCAGATGCCCAGCCCGGCGATGTTTACCCGCTTGATATATGCTATATCGCTACTGATTATACCGCAGATATTTTCAAGGGTGTGGGATCGGGTGTGAACCCCGATGACTACAGCGAGCTTATGGAGGCATATCTCTTCACACGCGGCATTTACAACGAGGAAAATCCCTATATTTCTCCAGAATCAGAGCCTGATTATGTGCGTACTGTAATGAACGGAAGTCCATATGATGGATATATTGCCATAAGAGAAGATGAAGAAATAACAACAACTACTTCTACTACTGATGCTGCTACAAGTACTACCACCGCAACAACTACTTCTTCCCAAAGAACAACAATAACAACTTCAATAACAACAACACAAACAACTTCAGCTACTACAACCACAGCATCACCAGCAGTCTTTAAGGACGGGATAAATAATTGGAGCTTTCTGAACTCACGCACTAATTTCGGCAATACATATTTCATAAAAAGCTCTTATTACGATAAGCTGCTGAACGGATTAAGGAATACCGAGAAAAAGGACGTAATAAATATTCTTGCCGATTCATGGGGCGGAAGCTGCTATGGGCTTGCAACAACTTCGATACTTTCCTGTTATGGGATCCTGAACCCTGCTGATTGGTACAGCGATGCTGTATTTCTCCATGATATCCCCGGGCCGCCCGATGATGATATCGAATCACTTATCAATTATTACTATGCATTGCAGATGACTGATGAGGTGTACCAGTATACTGCAAAGTCTTTTTACGAAACGGAAAAAACAAAGGTCAACCGGCTTGTGAGCTGCCTTGAGGACGAGTCCCCCACACTTCTCACATTTTTCCAGAGCGGCTGGGGCGGACACGCTGTAGTTGCGTACAAAACAGAGTACGGTGCATGGGTCAAGAGCAGTACCGCATATAACGGAAGAGCACTTATCTATGACAACAATGCCGGCGGATTAAACGAGGATTACTGTATATACTTTAATACGGCAAACGGTTCGTGGACAATACCTCACTATGGTCTGAGCTCCGCAAAAGGCTCGACACTCGGAATGATAACCGATGATCTCGGCGTTATCAACTATCACGGATATCTGAGCAGCACAACGGCAGGACATACCGATGATTACATAGCTATCCTCAGCTCAAAGGCTATCGCAGCAGATTATTCTATCAAGAAGGTCTCTCTGAAGAACGGAACATGGATGAATGCAGATACCTCTGAGGACGAGATAAAGATATTTGCTCCGTACAATGACGGGGATTATACAAACTCAGATATCAAATTTGCACTCCTGGATTCCCAGAACGGCTATTCACTCAGCTTCAGCTCTCCGGAAGCACTCGACATGACCATGAGATATGAGGACACCTTGATGGAGGCTTCATACAGCTCGGCAGACAGCATAGTATTCTCCCCGTCAGGATATATTGATATCGCCGGAAATACCGGCAGCTACGACCTTTCGATCATAACAAATGACGATCTCTGCACTACCGACTGGTACGATATGGAGGTATCCGGCAGCAGCAAGGGCGTATCGTTCCATATTGCTGACGGCGGCTACATACTTTCCGGAGATACGCTGAAAAACGTCACGGTAAAGGCTAAAAATGACGATGTATCGCCGTCTGTAACGTTCTCAACTGAGTATGATGAGGTATTCATCTATGAGATAGACGTAAACACTATCGGTATATCGGTCGATACTGATAATAACGGAACGTATGAAACGCAGATAAAGGCACAGGCCTTCAAATACGGCGACTCCAACGCTGACGGCAAGGTAAATATCGCCGATGCGATCGCTGTGCTCCAATACACCGCAAATGCCGAAAAGTACCCGTTGGTCAACGCAGATGCAGCGGATTGTGACGGAACGCCCGGCATCACCGGAATGGACGCAATAGCTATACAGATGCTCGACGCCGGAACGGTTTCCTCCCTGCCCCTCAAGGTATAAATACTAATAAAGCAGTCTGCTTTCGCAGACTGCTTTTTTCATTTATCCAGTTCCTTCCGGATATAAGTCCCTGCCGGAAACGTCTCACTGCACGGAAAGCTGAACCTCATCATTGCGTGATTTACAGTCTCTATCCGCTCGCCGTCCTCATTGTACAGCTCATCGAGCTTCATCTCAACCGGCTTCTGTCCCGGCGAGAGCAGCTCCACCGTATCCCCGGCAAAGAACCGGTTTCTCTGTGTGCAGTACACTATTCCGTCCCTGCACTCGTCCACAACAGCGACAACGTCATAATTCCGGATATATCCGCTGCTGCCGTAATACTGTGAATCCTCCGGTCTGCCGAAGAAAAAACCTGTGCAGTATTTCCTGTGGCTCACCTTGAACACCTCATCGGCTATCCACTGAGGGAGCCTGAAATCATAGGGGTCTTTGTAATATTCATCGACTGCCATTCTGTACGCATTCGTTACCACCGCCGTATAGTACGCCGATTTCGCACGCCCCTCTATTTTGAGGCTGTACACTCCTGCCTCTGCAAGCTTGTCGATATGCTCTATCATGCACAGATCCTTTGCATTCAGGATATACGTCCCCTGCTCGTCCTCAAATACCGGGAAATACTCCCCCGGACGCTTCTCCTCCATGAGATGATACCCCCACCTGCACGGCTGGGCACATTCCCCACGATTTGCATCACGCCCGACGAGATACTGTGAAAGCAGACATCTCCCTGAAAACGACACGCACATCGCACCGTGCACGAAGCACTCTATGTCCAGCTCCGGCGGAGTTTTCGCCCTTATTTCGGCAATTTCGTCCAGACTAAGCTCCCTTGCGAGAACTACCCTTTTAGCCCCGAGGTCATAAAGCTCCCTCGCTGTCGCATAATTGACGATACCGGTCTGAGTCGATATGTGTATCTCCATATCCGGTGCATACCGCTTTATCAGCATGAGCAGCCCGATATCTGCAACTATAAGTGCGTCAACTCCTGCTTCAACAGCCTCCCTTACGAACCGCTCAAAAAACGGCAGCTCGTTGTTCCGGGGGAGAGTATTGCACGTAACATAGACCTTTATGCCCTTTTCGTGAGCTGCCTGTACAGCCGCACGGAGCTGCTCATTGTCGAAATTTCCTGGCGATGACCGCATACCGAACTGTTGCCGTCCAAGATATACAGCATCTGCACCGAAGCTGAGTGCCGCACCGAGCCGCTCAGTATCTCCGGCTGGTGCAAGCACCTCAAGTCTCTTCACTGTCTGACCGCTCATCAGTTGCCATTTGCGGCAGCATTTGCCGCCTCCTCAGCTGCTATTGACGCATACTCCATATCAACATGGTCAATATTAGCCTCGTGCTCCTCAACTGTATCAGCGAAATATGTCTGACCCGTGATGATATTTGCGTAGAAGTAGAAGTACGTTGACTCCTCACGTGCAAGAACCGCATCTATTGCTTCGATTCCGGGGTTGCATATAGCTCCCGGCGGCAGGTCAGGAGATACATAGGTATCGTATGCGTCAACAAACTTCTGGTCATATACCTCCATGTGCTTTCCAACTACATCCTTTGCGTAGTTCGAGGTCGGGTCTGACTGGAGAAGCGGGAACACATCAGGATTGTCAAGACGATTCCAGAATACAGAAGCAACGAGATTCATTATCTGCGTAGTCGCAGCCTCCCTCTGCACGATAGAAGCAAAGGTTATGAGCCTGTCAAGTGAAAGGTCAAGCTCCTCCATACGCTCTCTCCTGTCCGCTGTGAGCTTATTGTCAAAGTTGCTGTATATCTTCTGGCATACCTGGTCTATATCCATACCCTCGGTGAAGATATAGGTATCCGGGAACAGATATCCCTCCATGCGGTAGAACTTTCTTGTAGTTTCTGTCGGCAGGAGCTCCTCAAAGCTGAAGCCGTAGCCGCCGGAATTAAAGGTGAATATGAAGTCATCAGCCTTGCAGACATTGTTCTCCTCAAGCAGATTTGCCGCTTCGAGCAGAGTAATTCCCTCCGGGAACGTGATCTGTACAGACTCGCCCTCTGCCTCCTCCTCAACGGTGGTAAGATTGCTTATTATCGCCTCATACGCCATATTGGGGCTGAGGAAATGCTCACCGGAGATATACACCGTATCGCTGCCTCTGAGCTGTGAGAACAGCTGGAACGCCTTAGGCGATTTGATTATTCCGTAGCTTTCAAGCAGCTCTGAGATCTCCTCTGTAGTCGCATTTTCCGGTATGACCACAAGCTGCTCCTGGTCGCTCTTTCCGATACCGAACATATCCCTGCCGTAGCCGATTATAACGAGCGAAAGGACTATAGATACGCCGAATATCAGCGTTGTCAGTATCAGTACGCCCGGAAGTCTGCTGCGGCGTTTTTTCTTCTTTTTACGCTTTCTCTGCTGCTGTGCCGGAGCATTACGCTTCTGCTGCGGCTGGCTGCTCCTGACCGGCTGACTGCTCCTCACCGGCTTTTCCGGAGCTGCCGGGGCGGACTGTCCTGTATGGTCAGTGCGTCTGAGCGGCGGTGCAGCATATGCTGTCTGCTCCGGAGTTTCCTCCGCTGAAGCATTGCTCTCCTCCGGTTCCTCCTTTTCCTCAGCCTTCTGCTCCGTCTTTTCCTCAGCCGGTGCAGCTGCTCCCGCAGGAGAGCCTGTCATCTCCGCCCTGCGTATCTTCTCAGACTTGTCCTCCTCCTCAAGAAAGCCGTAGTCGAATTCCAGCTTTTCGTCAACAGCCGGCTCCTCAGCAGGAGTGTCCTCCTCCGACAGCACCTCGCCGTCAAGGGCGTTTATCTCCTCGATTATCTCGTCGAGGACGTCCTTTTTCTCCTCGTTGTTTTCGTTGTTATTGCTCATTACAGTAGATCATCCTTTCGTCTGTAGCAATGGCTCTTATTTTTATATCGTACTCTCCGCATGGGAGATGATCCGTTATCTGCTCCTCAAATGCAGCCGCTATCGTGTATACCTGCCCGGCTGCTGCGAGGAATGTATCGTAATATCCTCCGCCGTAGCCAAGTCTGCTGCCGTCCGGCGAAAATGCAAGACCGGGTACTATGCAGACTGTACTCTCAGTAAGCACCGGCTGAGGAAGCATGATATCAGGCTCAGAAATGCCGTATCTGCCGGGGATAAGCTGACCCGTATCATCAATGATGTGGAACGTCATTTCCCGGTTCCTCCCGCATCTGGGACAAGCCACCCTTACGCCGGCACCGAGCAGGGAGCGGATAAGCTCCCACGTATCCGGCTCTGAGCGGAACGATACATAGCACAGCACGGTGTCAGCGTTCCTCACAGTGGGCTCATGGAGCAGTCTCTCCGCTATTTTCCGGCATTTTTCCGCAGTAAAGGCATTGTCTCTTATCCGTGAAAACTGCTCACGCAGAGGCTTTTTCAGCGTATTGTCCGGCATTATTTCCCGCAGAGTATCGCCGCACGCTGTCTCTGGCTCTCCTCAGGCGAAACGAGCCTTTCAACGAGCTTCAGACCGAAATCCACGGCAACTCCCGCACCTCTTGCAGTGACGATATTTCCGTCAGACTCGACTGAGCCGCTGCCTATTTCTGCACCCTCAAGCTGGGTTTCAAATCCGGTGTAGCACACCGCTCTCCTGCCCTTGAGTATGCCCTTGTGACCGAGGATAGACGGAGCAGCACATATCGCACCGATGAGCTTTCCCTCTGCCATGCAGTGATCTATCGCAGCCTGAACGTACTCTGACTTTTCCAGATTGAGCGTTCCGGGCATTCCGCCGGGAAGAACTATCGCTTCAAGCTCGTCCGAAAGCACAGCCTCCTGTGCGATGGTGTCAGTGACTACCGGTATCCCGTGTGAGCCGACTGCGATATTGTCGCCTACGCCGACCGTCACGACCTTGACACCTGCACGCCGAAGCAGGTCGATCGGTGCTATCGCCTCAGTTTCCTCAAATCCCTCAGCAAGATAAACGTATACCATAATTATCGTCCTTTCTTCTGTATTGTATCAGCAAATTCGCTGAATTTTTCAAGGAATCTGTCCTCCTCAAAGGAGAACGGATCGCCGTTCCACATGATGAATGCTGTTATGAGCTGTCCGAACCGCCAGTCCGGAAACCTCTGCTTGTGTATCCTTTTCAGCTCCTCGTAGAAGCCCTCCAGTCTCTCCGGATCTCTCATTTTTCAGCTCCTTTGAACTCTCTCATCTGAACGTAATAATATATTTCTCAAGCAGATAAGCCGGGTGATAGGAGAGCTTCGCCTTTCTCAGTCCCTCTATCCCCATGTCCTCCTCTCTGTTGACGTACTCAAAGCCGGTCATCTCACTCTGCACGAAGTAGCTGTTTATCCCGGCGTATATCCCGTTATAGGAGGTATCTGCCTTTTCGATGTGTACGCAGAACGTGTCGCTGTTGAGCGGCTCGCCGATAGTTACAGCCGCTGTTTTTCCGCCGCAGCTTATCACACCGCCTTTCAGTCCGAGCACACCGAAATACCGGAAAAACGTGTCTATCGCAAACTGCTCGGCAAGTATGCCCCTGTCGGACTTGTCATCAAGCCCGTTATAGGTCTGCGTCAGGAATACTATGCACTCGTCCGCATTTTTGTCAGTTATCGGGGCGTACTCATATTCAAGCTCCCTGAATCGTGCAAGGTGGTTGCGTTTGCCGTGGTATTTTCTCCCCGGCAGCTGTGCAAGGTCGCTGACCCTGTAGATATAATCCGAATTGTCCCTGTCCGGCTCTGCGGTAAATTCCCCCGGAAACAGCCCGTGCAGCATATCAAGTGAGTCCTTCGCTGCCCCGTACACCCTCAGCGGATATCCCCGTGCCTCTGCAAAGCTCCTCATTTCCGCAAAAAGCTCCCGGATATCGCCCTTTCCTGCCGGGAAAAGGAACGCCGGAGAACCATTATACGCCGTGAACGAGCAGACGATGTAGAAATCCCGGAAGAAGGCTATTTTTGAATCCGCAAGCCTGTACCACGCAAGATTGTTCGCAAAGGTGTATTCAGCTCCCTGAAATCCGGAGCTTCTCAGTGCCGCACAGGCACGCTCTCTGTCATTTATCTCAGGTATTCTGAATTCAAGCATCAGCCTGGTTCTCTTTCATTTTCTTATAGTATTCTGCGACCTCTTTCTGCTTTCCGCAGGTCATCTTCCCCTCCGGGCACTTCCCCGCCGCAACACATGACGGACCGGCGTGAGCGAAGATATGCGGTGCGACCTGGAGGCAGAGCCTGAGCATCTGGTCTGCCGCCTCACGTATCTCCCACTGTGCCCTCCGGCAGCAGCGGTGGCGGAAGAAATTGAACAGCGAGCGGACGTTCATAGTCACGACTATCTTCGTCTCACAGGCATTCGGCAGCAGGAACCGTGCATCCTCATTTGCAAGCTTCCGTGCCTTTGAAAGAGCCGTTTTTTCGTCCATACCCTCCGCTTCAAGCTCCCTTGCACGGGCAGCCGTCAGAAGCTCTGCGATATGCTCATAGTCCGACTGTATCTCGCCGATTATCCTGTCGTACTCCTCTTTTGCCTCCGGGATAGCCTCGATCGCCGGGGGTATCACGAAATCAAAGCCGTTCTCATTGACATATCTCTGACTTTTCTGCGAATACGATGCTATCCTGTGGCGCACGAGCTGGTGCGAGCAGGCACGGGATATCCCCTCTATGCCAAAGGTAAAGCTGACGTGCTCCATGACGCTCTCATGACCTATGGACACGAGCATTTCGATAAAGCTGTCGGTCTTTTCCGGCGTAAGCCCGTCAAGCAGCTCATTTATACCGCTTGATGAGTAGCACAGCTTTGCGGCAGCAGCAGCAATACGCTCCGGGTCTGGAGTATGTGCGAGCAGAGCAACACGAACCCTGCTGTAGCGTTCGTCCTGGTTATTATCCGTTGTCTCAGCCATATTCTCTGACACCTCCGAGATCATCGTTGTTATTGCTCCCCCAACTAAGCCTTGCCAACCAATGCTCGGCATAAAGAAAATTTCTCTGCGTCAGGAAAACTTGAAATACGTCAGTATTCCTGCGTTTCCCTTCCTTGATAAATTTCCTTTCTGCCTTCGCCTTTTTGGCAATGTTTAATTGGTGGAGCAATACAATCATTATTATTTTACCATTTATTGAGCTTCAAGTCAAGGAAATACGCCTAAAATAAAAGAATTTACGAAATTTCAGCGATACTTACAATGCCCATTTGTGACAGAATGGAAAAATTTTTCATTTTGCTATGGACAAATCCAAAAAAATATAGTATAATTATTTGGTATCAGAAAATTTTTCAACCGGAGGAATAAACATGAAGAATATAAAAAAGCTTGCAGCAGCAGTCTCCGCACTCTGTCTTGCAGCTTCGACCAGCTGCTCTGCTTCGATCGGCAAGGGCACTCAGACCGCCCTCACTGCCGGCGGATATGACGTACCTGCCGGCGTTTTCATCTACTACACCATTTCAGAGTATGACAGTGCTGTCAGCCTGCTTTCTGAGCAGAACGAGGATACCCCGACCCTGAAGGACGTCAAGAACTCCACCATCGACGGACTTGACGCTTCTGACTGGATCCAGGACAAGGCTACTGATGAGTGTATCACCTATGCAGCAGTCCAGAAGAATTTCGACGAGATAGACGGTCAGCTCACTGACGAGGAGTATGATGAG
This sequence comes from Ruminococcus sp., assembly GCA_017475555.1. Taxonomy (GTDB): domain Bacteria; phylum Bacillota; class Clostridia; order Oscillospirales; family Ruminococcaceae; genus Ruminococcus. Next base: position 54,283 of record JAFVFL010000007.1, read on the forward strand.
ATCGACGAGATGGCTGAGTATTATTACTCTATCGACAGCCGCAACGAGCTGAACGGCGTGAGCCTTGACTCCATAAGGAGGATATGTGAGGCTTCATACAAGCAGAGAGCCGTTTTCATGCACTATTACGGCATTGACAGCGAGAAGGGCTGCTCTGAGGAGGAGCTGAAGGACTACTTTGACGAGAACTATGCCCGTGTTAAGTATTTCACGGTAAGCCTTAACGATGATGAGGGAAATCCTCTTGATGAGGACGGACAGAGAGAACGCCGCAAGCTTGCTGAGAGCTATGCAAAGCAGATAAACAAGAAGTCAGACGACCTTGAAAAGATGTGGGAGCTTGACAGTGCAAGCGAGGAATACAACGAGTATCTTGCTGCACAGACCACGGCTGCTGAGGATACTGAAACAGAGGACACGACCACAACTGCGGCTGCTGACGCTGAGGACGAGGCAACTGAGACAACTGAGACAACAACCACAGACCCGTATGCAAATGAGCGTCTTTATCAGAGAACTACAACGACTACGGCTTCGGACGATATCACGGTAGACACAGAAACGACTGCCGAGGAGGAGGAAAGCGACTACACCAAGTCCTACAACGCACTCAACAACTACATTTTCAACGAGCTCCCGCTTAATGAGGCTCAGGTCTATGAGTATGATGATTCGACCCTTTATGTCATCATCAGGGGCGACCTCCGTGAGCGTATGACCGAGGACGATTACTGGACTGAGGATTATATCAATCAGCTCATACAGACACGCTATTATGAGGATTATACCAAATACCTTGAGGATTATTCCTCGACTGTGACAGCTGACAAAAACAGCTCTGCATACCGCAGATATGCTCCGTTCAAGCTTGTGCTTGAGAGCGAATAACGGCTGTAGGGTCAATGGGCTTCTTTGATTTTCTGAATGGCAGTCAGAACGGTCTGAAAACAAAGACCATCAACGGCAGAGTCACACTTGTCGGCTACACAAAAAAAGCCGATGTTCCGGGAACACTTTTCATTCCCGGCTCTGTACAGGCTATTGGAGACAGTGCCCTGAGCGATACGGAGCATATCACAAAAATTGTTGTCCCTGACAGTGTAAGCAGTATCGGCGAGCATTCATTTTCGTTCAGTCAGGCACTGGAGGAGGTAGTCCTGCCGGATATTCTCGACGGATTGTCCGATGCGGTGGGACTGTTCACAAGCTGCAAAAAGCTGAAAACAGTAGATCTTCCAGCCTGCATGAGCAGGATACCTACCATGTTTATGAGCCATTGCTATGAGCTGGAGGAGATCGTCATTCCGGAGGGTGTGACACATATTTTCGGCGGTGCATTCGATTCCTGTGAAAAGCTGCGGAAAGTCCGCCTGCCGGGATCCCTGAAGATCATTGATGTCAGGGCATTCTGGGGCTGTACCTCTCTGGAAGCTGTTCAACTCCCGGAAGGGTTGGAAATGATCGAAATGGACGCATTTGCGGAATGCCCGGCTCTTGAACGTCCGGACATAACGGAGGGCTGCCAGGTCGATGAAAGGGCTTTTGGATAGAAGCTAAGGCTATTATGGTCATAAGCAAAAACCGGAACGGTTTCGTTCCGGTTTTTATATTTATTAATACTGTATAGTTATGACGTACATCAGATCATCTGTTGAGTAGCTTATATTGTCCGAAAGCCATACATACTCCGAAACGTCCCATATCTCCTCACCCTCAAAAAGGCTCGCCACAGCCGTCTGATACGGCTCCCAGTCCGAATACATCACCGATATCTCCCGGTCATCTCCGGCATTCTGGAGCATAGCCCACCCCAGCTCACTCAGGCTGTAGCTGTCGAAATAGCAGCCTGTGCGGACAAAATAATTCGCCGCCATTGAGCTGCACTCCGGTATGAAAAGCTGGTCGTTATCCGGCTCACGGGTACGCAGCATGAGCCTGTCGTCCATGAGAAAATAGGTGTGACGCAGGCTGTCCGCCGTCTGTATGCCGCCGTCAGGAGAAGCCATATCCGGGTCGTCCCATGTCAGGTCTATCCAGTAATACTCCCCCGCCACGTTTACATAGTTCCATGCGTGTCTGCCGTCCGCTGTGACCCCGGTGCAGACACCCGACTCCATGCCGAGCCGGTTCATTATGTACAGAAAAGCCTCGGAGTACCCCTGGCACACCGCACTCCCGTTCACAAGGCAGCCGTAAGCCGTCCCCCACAGACCATTTGCCGAGGATTCCGCCCCGGTGTAGCTGTAGCTGGTGGAATTGATTATGGTGTCGTGAACGTACAGCACTCTCTCATAGTCGGTCATATACTCCGGCATTGAGCCTATGACCCTGTCAGCAGCGGACGTCAGCTCCGAATACATTGCCTGTATCGCCCCCGCACTGCAATCCCTGAGTATATCAAATTCTATCGTGCTGTCCCGGCTGCCGGTCGTAAGGGTATACCCGTCAGTCCAGAATATCTCCGGGTGACTGTGGTCAAGAAGCTGCATTGCATGGCGAACAGTCTCCATTTCCAGCCTTTCGCCAACATCAACAGTGTTGGAGAAGCTGCTCAGTGAAGCGTATATCACCTCACTCAGCTCCTCAGCAGTCATTTTTTCCCTGCTCTCCGGCTCAGAGCTGCCGTGAACACCGCTGCTGCCGGTATCAAAGGGAAATTCTATTTCTCCGCAGCCGGCTGTCAGCAGCAGCACCGCAGCAGCAGCGGCAGAGAGTATCGTTTTAATTATTCTCATCAGGTTTATGCTCCTACATTTTTGATAATATTATAGCACGTATCCTCCGCAATTTCAATAGCACAGGCGAAGCAGAGATAAAAAACTTCTGCCGCATTCTTGTATAAAATAACAATTTTCAGCCATTGACGGTGCTTATTTTTTTACGTTAAAAATCCGAAATATCTTGCAAATTGCAGATGATTGTGATATAATAAATGATGAAGAATTAATTGTAATCTATACTAATTGAAATTTACTCCTAAATATTTACAGGAAGGAGATTTTTATGACGTATTTGCTTAACAATATAGATGAAGCTGTTGACAGAAAGTTCCTTGTTACAAAAACAATAAGCGGACAAGCTGAGGCAGGTACTCTCGTACATATAATGAGCGGTGTCCAGGACGGCTCCGGTGTATCAATTACTTACCGGGTAGGCAATACCTTCCAGGACTATAATGCCAAGTTCGGCTCGCTGAACGACTTCTGCAAATGGGCAAGACCCGACAACTTCATCGCAAGGCATTACGAAAAGCTTGACACCAAGGACATTCAGCAATATATCCGTGTTATAGACAAGAGCTTCGTTTCCTCTTGTCTGCCGATACTCGCAGCTGCCATTATAATTGTATGGCTGCTCGCACTGCTTCTGGTACACCAGGGGGCACATATAGCTATCGGTATAGTTGTTGGCGTGTGCATGAGCGTGCTTGTTGCGTTCCTTGTGATCCGTGCGTATAATAACCGGCGTACTAAGGTCATGACAAGGCTCTACAGCAAGATCGGTTCAGGCTGGGCTGGCGGCGGTATCTCGATAACGTGACAGCTTCGCTATTACAAATAAAAAGACTGCATAGGGATCTGCTCCCATGCAGTCTTTATTTTTAGTGCTTGTCTCCATTTTGTGAAGACAGGCTTTCATTAATATCCGAGATCCTTCATCTTCTTCTTGAAGTCCGAGTTGACCTTTGCGACCTTCTTCTTATCCTTCGCCTGCTTCATCAGCTCGTCCATAGACGGAGTACCTGAGGACGGTGTGAAGCCGCTATCTCCGTCATCACCATCGCTCATAAAGGTGTTGAGCCGCTTTTTGAAGGCAGATGTGCCGCCGCTTGTCATGTTAGATGAAGCAATACCCTGACGGTTCTGATACCTGCTTGTAACGTTCGGCTGCGGAACAGGCATCGCTCCCTGTGTAACGTGGATCGAACGGTTCTGCTGACCCGCTGCTGCCGGATTTGCCGTGCTGTAGGGATCATTCTGCTGATAGCCGCCATTCATGGGATAGCCCTGCTGCTGCGGGTAGCCGTTCATCGGGTAGCCCTGCTGCTGCGGGTAGCCGCCGTTCATCGGATAGCCCTGCTGCTGCGGATAACCGCCGTTCATCGGGTAGCCCTGCTGCTGCGGATAGCCACCGTTCATCGGATAGCCCTGCTGCTGCGGATAACCGCCGTTCATCGGGTAGCCCTGCTGCTGCGGATAGCCACCGTTCATCGGGTAGCCCTGCTGCTGTGCATAGGGATTCTGGAAGCCCGCTGCACCTGCCCTCTGAGCGTCTGACGGCTGCTCATAAAGAGCCTTCGGCGGCTCGGCAGCTGTACCTCCGGTAAAGAAGCCCGGGTCAGCCGATGCAGCCGGTGCATCATAGAACGGGTTGCTCTCGTCCGGATCTGCACTTGCCGCAAATTCAGCCGGTCTGCCAAATGCAGGTACCGCATTCAGCTCGCTCGTCTCATCATCGAAATCGCTGAGGAAATCCGGAGTTTCCGGCTTTATCTCCTCATGAACAGGCTCCTGACGGCTTGCCCTGCCCATTCTCAGAGCCTCGGCAGTCGTGAAGCTGTCCGGCGAGGTAACGATCTGACAGCTGCTGTTTGCCGCACTCGCACGATAAAGCAGTGATATACAGCTATCGCAGGGGGTGCAGACACGGTAATCCGCAAACGATATGGTTATCATCTGCTTTGCATTCACCTGATTTGCCACGATCATCGACATTATCGCATTAGTCTCAGAGCACACAGTCTCAACGCTCTCGCCGATAACACGTACTCCTGTAACTCCCGAAAATATCTCGTCCTTATCTGTTATGATAAGGCACAGTGACGTCCCCGGGTCAGCAGCCGCATTCGGACGCTCCTGCTTTACCTTGTCGGCAAGCATCTTTGAAGCATTGTAAAGTACATTTATATCCATATTAGCTCACGCTCTCCTTTCGCTTTGCTGCGGCAGAAGCTCACTGTGCCCTTCTGTAGAAGCAGAGCTGGTTCTTGCCGCCGGTCTTGGCGGTGAACATTGCAGTCTCAGCACATCTGAACAGATCCTCTGCACTTCTTGCATCTGCCGGGAAAGCAGCAACGCCGTAGCTTGCATTTACTGAGAAGCTGTCGCCCCTCACATCAACAGGTCTTGCGAATACACCGCTTATCCTTGCAGAAAACTCTACAACATCGTCATTTGACATATTTCCCGGGAGAATGAGTCCGAACTCGTCTCCGCCTATCCTTGCAGCAAAGATATCATCGCCGCAGAGCTTCTCGATCTGAGCGGAATACTCCTTGAGCAGCTCATCACCTGTGCTGTGTCCGAAATTATCGTTTATACGCCTGAAATCGTCGATATCTATGTAGATAACTATGCAGTCATCTCCGCTGCCGATATTCTCCTCAAGGTTCTCCATGAAGAGCTGTCTGTTAGGCATCTGTGTGAGCCTGTCGTAGTAAGCAAGGTACTGGAGAACATCGTCCTTCTCCTGAATAACACGGTTCTTCTCGATAGCCTCCTGATAGCTTGCGGAAAGCTCCTCGTGCATCTTGTCATTTCTGCTGAGGAACAGGTAGATAAGACCGGAAATGAGTATCGAAACGAGCGGAACGACACCGCCGGGAGCTGCTGACATATTCTTTGTAGCGAAAACTGCACCGAATGCGAGGAAGGAGTTGAGCAGGTTCAGAATGATAGCAGCGATATATCCTCTCTTTCTGTTGGTGAGAACGAGCACAACAGAGATGAGAACGTGGAACTGACCGATAATACCGTTGAGCGAGGAGCTTCCAGCCTTCTCAAGTCCCTCGATAGGGCCGTTTACAGCCTGTGCTCTGCCGGCTGGGATATTGAACTCATTGACAATGCCGTTGAAGCCGTCCTTGAGTGCATCAAGAGTCTCATTCTTGATAACGTTTCCGTTGGTAAGTATGCGCTGTACGACAACAAGTGCGATAAACAGCACGATACAGATGATAAGTGCGGGCAGATTACCCTTTTTTTCCTTTTTTTCCATAATAAACTCCATTTTAAATTATATGATTTTTTCTTTTCCGCCGGAACTTATGCCGCCCGGCAGACCATGTCCGTCAGTGCTGTCTCAGTCTGCACCCTCTGCCGCCGCAGCCGCAGATTCCGCATTTCTTCTTATCCTCTCTCTGAGCCGCTGCTTTGCCTGATTCGCTATCTGCTCCGCCTTTCTGGACTCAGCTCTTGCACGGTTGTCATCGACCTTTTCGAGCAGGAACTCATGTCGGTTGCGTATCAGCTCATCATCGAAGATACATGAGAGGGAGATATCGTCCTCTGTTCCATAATGTGAACGCTTGTAGAGGTTCTTAACGATAGTTGTCTCAAACGTCTCCATATCGGCAAGCTGGCTTGCGATAATGGTATGATAGTCGAGAAAATCATACTCGCTGCCGAACGAGGTATAAAGCCCGTCAGTAGAGGCGAAAAGGGCTATCATTTTCTCCTCTGAATAGAAGCTGTTGAACATGGCTATGGCATTTCTGTTGCATATCGACGCCGTCACATTGGCGGGAGCAGACTCCTCATAGCCTATAGGTATAGCCGTCCTGCCGTCGTTGTACACCGCAACCGCTGTCCCGTCGCCTATCTGTATCCCGAAGCTGAAGCTGTCGCAGGTCACAATGGCGATGAGTGTCGTTCCGTAGTAGGACTCGCAGGCAATGCCCTCAAATTCCTCCTCTGTGAACTCAGATCTTTCCGTATCCGTCACCGGGTTTTCCTCCAGATGACGGCTGACCTGTCCGTTCCAGCGGTATATGATCTGCTTCTCGATATTTTTTATGATCCTGTCGTGGCGGTCAGTGAAGATGGACTCGAACTCCTTTTCGTCCTTAGCAGCTCCGAAGAAGTCCTCTATCGTATCTATCGCCGCCTTTACAGCAAAGCTTGAGCCTCTGTCACTGCGAAAATGCTTCTTGCTGCCGTGGCCGTCAGCTGCGGCAGCTATGCACCAGCCGTCATGTACCCGGAAATCTGAGCTGTCCTGACAAACTGTGCCTCGTTTTTCGTGGCTCGCACCCATTACGGAATGACTGAACCCCCGGTACGTCCGGAACATCCGGCACACTCTCCTTTCATTGATATGTCTGTATCACTCCGGACGCTTACCAGCCTGTATCGAACGGAACAGGGTCAGATTCGTCCTGCTCCTTGATAAGCTCCTGGATCTGCTGTCCGAGGAGCTTCTGCTTTGCTGCATATACATCAGCATCGCTCAGCTCGTGATTTGTCTCGTCAGAGAGTGTCATACTCTTGCTGCCTATCTGTGAGGAGGTGACAGCGATTATCTTTATCATCTGTGCGAGCTGGCTTCCGGAATAAGCATGAACGACAGTATCCTTGCTGCCTGTGAACTCAGCGAGCATATCGTCATTCGCCTCGCTGCCTATGCCGAGGGCTGCCTTGAGTCCGAACTTGTACCAGCTGTTCGTCTGCAATACCTTGAGTGCAGACTTGTAGTCGTCCGACGGATATCCGTCCGTCATGAGGAATATTACCGGTGCGAACGAAAGTGACGGTGAACTGAGGAAGCTGTTTCTGGACATTCTGAGCGAAAGCTCCCTGAATGCCTCTCCCATGCTCGTAACGCCGTCCGCACGGAGTCTTGCCCACTCGAAATCCTCGATCGAGACCGGAGCGGAATACATCCACCTTACGTTGGTCGCAAAGGTCAGGACTGCGATCTTCACATCTGTGTCAGCCTCACCGACTCTTCTGATCTCAGGGATAAGCTCCTCCATTACGGTATTGAGCTCGCCCATTTTCTTGCCCTTCATGCTGCCGGAGGTGTCAATGAGGAAGAATATTACAAGGCTCTTCCTTGAAACGCCGGTCGCACTGAGCGGGTCGTCGTCATCGAAGTCGAGAGAGACTGCGGCGGGTCTTGACGCAGGCTTTGCAGGTGCAGGCTCCGGATCGGTGCCGGCATTCTGAGCTGCTGCAAGAGCTTCCTCAACAGAAGCCGCAACTTCCTGCTTCTTTTCTGTGTTTTCTGTACTCATAAGCTGCTTTTCTCCCTTTCTCTTATAAGATTTGAAGAATATTGAAGAATAATTGTAAACTAATCCATTTTTCAGGCTTCGGGCATTTATTCAATGCTTGCCTGTACCGCACCGAAATCGACTTCAAGTCCCTTCCAGATAGGGAAACCCTTTCCGGGTGCGATATCGTAGAACTTTCCGTCCGGCATCTTTGCCTTCCATGTCATGATGGAGGTGTTCTTTATGCCGAGGACTCCGGGCTTGAGCTTGTTCTCAACAAGCTGACCTGCAACGGACTCAAAATTATCCGACTCAGGATTTATCTCGCAGTCGAAGAACTGACAGCCGAGGTAAAGCGGCATACGCCAGCTTCTGTTGCTGAAGCTGAGGGTCGCAATTTCCATGCCGCACTTGGGGCATTTATATGTCTTTTCGTCGATAAGCTCGAACATTGAGGCGAAATTCGTCCTGCCGCAGCCGCCGCACATGATTATCTCAGACCTGAGGCGTATGAACAGCTTCTGCCAGTCGTTATCTATCATCCGCTTGTTCGGCTCTCTGATACCGACAGTGAACGAGAGAGTAAATGCGTCTCTTATGTAGTCCGGATATATCCTCCAGAACTTGATTACATTGTCGTGTATGCCCCTTACCGGGCGGTTGGACTTGTCGTCCGGGTCGTATACGAATACAGCGTTCTGCCCGTAGTGCTTCAGCTCAGAGGCTTCCGTAAGGCAGATATCCTTCACGACCTTCTCGCCCTCCATAGGGTCGCCCCTGAAAAGGAGCTTGAAAAGGACTACCGCAAGCGAATATTTATCGGTCTGCACATTCGGCTTTGCTATGCCCCTTACGACCTCAGGAGCCATATATCCCGGCTTTCCGCCGATGCCGAAGTTGCTGCCGTCCGGAGCGATATTGTCACAGTCACAGACAAGAATATCTCCGGTATCGACATTGATGAAGAAGCCTCCGTCGTTAAGGTCCTGGTAACTCTTTCCGGCACGGTGCAGCTGACGGAAGGCATTGACTATGTTTATGACAGCCGTCACCATTGAGAACAGGCTTGTGAAGCGTACAGGCTTCTTTACAGCGTGTCCGGTAAGGTCGTCGATCTCAAGCTTGTACGTGTTGAGGATATCCACGAACGAATCGTAGCCCTCCGGTCTGAGATCCATGATATAGCCGAACGTACCCTCTGCATTCTCCTTTGTAAGATACTTCGGCCAGAGGAACTTATCGCTCGGCGGTCCGTCGTTGATGTTCTGCTGTATATTCTTCCGGAACGCCTTTGGATTGCGTATCTTGTCCACATCATACCATTTCAGTGCCCACTTCAGTCCGTTGAGCTCGACAAGGTAGACTATACCCTGTCCGCCGCTGCCGATGATACTGAGGACCTTAGCACGGCCGCCGAATTCCATTTCGACTTCCTGACCTATCTTCAGCTCTATCATTGATCTTCATCCTTTCAAGAAAACAGATTTTCAAAATTTCACTCTTTATAACAGATCATAATAACAGGTCATAGCAAGACCTGAGTGCTCAGCTCTTGAATGCCGTACCCCTTGCAACGAGGTCTGTCTTTATGCCGTTGGCAATGCAGTATTTATGTACATACGAATTTTCATAGCAGCGGATAGTCAGCTGCGGGCAGTAGGCAAAGGCGTTGTCGTCGATGAATTTGACGCTCTCCGGCAGGAACAGCTTTCTCAGGCTCTCGCAGCCGGCGAACGCACCGTTGCCTATGCTGCTCACCGTCGGGGGGACGTCTATGACCTCAAGCCCCCGGCAGAACTGGAAGGTATTGTCCTCTATCTCAAGTATGCCCTTTGGTATCTTGACGATAGTCAGCTTTGCACACTGGCTGAACGCACCCTGTCTGATTATCTTCAGCGACTCCGGCAGCTCAACTCCCCTGAGTCTCTTGCACTCCGAAAAGGCATACTCGCTTATCGCCGCAAGCGTTGACGGCAGCTCGATAGTCCTCATGAAGCTGAATCCGTCGAAGCAGAAGCTGTCGATACGGGTGTACCCCTCCGGGATAACGATATTTCCCTTGAACCTGCTCCTTGCGGCGTCCACCGGTCTGAACACCCTTGCATTTATATTCACCGGAGCAGCCTTTTCACTCTTTTTCCTGCTCTCGTCCTTTTCCGCAGGCTCAGCAGCCTTCTTCTCATTCAGCGGCTGATAGCTCCAGCCGAGCATATACGCAAAGCAGACGAGCACGAAATCCGCAGCATTCTCATCGAGAAAGAGCTCGTTATGCATATAGCTCCTCGCCTGCATGAGTGCAGTCTTCTCGTTCTTCTCCACCTGGAGCCTTGCAAGCACTCCGTCATTTATCATACGTCTCAGGAGCTTTCTCTCCTTCTCGTATTCAGGTATGTAATCATTCAGAAACGCCACGAGCTTGCCGGAATTTTTCTTTTTAAGGATATCCTTGCCGTTTTCATCGACGATCCGCTTCATCTCCCTGCGGATAGCGGCGGTATTCTCAAAGCCCTCGACATCCTTCGCAACAGGTGCCCCGCAGTTCGGGCAGACTATGTTCGTTGGTGCAAGCTCAGCGTTGCAGTTTTCACAGCGCATATTATCTCTCTCCTGACTGATAGTTATAGCTCCCGCATCAGAATCGCCGGAATAATCGGCAAAGAAGGATAACGGGTGCAGCCGCCGTGCCATGCTGTGTCCTCAATGTGTCTCCTGAGCTATACAAATATAAATAAGTATAAGGCTCCCTGCTGCGGCTGCTTATTCGATACTATTATAACACTATTGTCAAAAAAAGTCAAGCAGATACAGCAGCATATCTGCAAATTCATTTGTAAACAAAACCGCCGGAATATGAGGATATTTTGTGAATATCGCAGATATCTGACACTTTTGACACCTCCTTTGCGGGATTTTATGCGTCTTTGGCAAAAAATACATAAAAAACCGGCTGTCCGCCGTTATTATTTTTGGCATTTATTAGCGGCTCTGATACTTGAAATTTGCCTGCAACTGTGATAGAATAGTTTTGTGTAGCATTCTTTGCAGGAATGCAGCGGCTTGTCTTTATAAGTCCGTATATTTTAACGTCAGCTTCCGGCACGGCTGCACGCTTATTGCCGGAAAGCCGCCGGTCACTTGTCAGGACAGGCTTTAAAAGAAAATCAGGAGGTCATTTTATGAGAATGAGAACTATTCTCGGCAGGCTCGCTGCCGGAGCTGCTGCTCTGACCCTTGCCGCATCTGTATCCGGCTGCGGAAACAAGGCTCAGGAAAGCAACGGCACTATCGCAGTCATCTGCAAGGCTCAGGGCGTCCAGTTCTGGGAGTACGCTCAGAAGGGTGCTGAGGACGGCGGTGAGGAGATGATGTACGACATCTACTACGACGCACCTGTGAATGAGACAGTTGACGACCAGGCAGTGATAATCCAGAACGCTATAGATATGGGCGTAGATGCGATAGTCCTCGCACCGGTCGATACGGACAAGCTGAACGACAAGCTTGAGGCTGCCGACAGTGCCGGTATACCGGTGATAACCATAGATTCCAGCGTATCCTATGAGGGCGTGAAGTCGATCATAAGCTCGCAGAACACCTCCGCCGGCTCTATCGCAGGAAGAAAAGCCAACGATCTTCTCGGAGGCAGCGGAAAAATAGCTATCGTGGGTCACGTTGAGGGAGCACAGACGACTATAGAGCGTGAGAGCGGATTCATCTCGGCGATCGATGCTGTACCCGGAGCTGACTATAAGTTCGTTGAGACGGTCTACTGTAACAACGAGGCAGACATCGCAAAGGAGCAGACGCTAATGCTCATCGAGCAGAACCCCGATATAAGCCTTATCTACGGCACCAACGAGAGTGCGAGCATAGGAGTATGCCAGGCAGTCTCCGAGAAAGGGCTTTCCGGACAGATAAAGGTCATCGGCTTCGATTCAGCCGAGGCTGAGGTCAATTTCATCAAGGACGGCACGCTCAACGGCATGATAGTCCAGAATCCGTACAATATGGGCTATCTCGGTGTGAGAAATGCCATGAAGGTGCTCAACGGTCAGACTGTTGCAAAGTCTATCGACACCGGAGTTACCTTCGTTGACAAGGATAACATAGACGAAGAATACGTACAGCACCTGCTGTACCCTGAGAACTAAGGAGGCTGCGTCAATGTCCAACAAAACATCATCTTCAAAGATCGGAAGAGCCTATGCTCTTGCCGGTATACTTCTCTTTGCGGTCTGCCTTGCAAACGGACTTCTCCTGAACATAATCTACGTGAACAGCCGCAACCTCTACAACAGGAACATGGAGTCTATCCAGCACATGAGCACGATCAACGATGAGCTTTCAAATGTAAACGAGAACGTGCTGCTCGTTGTTTCGCAGCTTTTCATCGACGCAGGAGTCGATCCCCTCGCTGAGATACAGAATTCCTTCAACGTTATCCGTGAGGAGGAGAAGGCGTTCGAGGAGACTGAGGGTCACACCGCTATCGAGGAGAGACGCTATAATCAGGCAAAGCTCGCTATCGAATCCTACGACCAGATACTCCTTGAGCAGATACCGCTGTATGAGAACGGAGACTTCTCGACCGCACGCTCGATCTACGTCCAGGAGGTAATACCGCTCCAGAACTGTGCCACTGAGATGCTCATGGCAACTATCGAGATAGGCTCACGCAACGCTGCGGACAGCCTCTACCAGAACGCAATGTTCCACGGTATCGGTCAGCTCATACTCATAGGACTTTTCCTTCTCGGCGAGGCTGCGATCTTCTTCGCTTCATCAAGAGCAAAGAAAGCCAATGCCGAGATCGAGCAGAAGCAGGATCAGCTTGCTGCCGCCGGAAAGAGACTTGAGCATTCACAGAAGCGTGTACAGGATATCGCCAATACCAATATCCTTACCGGACTCAGGAACCGCTATGCCCTTGAGACTGACATAAGCGACAGGCTTGAAACGGATCAGTTCAATATCGGCGTATTCGACCTTGACAACTTCCGCTCGATAAACGATACATACGGCTATGAATTCGGTGATGAGTACCTCGCACAGATGGCTGACAGGCTGAAGGATACCTACGGCAGTATCGCCGACATCTACAACATAACCGGAAATGAGTTCTGCTTCGTATTCCACAGCGATGTGCCCGATGTACAGGCTCAGAACACGGCAGAAAAGATACGTGCCACCATGTCCGAGACATACGATATCCTCGGCACAGGCATACAGCTCTCCGCTTCGGGCAGCATTTACCACTACCTGCCCAATGACAGTCTCAATATCAACGCTCTGCTCGTAAAGCTCGACACAACTATGCGTCAGGCGAAGATGAGCGGCGGCGGAAAGGTTTACGCAGTAACAAGCATATAAAAGACACATAAAGGAATGGTGGATATGGATATCATGAAGAAGGCTCTCGCAGTTGTTGTCTCCGCTGCAATGGCTGCCGGTCTGTCCGGCTGTGCAGCCAAGGACGTGCTCTGGGGCGAAGCTCCGCAGACGGAATATTCAGAGGACGAAGGCACAAGTGACACCATAGAGACTGACGAAGAGGAAACAGAGGCAGCAGAGGAAGCGGCCGGGGCGGCACAGGAAAATGATACAGACAGTGAGGACGCCGCAGACAGCCACGCAATATCAGATATCGACCCGGACGCAGCTGAGGTGTACGTAGCCGATGCCGGTGCTGCTCTCGCTGAAACGGAGTACACATCGGAATGCCTGTACGGAAGATATACCGCTGATACTGAAAAGCTCAACAATCAGGCTATGATAAGCAGCTACAGCGGCAGCTTTGACGACCCGGCAGGCGGTATGACGCTTATCGCCCTGCCCTACAAATTCGAGGCGGGTCCGCACTCCAATGTCACCACCCTTAACTATGTCCCCGGTCATAACTGGGTGAACCTGTACCTTGTGGACGCTGCCGGGGCAGATCATACGCTCCAGGCATCGTATGAGGTGAAGGACGGAAAGCTGCTCGTTCAGCCTGTAGCCTACAGCAGCTATGACAGCGACACAAAGCAGCTTGACTACGCCCTCAGTGATACCATACTTGAATACGGTATCGCTTTCAGCGGCACCTCAATTGAACTTTCATACAATGACGAGAGCATAACGCTGTATGCAAGCGATATCCTCAGCGGCAGCGGCGTTTCGCTCTCGGACAGCAGCCTGAAGGCAGACTCCGAGCCGCTTGCCGGGATAGAAAAGCTCAATATATCCGGCGGTACCGGCACTGTGACCGCAGACGGCACCGAGTATCCATGCTCCGCAAGCTTCAGCTCTGACGGACTTGCGACGCTCATGTGGTCGGATAAGATCGTACAGGCGGCGTACTTCTGCTGCGGAAGCGACGGCATAATATTCACCGACGGCAGCAAAAACTATGTATACACCGCTAAATCATGGGATCTTTACGCCTCCGGAGTTACTGCTAACCTCGCAGCCGGTGACGAGGACAAGCTGAGTGAGATGACCGAGGAGGAGATCACTGCGATAGCAAACCGCAGCGATCAGCTCTATGACGATCTCAACGCTGCCTTTGAACAGGCTGGCATAAATGCACAGATAAACAAGGAGACCGGAGAGATCGCTCTCGATTCAGTAGTGCTCTTCGATCTTGGAAAATCTGACGTTTCTGATGAGGGTAAGGAATTTATCAACAAATTCATGCAGGCATACACATCAGTAATATTCAGCGACGAGTATAAGGGCTTCATATCGCAGATAATGGTCGAGGGACATACCGACCAGAACGGCGGATATGACTACAATATGGAGCTTTCAAAGGCAAGAGCTGACAGCGTAAGGAGCTACTGCCTGAGCAGCGATACCGGGCTAAGCCATGAGTACACCGAGCGGCTCAACGGACTTCTCACCTCCGTCGGTTATTCCTACGACGTACCGGTGCTCAACGATGACGGCAGCGTGAACAATTCCGCAAGCCGGAGAGTATCGTTCAGATTCCTTATAAATATCGACCAGTAACGGTTCATATGCGGCAGAGATATAAAGTCCTGCCGCATTTTTTTGGCAAATCTTCAAATACCGGTTGAAATTTCGTCTCAGCCGTGGTATAATTAGAGAACAGACACATCACGGCTTTGCTGTACGCCGTAAGGACAGCACTGTATCTTCAATAGCAACTGCAACAGCTGATACAGACAGGAGTAAATATGCTTTCAGAATACACCCTGCTGATGACACAGTCCGCTGATGCGGAAAATCCGGGGCTTTTCCCGTTTCCGTTCACAATGCACGTAGTTTTCTGTGCCATCGCACTCGTTTTCTTCCTTTTCAGATTTTCGTCGGACAAAAAGCCGTATCAGCTGATATTCGCAATAGCTGTACCGTTTTCGCTTCTGCTCTGGATATCCAGCAGCCGGACTTTATTCTATATCGTCGGTGCAGCCGAGCTTATATTTGTGCTTGCGGCTCTGCTGACTTCCGTTTTCTGCAAGCCGAAAACAGCTGCTGAAACGGCAGCAAATACTGAAACGGCAGAGAGTGCTGAAGCGGCTGTAGCTGAGCCTGAAAAGCAGGAAAACAGCGGGGAACAGGAAGAATGAAGATAGCTGTACTCGACTGGCAGACTGTCAGCGTAAACGGCGATATCCCGACAACTCAGCTTGAGAGCTTCGGCGAGGTAAGGGTGATACCAATGACCGCACCGGAGGATACAGCCGATAATATCGCTGATGCAGATATCGTGCTGTGCAACAAGGTGCTGATAACGCCGGAGGTAATGGATTCGTGCCCGGATCTGAAATACATCGGGCTTTTTGCGACCGGCTACAACAATGTTGATATCGAATATGCCGCAAGCAAGGGCATTCCGGTCTGCAACGCCGGTGAATATTCCACAAATGCCGTCGCACAGCAGACCTTTGCCTATATCCTCGACCATTTCAGCCGCATAAGAGACTACGATACCGCAGTAAAGAACGGCGAATGGGAGCGTTCGCCCTCGTTTTCGTATTTTCCGATACCGACCGGCGAGCTTTCCGGGAGGACGCTCGGAATTGTCGGCTACGGCTCTATAGGACGGCGTGTCGCAGACATAGCGGCTGCATTCGGAATGGATATCGTCATATCCACAAGAACTGCACCGCAGCATTGCCCCTATGAGGTCACTGACCTTTACACAGCAGCCTCACGTGCGGATGTGCTCACGTTCCACTGTCCTCTGACTTCTCAGACAAGGGGCATGGTGAATGCTGAGCTTCTTGACCATATGAAGCCGGAGGCAGTATTGATAAATACCTCAAGAGGCGGAGTCGTGAACGAGGCAGACCTTGCCGCTGCACTCCGCTCCGGGAAAATAGCTGCTGCGTACCTCGATGTGCTTGAAAAAGAGCCTATGTCACCCGATACTCCGCTGAAAAACGCACCTAACTGCACGATAACTCCCCACACAGCATGGGCAGCATACGAGACAAGGAGCCGGCTTGTGGATATCGTTTGCAGCAATATACGTGCATGGCTCGGCGGCAGCCCGGCAAATAAAGTAAACTGAAAGAAGAAAAGCTATGAATGATAGAAAAATATCAGACAAGCAGCGGATAGTCATAAAGCTCGGTACGTCCACGCTCGCACACAAGACCGGAAAGCTGAATATCCGCCGCATGACAAACCTCGTCAGGGTCATATCCGACCTCCACAACTCCGGCAGAGACATAATCATCGTTTCCTCCGGTGCTCAGGGGCTTGGCTCCGGAAAGCTCGGACTGCGTGAGAAGCCAAAGGATATCAGAATGAAGCAGGCTGTTGCCGCTATCGGACAATGTGAGCTTATGCACATCTACGACAATATGTTCGAGAAATACAGCATAACCGTGGCACAGATACTTCTCACAAAAATGATAATCAACAACCCAAATCACTGTGCGAACTTCAAGAACACGATAGAGAGCCTTATGGGGCTTGGCGTTATACCGATTGTAAATGAAAACGACGCTATCGCCATTGATGAGCTGGAGCTTGAGATAGGCGAGAATGACTCGCTGTCCGCACTCGTGGCTCAGCTCGCAGGAGCTGATCTGCTGCTGATCCTCTCGGATATCGACGGGCTTTACAGTGATGACCCGCGCTCAAATCCGGATGCTGAAAGAATAATGGTCGTGGACGAGATAACGCCCGAAATAGAGCGTATAGCAGGCGGTGCAGGAACAAGTCTCGGAACAGGCGGTATGACAACGAAGATAAGTGCTGCAAAAATTGCGACAGAAGCCGGCATAGACATGGTGATAATGAACGGCAGGGATCCGGAAAAGCTCTATGACCTCTTTGAGGACAAGGAGATAGGAACGATATTCAGGGCGAATAAAAAATAACGAGGTGTATAATTATGGGCTACACAGAAGAGCTTGGAATAAAGGCAAGAGCTGCTGAGACAGCTATCGCAGCTGCATCGTCAGAGCTGAAAAACAAGGCACTCGCAGCTATCGCACAGGCACTCATCAGTGAGCAGTCTGCCATAATCAGCGAGAACGCAAAGGACCTTGCCGCAGCAAAGGAAAACGGTATGTCAGAGTCCATGCAGGACAGGCTGCGTCTTGATGAGAAGCGTATCGCAGGAATGGCTGACGGCGTAAGGGAGCTTATCGCTATGACCGACCCGATAGGTCAGGTGACAGACGGCTTCACCCGCCCGAACGGTCTGAGGATAATCAAGGTACGTGCTCCGCTCGGAGTTATCGGGATAATATTTGAATCACGCCCGAATGTTACAGTTGATGCCGCTGCACTCTGCCTGAAGGCTGGAAATGCGGTGATACTCAAGGGCGGCAAGGAGGCAATAAACTCCAACAAGTGCCTCGGTGCTATCATGCGTGCGGCTGTGGAGAGGGCTGGTCTGCCGGCGGATATTATACAGGTAGTAGAGAATACCTCCCGTGAGACTACGACTGAGCTGATGAAGCTCAGCGGCTATATCGACGTTCTTATCCCAAGAGGAAGTGCAAGGCTGATACAGGCTGTTGTCAATAACGCCACTGTCCCGGTCATTGAGACGGGTGCAGGAAACTGCCATGTGTACGTTGACGCCTCTGCCGATATAGCTATGGCTGCGGACATAACCGACAACGCAAAGACACAGCGTCCGTCTGTCTGCAACGCTATAGAGAGCCTGCTCGTCCACAAGGATATCGCTGAGGGATTTCTCCCGGTGATCGCTGAACGCTTCAAGGCTCATGATGTAAAGATATACGGCTGCGACAGAACACGGGCTATACTTGGCGAGAGCGTTCTGCCGGCAACTGAGACTGAGTACGCAACAGAGTTCAATGACTATGTGATCGCAGTAAAGGTAGTGGATTCGATAGACGAGGCTATCGCACACATAAGGAAGTACAGCACACGCCATTCTGAGTGCATTGTCACACGCTCGCTCGAAAGTGCTGAGAAATTCCAGAAGGAGGTCGATGCGGCTGCGGTTTACGTGAACGCCTCGACACGCTTCACTGACGGCGGTGAGTTCGGCTTCGGTGCGGAGATAGGTATTTCTACACAGAAGCTCCACGCAAGAGGCCCTATGGGACTGACGGAGCTGACTACCTTCAAGTATCTCATAAACGGCTGCGGTCAGATAAGATAACCGGAGGAGATAATGCAGGACAACAACGATATATTTGAAGCCTTAGGGCTTGGAAAGGACTCCGGCTCTCAGAAGCATGGGGTCAGCTCCGCAGATGTTGATGATCTGCTGACTCAGCTCAGCAGCAGCCACGATGACGAAGCGTCAAGAGCTGCAAGAGCTGCGATAGAGGCTGCACGTGCGAGAAAAAAAACGGAAGCCACACCTGAACCGGAGCCGGAAGCGGTACCTGAGCCGGCAGCGGAAACGCCCCCTGAGGAGACACCGGAGACTGTTCCGGAGACTGTTCCGGAAACTGTTCCGGCAATGGCGGCATATACGGAGCCTGAGCAGCCGGATATCCCGGAAAATGTGCAGGAGAGCACACAGGAAGAGCCTGAGCTCCCGGAAAAGCCGGCTGAAAAGAAAAAAAAGCCCGGTATACTGACACAGATCCTTGATGAAGACCCGGAGGAGCTCGTCAGCACACGTAAAAGCTCCGCAGGCAGCGAAAAGCAGGGCGGCAGCCTTAAAAGGACGCTCTACGCCATAGCAGGTATGCTGTTTTCAGTGCTTGCGTGCATAGGGCTTGTGTCGCTCATCTACCTCGGCAGCAGGGTCTTTGGCAGTCTCAGCTCCGGAGATGTGAGAAAGCAGAGCCTCGAAAGGACAGTATATCCGGCTGTTATAATGGATATCCCGTCATTCAGCTCCCCTTCTGAGCTGACATCAGAGCAGATAATAACCGCAGCTGTGTGGTCGCTGCTCATGGACGAGGACGCAGTTTCGCGCTATACTCCGACCTTCGACGTTATAACTGTCCCGGCTGTCGATATCGAGAGCTGTGCGGTAAAGCTGTTCGGCAGCGGTATACCGGCAATCGAGCACACCACCGCCGGTCCCTCGAACGCCCGGTTCTACTACGTCGAGGAAACTAAATCCTACAATATCCCGCTCCGTCCGGTGACGTTCACCTATTCTCCTGAGATACGCTCTGTATCACGCAGCGGGAATGAGTATACCCTCGATGTTGACTACATCGACGAGCTGCCGGAGTGGATAGATAAAACCAGCTCTAAATCAGTGCAGTTCGTGGTCGCTGAGACGAATGACGGCTTTCAGATAAAGTCAATGAGCGTAATATCGGAGAACGGTTCGCTGTAAAGCACTTGACAATTTCCGAAATGTATAGTATATTTAAAGTATGAAACAGCATTTGCTGTGAAATATCATACGGGGTATTCTGTCTGCTTCCGGTAAAAAAATATCCTCCGGTCGCTTCTGCACAGACATAACGCTCCGCAGAGAGGGGTAATATTTATGAAGCTGAAAAAGGTGGCTGCGGTGCTGTCCGCAGCGGCAATGTCCGCAGGTATGCTCTCGGCAATGCCTGCACCGGCAACAGTAAATGCTGCCGGAAGCTACAACTACGCTGAGGCACTCCAGAAGTCAATGTTCTTCTATGAGGTGCAGCAGGCAGGAATACTGCCGGATTGGAATGAGGTAACATGGCGTGCCGACTCAATGGTCAAGGAGGACGGTACTCCCTCCGACGTCGTTGACGGCGGCTGGTTCGACGCAGGTGACCACTACAAGTTCACGCTCACCAATGCCTACTCCGCATCAGTCCTTGCATGGGGCTATATCCAGTACAAGGACGCAGTTGACAAGGCTGGTCTCGGCGAGCTTTACAGAAACAACGTGCAGTGGGGTATCGACTATGTACTTGGCTGCGATCTCGGCGACGGCACTATGATAGGAACTATCGGTGACAGTGATGACCACGTTGTATGGTGCAGTGCTGAGGTATATATGAGAAAGCACAAGCTCAAGTTCGGCGACGAGGAAAGACCCTACGATGTCATAACCGATTCGACAACGCTTGCTCTCTCCGCAGCAGCTCTTGCACAGGGCTATATCATCTTCAAGGAGGAGCAGCCTGACAAGGCAGCTGAGTACCTCAAGCACGCAAAGAGCCTCTTCGAGGCAGCTGATAAGGTACGCAGCAATGAGGATCAGGGAGTCCAGAAGAATTTCTACCCGACAACTACATGGGTAGATGACCTTATGTACGCAGCAAACTGGCTCTATATGGCTACAAACGACACAAGCTACCTCGACAAGTGCGAGAGCGACTATATCCCGAATTTCCCGCTTGAGAACCAGTCCACCGACAAGAAGTACACATGGGGCTTCTGCTGGGACGACACTACTCAGGGTGCGGCACTCCTCTATGCTATAAATACCGGCAAGCAGGAGTGGATAGACCACATCTCACGCCACATCAAATACTGGATGAACGAGGATACAAAAGCGTTCAGTGCGGGCTATACTCCCGACGGGCTTGCTTACCTCATGCAGTGGGGTTCACTCCGTCATGCAGCAAATACCGCATGGATAGCAAAGCTTGCTTGCGACACTATTTTCAAGGACGACGCTGCACTTTCCACAAAGTATAATACCTGGGCTGACGGACAGATGAATTATATGTTCGGCGACAACGCTCTCGGTCTGAGCTATGTCCTCGGCATGGGCGACAAGAATCCGACGGCTATCCACCACAGAACGGCTTCCGGTATACACGATGACCACTGGAACGAGCTTGGTCAGGAATCCGGCGGTGAAGAGGGCTGGCAGACTGAGTATGCACATACTCTCTATGGCGCACTCATCGGCGGCCCTAATCAGGCTGGCGAATACGGCGACGTAAAGGTATCTGACTATCAGTATTCAGAGGTTGCTATCGACTACAACGCCGGCTACACTGCTGCACTCTGTGCTCTTATCGACGAGAACGGCGGCACTCCGCTTGCAGACTTCCCGCCGACAGAGACTCCTACATGGCCTGAGTGGGAGGTATCCGCAACACTCAACGGCAGCGGCGACAGCTACACCGAGATCAAGGCGTGGGCTATGAACCACACTGCATGGCCGGCAAGAGTTGCAGAGAATATCTCATATCGCTACTACTTCGACGTTTCTGAGGTGCTTAAGGGCGGACTTTCAATAGACGACATCACGGTCAAGAGCAATTCTCAGCAGTACCAGGAGGGCGAGCAGGGCTATGCAACTGTTTCAGGTCCTTATAAGTACGACGGCGACCCGTCCGGAAACACCTACTACGCACTCATTCATTTCGAGGACGGCAGAGCTATACAGCCGACCGGACAGAGCGAGCACAGAGACGAGGTACAGTTCCGTATCTCGATACCGGACGCAGTAAACGGTCAGTCTACAAAGGGTGCGTGGGATCCGTCGAATGACTACTCCTACGAGGGTATCGAGCCGAATGCTGACCTGAAGAAGGAGTCCTCACTCAACGAGCATATCACGATGTACGTTGACGATGTACTGGTATGGGGAACTGAGCCGGACGGCACGACACCTGATGATGTAGAGCCGACAACCAAGCCAACTACCCCGGAAACAACTGCCACAACAGCTGCCACGACTACATCACCTTCCGGAAAGGCTCTCTACGGCGATGCGAATGAGGACAGCAAGGTCAACATGGCGGACGTTGTAGCGGTGCTCCAGTCGCTTGCGAACGAGGAGAAGTATCCTATCACCGAGCAGGGCAAGATCAACGCAGATGTTGACGGAGAAGTTGGAATTACCGGCAATGATGCGATCTGGATAACACGCTATGATGCAGGCGAGATAAAGGTATTCCCGGTAGAGGGTTAATCAATTCATAATTTATTCATAAAGGGAGATTCGTCTCCCTTTATTTATTTTTACTAATTGTATATTGTACACAAAAAAAGGATAGGCTAATTAGGAGAATGCACGAATTTCCAAAAAACTATTTACTTTTTTAAGCGAATATACTATAATGATTATGATAAGTGAAATCTGGGTGCGGGCTTTATGCCGGGACTGTGAAAGGCTTGTGAGAGCCTGCCGCAGCACGATAAAGCTACAGGCTTATCATACGTAAAAGCATGATATAACCGCAGTGTATGCACTGGCACTGCGTTATAATTTAAAAAATATCAGGGAGGGTATTTCAATGCACAAGAAAATTGCAAAGGGCATTACCGGCGGTCTTGCAGCTGCTGCTATGCTCGCAACTTCAGCACTCGCTTATATGCCTATGAGCGCTGATGCAGGAAGCTGTATTGGACAGACCGATTTCGACAACGGCGTTGGTCTTCCGTGGCATACCTGCGTAACAAACCCGGCAACACAGGAGTTCAAGATCGAGGATGGTGCTTACATCTGTAAGATCACTAACCCCGGCGGTGCAGACCGCGGCGGTGACTCCAGATGGGACTGCCAGTTCAGACACAGAAGCCTTCACATCGAGTCAGGTCACACCTACACGATCAGCTTCGATGTCAATTCTTCCGCAGACGGAGAGCTTCATACACATATCGCTGACCTCAAGGGAACAAGTCCGGTATGGCTTAATGCTCACCAGGGTGAACAGGCATACGGTTTCAGCAGTACGTGTCCGGACGGACATACACATACCTCCAACAGTGGTAACCTCGCTATAAAGAAGGGTGACAACCACTTCGAGGGAACATTCACTGCAACTTCAACTCTTGAGGTAGCTGAGTGGGCATTCCACTACGGCGGTGCTGGTGAGTGGCAGAGCAACGACTGCTTCCCGGTAGACACAGTTCTCAAGTTCGACAACATGAAGCTTGAGTGTACTACCTGCGGTGATACATACAAGGACGAGACTTCTACACCTTGTCTCTGGGATCCTACCAATGAGCTCGGCGTTGTTACTCCGAGAAGTGACGTTCGTATAAACCAGGTAGGCTACTTCCCGAACATGGTAAAGAAGGCTACATACGCTACAGACAGCAAGATCTCACCTGTTGACTGGGAGCTTCGCAAGGCTGACGGCACTGTTGTTCTCAGCGGAAAGACCGAGGACGGCGGTTACGATGAGGATGCAGGCGAGTATGTACAGATAATCGACTTTACTGATACCTATGATGAGGTCGGCGACGGCTACTACATCTGGGTAAATGATACATCAAATGTATGGACAAATCCTAAGACCGGCGTTAAGTACAATATGTATGAGAGCCACCCGTTCAGCATAGGCGTTAAGGCTTATGACGGAATACTCAGGGACGCTCTTAACTACTACTATCAGAACCGCTCCGGTATGGATATCGAGACTGCGTACATCACCTCCTACAACGAGAACGATACCAAGAAGAACGAGGACGGAAAGTCCGGAATCGACAAGCTCGCTCATCAGGGCGGTCACGCTCCTTCAGATATAGCTTATGTTCAGCCTGAGTGGGTAAAGT
Organism: Ruminococcus sp.; assembly: GCA_017475555.1. Classification (GTDB taxonomy): domain Bacteria; phylum Bacillota; class Clostridia; order Oscillospirales; family Ruminococcaceae; genus Ruminococcus. The sequence continues at coordinate 78,128 of JAFVFL010000007.1, forward strand.
CCTATGGACAGACGTTCGATGGTGACGAAACCTATCCGATAGATGGTGTCGGCGGCTGGTACGACGCTGGTGACCACGGTAAGTACGTTGTTAACGGCGGTATCTCTGTATGGACTCTTCAGAATATGTATGAGTTCGCTAAGAAGAACGGCAAGGACAGCAAGTTCGCTGACGGTAACGCAATGACCATTCCTCAGAGCTATAGTGTCGGCAACATCAGCTTCAGCGGTACAGGCAAGCCTGATATCCTCGACGAGGCAAGAGTTGAGCTTGAGTGGATGTTCAACATGATAGTTTCCTCAAAGGATCCTCACTGGGGTACTAAGTATGAGGGATTTGTTTACCACAAGCTCCACGACCACAAGTGGACTGGTCTTGCTACCAAGCCTTACGATTACAAGGAAGAGTGGGGCACAACTCGTATAGTTAAGCCTCCGACGTATGCAGCTACATTCAACATGATCGCTTGTGCTGCACAGGCTGCTCGTCTCTGGAAGGGCATTGACGATGATTTCGCTAACAGATGCCTTGAAATAGCTGAGTCTTCCTACAAGGCTGTTAAGAAGTATGAGTCCAGCTGGAAGATCAAGGAGGGTTCATGGGAGACTGATCCTATGTTCGCACCTCTCGATCAGGCTATCGGCGGCGGCGGCTACGGTGACTCCTATGTACAGGACGACGCTTACTGGGCAGCTTGCGAGCTCTTCGCTACAACTGGTTCAGACACATACTACAACGACCTCAAGAGCTACAGCAACGAGAACGACTCAACCGGCAAGGATAAGGCATTCAGCCTTACAACAAACCTCGGCGGCGGTGAGAACAACGGCTCATTCAGCTCATTCAACTGGGGCTGCACAGCTGGTCTTGGTACTCTCACACTTTACCTCAGCGACAAGACATCTGCTGCTGATAAGGCAACCATCGAGAAGGCTATCGTTTCTGCTGCTGACACATATCTCGATCAGATGAGCTCATCCGGAATGGGTATTCCTTACAAGGGAGCTACATTCAGCGATCCTATTAACATCGGCGTAGGCGTTGAGGTTACTGGTTACGAGTGGGGTTCAAACTCCTTCGTTCTCAACAACTCTGTTGTTATGGCTTATGCTTACGACATCGAGGGTACAAATGAGTACATCTCCGGTGTTACTGAGGCTATGGACTACATCTTCGGACGTAACGGAAATGGCTTCTCATATGTAACCGGCTACGGTACATACCACGAGCAGAATCCTCACCACAGATACTGGTCTTACGAGCTCGACCACAACTTCCCGATGGCTCCTTCCGGAGTTGTATCAGGCGGCCCTGGTGCTGGACTCCAGGATCCGTACGTTGGCGGACTCGGCTACAAGAGAGGTTCTGTTCCTTCACAGAAGTGCTTCGTTGACTCTATCGAGGCTTGGTCTGTAAACGAGGTTACTATCAACTGGAACGCTCCGTTCGCATGGGTAGTTTCATTCCTTGAGGATGAGGCTGCTGACGCTCCGAGACCTGATGAGGAGCCTTCATCTAAGGACAATCTCAAGGTTACTCTCTGGGGTGATGCTAACGTTGACGGAAAGGTAAATATGGCAGACGCAGTTGCAGTTCTCCAGAACCTTGCAAACAGCGAGAAGTATCCGATAAGCGACCAGGGTGCTGTTAATGCTGACGTTGTTGACAACGGCGGCTCACTCACCGGTCTTGATGGTATCGCTATCCAGAAGCTCGATGCAGGTGTAATACAGCAGGATGACTGCCCGATCACAGCTGATCAGCTTGATTCTTTCTAATTAGAAAGCTGTCTTCGGAAAAGTGACGTAATAAACATGGGCTGTACGATGAAAGTCGTGCAGCCCATTTCTTATGCCAATTTATAGCCACTCCCCTGCCGTGTACATAAAAAAGCCGCTGTATCAGCGATACAGCGGCATTTTCAGCGTATTACAGATCAGACACCGTACTTGTTGGTAGCTACCGGAACTCCCGGTCCCATAGTAGATGTAACTGTGCAGCTCTTGAGGTAGGTACCCTTTGCAGCTGCCGGCTTTGCCTTAACGATAGCCTCCATGAGAGTGCTGAAGTTCTCCTCAAGCTTTGCAGCACCGAATGAAGCCTTGCCGATCGGGCAGTGAATGATATTTGTCTTGTCGAGACGATACTCGATCTTACCAGCCTTAGCATCCTGAACAGCCTTAGCTACGTCAGGTGTAACAGTACCAGCTTTCGGGTTCGGCATAAGTCCACGGGGTCCGAGAACCTTACCAAGACGTCCAACAACACCCATCATATCAGGTGAAGCAACAACAACGTCGAAATCCATCCAGTTCTCCTTCTGGATCCTCTCAACGAGGTCAAGACCGCCGACATAGTCAGCACCAGCAGCCTGAGCTGCCTCATACTTGTCCTCCTTGCAGAAAACGAGTACTCTTACATTCTTACCAGTACCATTCGGGAGAACAACTGCTCCTCTAACCTGCTGGTCAGCGTGACGTGAGTCAACACCAAGACGGATATGAGCCTCAACAGTCTCATCGAACTTAGCCTTTGCATTCTTGCATACAAGGTCGAGAGCCTCTGCGGACTCGTAAAGCTTGCTATAATCAACAGTCTTTGCACTGTCAACATACTTCTTGCCGTGTTTCATTATATTTCCTCCTGTTTAAGTGGTAATACCGGGATTAATCACACCCGGTTAGCGGAATCTTCCTCCCACCAAAATAGAATCCTGACGGACAGCCCGCCATAATTCTTATCAGTCTACGACTACAACGCCCATTGAGCGAGCTGTACCAGCGATCATGCTCATAGCAGCCTCAAGTGAACCAGCGTTCAGGTCAGGCATCTTCTGCTCAGCGATCTTCTGGATCTGCTCCTTAGTGATATTAGCGACCTTTGTCTTATTCGGAACTCCCGAACCGCTGTTGATGTTGCAAGCCTTCTTGATAAGAACAGCAGCCGGAGGAGTCTTAGTGATGAAAGTAAACGAGCGGTCAGCATAAACTGTTATAACAACAGGGATTATCATACCGATATCGTTCTTTGTTCTCTCATTGAACTCCTTGGTGAATGCCATGATGTTTACGCCGTGCTGACCGAGAGCCGGTCCGACAGGCGGTGCAGGAGTAGCCTTTCCTGCTGCGATCTGAAGCTTAATATAGCCAACTACTTTCTGTGCCATTGATTCGCACCTCCATAAATGTGGTAACGGCGGGATAAGAATTATTTTATCCCTCCCACTGAGCCTTTGCACTGCCAGCAATACAAGCAGCAACACAAGACCCTTTTGACCTTTTGCGGCGGTAAAGATCTCGCCGCTGCCCGGCATTACCGGGTCAATCCACCTTAACTACCTGAGTAATAGGCAGCGTAGTGGGTGTATCTCTTCCGAACATCGAGACGAGAACGTCCACAGTCCGGTTTTCCAGATCGATACCCTGAACGACTCCGATAAATCCGTCCATAGCTGTACCGTTTATCTGTACCCTGTCGCCGACCTTGAAATCGACCTCAACAGAGGACGACAGCTCAATGCCGAAGAGCTTCTCCACCTCTGCATCAGTAAGCGGAGTAGGCTCAGAGGCAGGCCCTACGAAGCCTGTACAGCCTCTGGTATTTCTGACGATATACCATGAATCATCAGTAACGATCATCTTGATCAGAACGTAGCTCGGGAAGGTCTTACGTTCGACCTGTTTGCTTTTACCGTCGGTGATCTCAGTCACCATTTCGGTTGGAACTCTGACCTCCTGGATAAGATCATGAAGCTTACGGTTCTCGACGACCTTGAGTATATTCTGGGCAACCTTGTTTTCGTAACCTGAATAGGTGTGGACGACGTACCAATTTGCTGCTTCTGGCATTTAAAATCCTCCTGAATCTCAGATTTCCTCAGCGATAGATAAGACGCATGAGTGCGAGGAAGCCCTCATCGAGCAGTCCGACCAGCACAGCGGAAGCCACTACCACAGCAAGCACGACAGACGTGTTGGTGATGACGGTCTCCTTTGACGGCCAGACGACCTTTTTGAACTCAATACGCAGATCCTTGAACCACTTAGCGACCTTGTTAGGCTCCTTCTTCTTGGCAGCTGCCTCCTTCTCGGCTTTCTTTGCAGCCTTTTCAGCAGCCTTGCGAGCCTTCTCCTCTGCCCTTGCAGCCTCATCAGCGGCAGCATCAGCAAGCTCGTCCTCAGAGGTCTCTACAGCCTCCTCAGCGGCATCGAGGAGCTCCTCAGCCGGAGTGTCCTTGGGATTTTTCTTAGAAGTATCCTTGTTCTTAGCCATTAATACTCCCTCCGCTTACTTTGTTTCCTTGTGAAGAGTGTGCTTGCGGCAGAACTTGCAATGCTTCATCATTTCGATTCTGTCCGGATCATTCTTCTTGTTCTTCTTGGAAACATAGTTCCTCTGCTTGCACTCAGTGCAGGCTAATGTGATCTTGACTCTCATTTCGGCACCTCCTGAATTATTACTTCTCCTTTGCCGGTCGCCCGGACGGAGATAGGTTGATTTGCCTCCCTCGTCAGGGACAAAAAAATAAACCCCATACGAGGTAATAACATTATATCACATTATTTTTGCCTTGTCAAGGGATTTTTTGATTTTTCTCTGAATTATACGTGCGAAAAATTTCCCCTTTACAAACCGGGCAAAAAATGATATAATAAACAAGTAAGGAATATAATAGATAATATACATAAAAGGGAGGAAAAGATGCAGATAATAATGAGTCTTGTGATAGGGTATCTCATCGGCGGGATAAATCCGGCATACATTATTTCCCGGATAAGAGGCTTTGATATCCGGGACAGAGGCTCCGGCAACGCCGGTGCTTCAAACGTAGTTATCACTATGGGCAAGAAGGCTGGTGCGTTCACAGCTTTGTTCGATATCAGCAAGGGTGCAGCTGCGGCTCTCATCGCTGCGGCACTGTTTCCTCAGCTCCGTGCAGCAAAAATAATCTCCGGCTCTGCCTGTATTCTCGGACATATTTTCCCCGCACTCATGCACTTCCACGGCGGAAAGGGGCTTGCCTCCCTCGCCGGGGTCATTATGGCATATGATATGAGATTCTTTGTGATACTCCTCACTATCGAGGCTGTGATCGGGCTCTGGATAGACTATGTGTGCGTTGTGCCAATGTCCGGCTCGGTGATATTCACTGTGTTCTACGCCCTTACCTCCGGCGATCCGGTCGGTACCCTCTGTCTTGCTGTGGCTGCGGTCGTAATGCAGTTCAGGCACATTGAAAATCTAAAGCGGATACAAAACGGCACTGAGGCACATATCAGCTTCCTGTGGCGTAAGGACAAGGAGCTTGACAGGATAAAGAAGAACACGAGTACATAATGACAAAAAAGGATGAAGGAAATGAAAGCAGTATGCTCACGCAGGGAGCTTACCGGCAGCAGCTATTACATCTGTGTCCGGGATATTATAACCGACCCACGGCTTGAACCGCTGAAGGATATCACTCATCATATCTCCACCACACGCTTTCAGCATTGCCTGAACGTCTCCTACTACAGCTTCATCATCTGCCGGAGGCTGCGGCTCGATGCCCGGTCTGCCGCCCGTGCAGGGCTTCTTCACGACCTTTTCTACTACGACCGGCGGGAATACTCCTCCTCACGGAAGAAGGGTCAGCCGGGCCACAGTGCCATGCACTCCATGATTGCACTCCGCAACGCCGGGAGCATTACAGAGCTGAATGTACGGGAAAAGGATATGATACTAAAGCATATGTGGCCGCTCACCCGACCTCTTCCCCGGTACATGGAAAGCTATGTCATAACCATTGTGGATAAATACTGTGCGGTGCTGGAATTCTGTGCACCGAAGGTAATGTCCATTGTGAACAGATTAAAATAAAAGTGTCTCCCGACCGGAGACACTTTTTGTATAAGTCAAGACCTGCAAAGTCATTGTACCTCTTATTTCATCAGCATTACCCTCATCTTCACCATATCAAATGAGTCTATCCTGCCGTCCTCAAGAAGATCGCCGGCTTTCCAGTCCTTCAGCTCTGCGTCAGGTGCCGCAAGAAGCCACCTCTGCATTGCCACAAGGTCGGCAACATTGAAGCTGCCGTCCGCATTCACATCGCCAGTGGTATTGCCCGAAGCTCCGCCCGAAAGCTTTTTGTATACATTTTCGTACATCGTCTGTGCCCACAGCTGCCGCATTGCATCATAGCCCTCGGAATTGGGGTGCACTCCGTCGCTGCTGAGTCCGGACGGGTCTTCACGGAAAAATTCGTCAAAATCAGGTCCGTGCACCAGGCTCTCACCGTATTCCTCATACAGCTTGTCTATCATTGCATTGTAGTAGCCGGTATTCGGCCCCACATCGGGATTTGTCGAATATGGGATCTTCGGGAGTACAGGCACCTTTCCGGCAGCCAGCACCGCATCTATCATATACTTCGTGTTCTCATAGTAGCTCTGTGCATTGCCGGGATTGCCCCAGCAGTCGTTAGTTCCGTAAGCAATGCTGACATATTTCGCCGGGCTTTCGCTCAGCCACCGGTCGATATTTTCCCTGCCGTCAATGCTCCGTATACCGCCGATACCGCCGTTTTCCTGTGCCGGGTAGTAATTGCTGTCTATCTGGTTCACATATGCAGCAAAGCCCGTACCATAGGCATTTCCCATACCTCCGGCTGTTATCGAATCGCCGAAGAATATCCAGCTGTCGTCCACTCCGTCCGATACGTCGTGTATATCAAGATTGAGCGTGACCCTGTTTCCAAGAACCTCGGTAACGTTCATGCGTATCCAGTTATAGCCGTCCATATCCACAACGTGCTGGCGGGAGCTGTATCCGTTGCCCGAAACCGAGACCGCAGTCTCCCAGCCCGATTCAGGATAGCTGCCGCCCGGTGCGGAATTGACCTCTATCGTATAATCGACCGGCTCCGCATCACGGCTGACATACGAGCCAAGGTTGTCGTAGGAGCTTAAATTGTACCACACCGCAAGCACCTTTTTCCGGTTCTCCTGCGGCACAGACGAAAGGTCATACGCAAGGTAATCCCCTGCCGAAGAGCTCCATTGTGTGTAGTAATAGTCATCATTTCCCCACTCCGGGTTTGATGACGCACCGGAATATGCCGGAACGTTCCTGCTTATCACAGGGTCTGCTCCGGGAGCATTATCCGCAGCATTTGCCGGAAAGGCAGCAGAGCCGAGCACCAGTGCCGCAGCAGCTGCCGAAGAGATCAGCTTTTTCATATCACCGCCCCTTTCATTTCTTCGAGTAATACTCGCTCAGCTCGGATCGTTTCTCGCGCTCCATAAGCCCGTAAAGTGCCTCAGAGGGAGACACCTTGCCGCTGATTATATGATCGACCGCCGTGATTATCGGCAGCTCCGTGTCGTACTTCTCCGACAACTCTAAAGCCGGCTTTATCGCATTCATACCCTCTACGACCATTCCTACCTCACGGACTGCTGTCTCTGCGTCCTTGCCCTGACCGATCAGCGTTCCAGCCTTGAAATTTCTGCTGTGTACGCTGAGTGCAGTAACTATCAGATCGCCTATGCCTGCAAGTCCGTAGAAGGTCTGCTCCCGGCAGCCCATTTTCATTCCGAGCCTCTTTATCTCTGCCATTCCACGGGTTATCAGTGCCGCCCTGATATTATCGCCGAGCCCAAGTCCGTTAAGCATTCCGGACGCCAGCGCTATGATGTTCTTCAATGCACCGCACAGCTCAACGCCCTTTATATCGGTGTTTGTGTACACTCTCATACAGGTGTTCATAAATACGTCCTGTATCACCTCTGCCGTCTCTATATCCGGACATGAGGAGAGTATCGTCGTAGGCATATACCTGATGACCTCCTCGGCGTGAGTAGGCCCGGAAAGTGCAGCGATCCGCACAGAACGCTCCTTTACTATATCTCCCAGCTCGTCCTCTATCACCTCTGTCATGGTGAAAAGAGTTTCTGCCTCGATACCCTTTGCGACGCTCACGATTATCTGACCGTCCCTGAGATATGGTGCGGCAGTGCGTGTCGTTGAGCGTATGTACACGGACGGGACGGCAGCTATGAGCATATCGCTTTTTCCGCATACCTCTGCAATATCACTCGTATAGCTGAGGGAATCCGGCAGCACGATGTCCGGGAATTTCGGGTGGATATGAGTGCTTCTGAGCCCGTCGATCTCCTCCGGAAGTGCCGACCAGACGCTTACGGAATGTCCGCTGCCGCACAGCATTCTTGCGAGTGCTATGCCCCATGTTCCTGCACCGAGTATTCCTATATTTATGCCTGTATTAGCTTCTGTGACCATTCAAGCATCTCCTTTTTCTTTTTCTTTAGTATAGCAGATATAACGGTGAATGTCAAGAACTGGATCAGGAATGTCCACGGCGGTCAATTATCTGCCTCCGCTGAATGAGCAGGGTGCAGCAGCCGCATTCACAAAGAGTCTGCCTGAGAATACCGGGTCAGACGCACGCTGCCGTTTGGCATTTTTCACTAAACCATTGACAAATGGCGAAAGATATGGTATAATATATCTACAATATTTTTTACGGAGGATAAACCATATGGCACAGAGAATCGTTCTTAACGGCATATCATACCACGGCGAGGGAGCTGTAAAGGAGATAACCGGCGAGATAACCGGAAGAGGCTTCAAGAAGGCTTTCCTCTGCTCAGACCCGGATCTGCTGAAGTTCGGCGTTACCAAGAAGGTGACAGACATACTCGACGAGGCAGGTCTTAGCTATGAGATATACTCACAGATCAAGCCAAACCCCACCATTGCAAACGTTCAGACCGGTGTAGAGGCGTTCAAGGCATCCGGAGCTGACTATATTATCGCCGTAGGCGGCGGCTCGTCAATGGACACAGCAAAGGCTATAGGCATTATCATCACCAACCCGGAGTTCGCAGATGTACGCAGCTTAGAGGGCGTTGCACCGACTAAGAATCCATGCGTCCCGATACTCGCTGTCCCGACTACAGCCGGTACAGCCGCAGAGGTAACGATAAACTACGTTATCACCGACGAGGACGCTGACAGAAAGATGGTATGCGTTGACACGCACGATATTCCGATAGTTGCATTCATCGACCCCGACATGATGAGCACTATGCCTAAGGGACTTACCGCAGCGACCGGAATGGACGCACTGACCCACGCTATCGAGGGCTTCATCACTAAGGCAGCCTGGGAGATGACGGATATGTTCCACCTCAAGGCGATAGAGATAATCTCACGCTCGCTCAGAGGAGCAGTCGAGAACACTAAGGAGGGCAGAGAGGGCATGGCTCTGGGGCAGTATATCGCCGGAATGGGCTTCTCGAACGTTGGCCTTGGACTTGTTCACTCTATGGCACACCCCCTCGGTGCACTCTATGACACTCCGCACGGTGTTGCAAATGCGATAATCCTTCCGACTGTAATGGAGTACAACGCTGAGGCGACCGGCGATAAGTACCGGTATATTGCGGAGGCAATGGGCGTTGAGGGTACAAAGGATATGACACAGGAGGAGTACAGGCGTGCGGCGGTCGAGGCGGTAGCACAGCTTTCAAAGGACGTTGGTATCCCGGCAGACCTCAAGGAGATAGTCAAGGAGGAGGATATCCAGTTCCTCTCGGAGTCGGCATATGCTGATGCGTGCCGTCCCGGAAATCCTCGTGAGACCTCAGTCGAGGAGATAGCTGCTCTGTATCGTTCACTTCTTTGATAAAATATATTCCGCACATTCTTCTGAATGTGCGGATATTTTTACCAACTTACGCAGTACCCCCCCGGTTTTTCGTGCATAGTGCTGAATTTACAACGAAGCTGTTGACATATTTTATACGTTGGTATATAATGGTCTTAGATAAAATGAAGGGGGTGTATCCCGATGAAGAGCTGAGCCGGTTTTCGGAGAAAATGAGAAGAAAACATAAATTTTCAAAGGAGTTGAGAATATGAAAAAGAAAATATCAGCAATTATGATGTCCGCACTCGCTTTTATATCGGCTTCTTCTGTGCAGGCTGACGCAATTTTTACTTTGACAAAAAATGACGAAGCACTTATAGAGAGCGGCTATGTCCGGATAGAAAGTGCGGAAGCGTATTCCGTGTCTGATGAAAAGGCAATTCTTTATTTAGGTGCAAATGCACGTGACCTCAAGGTGTACGAAAAAGGCGACGACTTTGTAGATATTTATCTCCCGGTCGGTACGGATACAGAGTCACTCGCTGCGAAAATCGCTGAAATCGCACCCGATACAGTCTCCCGCACACATGACAATAAGGAGAATGAGCTTATCGTAGTAAGCAACGTGAGCGGTGCTGCACAGGTAAAGGATATATGCGGGCTTATCAACGAGGAGACGGAGATACTGAGATCCAGCTATTATGCAGATGTTTACTATCAGACGTGGCTTGATTTTTCACTGGGATATACGCCGTTTATAGTTGACGAGGAAACGCTGCCTGTGCTCACTGAGTATGTAGAGAACAATCTTCCGGGCTGGACAGTGGAGAAAGGTGCTGCTCAGATCGTAAAAGACAAGTCCATATATGACGTAAACGCTCCTGAGGGTACGGCAAATATTGAGAAATTCAACACAGCAAACCAGATAGCACGTGATACAGGGCTTAGCGTAATATGCACAGCACTCGCAAGCGAGGGCGGCATACAGGACATGATAGATGCCTCTGATTATGTATCAGGCGACGCAAACTCCGATACTTCGGCGAATATAGCTGATGCGGTCGCAGTTCTGCAATACCTTGCAAACGAGGAGAAATACCCCCTCACTCCGCAGGGTATCTTCAACGCAGATGTTGACGGCAGCGACGGACTTACAGGTGCTGACGCTACAGTGATACAGATGATAGACGCAGGAATATTCTGATATAATTTAAGCTCCGGACGAGAGATCGCCCGGAGCTTTTCTTATTACTCAGCTGTCCATTTTATACGCTTTTCGTTCTTTTTCAGTGCGGTCATGAGAAGTGTTCCGAGTACGCCGCAGCATACTGCCTCTCCTATCCCGACTGTAAGCATGAAATAAGGTATTGTGCCCTCCGCCTTGTACGCATACGCAAGAACAAGCGGTACGATGATGACGTTGGAGATTATCGGAGGAACCGACCCTAAGTACGGCAGCTTTTTCAGTCCGTATGTGCCGACCGCACCGATAAGCGTTGCCATTGTCCCGCCGAAAATATCCCACGGGATACATCCGGTCGTAAGGTTCGACAGGAAACAGCCTACCGTCAGTCCCGGTATCGCCGCCGGTGTGAACAGCGGCAGTATCGTCAGAGCCTCTGACAGACGGAACTGGATAGCTCCGCTTGCAAGTCCGGCAAGATTCGATACGTGAGTGAGTGCGACATAGAGAGCGGCGATTATCGCTCCCTGCGAAATGTACAGTACCTTATTGTTTTTCATATTCAATTACTCCTTAGTTTTGATTCGGGATATTTTCCTGATACCCCGGCGAGGATGGTTACGAACTCGCCTTTTTTGATTTTTCAGCACTTATATCTGTGCTGAGTAGTTGGGTGCTTCCTTTGTGATGTAAATGTCATGCGGGTGACTTTCCTTGAGTCCTGCACCGGTTATGCGGATAAACTGTGCATTATCGTGGAGAGTGGGTATATCAATGCAGCCGCAGTAGCCCATACCTGAGCGGATACCGCCGATGAGCTGGAAGATAGTGTCGGCAACTGCACCCTTGAACGGAACTCTGCCCTCAACGCCCTCCGGAACGAGCTTCTTTGCACCCTCCTGGAAATATCTGTCCTTTGAGCCGTTTGCCATTGCACCAAGACTTCCCATTCCCCTGTATACCTTGAACTGTCTGCCCTGGTATATCTCAGTCTCTCCGGGTGCTTCCTCACAGCCTGCAAGCAGTGAGCCGAGCATTACCACGTTAGCACCTGCTGCAAGTGCCTTTACAATATCGCCGGAATACTTTATTCCGCCGTCAGCGATAACCGGTATCCCGTACTTCTGTGCCACGCACGCAACGTCGTACACAGCAGTGATCTGCGGTACACCGATACCAGCAACTACACGGGTGGTACATATTGAGCCGGGTCCGATACCGACCTTTACGCAGTCCGCACCAGCCTTTATAAGGTCCTCAGCTGCCTCAGCTGTTGCGATATTTCCTGCAATTACCGGAATATCCGGATATGCCTCCTTGACCATGCTGAGACATTTCAGGATATTTGCACTGTGTCCGTGGGCGGAATCCAGCACGAGCACATCGACCTGTGCATCAATCAGTGCCTTTGCCCTGTCGAGTACATTCGCCGTTACGCCGATAGCTGCACCGCACAGGAGTCTTCCGCTTTTGTCCCTTGCAGAGTTAGGGTACTGCACAGACTTCTCAATATCCTTTATCGTGATAAGTCCTCTGAGATAGCCGTCATCGTCAACGATAGGGAGCTTCTCTATCTTGTGGGCACGGAGTATCTCCTGAGCCTCCTTCAGAGTTGTTCCGACAGGTGCGGTTATGAGGTTGTCCTTTGTCATGACCTCGGATATTTTTGCAGAGAAATCCGTCATGAAGCGCATATCACGGTTCGTTATGATACCTACGAGCTTGTTGCTCTTGTCCACGATAGGAACTCCGGAAATACGATACTTGCCCATAAGCTCATCTGCATCAGCAACGATATGGTCCTCAGTGAGCGAGAACGGGTCGACGATAACGCCGTTCTCAGAGCGTTTTACCTTGTCCACTTCCTCTGCCTGCTGCTCTATGGTCATATTCTTGTGAATGATACCGATACCGCCTTCACGAGCTATTGCGATAGCCATGCGTGAATCAGTAACAGTGTCCATAGCGGCAGTCATGATAGGTGTGTTCAGACGGATGGTCTTTGTCAGCTGTGTGCCGAGCTGTATCATATTCGGCGTAACATCTGACTTTGCCGGAATGAGCAGGACATCATCAAATGTGAGTCCCTCCTTCTGGAACTTGCTGTCTGTAAGCATTTTTTCTTCCTCCTGTCTCTTTATTCGGTAGTATACACCATTGCTTTTATAACCTTGGTGAATACTTATACCCGTAAGTTTATTACCTTTGATGATACCATTTTTTTCGCCGGTTGTCAATAGTATAAGCCTGTTGGAGAGGGTAGAAATTTTCTGTTTAAAAGTGGAGTCTTTTGACGAATAATGCAAGAGCCTGCTCATTGTAATGAACAGGCACTTTATCTCATCTTGAAGTTGCCCTTTCAGCGTAGACGATAAGTATATCAGAAGCATCAAGGGAGTTTATTTCTCCGTCGCTGTTTATGTCTGCAAGGAATCTCTGTGCAGCTGTGAATGTTCCGCTTTCCCCGGTAGCAAGAAGAGCATATTCACTGAGAACTGCCGAGGCATCGACAGAATCCACGAGTCCGTCACGATTCACATCGCCCGGCTCATTTACAGACAGGTCGAGAAACTCTATACCTGAAGAGCGTGCATACAGATTTGCAGCCGAACCGGTCTTTCCGAATATGAGGAAATCGTCCACCGGCTCAACTGTACCACTGCGTATGTCGTATTTCATGCCAACAGCATTCTCACCTATATATCTGACTGAGGAGGGGATAGTTATCTGAGTAAGAGACGAGCAGCCGAAGAATGCCTCCTTGCCGATAGCTGTCACACTGTCGGGGATATGTACATATTCAAGTGCAGTACATGAGGAGAAGCAGCCCTCCGGGATAACTGTCAGGGACGAGTCATCTCCGCCGAGGTCGGCTGTTTTCAGGGCAGTGCAGCTCATGAATACATTCGTACCGAAGCTGTTCACAGATGACGGGATAGTTATGCTTTCAAGGCTGAGACAGCCGGCAAAGACAGAGCTGCCTACCTTCTGAAGTCCTTCAGGAAGCGTGATCGACAGAACGTCCATATAGCCCATGAAAGCACTGTCGCCCAGCTCTGCTGTAATGTATTTTTTGTCATTTGCCTCAAATACCGCCGGTATGGAAATTTCCGCACCATGCTCAGGTGAGCCGTTTATTGCAGCAGCTGCGGTTATATCACCTGTAATAAGCCTGTCATAGCCTGACACCTCTGAATACGATAGCACTGCTCCGTCAATAGATACAGAATCAGCAGCCGCTGTCAGCGGTACAGAGAACAGCAATGCAGCAGCTGCTGCGATTGCGGAAAGGCTGTGCTTTTTCATAGCAGCACTATCTCCTTTCTGTATTCCTGCATACTTCGCCGCCGACCATTACAAGAACGGGCTCGCTCAGCAGGTCGAGCGGGTCATCGCCCTTTGCGTAAAGCTGTATATCTGCGTCTTTACCTGCTGCAATGGTACCGACTCTGTCGGATATTCCAAGTATTTCAGCCGGAACACAGGTCAGTGAGCGTATCGCCTCATCATACGGAAGTCCGCCCTTTACCGCAGCCTGTGCCGAAAGAGGGAGATACTGTATCGGGATAACTGTGTGATCGGTGCATATCGCAGTCTTAACGCCGCTTTTTTGCAGCTCACAGGCGTTTTTAAGCTCCAGCCCCTTCATTTCAGGCTTGCACCGGTCGCAGAGTATCGGCCCGCATATCACGGGTATCTCCTCCTCTGCGAGAATATCTGCGATAAGGTATCCCTCCGTGCCGTGAACTATGACCAGCTCAAGGGAGAACTCCTTCGCTATACGCATTGCCGTGCAGATATCATCAGCCCGGTGGCAGTGGAAATACGCCTTCTGCTTTCTGTCGAGCAGCGGAAGAAGTGCCTCGCTCTTTATATCATACTCCGGAGGGTCACAGTCCTCCGTATCCGAATAGCAGCTGTCCATATCATGTGCATAGCGCTTCGCCTTATACAGCCCCTCACGTATCACAGCCGCCGTACCCATACGTGTCTTTGGCTGCTCATTTTTTCCGGAGTAGACATTTTTCGGATTCTCGCCGAGTGCGAATTTCACTCCGCACGTACTGATGAGCATATCATCAACACGCCTGCCGGCGGTGTGGATAACGCATATCTCTCCACCGCAGGGATTGGCACTTCCCGGACATACGCAGGCTGAGGTAACGCCCCTCATTCTCGCCTCTTCAAAGCACCGGTCAAACGGATTTATACCGTCTATAGCCCTCATGTGCGGTGTGAACGGGTCAGTTGATTCATTACAGTCATCGCCCTCGAAGTCAAGTCCGTCCTCGACTATGCCGAGGTGGGTATGTGCGTCGATAAATCCAGGGAGAAGCGTTCCGCCCTGAGCATTCAGGGAATCGCCGGGTATGCGTTCAGGAACGCCCTGACCTACAGCGATTATCTTCCCCTTTTCGGTCTCCACCCAGCCATTCGGGATAACGGATTCATCGCCTGTGCTCTCCATTGTCAGTATTCTTGCATTATATATAAGCATAACTGCTCCTCTCGTTGTTCAGGGATACATTATCAATTACCTTATCAGAGTATATATAGCTGTGTTTGCCGGTATTCATTCTTCAGAAGTCGAGCTTCTTTTTTAGCTTGTCAAAGAAGCTCTGCCGCTTTGTGTAGTTCTTGTCAGAAAGCGACTCCTCAAACGCCCTGAGCAGATCCTTCTGCTTCTTTGTGAGGTTCTTCGGAACTTCAACGTATATCTTTACGTACTGATTTCCTCTGTCCTGGCGGTGTATCTTCTGCACTCCCTTACCCTTGAGGCGGAATACAGTCCCGTTCTGAGTTCCCTCACCTATGCTGTATTTCACATCTC
This sequence comes from Ruminococcus sp., assembly GCA_017475555.1. Classification (GTDB taxonomy): domain Bacteria; phylum Bacillota; class Clostridia; order Oscillospirales; family Ruminococcaceae; genus Ruminococcus. The sequence continues at coordinate 93,797 of JAFVFL010000007.1, forward strand.
CGTCTATCGTGGGGACAGTTATCTCGCTGCCGAGGACAGCGTCCATATATGTCACCGGTATCTCGCAGTGTATATCGTATCCGTCACGGGTGAACAGCGGATGAGACTTGACATTCACGCCCAAAAGCAGATCGCCTGAGGGACCGCCGTTAAGACCAACATCTCCCTGACCCGGCAGACGGATAGTCTGACCATTGTCGATACCTGCCGGTATATCCACGGATACAGTCTTTGCGACCCTTATCCTGCCTGCTCCTCTGCACTTCGTACACGGATTCTTTATTATCTTGCCCTTTCCGCCGCAGTGCGGACACGGCTTTGTTGAGGATATCGCACCGAACGGAGTACGCTGGGTCGTCTTGACCGAGCCTCTGCCCTGACAATCCGGGCATATCTCCGAGGTAGTTCCCTCATCAGCACCGCTGCCCTTGCACGAATCGCAGACTGCGAGGCGGTTGATACGGATATCCTTCTTTACGCCGCTGCACGCCTCCATGAACGAGATAGTGACAGCCTCGTGTATATCCGAGCCTCTTCTCCGAGCGTTGGAATTTGTACGGCTCGCAGAGCTGCCGAAGCCGCCGAAGCCGCTGAAAATACTGCTGAATATGTCGTCCATATCACCAAAGCCGCCGAAGCCGCCCTCTCCGCCGCCGTAGTTCGGATCAACGCCTGCATGGCCGTACTGGTCATACCTTGCACGCTTTTCCGGGTCGGAAAGCACCTCATTAGCCTCGTTGACCTCCTGGAATTTCTCAACATAGGACGGGTCATCAGGGTGCAGGTCAGGGTGACATTCCCTTGCCTTTTTTCTGTAAGCCTTTTTTATCTCGTCCTCAGTCGCACCCTTCTGTATGCCGAGGACCTCATAATAATCTCTTTTCTCTGCCATATCTATTCTCCAATCTGCGGTTTTCAGCCGAGAGCATAGCTTTTCAGCCATTCTGCCCCGTCTTTTGTATTGTAACTGCCGTTTCCGGTGAAGCTCTCCTCAGCGATAATTTTCTCAAGAGCCGCATTATCCGAGGGAGCGATAATAGTTACCACTGTTACGGAATATTTGTCAAGCAGCGGCTCTAAGTCATCGTATATCCTGTCAACGTCCGTTTCCGGAGTTCCGGGCGGCACGAAAATATTTATCTCAGCCCGCCCTATCTCGTCCACCGGGCGTTTGTCCGGCTCCTTGATATGGTATGCCTGCGTCACATAGTACGGCATGATATACCATGTATTCATATGGTACTCCGGGTGAGTCCCGATCAGCTCAGCACTGAGCTTTTCCGTCCAGCTCTGAGCGTACAGGAAACCGCCGACCCCCTCCTTTACCTGCATGGTATCAGGGTCGCAGGTCAGCATTATCGCTGCCTCATCATTTTTTTCAAGCTCCTTCTCAAAGCCCGGAAGGACTATCTTTATCACGATCGCACTGAGATCCTTATTGTCCGGATATGCCCAGTAGTAGTCATATATCCGATAATCGTCAATGCCCATGTAATTTTCAACGAAGCCGAGCATTTTGTTATACCCGGCAAGTGCCTTATCTGAAAGATCGTCCTCATTCTTGTCGCCGATATATTTTGAGCACGGTGACGAGAGCCGTGAGCTTATCCAGCTCATTGTGTGATCCGCTGACTCCCATTCACTTCCTCCGCCGCAGCCTGTAAGCAGCAGCAAAGCCGCAAATACCAGTACAATGCGTTTTATTATGTTCATATGCACACCTGAGTAAATACCTTTAGGGCGAAACGGAGTTCGCCCTGAAAGTTTTATTTATTTACAATTCCGTACAAAGTCCGTGCCTGAGAGCCGCACTGTCCATTTCCGGCTCATACCTCAGTGAAATCTGCATCGACTACGCCGTCATCATTGCCGCTGTCGTCGCTGCCGCCGCCCATATTTGCGAACTGTGACGGGTCTATAGTGTCGCCGTTCGGGTTGGACTGCTGGTATATCTTCGCTGAAAGGTCATAGAATGCCTTCTGGAGCTCGTCCTTGAGCTTCTTTATCTCATCGAAGTTGTCAGCGGAGATAGCTGCCTTGAGCGAAGCACACTTGCTCTCGATATTGCTCTTCTCGTCAGCTGATACCTTGTCGCCGAAATCAGCGAGTGCCTTCTCGCACTGGAATACAAGGCTCTCTGCCTCGTTCTTGGTATCAACCTGCTCACGCCTCTTCTTGTCCTCAGCAGCGTACTGCTCTGCTTCCTTCACAGCCTTGTCAATGTCGTCCTTGGACATATTGGTAGAGGAGGTGATGGTGATGTTCTGCTCCTTGCCTGTGCCGAGATCCTTAGCAGTAACATGAACGATACCATTCTGGTCGATATCGAATGTTACCTCGATCTGAGGGATACCTCTCGGTGCAGGTGCAATGCCGTCGAGACGGAATGTTCCGAGCTGCTTGTTGTCACGTGCGAACTCACGCTCACCCTGGAGCACATTTATGTCAACCGCCGGCTGATTGTCAGCGTAGGTCGAGAATACCTGTGACTTCTTGGACGGGATAGTTGTATTTCTCTCGATCATACGTGTGCATACGCCGCCTGCTGTCTCGATACCGAGCGAAAGAGGAGTTACATCGAGCAGGAGAAGTCCGTTCTTTACGTCACCGCCGAGAACGCCGCCCTGATATGCAGCACCGAGTGCAACACACTCATCAGGGTTTATGCCCTTGAAGGGATCCTTGCCGATGAGCTTCTTTACAGCGTCCTGAACTGCCGGTATTCTTGAAGAACCGCCGACCATGAGCACCTTGTTCAGCTCAGAGGTGGAAAGTCCCGAATCGCTGAGTGCCTGGCGTACAGGTCCCATAGTAGCCTCAACGAGGTCAGCTGTAAGCTCATCGAACATAGCTCTTGTAAGAGTGAGGTCAAGGTGCTTCGGAGTACCCGATGCGTCAACAGTTATGAACGGTATATTTATGCTTGAGGTCGTTGTTGACGAAAGCTCTATCTTAGCCTTCTCAGCTGCGTCCTTGAGTCTCTGTGCTGCGAGCTTATCCTGTGAAAGATCAATACCGTCGCTCTTCTTGAACTCGTCGATTATCCAGTTGATTATACGCTGATCGAAGTCATCGCCGCCGAGGTGGTTGTTTCCGGCAGTAGCAAGCACCTGCTGAACGTCCTCACCCATCTCGATGATAGATACATCGAATGTACCGCCGCCGAGGTCGTATACCATTACAGTCTGCTCCTCCTCCTTGTCGATACCGTAGGAGAGTGCAGCAGCTGTAGGCTCGTTGATGATACGCTTTACAGTAAGTCCTGCGATCTGACCTGCGTCCTTTGTAGCCTGTCTCTGTGCATCTGTGAAGTAAGCCGGAACAGTGATAACAGCCTCAGTTACAGTCTCGCCGAGATAAGCCTCTGCGTCGGTCTTGAGCTTGCGGAGTATCATAGCAGATATCTCCTGAGGAGTGTAGTTCTTTCCGTCGATAGTGACCTTATAGTCGCTTCCCATATGTCTCTTGATAGAGGAAACTGTTCTGTCGTGGTTGGTGATAGCCTGTCTCTTTGCGACCTGACCAACAAGTCTCTCGCCGCTGTTTGCGAATGCGACAACTGACGGAGTTGTTCTTGCACCCTCACTGTTGGGGATAACAACGGCGTTTCCGCCCTCCATTACAGCTACGCATGAATTTGTTGTACCTAAATCTATACCTATTATTTTCGACATAAGTCATTCTCCTTTTCGTATATATATTTGCCCTGAGCTGTCAGTGCTCATTACTTCTGTGTCTGACGCTCCTGCTTCTAAAGGGCTACAGCGACCATCGCCGGTCTTATGAGCTTTCCGCCCAGCATATACCCCTTCTGGAACACTGCACACACATGGTCTGCGGCATAGTCCGTACCGGACTGCTGCTGTACCGCATTATGCAGGTTCGGGTCGAACTGTGCTCCGAGAGCTTCTATCTCAGTGACGCCGAGCTTTGTCAGAAAGGCAGAGAGCTGATTGAAGATCATGCTCATTCCGTCCTTGAAGTTCTTGTCGGTACACTCAGCCTCAAGTGCTCTCTCAAAGCTGTCTATGACCGGAAGAAGCTCCTCAACGCACTTTGCCGAAGCATTTGAGTAGGTCTCAGTCTTCTCACGAGCCGTTCTCTTTCTGTAGTTGTCATACTCTGCAAAAAGCCGGAGATACTTCTCGTTAGCATCGCTGAGCTGCTCCTCCAGCTCCGCATAGGCAGCGGCGTTGTCGTTGTACTCGCTTGCAGCATCGTCCTCGTCGCTTTCCTGCTTTGCTGTATCAGCTTCATTGACCGTCATTTCGATATCATCGCTCGTCTGTCTTGCAGCCTCAAGAGCCCTGTCGATAAGCTCATCGACGCTCTTCTCGCCTGCATTCTCCTGATCCTCACCAGTATTTCCGATATTCTCAGTATTCTCAGTCATGCTGTTTATCTCCTTTCTACGGCTTACTGCCCGGCGGAGCCCCGTCCGGTGCTTCCGTAATTATATTGTCATCAGCCCCGGCATCGCCCGACATCAGCATAGTTATCTTCTGTGTCAGGTAATCGACGTAGGGAATGATCTTTCTGTAATCAACTCTCATAGGCCCTATTACGCCGAGAGAGCCAGCCTCCTTGCCGTTTTTCTTGTACTTGGAGACGATAACGCTGGAGTTTCCTATAGCAAAGCTGCCCTCTGCACCGAATTTGACCTGCAAGCCGCTGAACGTATCCTCCAGCACCTCTGCGAACTGGTCACGATGCTCAAAGAACTTCACGACCTCCATTTTGTCAAGCTCGTCATACGACAGCAGCTTTTCGCCGCCGCTGACAGTATACTCTATCTGCCGCAGATCCTCCGACAGCTCGCATATCCCCTTGACAAGCGGTGAAAGCGTCACCATGTACGCACTTACCGCCGCAACCATTTTGTCGAACATCTCGTCCGAAAGCTCATCGACCGAAACGCCGCTCAGGTTCTCCTCGATATACCTTGTGAAAAAATCGAGCTGCTCATGGCTGAGGTCAAATTCGAGCCTGCACGCCTTGTTCTTTATGCTTCCGCTTGAGGTGATGAGCAAAATGACATACAGCCGTTTTCCGGTAGGTATGACCTCGACCTTTGAGATGACCGAAAACCGTGGTGCTGAGCTTGTCACGACAGCCGCACACTGAGTAAGCTCCGTAAGTGCCGCAGCAGCGTTCTGTATCAGCAGCTCCTCCGGGGTATCCTCGCCGCCGAGCATTTCATCGAGCCTGCTCTTCTCCTCGTCCGGCAGGTCGGGCAGGGTCATCAGCTCGTCAACGTAGAGCCTGAAGCCCTGGAATGTGGGTATCCTTCCTGCGGAGGTATGCGGCTGTTCGAGGTAGCCGAGCTGTTCAAGTACAGCCATGTCATTTCGTACCGTAGCCGCAGAGACATTGATATTTTCGAGCTGTGCGATAGTTTTTGAACCGACAGGCTCACCGGTCCGCACATACTCGTCAACTATAGCTGCAAGAATTTTCAGCTTTCTGTCGTCAGACCTCATGAGCCTCCTCCTGTTCATCAAAATTCAGAAAAGCCAGAATAGTATCTGTATATTCCGGAGTGTTTTCAGATTTTAGCACTCCCACTCCCTGAGTGCTAATTATAATTTACCACTATTATTTACCTTTGTCAAGCGGTTTATTCATTTTCAGCAATATGCACAAATTTTACAGAATATTTATGGCATTTCGTGTAAAATATAAAGGCAGAAGCACCCGAAATGCCTCTGCCTTTTACTATTATTTATTCTGCCGTATCCTCATCCGGAGCAGCCACGGTGTCTTCATCAGCTGCACCCTCCTCAGTCTCCTGAGTATCCTCAGCCGCAGGTGTTTCCCCGATCTGTCCGGCTGCACTCTCGTTTATCCGCTCGCTCTTGTGGACAGTTACCACAAAGCCGTCTACGTTGTTGCCTGAAACATCATAGACATATCCCGACGGAACGGGAAGCTCGGTCGAGCCGCTGCCGTCTGCCGGATAATAGTATATCTCATAGTCCGCACCCTCCGCAGTAAGCTCAAGATGCTCACCGCTGTAGGGATAGCGCGTGCGTATAAGGTCAGTGTACTCCTCAAGGCAGAGATCGTGCATCGTCATATAATAAGCATGGGGGAATCCGACATACCTGAAATGCCACGGCTCATACTGTATATATGTAAGCTCCTCCTTGTTTTCAGGATAGCGGAGAATAAAGCCGTATTTGTAGCAGTTCTCCGTTATCCACGACTCAGCACCGGTGCCGTCAAAGTTGAGGTCGATAAGCTCGCTGTAGTCGAATGCAAGCCCTGTCTCATGCTCGCTGTAGCCGGGCTTTGCAACACGGGTGGACTCCTCATTTCCGGTGTTCGCAAGGTCATTGTTGTAGAGAATCGCCTGAAAATCCGTTGTCCTGTACGAGCCGAATATAGTCAGCGTATCGTCACCTGTATTGTCATAATAATCGCAGGTCATATCCGTCATAGGCTGGTATACCTGAGCGAGTATGCTGTAATCCCACTCATACGCACTGAAGCAGGTTATCCCGGAGTTTGAAAGAAGCTCATTTATGCAGACAAGCTCCTCCTCACCGGTCGCATGATACTGGTAGTCGTTATTCACAAGTATGAGGTCGCCGGCATACATATCCTCAGCCACGACAGTCTTTGTCGTATATACTATCTTATTAGGGTCGGGAGCCTCCGTCGTTGTAACAGTCTCGGCAGGCGCCTGAGCCTCCTCGGTGTACTGCGACGGCTCAACGACCTTGCTGCGGTCAGCCGCACTCTTTATCAGATATCCTCCGGCTGCGATCACTACAGCGGCGATAATGACCTCTGCGGCTATTTTACCGGCATTGCTTTTCTTATTTTTCGCCATATCTATCTTCCTTCTGCCTTACAGCTGAATTTCACGATTCCCATTATACCACAGTTTTTTGAAAAAATATAGTCCGAAAAAGTCGCCTGGATCAGTTTTGTAGGGTGTAATAAAAGTTTCGGGCGGCGGTGGGCGGCAATTATGCGGTTTCCACAAATCATTTTGTTAGCTGAACGGTATTATTTTAATCGTTGTGCAGCTTCAACTAATTCCGCATACAAAAATTGTTGCATACGGCAAAGTATACAAGTGAAGGGAGTGATTTAACTGCGATATGCACAATTTTGCGAAAAGGACTTGAAAAATAACAAGGATAATGCTATAATAAAAGTAAGTAAATTCGGAGCAAAAAATGTGGGCAGCAGTCATCACATGATAATGCCGTTTGCTCTGAAGCACTCTGAACCAAAGCCATTTAACAGGGAGTGAGAATGATGATCTGTCCATCATGCGGTGCAGAAATAGAAAGCGGATTCAGCTTCTGTGTCAGATGCGGCAGCAAGCTCGATATCCCGGCAAGCGACAACGCCCTCGGAGATGAGCCCGATTACGGCAAGGCGGATATGGGCGGATACCATACCGAGGAGGAATTTCCCGAAGGACACGGCGGCTTCACTATGGGAAGCGGCACCTTCATCATAAGCGACAGACCCTCTCCGACCGCAGCGTCGGATATATATACAGCCGACGAGCTGAACGACAGCGACGAGGACTTCGATTTCAGCCAGTTCGATTTTTCTGAGGGCAAAAGCTCTCCGCAGACCGCTGCGGCAGCTCCGGAGCTGCCCCCCGTCCAGGAGCCTTCCTACCCGGCAGCACCGGCACTTCCGCCGGACACTGTTCAGCCGGGTATGCAGGGATTTCCTCAGAATCAGCCGGTATATCCCGGTCAGCAGCCCTATCCCGGCTATCAGCAGGGCTATGCTCAGCAGTTTGCAGGCTATCAGCAGCCATATCAGCAGTTCCCGGGAACGCAGCAGGGACAGCCGGTATACCCCGGTGTTCAGTCCCAGCCGCAGATAATAGGCTACGACCCGTCGGGCACGCCGATATATGGTCAGCCGCAGATGTTCCAGGGTATGCAGGTACAGCCTCAGCCGCAGATAATAGGCTATGACCCGTCGGGTATGCCGATATACGGACAGCCGCAGATGTATCAGCCTGTTCAGCCTCAGATAATCGGGTACGACCCGACCGGAATGCCTATATACGGGCAGCCGCAGATGTATCAGCCCGTCCAGCCTCAGATAATCGGGTACGACCCGGCCGGAATGCCTATATACGGGCAGATGCCGATGCAGGATATGTCCATGCAGGGCTTTATGGGAGGCACCGGGATGCCGGGTATGCAGAATATGTCAGCCCCCGCACAGAGCCATATACCGGAGCCTGAGCCGGAGCCTGAACCGGAAAGCCCCGCCGCCCCGTCAGATGCTGATGAATTCTGGGCATTTTTCGACGGAGGAAAGGCTAAAAAGCACGAGGCTGCGGAGGATATCGACTTCTTCGACAGGTCTGCGAAAAACGGCATGAGCGATCTTTCGGCTGCCGGACTTGACACGTCAGGGCTGAGAAGAGCTGAGAGAAAGAAAAATTCATACATGACCGACACTCCGCTTGTCGATGCAAACGACCTTGCACCGAATGATGCGGATAAGTTCAATAAATTCTATATGCGTCAGACCGAGCTTGTGAGTGCTGACGATCTCCAGGCGAATACAACAAAAAAGCAGGCTGACCTCATGGGCGTGACTGCCGACGTTGACGTTGACAGGCTCTCTGCTAATGAGCACTACCGCTCACGGATAACGATGTATTCCGCAGGCGAGGCTAATGCTGACGATCTGGAGAGCTATGTCCACAAGCCGATAGCCTCTATGATGAAGGGTGCAGACCATGCAGTTGAGGCTATGCCGAAGAAAAAGAAGTACGTTGACCCGACCGACCTTGTTGAGCTGCCGGAGTACATGAAGGCAAGAAAGACCGAACGCCAGGACACCACGGAGATACCATCTATCCCCGGAGTCGATACATCGGGCTTTGACGGCGGTTTTGCAGGAATAGAATAGACTCAGCCGGCGTGTGCCCCGAATTTTCCGGAGCTGCGCACGCCCGGAGATCTCGCTGATCCTGCTTGGTCTTACTGTTGATATTGCTCCCAAGCTGAGAGCCTGTGAAAATAAGCACTCAGTCCGGGATCAGTATAAGGGCATCTCTGAATGCCTGTTTTGTCAAAATGGTTTTTTGGGGACACCCTGAAATATCAAATATCAAAAGAAAGGAGAAACCTGAAATGAAGAAGTTTTTGGAGGAATTCAAGGCATTTGCTCTCAAGGGCAATGTAATGGACATGGCTATCGGTGTTATCATCGGAGCTGCATTCGGTGACATCGTAACAGCTCTGACTGAGTGCTTCATTCAGCCTATCATCGCCCTTATCGGCGGTGCAGAGGTTCACGGTACCATTCCGCTCGGCAACAGCGGACAGGCACTCGACTACGGCACATTCCTTACAGCTGTCATCAACTTCATTATCATGGCACTGATACTGTTCTGCATCATCAAGGCAGTCAACAAGCTCATGGCTATCGGTAAGAAGAAGGAAGAAGAGAAGCCGGCTGAGCCGCCTAAGGAAGAAGTTCTTCTCACTGAGATCAGAGATCTTCTCAAGGCTCAGAACAACTCTAAGGAGTGAGCCGCCTTCCTGCTGCCTGTATTTCCGGTATTTCCGGTATTTCCGATACATATGCGGCAATACAGCAGTGATCATTCAGCATAAAGCACTAAACCGGTCTTGAAAGAGACCGGTTTTTTGTTCGTTTCTGTTCAAAATCCGGAAATTCTCAGAAAAAATAGTGACAAGCGGAAAATTCTGTGCTATAATAGAGCTGATTATTTAATTATTATGGAGGTAGAGCCATGTACTGCATTTCATGCGGTAAGCTGATAGACGATGATTCAATATTCTGCGAATTCTGCGGAGAAAAGCAGATAAAGCCGGATATACCGGCGGATAAGCTGCCGGCTGTCCCGCTGCCGGAGGAAAAGGAAAAGACAAATGTCATACCGGTGATACCGGAAACGCCGGAGATACCCGAAATACCGGACAGTACCGAGGATACGGAGGAGCTTGACGCTGAGGTCGCTGGTATCGGAGAGCTTCTCGGCGATGATATGCTCAGAAAATCGGCTAAAAAGGACAAAAAGCTGCCCGATGAGACGTTTGACGATGAGGAGGCTGCGGACGACAGCTTCGCCCCGGCAGACTATAACGCCCGTTTCGGCGGCGAGCCTGACCCTGCACCCTTCTACGAAAGGCCGGAGTACGCTGCCGCTGAGGAGGAGTACGCCGAAACGACCGGTACGTCCGCAAAGACTGCGGTCAGGGTAGGTGCAGGCAGGAGGATAGGTGCTGTGCTGGTGTCAGTCTTTGCCATTGCAGTGCTGATTGTGCTCAGTCTCGCATTCAGCATAAGGCTCGGTGCGTCAGGTGAGCTTATCCGGAAAAGAACCGAGAGCATGAGCATTGACAACGTGCTCGATGCGGATTTTGACGGAGAATCTTTTTCTGATAATATGTACGACGGGCTTGATTTTGCGGAAGCCGTCGGCGGCAAGACAGATAAATACAGCTTCAGGGATTTTATGGGACGAACAGAATTTCTGCACTTCGCCGGTGAAAAGCTCGCCGGATATGCCGACTGTATCGTGGGCGGAGGTGAAACAGACCCGTCAGTTACTGACAGCGATATCATCTCGTTCATGAAGGATTCAGACGAGGCTGCTCAGTCAGTCTACGGCAGCAGATTCAGCAGCGAAGCACTTGACATCATGCGGAACGGACTTGAAAAAAACGGCTTCACTGACGCTGTATCGCTCGATTCTCTCAGCCGCAGCGTAGGAATATCATTGCAGAACCTCAGCTATATCTTCTCGTACATAACGATCGGGATATTCCTTGCACTTGAGCTTGTGCTGCTCATCTGGATCGCAATAATCCTCGACAGACAGATGAAATTTCTTGCCGGACGATACGGAGCAGTCTTCATCATAAGCGGAGCAGCTGTACTTCTTGTGGCTGCTGCGGTATCCCTCGGAGCAGCTGCGGCATACGTCCAGACCGGATGGTTCGAGTTCTATGTGTGCTCATCGCTGACAGTCCCCTTTGCACTTTTTGCCGGCTGCACCGGTATTTTCGAGATCATTATCGGCATTATTTTCCACAAGATCTCCAGGCTTCTTCGTAATCGTGAAAAGCGGAACAAGGCGGTCGAAAAGGCACTTTCTGAGTATACTCTTTAAATTGCCGGCTCCCCTGCCATGCGGAGCGGAGTGTGCAGCATACGGCGTATACCCCGATATACCGGAAAATTTCAGCCGCAAAAAATTTTTTTGGAATTTTTTTGAAAAAACGCTTGACAAATCGGTCAAGCCGTGCTATAATAAACAAGTCGCCGGAAATGAGAGCGGAATGCACTAAGCCTGATTTCCGGCAAGCGGGGGTTTAGCTCAGCTGGGAGAGCATCTGCCTTACAAGCAGAGGGTCACAGGTTCGAGCCCTGTAGTCCCCACCAATTCCTTCTGCTGCGTGTGCAGCAGATATGGCCCGGTAGTTCAGTTGGTTAGAACGCTAGCCTGTCACGCTAGAGGTCGTGAGTTCGAGCCTCATCCGGGTCGCCATAAATGCTTCTGTAGCTCAGTTGGTAGAGCAGAGGACTGAA
>JAFVFL010000035.1 GCA_017475555.1 Ruminococcus sp.
ACTCGATTTCTCAAGCAAGAAAAAAGAGCCGAAGGGTGCTTGACCCACGGCTCACGACACCGCATTTTCAAAATAAAGAACAGATAAAGAACAAAGCCTATTTTTACTATAAAAGAAAAACTCGGAAACAACGTATTTTCGCTGTTTCCGAGAACGTTGAATGGTGACCCGTACGGGAATTGAACCCATGTTGCCAGAATGAAAATCTGGAGTCTTAACCTCTTGACCAACGGGCCACATATCACAGACGCTGACGGCTTGAAACAGACGTCAGCGTCATGCTGATAATAAATAGCGGCAGCAGGATTTGAACCAGCGACCCCCTGGGTATGAACCAAGTGCTCTAGCCAACTGAGCTATACCGCCACATACACCGCAGAACGACCTGCGACTTAATTATTATACTACAATTCCGGGACAAAGTCAAGCTGCATACGAAAAATCGTTGTTATCAACAATTAGAATGCTTTAAAAAGTCTTAACTTGTGAAATCTGACGAAAAAGAGAACCTCTCCGGAGGTGTACAAAACGCCGGTTGCCGGAGAGGTCTGCTATTCAGATGTTTTCAGATATGTCACACGATCCCTGTTATCAGGTCACTGCCCCTATGCACAGAGGTCAACAGGCTCCTCACTCGTGCTGCTGCCGTAGCCCTGCCCGTTCTGTCCGTTGGGGAACTGCTGCTTGTACGCCTTTATAAGCACCTCCCCGTAGAATTCACGGAAGCTCTTAAAGCCCATTGATTCCCACCAGCTGTCGTACTTTTCATCATAATACTTCGAGAACTCGTCCGGTGTCTCGCCCGTCTCGTCCCACATCTGCACGTATGCGTCGCCGTTCTGGATAAACTTCACATAGTCCTGTATAGCCTCGCCGAATATCACCTGCACGATGATAACTGCGATAAGTGCAATGCCTGCGATTATAAGTCCTGCGATAGCAAGACCCTTTCCGCCACGGTGCGTAGCAAGTGAGATAATAGCAAATATTATAGCCAGAGTTGCCAGTACATAGCTGAATGCACAGCAGCACAGAAGATTCACGAGACTAAGCACGAATGCTGTTATCGCAAAGCCCTTCTTGTACTGATTCAGATTCTCCGGCGTTTCACCGCCGCCTGTGTAATTATTGTCGTTGTAGTAGACCTCGCTCATTTTTTCTTCTCCTTAATCATTATTTTTTTTGTTGTTTTTTATCATATTCGCAGCAGCGATACCCAGAACTATCGTTATCGGGAATGCTCCTGCACAAAGGAATACGACCGCAAGTATTATAAGCACTGCTATACCGGCTGTATTCTTCGCAGCCCCGGATTCGGATGTCTCCGGTCTTGTGTACGTCTGCGGGTCGATGAATACATTCTTCGTGCTGTCCAGCGTGTCACGCTGATTTCTGTCCCTGCCGGAGCGTGCTGTATCCGGTATGTATGCCGGCTTGCTGTCCCTTATGCCCGGCTGAGGAGTGCTGTCGTGTCCGGGAGTGAAGTCAGTGAAGGAGGTAAATTCCTCATCTCGTGCAGCCTGCCGCCTGTCGTGGCTCTCGCCTTCCTCGCAGAGATGACCTGCACTGCTTCTGCCGCTGTCGGGGTGCTTTGCCTTGTAATTTGCGGAATTATTCCTCTTTTTGTCGATCTCATCGTGGTCATGTCCGTCCTCGCACAGATGACTGTTATGCTCATTTGCATACTTGCTCTCATAGCGTGAGGTATCATAATACCGGCTTGAATCGAAATAATCAGAATTCTTCATTTCCGAGGTATGATCCTCTGAATCAATGTCCATCTCGTTCACTACCTTGTTGTCCATTTCGTCGATCATGTCCTTTTTCCGTCCAAACATTGCCAAACCTCCTTTCTGTCACAGCTGCTGCGGCGTATCCTGCGGCGAATATATTCCTGGATCTTCCGAATAGCTGTCCGGCACCTGAGCCTCTATCCTGTCCTCTTTGTATCCTGTACCGGGGTAGGGGATAACGCTCGTAAATGCCAGAGCAAGCATAAGCCCTGAGAGTATCAGTGCCCCGTATGCAAAGCCGATATTGGTGTGCTTTCTTCCTATAGCAGCCGCAGCCATGATCGCTGAGGCAATGCAGAAGCCGCTCATTGTCCACACAAATCCGCCTGTGAGAAAGACCATGCCGACGATACTCACTATGAATGCAGCGACCGGAAGTCCGCTGCCTCTTTTTTTTCTGCCGCTGCTCAGGGATTCGAGATCTCTCTCGTCGAAGAATACGCTCTCATCGTCGGTGTATTTTACCGGCTCACCGCCATTGCCTCCGGTATCGTCATAGTATATGCGGCTTTCCGGGATATGCTCCCGCTGGTCAAGGTCATATCTGCCGCCGGTATCATGCTCGTTCATATTTTCACCCCCATAGGCTGGGTACACCTCTCAGAGAGTTGTACCCCATGTCCAGCTGCGTATCTCCAGCTCGTCCAGATTATACGGAGTACGCTGATAGACGCAGTGATTGAGCCAGTTGGAAAACAGAAGATTTGCCGCACCTCTCCACGTGAACAGCGGAGTTTTCTCCGGGTCATTGTCCGGAAAATAGTTGTACGGCAGCTGTATGTCAAGCCCCTTGTCAACGTCCCGGAAATACTCCGAGGCAAGGGTGTCACGGTCGTACTCAGAATGCCCGGTGATGAAATACTGTCTGCCGTTGGTATTGGCAGCGATATGAACGCCCGATATATCTGACGAGGAGAGTATCTTCAGCTGTGGTATCCTTTCGATATCCTCTCTCCTTACCTCGGTATTCCGGGAGTGGGGGACGTAGTATACATCGTCAAAGCCCCGCAGTATCTGGCAGTTGCTCACCTCGGCACGGTGCGGGAATACTCCGAACATCTTGCGTTCAAGGGGATATTTCGGAACACCGAAGTGGTAGTACAGACCAGCCTGAGCTGCCCAGCAGATGTAAAGTGAGGAATACACATGGGTCTTTGACCACTCGAAGATATTGGTTATCTCGTCCCAGTAGTCTACCTGTTCGTATTCCAGCAGCTCGACCGGAGCACCGGTGACTATCATTCCGTCGTATCTTTCATTGCAAATCTCGCTGAATGTCTTGTAGAACACATCAAGGTGGTGGCGTGAGGTGTTCCGTGAGGTATGCGAAGCCATTTGCAGAAGCTCCACATCAACCTGGAGCGGAGTGTTGCTCAGAAGCCGCATTATCTGGCACTCCGTCTCGATTTTTTTAGGCATGATATTGACGATAACGACCTTCAGCGGTCTGATATCCTGATGCTCAGCTCTTTCCTTTGACATTACGAAAATGTTTTCCTCTCCGAGCGTCTTGAACGCCGGGAGCTCGGACGATATCCTTATAGGCAAAGCACAGCACTCCTTCCCTCGATTATTTGTCAGACTTGCAAAAAGTCTGTTATTTATTTGCCTTGCAATCGCTGCAGCCGTTCATGTAGGAGCTAAGCTCCGTGCAGATATTGCTGTCACCGGCGATGAACCGCAGCTTTTTCAGCTCAGCCATACAGCCCTCGCTCCCGTCCTCCGGCAGAGAGAACCTCATCTGCTCAATGCCCTTGAGCACGCTTTTGAGCATTACCGAGCGGACAAGTCCGTCACACAGCATTATATCTCCGCCGCTGTCAAGTCCGTACACCACAGTCTCCGCAGGCTTGTCCCCGTCACCGGGAAGGTACGCATATGCGATATATCCGTCTGTACGTCCTTTGTCGGCAGCCTCGGTTATGTGGAGCTGTGCGTCCCCGGCAGCACTGACGAGCCGTTCATACCCCTCGCAGCCCTTTTTTTCAAGTATTTGCAGCATTATTATTTCGCCTTTCCGCCGGGCTTTCCGGCAGCTGTACGCAGTGCCCTCAGCTCCTCAGCAGTCAGGTCACGCCATGTACCGGGCTTCAGCATACCGAGCCGGAGCGGGCCTATGCTGATACGTCTCAGCCTTGCGACCTCAAGCCCTACAGCCTCGCACATACGGCGGATCTGCCGGTTCCTGCCCTCCTTTATCGTGATGAGCAGCACGACCCTGCCCTCCTGCTTGTCCTTTACGACAACAGTTGCCGGGAGAGTAGGCTTTCCGTCAAGCTCAACGCCCTCGGAGAGCCTTACGAGCTGTTCATCGCTTATATCGGGTCGGACTGTGACCCTGTAGGTCTTGGTCACGTGCCTTGACGGGTGCATGATACTGTTTGCGAATTCGCCGTCATTCGTCAGCAGGAGCAGTCCCTCGGAGTTCCTGTCGAGCCGTCCGACCGGATAAACACGCTCCTCGACGCCGTCGAGCAGGTCGGTGACGCACCGTCTGTCAAGCTCATCTGACATGGTCGTGACGTAGCCCCTCGGCTTGTTGAGCATTATGTATCGCTTGGTGCGTTTTGTCTCGATATACAGCCTTTCTCCGTCGATAGTGATGATATCCTTCCGGCTGCACTTGTCGCCTAAATGCACCGGTCTTCCGTTGAGGCGGACTCTGCCCTGAGCGATCAGCTCCTCAGCCTTACGCCGTGAGCAGAAGCCGCTCTCTGAAATTATCTTCTGTAATCTTGTTTTTTCCATATTTTTTCCCTTGATCATATATCCTGTCCACCGCAGTCCTCCGCAGCGAGGAGCGGTATCCGCATTATTTCCTCCGACCGCAGGTATACCCTCAGCCATGCGATCTCCTCGCCCTCTGAAACAGGTGCATACACGAACGGCGGAGCAGCTGCCGAAAAGCTCAGATCTCCCTCTGCGGCACTGAATACCGTAAGGTCAAGCGTATCCTCAGCCGGGGAGACTGTTATCGTGTCCCTTTCTCCGCCGGCAAACGGCAGCTCGTACCTTTCCGGCAGGGTGACTGTCAGCCTGTGAGCAGTCCTGAATCCATAGTCATACAGAGCCATGTGGTCGTTCCAGTCGTCCGGGTCGCCGAGAGTGACGCATATAAGGTCAAGTCCGTCCCTTTCGCACGCCGACACCAGACATCTCCCGGCTTCGTCGGTAAAGCCCGTTTTTACGCCGTAAACGCCGTCGTACATCGAAAGCAGCCGATTGGTATTCTTCAGCCAGCGTTTGTACGGGGGAGAGCCGAACTCAGTCTCAATGGTCTGCTGAGAGCATATCTCCCGGAAGGTATCGTTTCTCAGAGCCTCCCTTGCGAGCAGAGCCATATCGTATGCCGTGGAGGAGTGAGCCGCACCGCCGTCATTTCCCTCAAGTCCGGACGGAGTGACGAAGTGGGTGCTCTTCATGCCGATATCCTCTGCACGGCGGTTCATCATATCGGCGAAATCCCCGGTATTCCCGGCAATTCTCACAGCCGCCGCATTTGCAGCGTCGTTGCCGGAGGGCAGGAGCATACCGCAGCACAGTGCATATTTTGTCACAGAGTCGCCCTCAGTAAGCCCCATTGACGAGCCCTCGACACGTATCGCCTGACTGTCCACAGTGAACCACTCATACAGGTCGTCATTTTTCTGAGCACTTTCGAGCGTGAGCAGAACAGTCATTATCTTGGTGGTGCTTGCCATTGACAGTACATCTCCCGAATCACGGGAAAAAATGACCTCACCGGTATCGGCTGAGATGAGCACCGCCGCCCTTGCGGATATGTCCGGAGCGTTTACATCTGCTATCGTGTCAACGGCTTCAGCCGAAATCGTTTCCGTCTCTGCGGGCTGGTCTGCAATTGCCGGCAGTCCGGAGAGGCTCCCGGTCAGCGGGATAACGCACGCCGAAAGCACACAAATCATAGTTCTGAATTTTTTCAAGCTATCATCTCCCGGTCAATAATATGCACCGGGAAAGGATAATATTAATCGTTTATGACAACAGCTGCATCGTCATCAGCCTTGTCGCTGACGCTTGTATCGCCGCCCTTGGACTTCTTGCCGCTGATAAAGCCCTGTACCTTGTCAACGATACCCGGCAGAGAGTCTATAGCCTTGCTTATCGGGTCGCTTGAGCCCTGCATGGACACCATCTTTGCACTTCCGTCCGGCGAAACAACGAGAAAGCCCTCCGGCTTTATGGAAACGCCTGCACCTGCACCGCCGCCGAAAAGCTCCTTGTCATACTTTGACGGCAGGTCTGAGCCGCCTGACGCAAAGCCATACGACACCTTCGAGACAGGGATAACGTTAGTTCCGTCCTCAAGTCTGATAGGCTCACCGATTATGGCGTTCACATCAGCCATTTCCTTTACCTTTTCCATTGAAATGCCGAGAAGCTCGCTTACGGGAGTATTTTTTGCACTCATTTTTATACCTCATTTCTGCCTTTTTAGATTTAATTTTTTTAGCTTTCTTTCCCGGAGCTTTGCCGGGATAAAGTATCTGAATACATAGGTCACAGCGAACCACAGTCCTGCGAGGACTGCCGTTCCTGCACGGAAGCTCAGCTTTACAGCTGCGTCCCAGCGGCTTTCGCTCTTTTCAAGTGCAAAGCCGGGGTTGATGTCAACGGTTTTCAGCCGGACAGTGAACAGCGTACTCAGCCAGCCGAGCAGGGGGTACACTATCTGACATATCCTGCCGTACTTCATGGCACACTTGTATGCGTCCTCATCTGCCGTTATGAAGTCGATGTACAGGTCATACAGCCGGAATCCCTTGAATATTTTCAGCAGCGGTCTGTCCGCTGCACGCCAGATATCGAGTATGAACTCTATCTTCTCACCGAGGCTTTTTCCGGGCTTGTCCTCTTTTTCAGCCTCATCAGCTTCAAGCTCTTCCATAGCTGCAATCTCATCGGGCTGCTCCGTATCATCTGCCTCTGCGGTCTCCGGTTTTTCCGCAGCTTCCGCAGTCTCCGCCGGTTCCTCCGCCTGCGGCTCTTCGTCCGGCAATGTCTCAGCCGCAGGCTTTTCGGCATTATCGCTGCTGTCAGGCGGCTTTATATCATCTGTATTTTCGCCCTCCGGCATATCCGGCATATCCTCATGCTCCGGGGGCTCCTCCTTTTTTCCCTTGTCACGCCGCTTTTTCAGCCACCCGGCTATACCGCCGCCGGAGCTGTCCATGACCGGTATGAACCAGAGCCTTATCCGGTATGTGAAGCTCCTGTCTATGAACGCCGCCTCCGCCCGGACAGGCAGAAGCAGGACTATCAGGACGAGTGCGAGAATGACGAGAAGTATGACGAGCAGGACTATCCCGATGATCTTCAGTATTGTCAGTATCAAGGCTTCACCTCCGGCGTTTATTTCAATATATTATATAATGTATATATGATGTATCATGCCTGCCCGCTGTCCTGTGTATCTCCGGTATTCTCAGCCGCTTCATCAGTCACAGTGAGCATCGGCTCATCGCTGTCTCCGGTGTGCTTTTCAAGCTCCGGCAGCTCAGCAGTTGAGCTCAGACCGAAGCACCGCAGGAATACGGAGGTAGTCCTGTAGACTATCGGCTTTCCCGGGACATCGAGCCGTCCCGCCTCCTCAACGAGCCCCTTCTCAACGAGATTATTGACGACAGATGAGCTGTCAACGCCCCTGACGTTCTCCACAAAGCTCTTTGAAACAGGCTGATTATAGGCAATTATCGTCAGTACCTCCATTGCCGCATTGGACAGGGGAGTTGAACGCTTTGTCTCAAGTGCAGCCCTTATCTCCGGAGCAAACTCCTCACGGGTACACATCTGATACGAGCTGTCGAGCTTCTTGACTGTGATACCGCTGCCGCAGTCGTCATACCGCTCGTTAAGCAAACGTATCAGTGACGGGAGCGTACCGGCGTCAACACCGCTTGCCTCGGAGAGCCTGTAAAGCTCTATCGGTTCACCGCTCGCAAAGAGTATCGCCTCTATTGCTCCGAGCTTGCGTCTGAAGCTGCTGCCTGCTGACTGTTTTTCGTTCTCCACCTTACCCGCCTGCCTTTCTCATGTCCTTTAAGGAAAATATACGTATTGTCCTCGCTTATCGTTATCCTTCCGAAGCGTGTCAGCTCCAGCACGGCAAGGAACGTCGCAACTCTCTCGGAGCGGTCTGTAACACCGTCATACAGCCCGTCCATAGAGGCTTTTCCGGTATCGTACAGCTCCCGGAGGATATGCACGACCTTTGTCAGCACCGGGACGATACGCCGCTTGACGACTGAATTAATCTTGTCCTCTATGTGCAGCTTATGGGTATCCGGCTTCAGCTTACGCCCGGACATTGCCGCATACGCCGCCCTGAGCCGCTCCGGCTCGTGAAAGAGCGTGTATGTCATATCCGCCTTGATCTTCATCGGCTCACGGACAAATATATCCGCCCCGACATTCCTCTGAGCGAGGAGCTTTGCCGCCTCCTTGCACAGTGACAGCTCTATCAGGGCACCCTCAAGCTCCTTTTTGAGCTGCTCCGCCTCCTCCGGCTTCGGCAGCAGAGAGGCGGTCTTTATGTAGATGAGCCTTGCCGCCATTTCGAGAAATTCTCCCGCAAGCTCAAGATCCTGCTGCTCCGCCTCGTCCATGAATGCAAGGTACTGCTCAAGCAGGACTGATATCTCGATATCGCTGATATTCAGCTTATGCTTTGCGATAAGATTCAGCAGGACATCAAGAGGTCCCTCGAATACGTCAAGGCTATAGGTTATCTCTCTCATATCAGAACAGATAGAACACCCACCTGCCGGCGGCGAACAGAAGTCTCTGCACCCACGTGATCAGCCATACCAGCGGACTTATCTCGTTCGGGAGCATGAAGAGCAGCAGGATGATGACAGTCGAAGCCTGGTTGATTATCCTGTAGTTGGAGTAGTACCACCTGTGGAAATTAGCTCCGGCGAGCTGATTGAGCACCTGGAATCCGTCCATAGGCGGTATCGGCAGGATATTGATGACACCGAGGCAGATATTGATATTCGTGACTATCTGCAATATAATGTACACCGCAGCTGCCGGCGTAACACCGGAAAGATTCAGGGTAGCACGCATAATGTTCATGGCGATTATGCCGAGGTATGCGAAAAGGAAGTGGCTCACAGGGCCTGCGAGAGAGGTGACGATGATACCCTTTCTGGGATCATTCATTCTCGCCGGATTTATCGGGAGCTGTCTGCCCCAGCCGAAGCCTATGAGCAGCATAGCCAGAGCACCGATAGGGTCGAGGTGTACCAGGGGGTTCAGGGTTATGCGTCCCTCCTGTTCAGCGGTATCGTCTCCCATCCACTTTGCCGCCAGTCCACGGGCACAGTTTGTCACCGGGATAACGAGCAGGAGCAGGAGAACTCTTGAAAAATATTTAAGAAAAAGTGCCATGCCTTCAGCCGTCACAGAAAATACATCCCCTTTCAGAAATTATCAAATACTATTATACTACAAATGCACAAATTTTTCAAGTCCTGAAAGCAAATTTACAGCCATTTAAAAAAATTCAGAATTTTTTTCAAAAAAAGCTTGCAATTTTCTGAAATATGTGTTAGAATAATCATGTTGTCTTATAGGACGGTGCAGAACAGCCGTGAACAGGAAAGACTCAGATTACTTTAAGGAGGTGCAGCCTGATGGCAAAATGTGATATCTGCGGAAAGGGAGTTACCTTCGGAATTAAGGTGTCTCACTCGCACAGACGTACAAACAGAACATGGAAGCCTAACGTAAAGCGTGTAAAGGCTATCGTCAAGGGTACTCCTTGTCATATCTACGCTTGCTCAAGATGCCTGCGTTCAGGTAAGGTCGAGAGAGCTAACGCAAACTGAAATTCGTTTTTTCAAAAGCAATTCAGAAGAAATATCCGGACTGGGGTTCAGTCCGGATAATTTTTTTATATTATAATACTTGGATCACAGGCAGCCTCATTTCTGCTGGCTCCGGGGAGGTCATTTCTGAGTAACTGTCACAGCTGCTTCTGCACCGACAAGGGAAAGATCGCTGGTGAGCTGTTCTGTATCTGCCTTTGTGGCAGAGGTCGTGATGACTACAGGTGCAGCTTCCGCCATTTCCTTTGCAGTCTGTAGTCCGCAGCCGAGATAGTTGTTGATTATCACAGCGACCCGTGAAGTATTTTCGCCTGCATTCAAAAGCTTTACAGTGTACTCAGTGCTGTCCTCTATGAGAAGTGTCCTGAGCATAGCCATATCGAATGTATCCACAGTACCGTCCTCGCAGATATCAGCACTCTTCCAGTATGGGAGATGTGTCTCAGGAACGCCGAGCAGCCATTTCTGAAGAAGAACTGCGTCAGCGATATTCACCGCGCCGTCATAGTTGACATCGCCCTTGATGTGCTTTCTGACAGTGACACTGCCATAGACCGGATAAACGGTTATTTGCTCTCCGTCAAGCGTTGCTTTGTACTGAGAGAGCGTTATCGGGTACTCGCCGTCCTCAGCGTCCTCCGGGATGTTGAAGTAGATCGTGAACAGCTTGCCTGTTTTGGAGCTTGCCTTGCCTGTATCGACAAAGGATACCCAGCCTGCACTCTGGTTGAGGGTGCAGACATTGCTGCTTGTCAGTGCAGCCGGGCCGCTGATCGTGTATGCACCATTTGCAACGGAGGATTCCTTTCGTACAGTAAGCGAAGGGTCGAAGTTCATGACGAGAGATACCGTGTCATAGCCGGGATTTTTGTCAGCATATACAGAATAAGCCACAGATTCGCCCGGTGCAGCAACTATACTGCTGGCTGTGAGCTGTACTGCTGAATCAGGTATCGTAACGTTAATGGAACCGTCAGCAACTGTGATCGGTATAGGAGAGGTGTCTTCATCATAAAGTGTCACATCTGAGAATGTGAGAGGATACGTGCCGGGTGCTGCTCCTAATGGAACGTTGAAGGAGAGAGTCATCAAAGTGCCGTTCTTGAATGGAGTGGTGCTGTAACTTGAAATAAAGCTGATAATGTTTGTATCCGAGTTAACGACAGGTGCGTCCGACTGGGCACCTGCGTCGCCGGATGAATAGCCTATCATCTCAACAGGAGCATCATATTTCAGCTTGAATGCGATCATGTTGGCTTCACCCAGGGAAGAAAAGCCTGAAAGTGTGACCGGTACGTTCACAGTCCCGTCCGGCAGACACTGAACTTTATCGGCAGTGATCTTAGGCGAAGCATTGGCGATATCCTTTTTCAGATAGACACCTCCTGCCTTGCTGGCGGGGATAACGGCATACTCTCCGCTGCCGCTGATAACGGTTCTTTTGTTTTCCTGGTTGACCCAGCCGCCGCCGTTTAAAAGGAGCTGTGCCTCGCTGATACCGCTGAAGCGGCTGCCTAATACAAGCTTTGAAAGGTTGATACAGCCCTCAAAAGCACCGTCTGCACGCTGTGCTGCACTTGTATCAGCATTTGTCAGGTCGAGAGATACAAGGGACTCGCAGTCCTTGAAAATATAGTCAAAATCAATAACTGAGGAAGTATCAATGGATTCGATACCGCGGATCTCAGTGAGAGAGGTGCATCCGCTGAACATATTGCTCATATTTTCCACTTTGTCTGTGACGAAGCTGCTGATATTGATCTCTGTCAGTGATCCTCAGCCGCTGAACATTTTGCTCATATCCGTGACATTGCGTGTATCAAACGATTCCAGACCGTTGATCGCAGTGAGGGAGGAGCAGTCGCTGAACATAGCCCACATACTTTCGACGCCGGCTGTGTTAAAGCTGCTCATATCAAGGGAGGTGAGAGAAGAACAGTTATAGAACATATGGCTCATACCTGTAGCATTGCTCGTATCAAAGCTGCTGACATAAAGCGAGACCAGAGCGGTACAGTCTGCAAACATATATGAAAATTTTTTTACCTTCCTTGTGTCAAAGCTGCTGACATCAAGGGTCGTCAGAGAGCTGCAGCCTGAGAACATCTGCATCATATCTGTGACATTGCCGGTATAAAGGGTGCTCAGATCGATCTGGGTGAGAGACGAGCAATTATTGAACATACCTTCCATATTTGTTGCTCTGCTTGTATCTAATGCACTGATATCAATTGAGGTCATTGACTGACAGTTTCTGAACAGACCAGATACATCATTGGCTCTGCTTGTACTAAAGCTGGTCAGATCAATTTCCTTCAGCAGGAGACATCCGGCGAACATTTCTCTCATTGATGTGACATTGCTCATATCAAAGCCCGTGATATCAAGCTCAGTCAGTGAAGAGCAGTGCATAAACATTCCTGTTGTTTTTGTTACATTGCTTGTATCGAAGCATGAAACATCAATGGAGGTGAGAGATTCGCAATAAACAAACATATATTCCATGTTTGTCACACGGCTTGTATCGAAGCCGCTGATATCAAGCGTTTGCAGAGCGGTACAGCTTTCAAACATAGAATTAAAGCTCGTTACCTTGCTTGTGTCCACGTTTGAAAGATCCATTGATGTACAGCTTACATAATCAGAAAACATTTGTAAACAGCTTTCGGGGAAGACGGTTCCTTTTTCTGCGATAACAGATGTAACTGAATCCTTCTGTGCGAAGCCGCTTATTTCATCAAGGATAACATTCCCTCTGAGCGTCAGCACGCCGGTTTCCGCATCAAAGCTGTAGCACTCGCCCTCGGCACTCGCCGTTATGGAATAGTCCACGACCGCCGGAGCGTTATAGCTCACAGCTCCGCAGAGCATGAACAGGGAAAGCACAGCCGCCGCCAGTTTTTTGAACTTCATGCCAATACCTCCTTTTGGTGATAGATATAGTTTTCATTTTGGGCATTCTGATGAATGCTCTCCTATATTGCAACATATTTTGTCAGCTTTGTCAATGGTTTTCAACATATTTTCTGCGGCTATTTCATCAGTATCTCCCTCTGCTCACCTATCTCCCCCCTCAGCGTATAGGTCACTGTGAGCGTGAGCACGCCGTCCTCTTCGCTTCTTTCGATCTCACGTTCAAGTATCTCCGTGTCTGCGAGGAAATTCTTTTCGTAAAGGAATATCTTCTGTGCCGTCTGTTCCTCCTGCTCGGCGGCGGTAAGGGTTATCTCAGTCAGTGCAGTCTCGTTCTCCGTTTCGGTCATCATTCCGATCGGCAGCCGCTTTTCCCCTATTTCAAGCCAGTCCTCCTCCCGTGACAGCACGCTGCTCCCGAAGCTGTCCGAAGCCGGCAGCGATATCGGTATATCAAGGCTGAATATCCTCAGCCGCCGCCTTTTATGGCTGTTTCCCGTTTCATTCCATACCCGGAGGCTTTCATCTGCCGTGAAGCTGACTGTATCGGTGTATATCCCGGTTATGCTCCCCATAGCATGATGAAGCGTTGTGTGCCCGGTAGCATCTGTCGTCACGCCGCTGACTATCATCGTCCCGGCAGGTACGAAGTCCCCTACCTTGTGCATAAGCCGCCCGTCAAGCACAGATGTGTACACTATCTCCGAATCGTACCTTGCCACGATATTGCAGGGGATACGGCTGCGGAGGATATCCGGCTCCGGAGTTTCCTCTCTTATCTCGACAACTATCCGGCTGCCGCTTATCTGCATCCCTATCCACGCTATCCCGGCTACCTCTGTCTGCAAGCGGTTCTCGCACAGTACAAAGTCTATATCGTGTATGTACGCTCCCGGGCAGATACCAGCCTCTGCAAGTGCTGAAAGGAGCGTATCATCGGCTATCCTATCGTTTCCTCTCAGCTCTATCTCAGTCACGGTGCCGGAAAACAGTATCACAGCCGCAAGCAGAAGGAGCAGACCGGCTATCACCCCGAAACGCTTTTTTCTCCGTGAGAGCCACAGCGAAAGGCTCGGGTATTCCTTATAGCTCACTGTCATGCCGCAGCTTTCTGCGAGCTCAAGAAATATATCAAGGTCGCTGCGGTTTATCTCACAGCAGAACGCTTCTCCCCTGGAATACTGCTCATAGCAGCTCAGACCGCTTGTGTGTATGGCATTGATGAACCTGCTCTGCTCCTTGCCCTCAGCTGTTATCCTGACTGCACCTCTCAGCCGCTTCTTCACCGTTTTTCCCTCCCTCATCAAGCTCTACCCGTGCTATCCGCCCCCGGATTATCAGCCCTCCTGTGCGGTAGTCATACGCCCTCAGACCGCTGCCCCACACGCTTACCCTCAGCCCGCCTGAGACGAGCCGCATACATATCTCGTTGCATTCCTCTATCCTCCGGCAGTTTTCAATAAACAGCTCCCTGTTCCCGTCAATATGTATCCCTGAATCAAGAAAAAGCAGCGTTCTCGCCCATTCGGTAAATTTCCCCGGCATATCATCACTCCTGTCATTTTTGTGCTTTCATATCAATAATATGTTTGTGGGGGTGTTATTTATGAAAGAAAAGGCTTCAGCAGCGATAAAGGCGGCTTTTCTTCTGCTTGCGGCGGCATTCTGCTTAGGTATGCCGGATATGGTGAGGACTGCCGCAGCGGAGGGGATAAGCCGGTGTCTGTACATAATTATCCCATCGCTGTATGCAATGCTCATCGTTTCAGCACTGATGATAAGGAGCGGTCTTGTTTTCAGAGCTCCCGGTATCCTCACTCTTCCGGGGCGTATCCTTTTCGGCATGGAGAGCAGCATTTTTCCGGTGTTCACGTTCAGTATGTTCGCAGGATATCCCGTAGGTGCAGGAATGCTTGCCGCACAGACCGCCTCGGGCAGACTCAGCAGAGAGAGAGCCGCAGTTCTTGCAGGACTGTGCTTCGGGGCAGGGCCTGCATTCATATTCAGCTGTGCAGCAGCCCAGGTCTTTGGTGATATTTCCGCAGGTGCAGTAATACTCATTTCCTCCGTCGGCTCGAATCTTATCCTTGCACTTCTCCTTTCGCCGTTCCTGAGAAGACTTCCGAAAGCCGCTGATACTGGTGATAAGCCGGAGCTTGTGCTTGACGCAGGGCTTGTGTCGGACTGCATAAGCGGAGCCGGGAGGTCTATGGCAAAGCTGTGCTTTATGGTGGTAGCTTTCTCCGTGCTCTCAGGTATTTTCCGCACTGTCGGGCTTGTTTCAGCCGCCGCAGGCATAGTCAGCCGTCTTTCAGGGCATTCCCCGGAGCTTTCACAGGCACTTGTCTGCTCATTCCTTGATATCACTGCGGTGTCGGCTCTGCCGCAGTCCGGGGAGGTGCTTCTCCCGGCGGTGTGCGGGCTTATATCCTTCGGGGGGATATGCGTATTTTTCCAGCTCAGAGCCGCCGCAGCCGGGCAGTTTTCCCTTGTCCCGGCGTTTATTATCCGTATCGCAGCCGGTGTACTGAGCTATGGGATATGCCGTGTTATCGCCCCGGCGGACATTGCAGGCAGGGTTACAGCGGTTTCTGCGGTGATATCGCCTCATGCTGTGAGGACACATCAGGCGGATTCGGCAGTTCCCTCGGTCATGCTCATCATCATGACGGTCGTTGTTATGTATCAGGGGAGCAGGAGCGGCGGCAGATCTGCTGAGTGAATACCGGATAGTCTGCCAGCTCTGAAGCAGCTGTACCGGCAGGTATTCACGATATAAACACAAATTTTTCACATGATTTTCACCTTTTCTGTATATCATCAGGCTATAGATCAATTTACGGAGGTTGCCATGCTTACAGGAAAGACTGTGCTGCTGTGTGTTTCAAGCTCCATAGCAGCCTATAAGATACCAGACCTTGCACGCCAGCTGACCAAGCTCGGAGCTGACGTTCAGGTGGCTATGACCCAGAATGCCACGAATTTCGTTCACCCGTTCACCTTTGAGACGCTGACCCAGCATAAGTGCCTGATCGACACCTTTGACCGGAATTTCGAGTACAGCGTCGAGCACGTTTCCATTGCGAAAAAGGCAGATGTTGTGCTCATCGCTCCGGCTACGGCGAATGTTATCGGCAAGATAGCAAATGGTATAGCCGATGATATGCTGACCACGACGGTAATGGCGTGTACGGCGAAGAAGATAATCGCTCCGGCGATGAATCACAATATGCTGCATAATCCCATAGTTCAGGACAATCTGCACAGGCTCAGGGAATTCGGGTATGAGATCATCGAGCCGGTCAGGGGAATGCTTGCCAACAGGGATATCGGCGACGGAAAGCTCCCGGATATCAGCGTGCTGCTGGAATATATCCTGCGTGAGGCTGCATTTGAGAAGGATCTTGCCGGAAAGCACGTTCTCGTTACGGCTGGTGCGACCCGTGAGAGCATTGACCCGGTGCGTTTCATCACCAATCATTCAAGCGGAAAAATGGGATGTGCTATTGCAAGGGCGGCTTCATTCCGTGGAGCAGAGGTAACTCTCGTTGCAGGGCATATGGACGTAGAGCCGCCGCTTTTTGCTGAGACAGTGCCGGTGACCTCGGCGGAGGATATGTTCTGTGCAGTCCGTGACAGGCTCGGAAGTGCGGATTATATCATAAAGGCTGCGGCAGTTGCGGACTATACTCCGGAGACAACGGCTGACAGCAAGATAAAGAAATCTGATGATGATATGAGCATACCGCTGAAACGGACGAAGGATATACTGAAATATATAGGCGAGAACAAGCGTCCGGGGCAGATCGTGTGCGGCTTTTCGATGGAGACTGACAACGTTATCGGGAACAGCACGAAAAAGCTCTCGTCGAAGAATGCCGATATGATATGTGCCAATTCCCTGCGGCGTGAGGGTGCAGGCTTCGGGACTGATACGAACGTGATAACTATGATAACCGCCGACGGTATTGAGGAGCTTGAGCTTATGAGTAAATTTGACGCCGCAAATGCAATATTGACAAAGCTCCGGAGTATGGTCAGATAGTGTATACCCCATACCAGTAAGTGCGGTGCTTTTGCATATGTTTATACATGATACTGGGGGAAACCTTTCTGAGGAAAGGTTCCGCCAACAGCGGCGGCCCCTCTGTCTCACTACGTTCGACATCTCCCCGCCCCGCGGGGAGTCACCCCCAGACCCCTTTCCAAAGACTTTTAATTAAAATCCCCAGATAGGGCACTCCGATACATTCAGACCGGAAATCACTTGTGTGCCCTATCTGGGGATTTTAGCTGAAAGTTTTAGGAAGGGAGTTTGAGGGACAACCCTTTTTCAAAAGGGTTTCCCTCAACATTATGTGTAAATCACAAGCAAAAGCACCGCACTTACTGGTACGGGGTAATGGTATCAGACGGGAAGTGGGGTATTGTACAGTTTATCTGCGATTCTTATTATCAGGCCGTGCAGCTCAAGAGATCTCTTGTACTTATCGGGTATAGCGTCATATCCGAGGAAGGCACCGAGGATATTACCGGTAACTGCACCTGTTGAGTCGCTGTCTCCCTTGTGGTTGACAGAGGCTATGAGTGCCTTGTCAAAGTCGCTTTCGTGTTTCAGTGAGCAGTATACTGCTATGGCAAGTGTCTCCTCTGCGACCCAGCCCTCGCCGAGCCGGTGGATAGCGTTCAGCTCGTCAGTGTCAGAGTAAGCCAGCTCTGCCGCATTGTGCAGGAGCCTGGTCATGCGGCTTGTCTCCCCGGCGTCCGGGAAAAGCCTTTCTACAGCCGAAATACTCTCGTTTACGGCGTTGATGAGCGAGATATCGCTCTCGCCTACAGCCCTTACTATATGTACCAGTGCTGCGGCGGGGATATATCCCAGCTCATGCCCGTGAGTAAGTGCGGCAGCTTTTGCTCCGAGCATATCCGATGTATCCGTACCGACCTTGCTTCCGCTGAAATACAGCCCTATCGGTGCGACACGCATCACTCCTCCGCAGCCCTTGCTGTTGTTGAGGGGCGACTCAATAGTGCCGTCAGCACCGTGCTCTATCGCCGAAAGGCAGGTCATTCCCGGAGCACGGGGGCTGAAAAGCTCCGGTATTTCGAGCAGCCCTGAGTGCTTTCCTGTATACTCTGCCGGAAATCTCCTTGTCTGAGTTATATACCAGTCTCTGTAGCATAATGCGATATTTTCAGTAATATCCGCATTTTCGCCATCCTCTGCACTCATGAGCAGCCCGTCAGCTGTAAAAAGGCTCATCTGCGTATCATCTGAAAAAAGGGCAATGCCGCCCGTCAGGCTGTACTCTGTAATGCCATTGCTGCCGAATTGCTGGAAGATCTGCCTTTCACCCATGAATTCTACAGCATATCCGAGTGCATCTCCGGCTGCACCGCCTGTCAGGCAGCCACGGAATTTATTGATGTCTCTCACGATCACGAATCCTCCTGTTCTATTATTTTCGGAGCCTCTGCGTTCTCCTTTTCAAGCTTTTTCTGCCGTCTGAGACGGCGTTCCTCCGACGCTTCATATGAGAAAAGCTGTATCAGTGCGATGATGACAGCAATTGCCGCAGGTGCAATGGCAGGCATAATACGGCTTTTGTACATATCGCTTATCGGCATCAAGGTATATGCGTTTGTCCAGCCTGCACGGTCGGCGTGGTCAGCGAGCTTATACAGCATAGCAAGGCACAGTGCAAGACCTCCGCCGGAGCATATCACGGAAATGATATCCGGTATCGTTTTTCTGAAAAGGCACAGCAACGCACCGAGTACCATAGCTGCACCGGAAATGATGAGCAGTACCCCGACAGCCGTAAGCTCGCTGCCGTAGCTTTCGTGGTTGTAGACAAGCCCTGCACCGGATAGAGTTACCATAACGAGCGGATAAACAGCCGTCAGCACAAGCATTATAATTTTCAGTGCAGTGAGAAAGCCGCTGCTTTTTTTATTGTTTTTCATTTTTATGATTTTCCTTTTGTTATTATCTATAAATCCCGCAGTTCCGGGAACAATATCAGTGTACGGGAAAAATTCGGGATATTCCGGTTTTTTCCGTAAAAAGCAGTAATGAAAGGAAGCGGATAAATGCAGCTTAAAAAGAAACTGAGAGCGGCGGCAGCAGGGTTATTATCTGCGGCTGTCATCACTTTATCCGGAGCAGGACTGCATTATTTTTCACGTCTGCCGGACTGTGTCATGGTGGACAGCTGTTCTGCCGTGGAGGAGCTTCATTTTGCCGGATATCCGGAGATATCGCTCGTGCCCGGTGCAGGCGGAAGAGCCTCAGCTGTGCTCTTCGGGGCAGTCCCAGTAAAGAGCATACAGGTCGTGGAATCCGAAGCTCCGCTCGTTTATGCAGGCGGGTCACCGTTCGGGATAAAGCTTCTCATGGACGGAGTAATGGTCACTGAGCTGGACGATGTCCGCTCAGCCGACGGCACTCTCAGCTGTCCTGCGGCGGCTGCCGGTATAAGCGAGGGCGATGTGATACGGACTGCCGGCGGAGTATCCGTAGTCTCGAACAAGGGCTTGCAGACTATCATCGGCAGCAGCGGCGGTGAGCCTGTTACCCTGACGGTGAGCAGGGGAGGAGAGACTCGTGAAGCTGTGCTGACACCGGTAATGTCGGAGACTGACGGCAGCTGGAGAGGCGGAATGTGGGTGCGTGACAGTATCGCCGGTATAGGCACTATGACCTATATCGACCCTGAGACCGGGAGCTTTGCCGGGCTTGGACACCCTGTCTGCGACAGTGAGACCGGTGAGCTCGTTCCGCTGCAAAGCGGTGAAGCCGTGCCTGTGGAGCTTGCAGATGTAAAAAAGGGAGAGCATGGTATACCCGGTGAGCTGAGGGGAACGCTTTCCCATACCGGCAGCTATGGCGTACTGACGCTCAACAGCGGAGCCGGTATCTTCGGCAGTCTCAGCAGCAGCTCAGTCCGTGAGCTGAGCCGTGGGAGCGAGCTTGTGCCGCTTGGCTACAGGCAGGACGTGACCGAGGGAGAGGCGTATATCTATGCCTCTGTAAAGGGCAGCACTCCGAAGCGGTACAGTGTTGAGATAGAGTCAGTGGATTACAGCGGCGGAGGCAAGGATATGGTGATACACATTACCGATGAGCAGCTGATCGCTGAGTCCGGCGGCATAGTTCAGGGAATGAGCGGAAGTCCGGTGATACAGAGCGGCAGGCTTGTCGGTGCAGTCACGCACGTATTCGTTGCCGACCCGACCCGTGGCTACGGGATATTTGCCGAGAGCATGATGCAGGCTTCCCAGTCCGGCTGACGCATTTTTGCTAAAAAAAGAGTGTTGCAGGGCACTGACCCTGTAACACCCTCCGTATTCGTGGTTTCTGATTTTACGATGCTATTTTCTTATTATTTTTTGTCCGGCTCACCGGAGCATATGCCACCCTGTTACGTCGAAATTACTGATATGCGTGCTTATCTTGTCTCCTCATTGAAGCCGCTGTTCACGAGATCAACGAGTGCCTCAACTGCTGCCTTCTCATCTGCACCGTCTGCAATGACCTTTATATCAGTGCCGCCAACGATACCGAGTGAAAGGATACCGAGCAGACTCTTTGCATTGACTCTGCGCTCCTCTTTCTCGATCCAGATAGACGACTTGAATTCATTAGCCTTCTGGATGAAGAACGTTGCGGGTCTGGCGTGAAGTCCTACCTGGTTCTTAACTGTTACTTCTTTGACAAACATTTACAACTCTCCTCTTCTTGTATTATCGGTGTCCCTCTCAAATATTTCTAAATTATTAGGGAGCTGCCGTATGATGAATGCTGTCAGCAGATCCTGCTTTCATATGTGATCTGCTGAATATCATTATACACCTGTTTTTTCGTTTAGTCAACGGATTTTTGGGAATCACAAGGCTTTTCGGCGTAATTTCTACATTTAGAACAAGAGTAGGAGAAGAAAAAAAGCTTTGCTTGTGAAATTTCCCTACATAAAAATCGGCATTTATTTTGTATATCTTCAATAATAATCAACTGATAATTATGTATATTATTGCTAAGGGGATATTGCTTTTACGACTATACTGAGCGTTGATTGACCGGTCAGCCCTCAGCAAGCAGCTTCTGAGCACTTGCAAGCTTTACGCTGACTATGAACAGCTCCATAGCCTTTTTAAGATCCCCGATCGGCGGATATGTCGGGGCAAGACGGATATTTCTGTCCTCCGGGTCTTTGCCGTAGGGGAATGTTGCTCCTGCACCGGTGAGTGTCACGCCTGCCTCCGCACAGAGCTGAACTATATGCTTTGCACAGCCGCTCAGAGCGTTGAACGATACGAAATATCCGCCCTCCGGCTCAGTCCACTCGCCTATGCCCAGCGGTGCGATCTCACGGCTCAGTGACTCGCATACAAGGCGGAATTTCGGCTCAATTATCGCCATATGCTTTTTCATATGGTCACACATATTCTCAAAGCTGCCGAAGAATTTTACATGACGCAGCTGATTCATTTTGTCGTAGCTGATTATGCTTATTCCGAGGTGCTTCTTCAGCTCCTCAACGTTCTCATGGCTGCCGCCCATTACTGCAACGCCTGCACCGGGGAAGGTTATCTTCGATGTTGAGCCGAATATGTAGACGATATTCTCATTCCCGACCTTCTTTGCCTCGTCAAGTATGTTGAGTATCAGCTTCGGGGAATCCGTGAGGTGGTGGATACAGTACGCATTGTCCCAGAATATGCGGAAATCCTTTGCAGCCGGCCTCAGTGAAGCAAAGCGGCGGACAGTATCATCGCTGTAGGAAATGCCGTCCGGGTTGGAATACTGCGGAACGCACCAGATACCCTTTATGGAATCGTCCTCTGCAACGAGGCTCTCTATCATGTCCATATCCGGACCGTCAGGGGTCATGGGAATATTGATCATCTCGATGCCAAAGAACTCAGTTACCTTGAAGTGCCTGTCATATCCGGGAACAGGGCAGAGGAACCTGACCTTATCGAGCCTTGACCACGGAGTGCTTCCGAGGATACCCTTGTTATAGGCAGTCTGAACAGCCCAGAACATAGCGTTAAGGCTGGAGTTTCCGAAGATTATGACCTCGTCCTCGCCGACGCCTATCATGTCTGAGAAAAGCTTCTTTGCCTCCGGTATGCCATCGAGCATACCATAATTGCGCACGTCGATACCGCTCTCGCTCATGAAATCGTGGTCATCGAACACATCGAGCATACCGACGCTCAGCTCAAGCTGCTCACGGCAGGGATTTCCCCTTGACATATTCAGTGCCAGACCCTGTGCCTTATAGCCGTCGTAGACAGCCTGCATCTCGTCTCTGAATGCTGAAAGCTCCTCTCTGTTCATTTCGGTCAGTTTCTTTGGATAACTCATTCCGGTACACCCTTTCAAAAAAATTATATCAGAAATAATCAGATATTTCAGATTATTTTCAGATTACTATGCTACTATCACAATAGTATTTAGTCCATAGATGATTATATCACATTGTCAATATCTTATCAAGAGACAAGATAACAAATTATAATCTTTTTTTCAGGCTGATTTTTAGCGTTTTTTTCATATAGAATAAGGCATATGTCTATATCTGGTGAAATAATGTACACCGATGGCGGACAGAACGGGAGCCTGGATTGTGCAGATTTGATGAAAATTTTCGACCATGATTGACAACTGCCTGTATTTGGTGTACAATTATAGTAACAGATTTTGTATCAAAATTTTTAACGGGAGGAGTTCCTATGAAAGGCTTTTTAAAGGCAGGTATTTCTGCGGCTGTATCACTGGCAATGCTCTGCGGCGGCACGCTCCCCGGACTTGACTCTCTTGCTGAGGCGGCAGGAGAGGAGTACGGAGTCATAGGCGAGGCGGATATCCCGGAGCTGCTTTTAGGCGAGGACAGCACCGGAAATGCGGAGATACTTGCGAATTATTCGACCGGCACCCATAACTACGGCACATTCCTCGACGAGAACAATGTTGAGGTGTATATGGCGATGATGAAGCTCATCAATCCCTCTGAGGATGATCTCACCGTCACCATGCCTGAGCCGATCACCTTTACTGCAAGCTCGGTAAATCTCACGTCCTCGGCTGATCAGAAGGCATTTCAGGACGCTGTTTTCAGCAATTGCCGGCCTGCTATGGACTGCGTGCTTTTCGATGTTCCTGATCTTTTCTGGATCGACGAGGCTCAGATCGGCGTAAAGCCCTCGTCAATGACGTACAAGCGGAGCCGCTCAACAGGTACCTACACCTTCACGATAACCGGGCTGACGTTCGTTCCGGGATACTATGACGGCTTTGAGAGCTTTGACCAGGTGCTTGAGTACAAGGAGAAGCTCGATACAGCAGTCGCAGATTTTGAGGTCAGCGGCGATACCCTCTACGACAAGCTGCTTTCCATACACGATCAGATCTCGCTGTTCACCTATTATGATACGTCCGGAAGATTCTCAGGCTCTGCTCTCGGCGGACTTGTCGAGCCGGGCGTTGTCTGCGAGGGCTATTCCAAGGCGTTCAAGCTCATTTGTGACCGGGAGGGGATACCCTGTATCTGCGTCTTCGGCAACTATAATGAGGAAGAGGCTATGGCACATATGTGGAACTACGTTCTTATGGACGACGGCGAGTGGTATGGTATCGACGTAACGTGGGACGATTATGACGGGCAGGACGGCAAGGATATCATCTACAGCTATTTCCTCAAGGGCTCGGACGATTTCTTCAAGCTGCATACCGAGGCTACTGAGTATTCGTACACCAACTTCGTTTATCCGACTATCTCAAAGACCAATTACGACCCGAATGCCGTCGTAGTTACAACAACAGCTGCACAGGCGGTGACTACATCTACGACCTCGTATACTACTACTGCGGCAGAGACCTATACAACAACTACAGCTGCTTTCATTACAACGACCGCTGAGGCTGCGGCATCGACCACAGCTGCACCGGTGACCACGACTGCCGGGGCAACTGTTACCACAACGACTGTTTCCTACTTAACGACAACGGCTTCAGCTGTGCCGTCAACGACCTCATCGGAGGCTGCCACGACAACGGCTGCACGCAAAACCACGTCCACGACGACAGCTGCCGCCACTACAACAGCTGCCCCTACGACTATAGCAACAGTGACCACGACTGCTGAGATACCGGGTACCACAACGACAGCTGAGCCGGTGACAACAGTTATCATGACATACCAGCCGGGCGACGTGAATCATGACGGCTCGGTGAATGTTGCAGACCTGGTGAAGCTTTCACGGGTGCTTCTCGGAGCTGAGGGCTCGGAGTATCCATGCGACGTAAACGGTGACGGGTATACTGACACGTTCGACCTTGCGGCACTGAGGAAGATATTCTGTGACAGCATCTACATTCTGCACTGACAGCTGTCAGACTTTTCCTTTACACTTGTCAGAGTTTGTTAAATATGTCAGCTTATACTAACGATTTTATCACTGTGAAGTGCTTGAAAAAGGCTATATTCCGTTGTTGAAAGTAGTGAACACTAACAAAAACCACTTGATTTTTGCTGATTTTATGGTATAATGTAATCAATAGGAAAAACCCAATCCTTTAAAAATCAATGGAGGTGCTATTATGGCATATGTTATTTCTGATGAGTGTCTGAGCTGCGGTGCTTGCGAGGCAGAGTGCCCGGTAGGTGCTATTTCTGAGGGCGATGGAAAGTACGTTATAAACGCTGACGCTTGCGTTGAGTGCGGTGCTTGTGCAGGTGTTTGCCCTGTTGGTGCTCCGTCTGCTGAGTAATTCAGACTGAATGAACGAAACCGGGGAGGTCGCTGGACTTCCCCGGTTTTTATTTTATATTTTATATCGTTATTGCTTTGGCTGCTTTTTCGGTTTATATGCACATAGGCTCAGAAATACATGAACAGCTGACATTTCATCATGCCATTGTACAGCTTGCGGCGTTTGCGGGCTTTTGCACCGAACAGAGCCTCAAACTGCTCATGCGGTGAGATAATGAACGACGGAGTACCGCCGCCCTTTCCGAGCACCCTGCCCATTGTCCGGTAGATGTCCTCAGCCTCACGCAGCTCAAGAAGTCTCTCGCCGTATGGAGGATTGCAGATCACAATGCTCCCCTCCGGGTGGCGGAATTTCGCAATATCCTGCTGATATACCTTTATCCGGGAGCTTATCCCGGCTTTTTTTGCATTGTCGGTCGTCAGAGCCACAGCTTCATCGTCGATGTCATACCCTACGGCTTCAAATGTACACGAGCGGTCAACGCCGTCTATTGCACGGCTCCTCTCCTCACGCCATACCTCCTGGCTTGTACACTCCCACTTTTCCGCCGAAAATCTGCGGTTTATCCCCGGTGGGATATGAAGTGCCTTAAAAGCCGATTCTATCAGGATAGTACCGCTGCCGCAGAATGGGTCGCAGACCGATGAGCCGGAGCGGATATGTGCAAGGTCGGCAATTCCGGCGGCAAGAGTCTCTTTTATCGGTGCAGCGTTGGAATTGCGTCTGTAGCCTCTCTTGTGCAGCCCGGCACCGCTCGTATCGAGGTATACCGTCACGATATCCTTGAGGATACTGAACTGTATCTGCACCTTTGCACCCTCCTCGGAGAACCAGCCTATGCCGTATTTCTCCTTCAGCCGCTCGACTGCTGCCTTTTTGATTATTGACTGGCAGTCCGGAACGCTGTGCAGCTTTGAGTCGAGGGAATATCCCTTGACCGGGAACGCATCGTCCCTGCCGATGAAGCGTTCGAGCTCTATTGACTTCACTCCCTGGAAAAGCTCCTCAAAGCTCTCCGCCCGGAATTCAGCAAGCTCGATCAGAACTCTCTCCGCCGTGGCGAGGCACAGATTCGCCCGTGCGAGGATATCCTCACCTCCGCTGAACGTTATCCGCCCGTCCGTTACCCTTATATCCTCTCCGCCTATCCGTGTCACCTCGAATTTCAGCACGCTCTCAAGCCCGAAATGGCACGGACAGCACAGTCTTAGTCTGTTGTTTTTATCCATAAATATCCCCCTGTCAAAAGAGCCTGTCCGACAAGACAGGCTCTTAGTTATTTTATCACCACTGACTGCCGTCGCCGCCGGTCCAGTCGCCGCCGCCAGTCCAGTCACCGCCGGAATTATCCGTCCAGCCGCCGGTGTCGCCCCATGTGCCGGTATCGCCGCCGCCTGACCAGTCGCTGCCGGAATTATCAGTCCAGCCGCTGTCGCCGCCGCTCCAGTCAGTGCCGCCGGAGTAATCCGTCCAGCCACTGTCACCGCCGGTCGACCAGTCGGTACCTGAGTTATCCGTCCATGTGCTGCCGGAGTTGTCCGTCCAGCCTGAGCTGCTGTTGTCTGTCCATGAGTTGTCGTTGTAGGAATTATCCGTCCAGGTGTTTCCGGAGTTGTTGTTCCATGTGTTGCTGTTGCTGTTATCGGAGCTGCTGTAGCCGTTTGAAACGTATACTCCGGTGTGGCTTCCGGTGCATACGGGAGCATTTGTGGACTTCCAGTAGCCTGTTATGCCCTTTGAGCAGTAGGGGCCTGCTATCATGCCGGTCGCTGCACACATCGGAGCCTCTGTAACAGTCTCCACAGGCTCAAAGTCGAGCGGGGTATCCGGGAACATCGTGTCTGCGTAGTCGCCTATTATAGCCTTCCATACAGAAGCCGAGTGGAACGAGGTCGGCAGTGAGAGTGCGTCATTATACTCCTTATAGCCGATAGTTACGCCGCTTACGAAGTCTCTTGTAAGTCCTACGAAGGTAAGGTCGTACCAGTTATCAGTCGTACCGGTCTTGCCGCAGAGCACCTTGTTATTGAGCCTTGCAAATGTACCTGTACCATTCTGTACTACGTTCTTGAGCAGGCGGTTCATTACCCATGCAGTCTCATCCGAGACAGCCTGACGGGGATTTCCGTCATTGGAGTATATGACATTGTGGTTTGCGTCCTCTATCTTGGAGATTATATGCGCCTCGCAGTACGTACCATAGTTACCGTAGGGAATATAGGCGTTTACGAGGTTTTCGAGTGTGATACCGTAGGTGAGTGAGCCGACTGACAGAGGTGAGTAGTCCTCGTCCTCAGGGTCGAGCTGCATACCCATATTTTCTGTACAGAATTCCCATACAGCCTTAGGTGTAAGGTCACGGCAGAGCTGAGCCGGGACTGTATTGAACGACTGCTGGAGGAAGTAGTAAACGTTGTGGTAAGCATGGGATATCGAGGTCTTGCTGTCAACGGAATAGTTGGTCGGCCACGGCTTTCCGTCTATCTCCATTATCGACTCGTCCTGGAAGATGCTTCCCCAGTGGATATAATCCGTTTCAAGGGCAAGTCCATAGGTCGATATAGGCTTCATAGTAGAGCCTATCTGCCTCGGCTCATCGACCGCATAGTTGGTAACGAGAGAGTCTGTCTTTTCGCCCCAGTTACCGAGCAGGCACTTTACCGAGCCGTCGTAGTTGAGGGCAATGAAGCCGACGTGCGGCAGCTGCTCCTCAGCAGTACCGTCGCCGTCAAGGTCTACCCACTTACGGACAGTCGAGGACGACATGATATTGTCAAGGCTGCTGCACCGCTCCTCAACGAACTCCTGCATCTGGTCATCGAGTGTTGAGTAAATGCGGTAGCCGCCCTTGTTTATACGCTTTATAGCCTCCCACTTGTCGATATTGTACTGATCCATGAGGTAGTGAGCTGCCTCGTACATCATTGCATCGACTTCCCATGTGTAGATGTCCTGCTGATCCTCAAGCTCCTGGAGATCCACCTCCGGGTGAAGCTTTCTGTACTCATCTGAATCGGTGTAGATTATCTTGGTGTTGAGGTATTCCTGGTACTCGTCATAGGTGATAGCACCGTTATCGTACATCTGCCAGAGAACGTATTCCTGACGTATCTTGTTGTTGGCACGCCCGTCAACGATTAGGTTGCCGGCGTCGTCATAGGTCTCAACGAACGGGCCGTAATACTGCGGGCTCTGCGGTATAGCCGCAAGCACGGCAGCCTCCGGGGTAGTCAGCTCCTCAACGTTTTTGCCGAAATAACGTGTTGCAGCGAGCTGTATACCGTTTATAGGGCCGCCGAAGCCGATGTAATTGAGGTACTCCTCAAGTATCTCGTCCTTTGAGTAGGATTTTTCGAGCTGCATCGCACTGAATATCTCACGTATCTTACGCTGCGGAGTATGCTCATTGTCTCCGGTGAGGTTCTTTACGAGCTGCTGGGTAATTGTCGAACCACCCTGGTCGGTGTCGTAGAAATGAACGAACATATTGAGGAACGCCGAGAAGGTACGCTTGTAGTCAACGCCGTCATGGGTGTAGAATCTCTCGTCCTCGGTGCAGACAAAGGCGTTGCGGACATCCTGCGGTATGCGGTCGATAGACACCGGTATACGCTGTACGTCGGTTTTTATCTGCTTGAGCACTGTAAGCTCCTTGCTGCCGTCCTCCTGAGTTTTATAGCCATAGAAATAGGTATCGCTTCCGGATTCGAGCTCGGACAGAGTGATGTTCGTTGAATCCTCCATGAAGTCGAGGACGTAAACTGTCAGGGCGGTCGCAACTATCGTACCGGTGATGACCATAACGAGGAAAAGCGAGAGCAAGGCAGTTGCAATGACCATGAAAAACTTCTTTATCACAGTCAGGATCACGCTTTTTTTCTTCTTTTTCTTTTTTCTGGTATTTGGTGCAGCGTTGTTATGTTTTCTCCCTGTATCCGGGGAGTCTGCGGAGTTATCCGGGACGCTGCTGAGATTGCTGTTCTCTGTTGCCATACTTTATCCCGTCCGGAGCGGACGGCACATCTCCTTTCAGATAATTTTGAATATCGGATTGCGGACATACTATTCACAGCTATTATACCACAGCTGCCGTGATTTGTTAAGCGGTTCGGAGAAAAAACTGAAAAAATTTGTATAATCAAGCAAAAATGGTCTATAATATCCACAGCAATTCGTTGAATTTTGCTCCTTTGAGAGCAGAAAAGGAGGAATGAGCAATGGGCAGGGCGTTGAAAAAAATTGACCGGAGGGCATTTTTTGCACTTCTGACAGCTGCGGCGGTGTCGGGATTCATCGTTATCTGTACGCTCGGTCAGACAGTCCAGCGGCAGAGAGCTGCGGCGAAAACTGAGGAGATATACCGGACACCGGAGGAGCTTGGGGATGTGTATCTTGTCCGGGAGTACAATGGACGGATAGGGGTGTTCCGTGACGGGGGAGATGTGCCGTATCGCATCATAGATTACGATATATCGCTGCTTTCGGACATGGACAGGGAGATGATAGCCGGGGGAGTGGTCATGACCTCGGACGAGGAGCTGCGGCAGTTCATCGAGGATATTGCGACATAACGACAGGGGACGGCAGAAGCTGTCCCCTGTTTACATATATTATACGATATCATCTATCCGCCATAAGCCGTCGCTGCCCTTTTTCATTCTTATCCCAAAGACTGCATTATCGCCGTCATATGTGCTGAATTGTGCTGTAAATCCGTCATCTGACAAGTCAAATATCTCTATCGGCTCGTCCGGTATCCTGCCGCTGACATTCCACAGCCACTGTGCATTATCATCTGCGGCAACATAGCACATACCGTCATCATCTGCTATATATATCGGATATCCTGTGCTTTCGTCCGTATCATGATCTGTCGCATACGGAGGGAATTTTTCAAGAAAATCCTCGGTAAAGTCATATGACATCATTTCTATAGTGTCGGTAAAGGTAAGATGATCGAGTGAATCGAGCAGAACAGGATAATATACATATGGTGAATCGGGTATCTCAAGTGCCGGGTAACTATCGTCATACTGTCTGAACTCCGTGAGCCAGCGACGGTAGTTAAAAAATGCTGCTGCGGCTATTAACTCGTATGTATCGCTGACCTCAGCATTGTTTATTTTCCAGCCGTCAGCTGTTCTTATAAAACTGAATTCGTATGGGACGCCGGCGTGTCCGTATCATAGACTACTTCTTCACCATAGACGACGCTGTTATGGGCTTCGGGATTGCGGTAACGGGTCGCTGTGAAGCTGAGTACGCCGCCGTTATCGTCACGGGCTGTAACATTTATATCCGTAATATCTCCGTCAAGCCAGAAATCATCCCCGTCCGGGTGCGGATAGCTTGGTCTTACTGAGTAAAGCTTGCCGTTGTAGTCGATATACTCACCATCGCCTTCCTTAAACAAGCTTTGTGCGGTCAGCTCCGCTTTGTTTTCATACTCACTCATGTCACCGGAGATACGTGACAGGAATCTTCCGTTTCCGATGTCACAGTTATTGCCGAAATTCTCAGTAACTACGCTGTAATAAAAGCTTCTTATATCCTCACACGAGCTGAACCTCTCGTCTGTGACCTCATAGTAGTTAAAGTCAGTGATCATTTCACCTGTCTCACTGTCAGTCAGCGTGAATGACGGATATGCGGTATCGACTGTTTCGGGACCATATAAAGCGAGTTTTTCAAGCTCAGCGTAGCTGTCGGTTATCTTTTCTGCGATCGTCGGGAGCTCGTCATCATATATCGGTATTTGCTCCGCAGCAGGCTCTGTCACAGTAGTTGTCACCTCGTCCGGGGCGTACTGCTTGTCTGAGTATTCACAGCTGCTTATCCGCCAGCCATTGGCGTTTATCCCCTCGCCCTCCGAGGCTGTTATGACAAATCTCATTGCACCGCCGGCAATGCTCCCGGAATGATGATCATACCACCTGACAACTGTTATCGAGTTGTCGGAAATTTCCTCTATATCGACCGGCACCTGACACCAGTACATATCCGGCTCATCCTGCTGCTCCGGTGTGAGCCAGAGCTGGTCGAGCCAAAGCATACCAGCGTACCCCATAAAATCTGCTCTTGCCTCGGAATACAGCGGAAAATTCTTCGGGTCAGTCCCGACTCCTACCGGATATTCAACGCCGAGCCAGTCTGCATACTTCTCCTCGTAATAATCCTCTGTGACTATGCCGCAGATGTAGTCCTTCAGCTCACTGAGACTGCTGAACCTCTCGTCAGTCACTTTTCTGTAGGTAAAATCAATACATTCACTGTCTGAGTCGTCCGTGCTGTCATTCCGGAATGTAAGGACTATCCTGTCGACAGGGTCAGTCTGTACATATTCACGCAGATATTCAAGCTCCAGCCATTTGTCGGTCATTTCCTCAGCTATCGCATCATAGTCAAGCGAGATCGCCGTTGAGCTTTCTTCCGGAGTATTGCCGATATTGGGCGAATTATGCCGCAGCAGCATTACCCCGCCGACCGAGCCTGCGACAAGTGCCGCCGCAGCTGCAATGCTCACAGTCCACTGCCATACAGGACGGCGGTACCTCTCAACACCGCTGACCTCTGCGGATATATCCGTGTTATCCGTCTGATTCTTACTGTTTTTGTATTTTTTCTCACTCATAGCAAAGATCCTCTCTTTTTCCTCGCTGGTGAGCGTTTCTCCGGCATCTCCGGAGAGCCTCTGTCCGTCCTCTGCCGCAATTTTCAGAAGCTCGTCAAGCCCTTCGCCGCTAATTTTCATCAGATACCCTCCTTAGTCCGGTATGTCAGTGATACCGGCTTTTTCGAGTGACCTTTTCAGTCTTTTCCTTGCCCGGATACTGCGTTTCTGCACGGCTGCCTCCGTCATTGAAAGCTTCTGTGCTATCTCACGCACTGTCAGTCCGCTGAAATACTGCTGCGAGATTATCGTGCAGTCCGGCTCACCGAGCTGCTCCACCTGTTCACGAATTATCCTTCGCAGCTCATTTCTTTCAGCTGCCGAGGTTATATCAGCCCCGTTCGCCGGGATA
The DNA here is from genome assembly GCA_017475555.1 of Ruminococcus sp. Taxonomy (GTDB): domain Bacteria; phylum Bacillota; class Clostridia; order Oscillospirales; family Ruminococcaceae; genus Ruminococcus. Next base: position 31,361 of record JAFVFL010000035.1, read on the forward strand.
TCATAAGCCTCCTCGATAGGCACATCTCTGCCGCTTCGGACTGAGAGCCGCCGGAAGAAGTCGATCGCCGTCCGTTTGGCAATTGCAGCAATAAGCGGCTTGAATCCGCTGCTTTCATTGATACCCTTATCGCAGCAGATAAATATTTCCGCAAAGATATCACTGACGCATTCCTCTATATCCTCACGGCTGCCGCAGCTTCTGAGCTTTTCAGCAGCTATGGCATAAACATAGGCACAGCAGCGGTCGAACAGGGCACGCCTCCCCTCGTCCGGAGACCTTTCCAGAAGCCGGAAAAGCTCACCATCAGTCATTTTATCACCTCAAAGACCAGTCTTTGTAAAATACAATCGGACAGAGCAGAGAAAACCGGACATATTTTTAAAAAAATGGGACGTCCCTTTCAGAACGTCCCGCTGATATTATTTTGTAAGACTATCCTCCGGTACTATCGTTATCTCGACAGCCTCCTTATTTGTTGCATAGCCGACGTAGAGATATCCGTCATACACAAGGCTCTTGCAGTAGTGGAAGCCCTTTCTCTTTGCCTTGCCCTCATAGACAAGCTCCGGGTCACTCGAATTGCTCCTGAGCAGATAAGCATAGTCAAAGGTCTTTCCGTCCTTTGAGAGCGTCACAGCGAGCGGGCTCCTGAGGCTGTTCGTTACCGGGCAGCCTGCCATGAACGCCGTTCCGTCAGAAAGATTTCCGGCACTCTGCTTAGTCCTTGCGTCCGGCATATCCGTTGACTGCACCTTGCTCCACGTTGCACCGTCATCAAGGCTGTAGGATATGAGCTTTCTGTAGCTGCTGTTCTGGTCACGGAATATCATAGCGAGCGTACCGTCAGACTGAACGAACAGGCTCGGCTCCATTTCTGTTGAGGAGGTGCCTGTGCCTGATGCGGTGAAGCTGCCTTTTCTCCAGCCGGTAACGCCGCTTGGGTCATCGGTATATATCGGGCATACGAACAGTCCGTCCTGGAAATGAGCCGCATTGACTATACGCCCTGTAGAGAGCACGTGCGGGTCCTGCTCGAATACACCGCTGAGGGGACTTCCGTCCGCCATTGTCACCTGTCTGGGCTGTGTCCATGTGCTGCCGTCCTTAGTCGTCATATAATAAGTCCAGCCGCCCCGTACAGTGAGATCATTGTCCCAGAAATTGATATACGCCACAAGCCTGTCATCAGTCGCCAGCCAGCCGCCGGAGGTGCAGTAGCCGTTGCCGATATTCTGTGCGAGTACCTCCGGCTCGCTCCATGTCCTGCCTCCGTCGCTGCTGAATGAGTACATAACGTGCGTGTCGTCCGAATCCTCGTCAACTGCCGAGCTTTGCCACTGACAGTAGAGCCTGCCCCTGAAGGCTGCAAGGCACACACCATTACAATAGTGGTCGCTCGTATCATCAGCCTTCCACACCGTCACAGTCTCCGCACCCTCCGGGTAGGACAGGGAAAGAGTATCAGTGTTGCTCTGGTCGAACAGTGAAGTGTTGACGCTGAAGCTGAATTTCCGCTGAGAATAGGGGATAGTTGTAGTTGTTGAAGTGGAAGTCGTTGTCGTTGTCGTGACAGCAGTTGTGGTGGTGGAGGTGCGGTCGGATTCCATTCTGACAAATTCCTGACGAAGCATGGAAAGGTCGAATGCGTCAAGCCTGCCGTCGCTGCACAGGTCGGCTGCCTTCCAGTCGGCAAGCTCTGCGTCAGGTGCGGCAAGCAGCCATTTCTGTACAAGTACAAGGTCAGCAACGTTGAAGTATCCGTCCATGTTCACGTCGCAGCGTGGGATACCGTTGTCTGAAGCGATAACGGCGTAGTTCATGCAGCCTGAAGCCTGACCATTTGCACCGAGAGTAACAGATTCGCCCATTCTCAGGACTTTGGAATACAAAACAAATGTAACGTCATTAGTTGTCTTTATCACGTTGTTTTCCTTAGCCCAGCCTGAGAGCCATGAGGGAACGGCTTCAACACGGCTGTCAAGTGCAGCGTAGAGGGTGATACGCTGTGCAGCGGTTATTATCGCCTGATCCTTTGAGGAATTTTTCGAGTCACACGGAGTCAGGATAAGCTCCGCACCATTCAGGCCGTCAGGAAGCTCAGATACCGCTGCGGCTTCAACCGTCCTGTCGCTGAAAAACTTGTCGCCCACTTCGAGAGACAGGTCGATATCCCAGCTGCCGAGGTAGTCTGTATCGAGTATCTCGACCGAGCTGATGAGCCTGCCGCCTAATTCTGTCTGAGCTGCCGAAGCAGAGGGTGTCTCAGCAAGTCTGCCGTTCAGCAGCAATGCCCCGCCGGAGAGGGCAGCGAGAGCGAAGGCTGCTGTGAGAGTATTTTTTAGCCTGTGCATAATTCTCCTCCTATATAAATCATTTGATTCAATTCTATCACGAAGCACTGAAAAAATCAAGTATCTGTGAAAATATTAAAATATTAAACGTTAAATTTTTAATAGATGTGCATAATCAACAAATCAGACGCTAAAAACGAGGAGAATTTTTTACTTGACAAATCGCCAATGTGGGTGGTATAATGATAAAGCTGTCGCAGGAAAGAGCGGCAGCGGGTATCACAGATTTCCGGACAATCGGTCAAGATTGGTTCTAATCAGGCTTAAAAAGTTTTTTGAAAAAACTTTTTAAAACCCCTTGACAAATGCGAAAAGATGTGGTATAC
>JAFVFL010000036.1 GCA_017475555.1 Ruminococcus sp.
CGACGACCTTGATCTTGAACTCCGGTGTATAACTTTTTCTCGGTTTTCCTTTTGGCATAAAAATGCACCCTTTCGTTAGACTTTGATTCGGTATATTTCTATTATACCACATTGTCTAACAAATGGGGAGCATTTCATATTTTGAGTCCGGAGCTTTTTTCTGTCTGCCCGTTATTGCTCATTCTCTCCGCCGTCCTCAGCTCCGGTGTGCGTTCTCCGGTACTCCGTCGGCGTGCAGCCACGGTGCTGGCGGAACTGCCGCATAAAATACGAATCGCTGTCATAGCCGGACTGCTCCGCAACATCAGCAATAGAAAGTGTCGGGTCGAGCAGAAGCTCCTCCGCACACAAAAGCCGGCTCTCGATAACGTCCTGACGGCAGCTTACCCCGAACTGTGCAAGATACAGCCTGTGGAAATATGCCTTGCTTATACGCAGGTCACGGCATATGCTGTCGATATCCCAGTCTCCCGTCGGGTCAGCGTAAATATTCTCCCTCAGCCTCCTCAGCTGTGCTCCCTTAGGCGTGTCAGGAGCGGCAGCCTCCTCGCTCCCCTCGCCGTAGATACTGACAAGAATAAGCCGCAGCGACAGCTCCATGAACTCCGTGTGATACCTCCCCTTCAGCCCGAAACGGGCTTTCATGCTGCGGAGGGTGTTGGAGATGAAAATGGGGTCGGGTATCCTCACAGGCTGCCCCGGAACGGCATTCAGGGACGCAAGATACTGCCGGTCGGCTGATGCGGGGTGAAATGTGATGATATCGCAGACAAGCCCCCTGATACGCATTCCGTCTGACGGGCGGAATGTCCTCTCCTGACCAGCCGTGAGGAGCAGTGCAGTATCCGCTCCTGCGGTCAGCTCACTGCCGCCATGCCGGACTGTGACAGGTGAGCGGAAGATGTACAGCTCGCAGTCGTCTGCCCTTCCGTCAGCTGCACTGCTTTTCCGGCAGCCAAGCTCTATCCCGGTTATACGCATACGTTCAGCTCCTTTCCCTTCTATTATAGCATGATCTTTCTGAATTTACAATATCCCCCCGGCTCAGGGAAATAAGCCTTTGCTGAAAATTGATTTCCGTGCAAAAATGCCAAAGGGTCTTTACACACGGCGGCAACTGTGCTATAATATAAGGTACAAACAAAAACAAAAGCAAACAACACGATCACCCTATCCAGAGAAAAGGAGCAAAAAATGACTAAAGGAGACAGAAGAAGAAACCGCAGAAGGTACAAGGTAAGATATGACCGCCTCGCAGTCCTGCTGCTTGCACTGCTTACAGTCGCTGTCATAGCCACCTCCTGCATGAAAGCAATGACCGGCAAGGATCCGCTCGACGACCTGCCCGGCACAAGCCCCGATATACCCGTATCCGAGCCGGAGACTACAGCTCCCCCGGAGGACGACAGCGACACCGAAGCCACCACTGCACCGGAGGAGGATACCACCAAAAGCCGTGACCCGTGGAGCGAGCCTGCCACCGAGCCGCCGTCGCTCTCAGAGCCTGAGCCTGTGACCGATTCCCCGTACAGTGCCGACTACAAGACCATAAGCTGCGACTACGACGATATCTTCACCGGCGACCTTGTGCTGGTCAATGCTGAGCATGAGTACCAGTTCATCGAGGGCGATACGGATATAGTCACGCTCTATGACCATAAAAATGACTATTTTGATGTGTGCGACAACGTCACAAAGGCGGATTCTGCCGTTGCTGACCAGCTTTGCAGCATGATGGAGGCGTTCACAAAGGCGGCAGGGCGTGAAAAGTCCGATATATGGATATTTGACGGCTACCGCACATATAATGAGCAGATATCCCGGAGAAGCGACGGAAAGTCACGCTTTGAAGCCGGATATACCGATTATCATACCGGACGGACTATTGATATGCTCGTCATGAACGAGGACGCTACGACGTATTATTTCAGCCCTGAGGGAGATTATGAATGGTTTAAGGAAAATGCCGCAAAATACGGCTTTATCGTGCGTTTCCCGGCGGACAAGTCCGACTTTACCGGTGAAAGACCGAGGAGCTATACATACCGGTATGTGGGTGCTCCCCACGCTCAGTATATCGCTGAGAACGGGCTGTGCCTTGAGGAGTATATCGACGAGCTGAGGGGACACACTATAGACGACCAGCTGAAAATACACACAGACAGCGGAGACTACAGGGTGTACTTTTTGCCTGAGCCGGAATCGGGCGACCCGGCTGTGCTCGTGCCGAGGACGGAGAGCTATACAGTCTCCGGCAACAACGTTGACGGATTCATCGTCACTGTTGAGGAATAATAGCGGGCAGACACCCCGGAAAAGCCTTGCAAAAGAAAGATAAATTTAAAGGAGACAACGTGAAAAGCGTAATAAAACCGCCGCTTTCCGCCGGAATAGCAATATGTGCCCTGCTGTCAGCAGTCTCCTGCGGCAGCACGGACAGGGGAAGCGGGCTAAATCATATGTATGACGCAGCTCTCTGCGGCAACCCCGGCAGCCTTGACCCGCAGTATGCGTCTGATGAGGCTGCCGCTGAGGTCATAAGGAACCTCTACAGGGGACTTACCGAGCGTGACAGCTCCGGGAGTATCGTGTACGCCGGAGCGGAGAGCTGCAATATTTCCGGGGACGGGACTGTCTACACGTTCACGCTCCGGGAGGATAATTACTGGTTCTTTGACGAAAATAATGACGATATCATCGGCGAGGACGAGTGCTTTCCGGTGACAGCTGACGATTATGTATTCGCACTGCAAAGAGTCCTCGACCCGGCTATGCAGTCGCCGTATGCGGAGGAGTTTTCAGGGATAAAGGGTGCAAAAGACCCTGAGACCGGTGCGATATCGGCTGAAAATGCACAGCTGTACGCCGTTGACAGCAAGACCCTCGTCGTAGTCCTCGAAGAGCCTGATGCGGAATTTCTCGCAAGAATGGCAAGCCCGGCAGCGTACCCGTGCAACAGGGAGTTTTTCCTCTCGACAAAGGGCAGGTACGGACTTGATGACCGCTCCGTGATGTCTAACGGAGCTTTTTATGTCCGGCAATGGTTCTACGACCCATACGGAGTGAACAATATCCTCTACATGAAGCGTAACGAGAAAAACCGCACTGAGGAATATGAGATATGTCCTGCCTACCTGAGCTACTCCATAGAGGAGGACAGTGCAGCCGTGATGAAGCGGCTCAAGGACAAGGAGACGGAGTGCCTTTCGACCTACGACAGAACTCCGTACAGCGTGAGGAAGTACACCATATCCGCCGAGGCTCCGGTAACTCTCGGACTTATCTTCAACCATGAGAACACCCTCTGGTCATCACCGTCAATGAGGAACGCCCTTGCACGCTCTATCGACCGGGCTGCTGTAGACAGGGAGCTTTCTGAGGACGGGAACACCGATATCTCCACGGCAAGCGGACTTATCCCCCCGGCGGTGACACTGCTCGGACGGAGCTACAGAGAGCTTTCGTCCGACAGGCAGTTCGATATGTACGACCCGGATTCGGCGGCAAAAAGCGTTTCGGATACAAAGAGTGCCTCCGGGATAAGCTCCTTTGAAGCCGTGAGGATACTCGTCAGCTCAGAGGCTCAGTGCTCGTCCTACCTGCACAGGCTCTCGCAGCGGTGGCAGGACGTTTTCGGCGTATATATCGGCATTGACGAGGTGACGCCGGAGGAATTTGAGGAGAGGATAGAGAGCGGCGAGTACAGCATTGCTCTGTACCCCCTTATCTGCGGCGCGGGGAGCACCGGCACAGGCGAGGCGTATTTCCGGCAGCTCGAAACGGAGCCGTGCCTGAAATACTGCACGGGCGGACTGACCCTCACCCCGGAGCTGAGGAAATGCTCTTCGGCGGAGGAGCTTGTCGAAAAATATACTGCGGCGGAGAAGATCGTCCTTGAAACACAGGAATTTATCCCGCTTTTCTATAAAAACCGCTATCTCATCATGGATAACGACAACGAGGGGATAGGCTTTGATCCCTTCACCGGAGCGGCAGACTACAGGCTTGCTCTCAATTTCAGTTAAACGGAGCTGATAACAATGGATATTTACGGATTTTACAAGGGAGAAGCCTTTGACGCATATGACTTTCTCGGAGCACATCTCACTGAGGGCGGCACGGTGTTCCGCACCTATGCCCCGGCTGCCTCTAAGGTCTCCGTCGTGGGGGACTTCAGCGGCTGGGAGGATATCCCTATGGACTGCACGATAGACGGGAAATTCTACGAGATAACTGTCCCGGAGGCAATGCCCGGTATGCGGTACAAGTACCGGATATACGACCGGAAGGGCGTTTTTATAGACCACTGTGACCCATACGGCTTCGGTATGGAGCTGCGTCCCGGCACCTGCTCGGTGATACGGGATATAACAGGCTACAGCTTCACGGATAAGGAGTGGCTGGACAGCCGCAGCGACGGCAGAGACAGACCGATGAACATATATGAGCTGCACCTCGGCTCGTGGAAAAGAGTATCCGATGAGGACGAGGAGGGCTGGTATACCTACAGCGAGCTTGCGGATATGCTGCCGGAGTACCTCGCAGAAAACGGCTACAACTACGCCGAGATAATGCCGCTCAATGAGCACCCGGCTGACGAGAGCTGGGGCTATCAGAGCACCGGCTTCTTCGCACCGACCGCACGCTATGGCACTCCTGAGCAGCTCATGGAGCTTATCGACAAATGCCACGCAAAGGGTATCGGCGTTATAATGGATTTCGTGCCGGTGCATTTCGCTGTTGACCACTACGGTCTTACGGAGTACGACGGCACAAAGCTCTATGAATTTGAGGACGATGACGCAGGATATAACGAATGGGGCAGCCGCAACTTTATCCACTCAAAGGGCGAGGTACGCTCGTTTTTGCAGTCTGCGGCGAATTACTGGCTGAGCGTGTACCACATAGACGGGCTGAGAATGGACGCTGTACGCAATCTTATCTACTGGAACGGACGGGAATACCTCGGCGAGAACAAATATGCGATACAGTTCCTCAAGGATATGAACAGCGGACTCAAGCTCCGCCACCCTACCGCAATACTCGCCGCTGAGGACTCCTCCGCCCACCCGAAGGTAGCTGCACCGGTATTCGACGGCGGACTTGGCTTTGACTATAAATGGGACTTGGGCTGGATGCACGATACCCTTGAATACTTCCAGAGTGCCCCCATGTACCGCACAAGGGATTACCACAAGCTTACGTTCTCCATGCTCTATTTCTACAACGAACGCTACATACTGCCCCTCTCGCACGATGAGAACGTCCACGGCAAGGCGACTGTCGTGCAGAAGATGAACGGACAGTATGATGATAAATTCCCGCAGGCAAGGGCATTATATATGTACATGATAGCCCACCCCGGAAAGAAGCTCAATTTCATGGGCAGCGAGATAGGTCAGCTCAGGGAATGGGACGAGAAGCGTCAGCAGGACTGGGATATGCTCAGATTCCCTATGCACGATTCGTTCAGGGAGTATATCAGAAAGCTCAACCATATCTACCTGAAATATACCGCTCTTCACTACGACTACGACCCGACAAACTTCATGTGGGAGGATTGCAGGTCGGCTGACAGGTGCGTGTATGCGATACGCCGGAAGAGTGCTGACGGGGATATACTCGCTGTGCTGAACTTCTCCGACTGGTATCAGTACGATTACAGCGTGAACATAGGCGGCGACTGGACGGCAAAGCTCCTGCTCGACTCGGATAACCAGATATACAGCGGCTCTACGCCCGACGGAGAGACGGATTTCTCTGAGCATGAGGGCACTTTATATATGAGCATACCGCCGTTCAGCGGAAGAATGTTCCTGCTTGAAAGAAAAACTGAGGAGAACAGCGATGAGACGTGACCCGGAGCTTGAGGAGAAGCCCCGCAGAGGACATTACGCCGTCTGTTCCGCAAGAAAGGCTGAGATAGAAAAATACTGCACAAGAACGTTCATTTACACCGCTGCTATGTGCTTTGTGATGATACTGTTCACCTTTGCAGGCACTGTTTTTCCCATAATATCCTTTATCCCGTCGCTTATCGGCGAAAGGACGACAGTCGCTGCGATATTCACTCAGTCCGCTGAGCTTATCGCACTTACTGTTCTTTCGGCACTCTGCTGCACAAAGCGTAAGGTATTCGGCATAATAATGCTGATCGTCTACGCTCTGCTTGCCATTGTCAGCGTTTTCAGCGGAGAGATGCCGGGGGTGTTCCTTTCCTTTGTCACCGGAATTATCGGCGTTATCATGACATGGCGGTTTCCGGGATACTACCGGGACTACTATCAGCTCATGGAGACTGAGGGCTGGCCGCATTTCAGCGAATGGTACTCTGAATCGCTCGAAAAGCCGGACTACAGCTACGACAGATACCGTGATATCGCAAGGGAGAGGGCTGCGGCGGAAAAGCGTGCAGCTGCGGAGAAGCGAAGGGCTTCATACGGCGGTGTTCCGGAGGCTGCGGCAAAAACGGCTGCGGCACTGACACGGCATACACCTGACAAGCCTGTTTCCGGCTCAGCGGCGGCAATGGCGGCGGAGATAATGCGTGCAGCGTCTGTCTCTGCGAGTGCGAGGGCATATACGCCCCGGACTGCGGCTTCACCGGATATGCCGGGACTTGGTGCGGAGACACTTCTCCTGCCCGAATCGAACGAGCTTGCACCGGAGAGGGAATTTGAGCCGAGATAACGCATAATGCGGCGGCGAATCAAAATCAGTTCAAGCCGATGACATTTTGCGGTCTTGACAGAGTTATACGAAGCTGAAAGTTTTAGGAAAGGGGTCTGGGGGAGAACCCTTTTTCAAAAGGGTTTCCCCCAGAAAGGTGAGACTATGTTTGCAAAAATAGCAAGTCTGGGACTGTTCGGACTGAATGCGTTCCCGGTCGATGTGGAGATAGACATAAGCCGGGGACAGCCGATGTTCGACATAGTAGGGCTGCCGGACGCTGTTGTGCGTGAGAGCCGTGAGCGGATACGTGCGGCTCTGAGGGCGTGCAGCATTAAATTCCCGGTGGCGGCTGTTATGGTCAACCTTGCTCCGGCTGGCACCAGAAAAAGCGGCTCGGTGCATGATATGGCGATATTTGTCGCTATACTCCGTGCAATGCAGCTCATAGGAGACTGCACCGACGGATGTGCGTTCATTGGCGAGGTGTCCCTGAACGGCGATATCCGCAGCATAAACGGTGTCCTCCCTATGGTCATGCTTGCAAGGGAGCGCGGTCTTAAAGCAGTATTCGTGCCGGAGGGCAACGCTCACGAGGCTGCGTTCCTTGAAGGAATGGAGATATACAGCGTCAGGACTGTGCAGCAGCTCATACAGCACCTCACCGGCGAAAAGAGGATAGCTCCGTGCGAAAGATACATACCTCCGGAGACTGCATATACGGATAAGCTCGATTTTTCGGAGGTCAGGGGGCAGCAGAGCGCCAAAAAAGCCCTTGAGATAGCTGCGGCAGGCGGTCACAATGCCCTGCTCATAGGCTCTCCCGGAAGCGGAAAGAGTATGCTCTCAAAGCGTGTCCCGTCCATACTTCCGCCGCTCACCTTTGAGGAATCGCTCGAAACCACGAATATCCACTCCATTTCCGGGCGTATATCCTCCGACAGCCCGATAGTCACGACCCGTCCGTTCCGTTCGCCGCACCATACTGTCTCGGCAGCAGGTCTTATCGGCGGAGGGTCGATACCTGAGCCGGGCGAGGTGTCGCTCGCACACAACGGGGTGCTGTTTCTGGACGAGCTTGCGGAGTTCGACCGCAGGACGCTGGAGATACTCCGTCAGCCGCTTGAGGACAGAAAGGTGACTATAGCCCGTGCAGCCGGGAGCGTGACGTACCCGTGTACGATAATGCTGCTTGCAGCGATGAATCCATGCCCGTGCGGATATTACGGACACCCTAAGAGAAAATGTATCTGCGGACAGAAAAAGGTCGCTGCGTATCTATCGAAGATATCCGGGCCGCTGCTCGACCGCTTTGACCTGCATATCGAAGCCGCACCGGTCGAATATGAAGACCTCTCCTCAAGGGCGAACGAGGAATCCTCTGCAGAGATACGCAAAAGGGTAATCGCTGCGAGGGAGATACAGGCGGAACGCTTCAGGGGTACAAAGATAACCTGCAACGCACTCATAACTCCGGACAGGCTGGGAGAGTTCTGTCCGCTTGACGACAAGGCAGAGACAGTAATGAAGAATATCTTTGAAAAGCTCGGACTGAGTGCAAGGGCATACGACAGGATTCTTAAAGTTTCACGCACTATCGCAGACCTGGACGGCTGTGAGGTGATCCAGCGGCAGCACATCGCAGAGGCTGCCCAGTACCGCAGTCTTGACCGGAAATACTGGTCTGAGAACGGTGCGACATGAGCTGCAAACAATATGCTTTCCCGCAAGCGTGCGGAGAAGTCTGACGACCAGAAGGATAAGATATGAGTTCAGTATTCAAAAAATTACCCTCCGAGCGGCACAGCCTTGACATAGGGCTTCTTGCAGCCGTTTCTATATGTGCCGGGCTCGGAACGCTTCTTATATATTCGATAGTCCGCAGCGGCATAAGCGAGAGCGAGGGCGTTGATGCGGGCTACTGGCAGACACAGCTTTTCTCGGCTCTGCTCGGATTTGCCGCCGCTGTGCTTATCTCCTTTATCGACTACCGCAAGCTCTCAAAGCTGTGGTTCATCTACGTCCCGGCTGCACTTGCCCTCGTCGGGCTTACCTTTACCTCGCTGGCGTATCAGAGAGGCGGTGCGGACGATCAGGCGTGGATACAGATAGGCTCGTTCAGTATGCAGCCGTCTGAGATCATGAAGCTTGCGTTCATACTCTCGTTCAGCTATCATCTCTCTAAGGACGAGGAGGATATGAACAAGCCGCTGCATATGCTGCTGCTGATGATACACGGCGGGATACCTATAGCGATAGTCGGCATTCAGGGTGACTACGGAACGGCGATAATCTTTGCGGCGATATTTGCATTCATGCTCGTTTCGTCGCATATTTCGTGGAAATATCTCCTTGCGGCTCCCATAGCGGCTGCCGGAGTTGTCGCAGCGATGTGGAGCTTTGCCCTGAGCGACTACCACAAAAAGAGGTTCCTCGTCCTTTTCGACCCGGGAAGTGACCCGGAGGGAATAGAATATCAGCAGGATCTAGGGCTTTCCGCACTCAAAGCCGGAGGGATATTCGGCAAGGGGCTTTTTGCGGGTCAGGACGAGTATGTATACGTCCCGGAGCAGCACAACGACTTCATTTTTGCCTATATAGGGCAGGTTTTCGGGTTCATCGGCTCTGTCGGGGTGATAATACTGCTGGCGTATATATGCCTTAAGATCTTTGCCGACAGCCGGATAACACGGGACAGGCAGGGCAAATTCATCTGCATGGGAGCTTTCGGGCTTATTTTTACTCACTGTGTCATGAATATCGGCATGGTGCTGAAGGCTGCACCGGTAATAGGTGTACCGCTGCCGTTTTTCAGTGCCGGCGGCACGGCGATGGTGAGTATGTATGCTGTTATCGGGCTTGTGCTGAGCACCTACAGCCACCGTGCGGTGATATATCATGTATTTTATGAGGAAAAGGATTAAAATGCTTTATTTTTTCTTGTAGAATGAACGTGCATGGGCTGGTGTTGTGTTGTTCATTTTTCGGCTATATAATAAATCAGGCGGTCGGCTGGTGGTGCACCGTTCGCTTAATTGCCGCACCCACAAACACGAAGTCAGTCAAGACCGCCATTTATGGCGTTCATCCTGGTCTTGACTGACTGAGGGTTTGTGATATAATGGCAATTTGCGAACGGCAAACCACCTAAATGTTATTTACCAGCTTTTTGGGGGCGTTTTATAGGTGCACTCCCACCGATATTGATTTTTCCGGCAGCTGCACGGCTGCCGGTCTTTTTTTTCATTCCTCCGCATATGCTTTAGGGACAAAGCTATCTGAACGGAGGAGTAGGAATGGGACTTACTGAAAAAGAAGCAGCCGCCCGGCTCAGGACTGACGGTGAAAATACTCTCGGCGAGGGAAAGAAAAACGGTGCGGTGAGGATATTCCTCGGACAGTTCCGGGACGTTATGGTGATGATACTCCTTGCAGCTGCGGCTGTGTCATTCCTGCTCGGCGAGGTAACGGACTCGGTATCTATAGTGCTGATAGTGCTCCTGAATTCGGTTCTCGGCTTCATACAGGAATTCCGCACGGAGCATACCCTCGAAGCTCTGCGGTCTATGACCGCCCCCACTGCAAAATGCTGGCGTGACGGACAGCTCAGAACTATCCCGGCGGCAGGTCTTGTGTGCGGCGACGTTATCGACCTCGAAGCCGGCGACAGGATACCTGCGGACTGTGCAGTGATGTCCTCAGAGGGCTTCTGCTCCGACGAATCGCTCCTTACCGGAGAGAGCGACGCTGTTCCGAAAGCTCCGGCTGCTCCGGGAGATACGGACAATTCCCCGAACCGGGGCTGTATCGTCTACTGCGGTGCATCGGCAGTCCGGGGACGCTGCAGGGCTGTTGTTATTGCAACCGGAAAAAAGACCCAGATGGGGAAGATATCCGGTATGCTTGAGGATATAGGCGACCAGCAGACTCCCCTGCAAAAGCGGCTCGGCGAGCTTGGCAGGGTCATTGCGGTGATATGCCTTGTGGTATGTGCGGCGGTCGCAGGTGCAGGCATACTCCGGGGTGAAGACCCGTTCGATATGCTCATGACCGGTATAACCATTGCAATAGCGGCGATCCCGGAGGGACTTCCTGCAACCGTCACGATAGCCCTCGCACTTGCCGTAAGCCGCATGATGAAGCAGAATGCTCTCGTCAACCGTCTGCACAGCGTTGAAACTCTCGGCTGTACATCGGTGATATGCTCCGACAAGACGGGTACTATAACTGAGAACAAAATGACCGTCACAGAGCTGTATACGCCTGAGGACAGCTACAGCTTCACCGGAAAGGGCTACAGGATAAGCGGAAGCGTGCTGAAAAATAACGCCGACGGCTCTCAGACCGCCGTCAACCCTAAGACCGAAAAAGCTATGACGGCGGCACTCAAATGCGGGGTATTCTGCTCAGATTCGGAGATAACGACCGACAGACCGGTGAAAAGCCGCAGCCGGGGCAGCGTTTCCGGACAGGGCGAATGGAGCATAACCGGCGACCCGACAGAGGCTGCGATACTGATAGCGGCGGCAAAGGCTGGTATCACACGGCAGTCGCTGCCCGGTATACGCCGGCTCGGTGCAATGCCGTTCGACAGCGAAAGGCGGTTCATGGCTGTACATATCGCCGACCGCTCAGACAGACTGATGTACTTCAAGGGTGCTCAGGAGGTCATTCTCCCCCGGTGTGAGCAGTATATGACCGGCAGCGGCGAGGTGCTGCCCATGACATCAGCGATAAGGCGTGCTGCGGAGAGTGCTGCGGAGGAAATGGCTTCGCAGGCTCTGAGGGTGCTCGCACTTGCGTACTGCATTTCTGACAGGCTCGACCCGGACAGGGGAAACCTCATATTTTCAGGGCTTGTGGGAATGATCGACCCTCCCCGTGAGGAGGCAAAGACCGCTATCCGCAAATGCAGCTCGGCTTCGGTCAGGACTGTCATGATAACGGGCGACAATATCAGCACAGCACGGGCAGTTGCGGAAAAGGCTGGGCTTCTGAGGGGCGGAAAGGCTATGACCGGGGCTGAGCTTGACAAGCTGACGGACGAGGAGCTTGACAGGACGATAAACCGGTACACGGTATTCGCCCGCTCTGAGCCTGCACACAAGCTGCGTATCGTGAGAAGTCTGCGGCGTAAGGGTGAGATAGTGACCATGACCGGAGACGGAGTAAACGACGCACCGGCGGTAAAGGAGGCTGATGTAGGCGTAGCTATGGGGCTTACCGGTACGGACGTTACAAAGCAGGCGGCGGATATGGTGCTGCTTGACGACAATTTATCGACACTCGTCTCGGCGGTCGGGCAGGGACGGTGCGTTTATGCGAATATACGCAAGTTTGTGAGGTATCTTCTCTCATGCAATATCGGGGAAGTGCTGACGATGTTTCTCGGCATGGTCATGGGAATGCCCGTGGTGCTGCTGCCGGTGCAGATACTGCTCATCAACCTCGTCACCGACGGGCTGCCGGCTGTTGCACTCGGACTTGAGCCGCCGGAGGACGATATTATGGAAAAGCCGCCGAGACGCTCGGACGAGAGCTTCTTTGCCGGCGGACTAATGCGGCGGATAGTCGTCAGGGGCATACTCATCGGGCTTTCGACACTTGCTGCGTTCACGGCGGTAATGCACACCGGGGGAGATATCGCAGCGTGCCGGACGGCGGCACTTATAACACTCGCAGTCTCGCAGCTGATACACGTATTTGAGTGCAAGTCGGAGACAAAGCCGCTGCTGCGTATCAGGCTCCTGAGCAACGTCAAGCTCGTGCTTGCGGTGCTGGTATCGGGGGGAGTGCTTGCGGCGGCGGCGGCTGTACCGGAGCTTCAGACGGTATTCGGTACGGTATCCCTCACTCCGCAGCAGCTTCTCATCTCTCTTGGACTAAGTGCGGCTGTTCCCTTTGTCAGCAGTATCCTGTGGTTTATTACTGAGACAAAGGATTAAGTGCAGGAAAACAAAACAGAACGAAAAAAGATAAAGCCGCCGGGATAGGGGTGAGGAGTAAGGAAGGGGAAAGGGCGGCGGCTTTGTGGGTTTTGTTACCTTCCCCATAGCCTCTTTGGTTTCCCCCTTTGACTTAGCGGAAAGATAAACAGCATAGAAGAAGAATATCGACCGGCGGTATCTGACATAGCCGAATAATAAAAGATCCAGAACATCAGACGGGTTCATATCACCAAAACAGAAATGATATTTTGTAAAAATTCCCTATTGACATTCCCGAAAAAAGAGTGTATAATTAAGTTGAGCACAAGAAAATCACGCTCGATTATTATTTACGGGGGTATCATTATGGAGTATATCTACAATACGAAAATGGTCTGTGCAAGACAGATAAGCTTTGAGCTCGACGATAACGGAATAGTCAGCAATGTTTCATTCTACGGCGGCTGCAACGGCAACCTCAAGGCTATCTCAAAGCTGGTGGACGGTATGACTGTGGAGCAGATAGAGGAGAAGCTCAAGGGAAATACCTGCGGAATGAAGCCGACCTCGTGTGCCGATCAGTTCTGCATAGCAATAAGAGAAGCCTACAACAGACAGAGCAAGGAGTGAGCAGATGAGCTGTTATGACTGCCTCAAGCTGAAAAATCAGCTGTGCTTTCCGCTGTATGCGTGCTCAAGGGAGATCATCAAGAAGTACCGCCCGTATCTCGACGAGCTTGACCTGACCTATACGCAGTACATAGCCATGATGGTGTTCTGGGAGGATAGGCGGCTGAGCGTAAAGGAGCTCGGCGGAAAGCTCTTTCTTGACTCAGGAACACTCACGCCAGTGCTGAAAAGTCTCGAATCTAAGGGATTTGTGAAGCGTTTCCGCAGCAGCGAGGACGAGAGAGTGCTGCTGGTGGAGGTGACTGACGAGGGAATGAAGCTCAGGGACAGGGCAGTTGACATTCCTGAAAAGGTCGGGAGCTGCGTCGATCTCGCACCGGAGGAGGCGGAGCTGCTGTACCGGACACTGTACAAGATACTCGGCAGACAGGGATAAGTTAAATTATAAAAATATATCTCCGGCTATTGACTTTCTTTGAATATAGTGATATAATAATAAAGCTGAATCGTTCAGCTTTATATTGGGGTGTCGCCAAGCGGTAAGGCAACGGACTCTGACTCCGTCATTTCGAGGGTTCAAATCCTTCCACCCCAACCAACTTGAAAGCTACGCAGTTTGCGTAGCTTTTTGATTTATAGGCTAAAGGAGCATTAGAATGAGTGAGAATTGTATTATTCCAGATCCAGATTTTGAATGGTTTGACGGAATATATGTAGGCTCAAAGGACGGTACTACTTTACCTCCCAACAAAATTGACTTTTCTAAGATAATACCATACATGACAGCAAATAATAAATCATTCAATGATCTTTCACCTGAAGAAATAGAAACGTTTAAGTTCAAGTAAAAAGAATGTCATCAATTTAGTCATACCCAACCAGAAACGCCCGTCACTTATGTGACGGGCTTAGTTATTGGTGAACAGTGGAGAATGGTGACAGCGGATCTGCATGGTTCAGCTCACTAAGCAGCCTTTGCGGCTTTTTATTTTTTTCCTTGAACAAGCACTATATATGTGGTATAATAAGGAAGGAATGCGGAAGCAGCCGGAGTAATGAACGGCTCAAAGCCAGATCCGGCATATAGAAAGGAGTGGAGCTTATGGATCAGCATATTTCAGAGCTCATCACAAAGGAAAAGTTCGATGACGCCTACACCGCCGCTGACGAATATCTTGAACAGAATGACTTTGAGTCAGCACATGAGGTATACGACGAGATCTATGAGGCTGTTTGCGAAAAATACGGAAGATCTTCAGAAAAGGCATATGTTGCTCTTCGTGGCCTTGCGGACCTTGACTATGAATACGGCGATTATGACGAGGCAATGCGGCTTTATAATATGTATCTTGACTATGTTAAAGAAAACTACAATATCATAAACACGGATTACTATGATATCAGTGCACGGGTCGCAACTATGCTTGAATACTACGGAGAATTTGAAGAGGCTTTAAATATACGAAGCGAGATCCTTAATGTATATCTGAGTGAATACGGAGAAAACTCCATTGAGACTGTCAGAGCTTTGGGCGGACTGGGCTGGAATAAGTATATGTCAGGCAATAATGATGAAGCAAAGGAGCTGTTCCTGCAGCAGTATCAGATGGCACTTGACTGTGATGAATGTGATGATAAGCAGTATTATTATATTCTTCAGAACCTCGGAAGAGCGTACCAGGATATGTATATGCTTGATGAAGCACTGAAGTATCTGGATATGGCTTATGAAACAGCGGTAAGAGCATATGGTGAAAAGTCTCCAGGGGCTCTTTCGGTGCTGAATGACCTCTCAGGAATTTATGAGGATAATGGAAGGCTTAGTGAAGCTCTTGAGCTGAAAGAGAAGGTGTACGAAACAGCAAAAGAAATACTTGGAGAAAACGCTCAGGACACCGTTATGTCAAAGCTGAATCTTGGCAGCTGTTACAGAAAAAACGGAAATTATGAGAAAAGCCTGGAGCTGACAAAGGAAGCGTATGAATGGTATGTAGAAAACATGGGCGAGGAGTACCATAACACCCTCCTTGCAATGAATAATCTTGCCGGGACATATTCATCTC
Organism: Ruminococcus sp.; assembly: GCA_017475555.1. Taxonomy (GTDB): domain Bacteria; phylum Bacillota; class Clostridia; order Oscillospirales; family Ruminococcaceae; genus Ruminococcus. The sequence goes on from JAFVFL010000036.1 coordinate 15,290, forward strand.
TCGGTGAAAACGAGAAAGCACTTGAACTGAGCGAAAAAGTATATTCGCTCAGCGTCAAAACACTGGGAGAGCTGCATACCGAAACACTGGGCAGATATATCAATGTCAGTTTTGTATACAATGACATGGATATGACCTCAAACGCACTTGAAATAGCTGATGATATCTGCGGAAAGCTCAGAGATATACCGGATAACGACCCGTCAACTTATCTGTTCGCTCTGACTGTAAAGGCACTGTTCCATTATGGCATGGAGCAATATGACGAGGTATTCGATGCTGTGGAGCTTTACAGGAAAACTGCGGAAAAATACGGATATGATAACATTGGGGATAACGAACACCTCCATAATCTAAGTGCTCTTTCATTTGCAAGGACAGGAAAATACCGCGAGGCGTATGATGAATGGGAAAAGAATATTACAATATCCGAAAAGCTATATGGCAGACCAGATCATCCAAGCCACCTTCGCAATCTCAGTGACGGTGCTTATATTTACTACAAAGCAGGCGATCACGAAAAAGCACTGGATATGATAATGTATGTTATAGATATGCTGAAAAAACACGGAACATCAACGCCTAAGCTTTCTGACGCAGAACTGCTGTATTCGGATATACTGATCGCTCTCGGAAGATATGATAAAGCGGAAGAGATACTTGTAAGGCTAATTGCGGATGAACCGGACAATGATGGAGTATATTACACATATGCTCATTTATACACAGCAGAAGATCGCATACAGGAAGCTGTCAGAATGGCCGAAAAAGGACTTGAACTCACAAAATACACAGATCCACTTACTTATAAAAGAAAGCGATTTGTAAGACTTATGGAAGAATTAAAGAGGTGATGAAATGAAACCATGCAAGGCTGCATACAAGATCGTGAGGAAAAATGACAGCGAGATATACAAGGGATTCGGATTCAGGCATTTATCGGACGCAACGGCATATTATGTCCACCGGAACAACGAATCCTACAAAGGGACCACCACCCTTTGTCAGACGATCGGTGAAGCAGTTATCATGTTTGCCGAATACCTCTCAAGAGTTCTGAACGATAAACAAACAGAGGGTGACATACTGACTGATGAAACAGGAAATGCTGTATGGATAGAGCTGCCAGTCCCGGCAGACTGGCGTGAAAATGGCATTACCGATACATTCTGCTACCGTGCGAATATGGACGGAACATCTCTGATAAAATGCTGTCCCCTTGACCGTGACGGGAAATATATGAAGTCTGCTCCGTCAGATGTGGAGGAGCATTATCTGCTTCTGCCCGTTATCATTGTACTGCTTGTTCGTCTTCTTGTGGAGGATGAGGAGTATGCAGGAATGCTCATGGATTTCGTAAGGACTCCCGGTGCAGCTGCATTTGTTACGCTCCATGAGGATCTCTACCAGCATTTCAAGAACAATGAATTCATAATCAGCAGCCGTGAACTGAGCATCCCGCCTGAGACCTGTAAATACTCACTAAAGGCGAAGCTGCTCAATATCAGGAAAAATAAAGAAGAGATCACATATGATAATATCGAGATCATGAGTTTCCCGAATGAGCACTTTCCTGAATGCTATCGAGAACTTGTTCCGGAGCTTTCAGAGGAATTCAGGCTTCCCGACAAACTTAGACCTCTGTGCAGTGCTGTTACGGCAGGAGATATGCGATCGGTGCTGCTCTACGGGCCGGCAGGTACAGGTAAGACCATGGCATGCAAACTCATCTGCCGGGAGACAGGACTTCCTGTTATGGAGACTGTCAACTGCACCGAAAACCTTGATGAGTTTATTCTCGGAAAATATCTTCCTGAGGGAGACAGGATCGTATTCAAAGAAAGCTATGTAACTAAGGCGATACGCTTTGGCGGTGCAGTTATATTTGAGGAGATCAATTTTGCACGTCCTCAGTATCTTGCCTTTCTGAACTCACTGCTCGATGATAACGGCTTCGTAAGGCTCGACAGCGGCGAGACTGTGAAGCGGCACAAGGACTTCAGATTTTTTGCCACAATGAATATCGGTTATTACGGTACAAGGGAGCTTAATCAGGCACTGTATAATCGTTTCAACGCTGTTGTTGAAATGGACGAGCTGGCTGATGAGGCTATAGAAAGAATGCTTGAAGCGAGGATACCAGACTGTGCACCGTTTATAAAAGATATGCTTGAGGTGTATCACCGTATCAGATCAAAGGCTCAGGCAGAGGAGCTCGATCTTGTCATATCACCGAGAAATCTTGAAAACTGGGCAAGAATGGCAGTTTATGAGGGATATGTAGCGGCAGCTGAGAAAACCATAGTCCCCATAGCAAGAAGCGACAGGAGCATAGAAGCGATGATACGCAAGATAATCTCTTTCCACAACTGGAAGAAGGGTGAGTCTGATGACAATGGAGGCTAAGGAATACCTGAAGCTCTTTCAGTGTGAAGAAAACAGGCTCAGAGAAGAAAGGTTTGCAAGAGGCTTCACGAGGAATGAGAGTGTGGAACTGGCATTCATCAATGAAGGAAGAGCTTTTACTGACGGTGTGAATATCACTGTAGACCCGGCAATGGATAAGATGTATGAGGATACCGGAGCAATGCGAAAGACCTCTGAGGCTCTCGGACTGAAAAAGGTCATCACCGACCCGTGGAGCGGCTTGTATATGACAGCCCGTGCACAGGAGGTACATGAGTGCCTTCATATCATTTTCTCACGCTTCCCTGTACCTGCGGTCACTGACATACGCAGTACGGATCAGGTGCGATTCACCGTCCTTGCCATGATAGATAATATAATCGAGGACGCTTTCATAGAAAACGCAGGTGTTTCAGAATTTCCTGATATGGAGATTTTCCTGAGATGGGGCAGAGTTTCACATATGTTTGCAGGCTCCCCTGCACAGGGAACGGTAAGTGAGGTCATAGAGAACCTGAACGAAAGGGTCGAAGCCGGGAATAAGCAGGCAATAGAGTACATACTCGACCATTCAGCTATGGTACTGCTTTATCCTATGTTTTCCGCACCCCCTCCGCTCAGGGAGCATGAGGACTATATCCGGCAGACAGCACCGCTGTTTCTTGAGGGCTCATTGTGTGAAACGCCTGACGAACGGCATATCTATGCCTGTAGGATATTCGATATCCTTGAGCCGCTGCTGCCGGATCAGCTTCCTGATCCCGGACTTCTTGAAAGACTGCTCGGAGGCATTGAGACACATACTGCTGCAAAAACTTCATTTACTGAACATAAGTCGGACGGTCGAAAAGCATATATAACACGAAGATTATTCTCAGATCTTGACGGAAATGCCATAGATTTCGATGAAAATGGTGAGATACTGACACAGCTCATAAATATAATGAGTACTCAGCTTCAGGAAATCGACAGTTTTTCAGCAGGATCAGCTGCTGTACGCTGTGTACATATAAAAGGCGAAAATACCGGTGCTTCTGCAATGCACAGAGGTATTATCATCAAGGAGCTCCACCACATACCGAATGCGTCACTGCAAAAGAGCTATAAAACTATTACTGCTCATTTTGAGCGTGTTATCAACAGCTACAAGCATAGGCTTGCAAAGCTGCTTTATGCCGAGGACGAGTATACAGAGAACAGGAAATACTTCGGTGCAGGTATTTCATCTAAATCTTTCACTGACGTAAAAAAGCGTTATTGGTATAAGAAACATAATGAAAAACGCCCGCCTGATCTATCTGTTTTACTTATGATAGACGGTTCCGGTTCAATGTCGGGAGCAAGGCGAAATGCCGCTGTGGAATCCGCAGTTATTCTTCATGAGGTACTCGAAAGCGGACACATACCACACAGTATAGTTGAACACAGGGCAATATATGACGAGCCTTTGCTTGAACACAATGTTCTGCTTGACTTCAGACATTCCCCTGAAGAAAAGTACAATATCATGCGCCTTTCTTCATACGACGGTACAAGGGAAGGACTGTCTCTTTTCTGGGCTGAAAAATATATAAACGCTCACACTACGGAGGCTGAAAAGGTCATAATAATGATCTCGGACGGTTATCCTGAGCATAGCTGTGATGATTCTGATTATTCCCCACCGGTATCTGTGAAGGATACAGCAAATGCAGTTGAAAAGATCATTCACAGAGGCACCAGGGTAATTGCAGTTGCTCTTGGGAGCGATTGTTATCCGTATCTTAAAGAAATGTATCCGCAAACCGTTGAATGCAGTGACCTGAATAAACTGACCGGCCAGCTCATGAAAATGATCTCGGATGAATTGGAAAAGCGGTAGGGCAGCTCTCTACCCTCCGGGCTGGAACAGATTGACCGCCGAAAGAATGATAAGAAGCACCCCTCCAGCCCATGAGATATCGAACGGCAGTGAGGAAAGCCTTTTCCCGGCGGCACAGCCCACAGCTACCGCAATACAGCCGGTCACGAAGCAGCACAGTGCCGCAAGTGCAGGAGCCACCGAATTTCCGCAGCCGATACCGGCGGCAGCAGAGTCAAGCGAGCCTGCAATGGCAAGTGCAGCTGCTTCGGGTACAGAAAGGGATTCAGAGCTGTCCATATCCGCAGCGGTATCGTCAAGGCACAGCCGCACAGCTATACTCAGCTCACCGAGCCGCAGCTGTCTTTCTCTGCTGCCGAGCCGCTTCACAACGCTCCTGAGCAGACTTTTCGTGATGATGACGGCACCGGCTGCGATAAGCACCACCGCCCCGGCTATACGGCACAGCGAGAGCGGCAGGAGCTGTCCGAGCAGTGCCGAGAGAAGCACGGCAGCACCGAGTACGGCGGAGCTTATGAGATTGATAACAGCCGCAGGCAGCAGCGGTATGCGGATCCCGGCAGTCCGGCAGGCTGCGGCTGCGAGCATGGTGTCGATGCTGACTGTCAGTGCAAGGGCTATCTCCCGGTACAATGCGATCACCTCCGCTATATTGTATGCACCCGGAGCGTGGAGTGTTATTTAAGGCAGCACCCAATAATTGTATGAAATCCATATTATCAACCGGCGACAATTGTCTGTTTTATACAAAAATGTTTTTTTGGAAAAAAACTATTGAAAAAAGCCGAATGCTGTGATATAATATTATCAATAGCAGACACAAACCTCATTCAAGTCTGTAACAGGAGGGAAATTATGAAGCACATCAAGACTATCAACAAGGCTAACCTGAAGGAGTCCGCTCAGAAGGGCGGCTGCGGTAAGTGCCAGGCTTCATGTCAGTCGGCATGCAAGACCTCATGCACAGTTGCTAACCAGAAGTGCGAGAGATGATCGAGCACCATTTCAGGTCTTCCTTGTGAGACAGTATTGCGATATACTGTCTCATTTTTCTTATATATTGATCCAGCGTACAGAAAGGGAAAAATATGATACATAAGTACAAGCTGTGCGGCTTCAATATCGTCCTGGACGTAAACAGCGGCGGAGTTCATATCGTGGACGAGCTGACATACGACCTTCTTGACAATGTTGAACCGCCATTTGAGGAAAAATGTCCGGAAAAGGTCATGGAAAAGCTCTCACGGATATATGACCGGCAGGAGATAGAGGACTGCTACCAGGAGATAGTCGAGCTTTATAACGACAAGATACTCTTTTCCGAGGACGACTATGAGAAATATGCAAAGTGGTCGGTAGCCTCCCCGGTAAAGGCTATGTGCCTGAATATCGCACACGACTGTCAGCTCAGGTGCAGGTACTGCTTCGCTTCAACAGGTGACTTCGGCAAGGGACGCAAGCTGATGTCATTCGAGACGGGAAAGCACGCTATCGACTTCCTGCTCGAAAATTCCGGCGACAGACCGAACCTTGAGGTCGATTTCTTCGGCGGAGAGCCGCTGATGAACTGGGAGACTGTCAAGAGGATAGTGGACTATGCACGCTCCCGTGAGGAGGAGTACGGCAAGAAATTCCGCTTCACTATCACCACCAACGGACTTCTGCTCAACGATGAGAAGATAGATTATATCAACCGGGAAATGTCGAATGTCGTGCTGTCAGTTGACGGAAGAAAAGAGGTCAACGACTATATGCGTGTGCTGCCCGGAGCTGACGGGTGCTATGATATTATCGTGCCAAAATACAAGAAGCTCGTTGACAGCAGGGGCGAGAAGGAGTATTACGTAAGGGGAACGTTCACCAACAAGAACCTTGACTTCTCCGAGGACGTTTTTGCCCTGTATGAAGCCGGATTCGACCAGATCTCCATTGAGCCGGTCGTCGGTGAGGGGGAGGAGTATGCCCTGACGGAAAAGGATCTTCCGGCGGTGTTCAAGGAGTACGAAAAGCTTGCAAAGCGTATCCTTGATAACGAAAAGGAGGGCAGGAAATTCAATTTCTTCCACTTTATGATAGACCTTGACCAGGGGCCGTGTGCGATAAAGCGGCTGAGGGGCTGCGGCTGCGGAAACGACTACGTTGCGATAACCCCGGACGGCGATATCTACCCGTGTCATCAGTTTGTCGGCATAGACGAATACAAAATGGGAAATATCGACGAGGGAACGTTCGATCAGGAGATGAAGAAGGACTTTGCGAACGCACATATCTACTCAAAGCCGGACTGCCGCAGGTGCTGGGCGAAGTTCTATTGCAGCGGCGGGTGCAATGCCAATAATTACGAGTATATGGGCGATATCCGCAAGGCTCACAAGATATCCTGCGAGCTTGAAAAGAAGCGTCTTGAGGTGGCTATCATGATGAAGGCGTTCCGTACCTACGGAGAGCAGGAGTAACGGGCGGCTGCGGTCGGATATGGAATACAGGGCTGGCGGAAGCGTCAGCCCTTTTTCATTATCGGGCGGTCGTGGACGACCGGCGATATCTTACATAGCCCCCAAAAAAATACCAACCATAAACACCACCTCCTGCACTCTTGCATTTTCTTTGTATGTATGATATAATCTACATGATACCATATTTCAGGAGGGGCATATGACAAAACCAGAAATTCTCTACATGGTCGTACCATGCTACAATGAGGAAGCCGTACTGCACGAAACTGCAAAACGGCTCAAGGAAAAATACCAGTCACTCATCAGCCGGGAGCTTATCTCCCCGGACAGCCGTGTGGTTTTCGTCAATGACGGCTCAAGGGACAAGACCTGGAGCATTATTTCCGAGCTGCACGAGACTGACCCGAAATTCTTCTCAGGGATAAATCTCGCCCACAACAGCGGTCACCAGAATGCCGTGCTTTCCGGTCTTATGACCGTAAAGGAGCTTTGCGACATGGCGATAACTATGGACGCTGACCTACAGGACGATATAAACACCATTGACGAAATGGTGCAGAAATACTATGAGGGGAATCAGGTCGTCTACGGCGTAAGAAGTGCAAGGGATACCGATACGTTCTTCAAGAGGACTACCGCTGAGGGCTTCTATAAATTCATGAAGGTCATGGGTGCGGACGTTGTCTACAATCACGCTGATTTCCGCCTTATGAGCCGCAGAGTGCTCCAGGAGCTTGCAAATTTCAGGGAGGTGAACCTCTTCCTGCGCGGAATGGTGCCGCTAATCGGATTCCAGAGCTGCGAGGTCACGTATGAAAGAGCGGAGAGATTCGCCGGAGAGAGCAAGTACCCGCTGAAAAAAATGCTCGCCTTTGCAATAAACGGCATAACCTCGTTCAGCGTCAAGCCGCTGAAGCTCATCACAAGTGTCGGGCTCATCATGTCCGTCATCAGCGTTATCGCTATACTCTGGTCGATAATCGGAAAGCTCCTCGGCAGCACCGAGCACGGCTGGTCAAGCACCATGTGCAGCATATGGTTCATCGGCGGCCTGCAGCTCCTTGCACTCGGCATTATCGGCGAGTACATCGGAAAGATATACTCCGAGGTCAAGGCTCGTCCGAGATATATCGTCGCTGATTTTATAAACGATACCGGCAATTCACAGTATTCAGAGCACTCAGGCGGAAAGGAGAGCTGATGGAGAATATACTTGAGGTAAAGGGACTGTCAAAGCAGTATTCAAAGGTGCTTGCGGCAGACAATGTGTCATTTGAGATAGGAAAGGGCGAGATATTCGCACTCATCGGGCCGAACGGTGCCGGAAAGACGACCACTATCCGCATGATATCCACTCTGCTCACTCCGACAGCCGGAGATGCAGTCGTTGCAGGTCACAGCATACTGAAGGAGCCGCAGAGGGTGCGTGAGTGCATAACCTATCTGCCGGACGAAGCCGGGGCGTATAAGAACATGACCGGCATAAGCTACCTGAAATTCATGGCAGGGCTTTTCACGATAAACCCCAGGGAGGCGGAGGAATATATCCGGCGTGCAAGGGATATCTGCGGGCTTGGCGACAGGCTCAGCGAAAAGATAGGCACGTACAGCCGTGGAATGATACGCAAGCTGCTGCTCTCCCGTGCGGTAATGACACGCCCGAAGCTTGCGATAATGGACGAGCCTACGAGCGGACTTGACGTTCTGAACGCAATTGAGATACGCAAGACGATAAAGCGGCTCGCAGAGGAGGAGGGTATGTCGTTCCTGCTCTCATCGCACAATATGCTGGAGATAGAATTTGTCTCAGACCGGGTCGGGATAATCGCAAAGGGTCATCTTCTCGTTACCGGACGGACGGACGAGCTGAAGGAGCGGTACAATGCCCCGAATCTTGAGGAGGTCTTTGAAAGGGTGGTGAAGGAAAATGAAATTCTTTAATCTGCTCAAAAAGGAGCTGAGGGAGCTTATCAATGCACAGATGATAATAAGTCTCGTGCTTGTGCTGGTCATCTTCATGCTGCTCGGCAATATCATGTCCACCACCATTTCCGAAGCCACAAGAGAGGATATACAGATATCCCTCAGCGACAGGGACGATACTGAGTTTACCGCTGCACTTATAGATACCTTGCAGGAAAGCGGTGCAGATGTGAAGCTGTATGATACATCATCAGCCGGGGACGACTACGCAGCTGTGCTGAGGGATAACGGGATATCGGATATCGTGATCATCCCGGAGGGCTTCACAGAGGCTCTTGACAGCGGCGAAAGACCGGGGCTGATAACGGTATCTGAAATGCAGTCGGCTGCAATGCTCGACGCACTCTCAGGCGGTACGGGAAGTGCAGTCTCACTGATAGAAAGCTGCATTTCAGCCGTTATATCGGAGCGTTACGGCGTTACTGAGGAGCAGCTCTCCATGATAGACGACCCGATCGTTGTGACGGAGAATACGGTCGTGGGGAGCAGATCAGCCGCAGTTTCACCGGATTCGATATCGGGCAGAGTAATGGTGCAGAACGAGGTGCTGCCGCTGATAGTTTTCGTGCTCATCATGATGACCTCACAGGGGCTGATGAGTGCGATCGCCAACGAAAAGATAGACAAGACCCTCGAAACGCTGCTGTCTGCACCTATCTCACGCACGGCGATACTCGGTGCAAAAATGCTTGCGGCAACGATAGTTGCCCTGATCAATGCGGTATTCTACATGGTCGCATTCTCGGCGTTCATGGGCAAGGCTATGGGGGAGATAACGGAGGATACGTCGGCGGCTGCCGGACAGGCAGGCATGAATCTCCCGGCGATAGGGGATATGCTGTCGCTTGAGGCTGCAATGCAGCGGCTCGGTATATCGCTCTCGCTGACGGATTTTGTTCTCGTCGGCTTGCAGCTTTTCTTCACCATACTGATATGCCTTTCGGTATCAATGATACTCGGAGCACTCGTCAATGACACAAAGCAGGCACAGACGATGATAATGCCGCTGATGATGATGGCGATGGTGCCGTACTTCATATCGCTTTTTGCAGATGTGAACGACCTGCCTGTGGCTGCAAGGATAGTGGTATATGCTATACCGTTCACGCACACATTCTCGGCGATGTCGAACCTGATGTTCGGGCATGATATGATATTCTTCGGCGGACTTGTCTACCAGATAATAATTTTCGCTGTTTGTATGTTCTTTGCACTCAGGATATTCAATTCCGACAAGATACTCACTATCTCCCTGAATTTCGGCAGCAGATCGAGATTCAAAAAGAACAGGGGAGCGAATGATGAATGACAGCAGCCGGGGACACCTGTCCCTGAGCGTGCTGAATGATTTATGATACAAGGGGACGCACCTCAAAAGAGGGCGTCCCTTTATGCTTTTATCTGCCTCTCATACACTCTGCACGCAAAAAAATATCGGCACGAGACTATTTATGTGTTGACTTTCCGCTGAAAAATGATATAATAATTATTGGACATATTGTGAAAGGAGGGAGATCATGCAGGCAGCAGTCTCTACAGCCTGTCTGTACCCGGCACCCACGGAGGAGGCTCTCTATGACCTCGCTGTGAACGGCGTGCAGTCAGCTGAGATATTCCTGAATACACACTCAGAGCTTACAAAAAGCTTCGCCCATGAGTCGGCTGCGATACTCAGACAGTTCGATATGAAATGCTGTGCCGTCCACCCGTTCACCTCTGAGCTTGAACAGCTGATGTTCTTCTCGGACTACGAACGCCGGCTCAGCGATTCGCTCGACTTCTATAAGCACTACTTCCAGTTCATGAATATCGTCGGCGCTAAGATATTTGTGTTCCATGCGGCTAAGGCTGTCAGAAATACTGAGCTTTTCTGCGAGAGGTATTCAAGGCTGTACAATACCGGCAGGGAATTCGGGATAAGCGTCGCAGTTGAGAACGTTGCACGCTGCAAAAGCGGCTCGTCTGCATTTATCCGTGAGATATCCGGGCTTCTCGGCAGCGATTTCGCTTTCGTTCTCGACACTAAGCAGGCTATCCGCTCAGGTGAAACTCCCTTTGCCTTTCTCAGTGCGGCAGGCAGCAGCGTGCGGCACGTCCACATAAGCGATTCAGGTGAGCTCGGTGACTGTCTGCTCGTGGGCAGAGGCAGCTTCCGGTTCAAGCAGTTCTTCGAGATACTGGCGAAAAACAGCCCGGAATGCAGCGTTGTCCTTGAGGTATACCGCTCGGCGTTCGGCGGGATAAGCGAGCTTATATCGAGCTATGGTACGCTGTGCTCCCTGACGGAGAAGTACGGAAGGAGGAATGAGGCAGAATGAGGTGTCCATACTGCGGCTGCGGCGAGTCAAAGGTCATCGACTCACGCCCCAAGGACGGCAGCATAAAGCGCCGCCGTGAGTGCATTGAATGCAGCTCAAGATTCACAACGTTCGAGATCATCGAAAAGCCTGCGCTCATGGTGCAGAAAAAGAGCGGAAAGCTCGAAGCGTTCGACCGGGACAAGCTGACCAGAGGCATATACACAGCGGTCAAGAAGCGTCCGGTCACTGTAGACCAGGTGGACGGGATCGCCGGCTACGTTGAGGAGCATTTTGCCAACGTTCAGCAGAACGTTGCAAGCACCAGGGAGATAGGTGAGCTTGTGCTGAGCAGACTGCGGGATATCGACCCTATCGCCTATATCCGCTTCGCCTCGGTCTATGAGGACTTCACCGATGTTGACAGCTTTGTTGCAGTCATAAGTGAATTGGACAAAAAGAAAACAGAACGACCAGACTGAATGGTCAGATCGAAAGGAAAGTGAGACAAATGATCTTTGAAATTCTTGACAAGCTCAACGATGAGGACGAGCAGTCGCTGTTCGGGGCTGACACCGAGCGTTACAAGACCGTGTGCGCTATATGCTATGTGCTGCCGATACTCTTCTTCCTGCCGATAATCTTCGACAGCGGATCGGAGTTCTGCAAATTCCACGGAAACCAGCAGTTCCTGTGGCTGATAGCCGTTCTCGCACTCGCAGTAATATCCATGATCCTCGGTGCGATACCGCTTATCGGCTGGATAATGCAGGTCATCATCGTAATGGCGATAATCGCAGGTATGGCTCTGCTTGCGATCGGTGCGTACAAGGGCTATGCTGTGAAGCTGCCGATAGTCGGCGACGCCTTCACGCTGTTCAAGTAAGCTGTATCAGGCTACAGGCAGCCTCAGACCGCCGATGTCCTCGCTGTAGACAAGTGAGGCGGCGATAGTCCCTGCACAGACGAGAAGCTCCGCACGCAGCTCCTCTCCGCCGGGGGAGTAGTTCCTTATGCGGTATACATACAGCTTGCCCGCCTGTCCTGCATACTCTCTGAGAGGAAGCCCCTGTTTGTCCTGTATTTCGGCATATTCCTCATAAGCAGCTGAAAATTCATCAGGGATAAGGACTGCATGGCAGTACAGCTCCTCAGCCTCCCAGCCGTGAAGTGCAAAATAGTCCGTCCTGTCGCTGACCGACAGTACCCGCACAGGCTCAGGCTGCTCAGGTGTGCTGTCCTCCCTTGTCAGTACGGAAACCGCAAGTGCGGCGGCAATTGCAGCTGCGGCAAAAATCAAAATACCCTTTTTCATAGTAAGACCCCCGTATTTTTTAATTGATTATATGGCGGGGATACTGAAAATATAACGAAAAATGATAAGACTTGACAGATTCATCTCCGAGCGTACAGAGTACACAAGAAGCCGGATAAAGGAGCTTGCCGCAAGGGGCAGCATATCCCTGAACGGTACGCCTGTCCGCCGGAGCGATGTGAAGATCGACCCTGAGAGCGATACGGTTGAGGTGTGCGGGGCTGTCATAGGCAGCCAGCGGTACAGGTATATCCTCCTCAACAAGCCCGCAGGCTACGTCAGCTCCACCAGTGAGCACGACGGGAAAAATGTCATGGAGCTTGTCCCCCCTCAGATGAGGACAAAGGCTATGTTCCCGGCAGGACGGCTCGACAAGGATTCCCTCGGAGCACTGCTCATCACCGACGACGGAGAGCTTTCCCACAGGCTGCTCTCACCCGTGTCACACATACCCAAAATATACATTGTGAAACTTGACAGACCATTCCAAAACAAATATGTTGACATATTCAAAAAAGGTATTGAAATAGGCGGCGGCGAGACTTGCCTCCCCGCAAGGGTGCGTCAGGCTGAAAACGCCGATAATATGGCGTTTGTGGAGCTTTATGAGGGTAAATTCCATCAGGTGAAGCGTATGTTCAGTGCTGTTGAAAACTGTGTTGAAAAGCTGATGAGAATATCATACGGAAACCTTATTCTCCCCGAAACACTGGGAATAGGCAGCTGTATGGAATTATTGCACAAAGATGTTGAAAAAATGCTCGATGAACCCGATTTCGACAGGATTTGCACGGATTTTTCTGACATTTTTTCGGCAATTCTAATAAACAACTAATTGTAAGTTTGGCAATTTAGCACCTTGAAAAAATGTTTGAAGAGTGCTAAAATAGTATTGTAGCTGATAGTGTATTGGGATATCCGCAGGATATGCTTTAATAAATACATACGTCAGTGTGAGTGCCGTTTACCCAGATCACTATTCGGCACGATCAAAAGAAATTGAATTGGAGGACTGGATCAAATGGCAGGCTTAACACTGAAACACATTTACAAGAAGTATCCGGGCGGCGTTGTTGCTGTTTCTGATGTAAATTTAGACATAAGGGATAAGGAATTTATCGTTCTCGTCGGCCCTTCAGGCTGCGGAAAGTCTACTACTCTCCGTATGATAGCTGGTCTTGAGGAGATATCTGAGGGCGAGCTCTATATCGGCGACAAGCTCGTAAACGATATCGCTCCTAAGGACAGAGATATTGCGATGGTTTTCCAGAACTACGCTCTTTACCCGCATATGACGGTTTACGATAACATGGCTTTCGGACTCAAGCTCCGCAAGGTCCCCAAGGACGAGATAGACAAGAAGGTCAACGAGGCTGCTAAGATACTCGACCTCTCTCACCTCCTCGACAGAAAGCCGAAGGCTATGTCAGGTGGTCAGAGACAGAGAGTTGCTCTCGGACGTGCTATCGTCCGCAGCCCTAAGGTATTCCTCCTCGACGAGCCTCTTTCAAACCTCGATGCCAAGCTCCGTGCTCAGATGAGAACCGAGATCGCTAAGATCCACAAGAAGCTCGGTACTACATTCATCTATGTAACTCATGACCAGACTGAGGCTATGACTATGGGTGACCGTATCGTCTGCATGAAGGACGGCTTTATCCAGCAGGTAGATACTCCTCAGAACCTCTACGAGAACCCGGCTAACAAGTTCGTTGCAGGATTCCTCGGTTCTCCTCAGATGAACTTCATCGACGCTGTCCTCAAGGAGGAGTACGGTCAGTTCATCGTTGAGTTCGGCTCAGAGGACTCCAAGACCCAGAGAGGCGTAAAGTACCAGATAATCGTTCCGGAGTCAAAGGTCACTGACGAGCTCGGAAGCTACGTAGGCAAGGAGATAATCCTCGGCGTTCGTCCTGAGAGCATCCACGATGAGCCTATGTACCTCAACAACGCTACAACAGGCGTTATCGATGCTTACGTTGAGATCACCGAGATGATGGGTGCTGAGACATATCTCTATCTGCTCTGCGAGGGCAACAGCCTTACTGCAAGAGTCAGCCCGAGAACTACAGCAAGACCCGGCGACGATATCAAGGTAGCTATCGACCCGAACAGAATACACATCTTCGACAAGGAGACTGAGCTTGCGATCGTAAACTGATCGGTTCAGCTTAAAGAAGAACTTCACTTTTCATATTTATCCTTTCTTTCTACTCTGTTCCGTAGGGCGCACAGGACAGGGGGCAGGGGACCGCAGACCGCTGCGGTCTCTTGTTTTTTATTACTTCGGAGGAAAAAATGAACACTATCAAAGAATATCTGCATTCAAAAAGCGGCGAAATGACGGAGCTTCTGCGGGAGCTTGTGGCGATACCGAGCGTTCAGGGCGAGGCTGAGGACGGTTTTCCGTTCGGCAGAGAGCCTGCAAGGGCGTTGGAGTTCATGCTCGGAAAATGCCGTGAAGCCGGACTTGTGACCGAAAATGTTGACAACTACGCCGGCTCTGCGGATCATGGCAATGACCCGGAGCTTGCGATACTCTGCCACCTTGACGTTGTCCCGGCTGGGACAGGGTGGGAGACTGACCCGTTCAGGCTCGAATATGACCCGGCGACGGACAAGCTGACCGGAAGAGGTGCGATAGATGACAAGGGGCCTGCGGTTGCGGCACTTTATGCTGTCAAAGCGATAAAGGAGTGCGGTATACCGCTGAAAAAGGGCGTAAGGCTCATCTTCGGCACTAACGAGGAAAACGGCTCGGCGGACATTGCGTACTACCGGACAAAGCGTGAGCTGCCGCCCATGATTTTCACCCCGGACGGCGAGTACCCCGTGATAAACGCCGAAAAGGGTATGCTCAGGGTGTATTTTTCCGCACCGCTGACCGGCGGAATTTTCCGGAATATAGCCGTTGACAACGCAATCAACGCAGTTCCGGGAGCTGTGCGGTACACCCTGACCGGCGAGCAGAACGAGCGGTGCTGCACCGGTACTGCCGCCCACGCATCTACACCCGAAAAGGGTGAAAATGCCGTAACTAAGCTCCTTTCCGAGTACAGGGACGCCGACCCGCTGCTTGCGGAGCTTGCCCGGCTTTTCCCACACGGAGAAACTGACGGAAAAAGCTGCGGACTTGGATTTTCTGACGAAATATCGGGGAAAATGACCTGCGTCCTCTCTGTTCTCAGCAGCTCCGGCGACAGTATCTCCGGCGGCATTGATATCAGATTTCCACTCGACCAGACAGTTTTCAACATCAGCAGCATCATATGTGGAAAACTTCGTGAAGCCGGGTTCACCATTGATTCATGCGAGGGCGTTGAGCCGCATATCACCCCGGAGAGCTCGCCGCTTGTGCAGTCGCTCCTGACCGCATATGAAAGGGTCACAGGCGATAAAGGGCGGTGTATAGCCATTGGCGGCGGCACCTATGTGCATGATATCCCCGGCGGAGTTGCCTTTGGTGCGGAATTTCCCGGCTCAGACGGTCTTATGCACTCACCCGGCGAGTTCATTACATTGAACGATCTGCTCCGAAACGCCGAGATCATCGCCCACGCGATCACCGAGATCTGCCGGTAAACCCTCCGCCTGCCGCTGCGGCTGACTGTCACATAAACCTGTATTTTTTATTGAGGGAAACCCTTTTGAAAAAGGGTTATCCCTCAAACTCCTTTCCTAAAACTTTCAGCTAAAATCCCCAGATAGGGCACGCCGGTTGATTCTGGTTTGAAGCTGTGCGTGTGCCCTATCTGGGGATTTTAATTAAAAGTCTTTGGAAGGGGGTACGGGGGAGAACCTTTCTTCAGAAAGGTGTCCCCCGATAACAAGTACAGACTTATATGGCTGCCCGTCACAACAGCAGGTGAAGAGTTTATCGGGTAGTCGTAGTGGCACGCTCGCCGTCGAGGCCGTCAACGATATCACCAGCGGCGTCGCCGACGCCCTCTACGATATCCTCGCCGGCGTTTTCAATACCGTCGATAGCGTCGTTCACGTGGTCCTTAGCGGAGTTAGCCTCACTTGTTCCGTAGTTGTCGTCGTGCCTCCCGCTGTCGGAGACGTAGCCGTTGTTGTCGGAGTAAAATCCGTCGTCGTCCATATCGTCACGTCGTCCGCAGCCGGTCAGAGTGCTGCCGAGGAGCAGAAAAGCGGAGCTTATTGCTAAAATCTTTTTCATACAATCTTATCCCTTCAAAAATTATATTGCGGACAGGTTTTCCACAATACAAATCTATTGTTTACACATTTTCCCCAATTATCCACTATGTTTTCAACTTTTTCGACCTGTAAAAATCTGTATTTTGCGTTATTCTCCACACTCTCCACCAACTTTTCAACATATAGAAAGTTTATTCCCCATAAGTTTCAACAGTGTGTGGAAAAGAAATTCACAGCCGTGTGGAATGAATTTAGGACTATATTGCTCTAAAGCACAGTATATAACCCCGGCGTTTCCCCGTCACGCAGGAGCTGTGTCATGTGGATAAGCTCGGTTATCAGCTGTGCAAGCTCGTGGTGCTCCGCTTCGAGGGCGTACTCTATCCCGGCGTAGCCCCTGTCAAGCTCGCCGAGCTTCGAGTTATTGACTATCACAGAGGCAGGGCGGCGGAAATCCTCCCACTCCTCCTCAAGCTGCCGTGCAGCTCTCACCGCCTCGTCCGTCCTGTCCTCCTCGGCAAGAGTCAGGATATCCTCCAGCTCGTTCATCATTTTTCCGCACCGGCTGTTCACCCACACTCCCGACAGCACGCTGATGACGGCAAGCGAGCAGATAAGCCCGATACTTAGCCATGTTCTCGTCATTTCTTCCCCTCCAGTCTTACCATGCGTCCGCTTTTTTTGTCCGCCATGAAGCCGTTTCCGGAGCTGTCAGCAGCCAAAAAAAGCACGCTTTCCGGTGAGCGTATGCCGTTATTTTTCAGTATCCGCTCTATCCCCTTCGCCGTAAGTCCGCAGTCCTGTGCGGCTTTTTCCTGCACCACTCCGTCAGATATTATCATGGGCGGAGGGTCGCTTCCGCCGGAATCGCTTTTGAGCAGCACCGAAACTGAGCCGTTCGTCTCGACCACGGCATACTGCACATCTTCCGGCGAAAAAACGTCCTTTGCACGCAGGGCTGTCATCAGGTCATCGACCGAAAACCGCAGCTCACGCATGATATCAATGTTGATGCAGCCGTTGGAGATCATCACCTTCGGGCTGCCGGAAATAAGTCTCCTGAGCCTTTGCGACCGCAATATCAGCTGTGAGACGATCACCTCACAGCAGACGAGCGAGAGTATCGGTGTCACGCCGACTATCACCGGTATATCGGGGTCTTCAAGGGGCAGAGTTGCGATATTCGAGACGAGTATCGTTATCACCAGCTCTGACGGCTGCAATTCGCCGAGCTGACGCTTGCCCATAAGCCGTACTGCGAATACGACCAGTAAATACAGAATCACAGAGCGTATAAGAATTATACTCATCGGCATTCCCTCCGGTCGTATTATTTCCATTATCTCCGGAGTTATTCTTTATTGAGCGTTTATTGGTGCGACCCCGGCTGATGTTCTGGATCTTTTATTTTTCGGCTATATCAGATACCGCCGGTCGATATTTTTCTTCTATATTTTTTATCCCTACGCTAAGTCAAAGGGGGAAACCAAAGAGGCTATGGGGAAGGTAACAAAACCCACAAAGCCGCCACCCTTCCCCCTCCTCTTAGGTTTCCCCCTTTGGATTCCCCTTCCTTACTCCTCACCCCTATCCCGGCGGCTTTATCTTTTTCCTCTGGTTTGCTTTTTTTCTTCCGGAACGAAATATACCTGTTCAATTTTTTTCGGTTTATTTTGCGTTTGTTTTTGTAGGAGAAAGCACCCCCGACCGGGCGGCATTGGCGGAAAAATTTCAAAAGCTTGTCCTTTTTCGACCCGTGAAGCGAATTGTATATCAGAGAGAATGAATGATGAAAGCTGGTGATGCGATGACAGAAACAATGACAGATACCGAGTGGGAGGAGCTTCTCAGCAGCTCCCCCAAAACCGCCTTTGAAGCCCTCTACAGCAGCTTCGGCGGTCTGGTGTACGCCATAGCAGCCAACAAGCTCTCCGGTGTGGGCTGTCAGGCGGATATCGAGGACTGCGTGGGCGACGTTTTTGCGGAAATATTCAGATCAGCCGGACGTTTTTCCGGCAGCTGCGGCAGTATCAAGACCTTCGTCTCCACTATTGCCCGCCGCAGGGCAATAGACTGCTACCGCAGACTTACAAGAAACAGCCTGAGAAACGAAAGTATTGAGGACGAGGCAATTCTTCCCCCCGCTTATGACGATACCGAGGAGGATGCTGAGGAACGCATAATGAAGCAGCGGCTATGGGCGGCTGTGAAGTCTCTCGGCGAGCCGGATACCTCGATAATCGTATATCAGTATTTCTACGGGCTGTCCGTCAGCGATACGGCGGTAAAAGTCGGAATGACTCCGGCGGCTGTCCAGAAGCGGAGCGTGCGTGCGAGGGCGAAGATGAAGAATATACTGCTCAGGGAGGATAGAGAATGAAAAAGATGAATAACAACGACGAGCTGAGAACAAGGCTTACAGGGCTTGACGACAGTACAGTTGAGGAGATCGCAGAGAGATATCCTGTGACCGATGAGGAGACCAAAAGGCGTATCATGAAGAGATTTCTCGAAAAGACGGAGAATGTGGACAGCAGCAGCAAAATGCAGACCATTAACGGTTCGGACGAGGACAGCGTTTCCGGTACTGACCGGATAGAGCAGGTCAAGTGGCGTTCATGGGTAAGATATGCCGGAGCTGCGGCGGCGTTCATCATTGCTGTATGCGGTATCGGCGGAGTTATAGCCATAAGCCGCAACGACCTCATATCAGTGCCGGGCAGCGAGAGTGATATCATCACAGAGCAGGTGCAGACGGAGAGTACCTCTCAGGAACCAGCCGCAAAGCAGACCACTATCCCGGAGGTGTATTACTATCCGCCGGAGACAGATGAAAATGCCGATGATTCGGGAGAAACGCTGCCTGAGCCGGGTACAGAGCCGGTCAGCGTCAGCAATACAACGGCGGAGGTCACCGAAGCACTCACCAGCACAGTTACAACGGCTGCCGAGGAGACTGTTACCACAGCAGCTGAGAACGTGGAGAACGAGCTGTCGGAGAGTGATACGACCGAGCCGGCAGATGAGCCGGTAAAGAAAGAGGAAACAGTGCGTGACCGGTATGATGAAGACCCGGTGGCGTTCCTTACGGGAAACTGGCTGACAAAGACCTCAAATGATGATGATTCATATACTGCCGAGTACCAGATAATGCCGTGTACTGACGGGACGGCGGACATCACGGGTGTTGCACTTATCCGGCTTGACGCAGAATCTGGCATAGGCAAGCCGTTTACCGCAGATATCGACGGGTGCGGGCTTGTGTTCCGTTTCATCAATGAGGACGAAACAATAAAGGCTGAGATAACATCATTCAGCATTTCGGAATCCGGCA
Organism: Ruminococcus sp.; assembly: GCA_017475555.1. Taxonomy (GTDB): domain Bacteria; phylum Bacillota; class Clostridia; order Oscillospirales; family Ruminococcaceae; genus Ruminococcus. The sequence goes on from JAFVFL010000036.1 coordinate 35,103, forward strand.
CGGACAGCTTTGAGCTTATGTGGGACAGAGATACCGGCATTGGCAGTACACTCTTTGAGCGTGTTACCTATGACGGCTATTATGATGAGCTTACTGTGGCGGAAGAATAGGCAATATCCGGCGGTCGTACCTATAAAAGAGACAAAAAACAGAACGAAAAAAATTGAACAGACACATTCCGTCCCGGAGAAAAAAAGCGAACCAGAAAAAAAGATAAAGCCGCCGGGATAGGGGTGAGGAGTAAGGAAGGGGAATCCAAAGGGGGAAACCTAAGAGGAGGGGGAAGGGTGGCGGCTTTGTGGGTTTTGTTTCCTTCCCCATAGCCTCTTTGGTTTCCCCCTTTGACTTAGCGTAGGGATAAACCGCATAGAAGAAAAATATCGACCGGCGGTATCTGACATAGAAAAAATAAAAAGCTGCGACCCCTCAGGAATCGCAGCTTTTTCATTAAAACCATTAAAGCTTCAGTCCGTTAAAATTCTCATCAAGGATAGATGCAGAATTTCTGAACTTATCCATCTCGTCATCAGTCAGATTCAGCTCAAGTATCTCCTTAACGCCGTTCCTGCCGATTATACACGGAACTCCGATAAACACGCCCCTGCTGTCATACTCGCCGCAAAGCTTCGCAGATACCGTAAGAACACTGTTCTCGTCGCCGAGGATAGCCTTTACGATACGTGTTATCGCCATTCCTATGCCGTAATATGTCGCCCTCTTTGCCTCGATTATCTTGTATGCCGCCGTGCGTACCTGCTCTTCTATCTTGTCCATATCCTCAAGACTATAGCTATTGGAATCAGACTCGATTATTGCCGATACCTGCTTCGTTGCAAGCATTACCTGCGACATGGGGACAAACTCGCTGTCGCCGTGCTCACCGATAACGTATGCGTGGATATTCTTCGGGTCAACTGTGAAGTAGTCGCCGAGAAGATAACGCAGTCTTGCTGTATCAAGCGATGTACCGGTACCGATAACTCTCGAAGCACCGAAGCGTGAAAGCTCATAGGTAACTCTTGTCATGATATCTACCGGGTTCGTCGCAACAAGGAATATACCGTCAAATCCGGACTTCACCACCGGCGTGATGATAGAGCGGAATACCTCGGTATTTCTCTGGAGGAGATCAAGGCGTGTCTCGCCCTCCTTCTGGGCAACTCCGGCAGCAATGACGATGATATCAGCATCCTTGCAGTCGTGGTAATCGCCTGCGTATATCTTCATGTTGGATTTTGCAAAGGCAAGTCCGTGGTTGAGATCCATAGCCTCGCCATTGGCTCTCTCCTTGTTCACGTCGATGAGCACAAGCTCGTTGCAGATACCTCCCTGATTTACAAGGGCATATGCAAAGCTCATGCCGACCATACCGGTGCCGATGAGGACTACCTTGCGTCTGTCAGTATTCATAGCTAAGACTCCTTTTCAGTTTATTTTCGTGCAATTGCCTGTAATATAATTATAACCCGTATGCCGGGGGATTGTCAAGGAGAAATGTGGAAATATATGGATTTATTTTTGGGATTTTTATTCTTTTCGGCTATATCAAATACCACCGGTCGTTATTTTTCTTCTACACTGTTTATCTTTTCGCTAAGGCAAAGGGGGAAACCAAAGAGGCTATTGGGAAGGGAACAAAGCCCACAAAGCCGCCACCCTTCCCCCTCCTCTTAGGTTTCCCCCTTTGGATCCCCCATCCTTACTCCTCACCCCTATCCCGACGGCTTTATTTTTTTTGCTCCACCAATTAAACATTGCCAAAAAAGCGAAGTCAGAAAGGGATTTTATCAAGGAAAAGAAACGCAGGAATACTGTCGTATTTCAAGTTTTCCTGACGCAGAGAAATTTTCTTTATGCCGAGCATTGGTCGGCAAGGTTTAGTTTTGGGAGCAATAAAATAAAATATAATTTTTCCTCTTGACAAACTAAAAAAAATGTGCTACACTGGAGATGTAAATATTTCAATACTGTGACGAGGAAGGCTATATCCGCCGTTATACCTTACAGAGAGCCGCAGCCCGGTGAAATGCGGCAGGCATAAAGGATACAGCACACCCCCTCCGAGTGCGTCCAATAAACGCCGGCTGCCCCCGTTACCGGGCCAATGAGATACGAAGCCGTTTTGTTTTTATACTGTGCTGCTTCGTGTGAATCAGGGTGGAACCACGATACGGACATTTTCAGTGCGTACTCGTCCCTTGTGCTTTGCGGCATAAGGGGCTTTTTTGTTCTCTGCCGCAGATGATACAATGATATAAAGTGAAAAGAGGTGAAATAATGAGCAATATCGTCTATAACGAGCATGAGGAGGCGTATGAGCTTCCCTACAGGCTGTGGGATTCCGACCAGATAATAAGATTCTACGTGCAGACAGAGGACGACATAATGAGCAACTTTTCCGACGTTGCACAGAAGCTTGCACTGGTGGACGGCTCACGCAGACGGATAGCTGAATTGATAGTCGATGAGGGCTACTACGAGGGCAGCGACGCAGACAAGCTCGCTATCCACCTCGCTATAGAGAATATCTATATGGATATAGACGAGGACGGGATCGTTGTCTGTATGGTCGTTGACAGCTTTGACGGGTATCTCCCCGCACAGCTGCGTATTGAGATCTATGAGGACGATTTTGAGATAATCGGACGGGCATAACCGGAATGATAACGAAAAAGGAGAATAATTATGATAAATCTTAAATTAAAGGACGGCAGCGTTAAGGAGATAGAGGCTCCGCAGGCAGCCGCAGAAATAATCAAGGGCATTGGAATGGGTCTTTACAAGGCAGCGTGCTGCGTGAAGATAAACGGCGAGGTAAAGGATCTCAGGACTGTCATAGACAGCGACTGCGATTTCGAGGTATGTACCTTCGACAGCCTTGACGGAAAGAAGACATTCTGGCATACAGGCTCGCATATACTTGCACAGGCTGTAAAGCGTCTTTATCCGGGTGCAAAGCTTGCAATAGGCCCTGCTATCGACAACGGCTTCTACTACGATTTCGACCTCGAAAAGCCCTTTACACCGGAGGAGCTTGAAAAGATAGAGGCTGAGATGAAGAAGATAGTCAAGGAGAAGCTCCCGATAGAGCAGTTTGAGCTTTCTCCGGCTGAGGCGATAAAGCTGCTTGAGGATATGGGTGAGCCGTACAAGGTGGAGCTGTGTCAGGAGCACGCAGACAAGGGTGAGCCGATATCGTTCTACAAGCAGGGCGAGTTCACTGACCTGTGTGCAGGCCCTCATCTTATGACAACTGAGCCGGTAAAGGCGTTCAAGCTCCTTTCGTGTACAGGTGCGTACTGGAGAGGCAGCGAGAAGAACAAGATGCTTTCGAGAGTATACGCTGTTGCATACCCCAAGGCGGCAGAGCTTGAGGAGGATATAAAGCAGCGTGAGGAGGCAAAGCTCCGTGACCACAACAAGCTCGGCAGAGAGCTTGAATATTTCACGACTGTTGACGTTATCGGTCAGGGACTTCCGGTAATACTCCCGAAGGGTGCAAGAGTTATCCAGACACTTCAGAGGTGGGTAGAGGACGTTGAGCAGAAGCACGGCTACCTGCTGACAAAGACCCCGTATTTCGCTAAGAGAGAGCTTTACAAGATATCCGGTCACTGGGATCACTACCGTGACGGAATGTTCATACTCGGCAACCCGGACGATGAGGAGGCTGAGTGCTTCGCCCTCAGACCGATGACCTGCCCGTTCCAGTATCAGGTATACCTCAACAGACAGCGTTCATACCGTGACCTCCCTATGAGGCTCGGCGAGACCTCAACTCTGTTCCGCAAGGAGGATTCAGGCGAGATGCACGGACTTATCCGTGTTCGTCAGTTCACTATCTCAGAGGGACACCTTGTACTCCGTCCTGACCAGTTAGAGCAGGAGTTCAGGGACTGTCTTGAGCTTGCAAAGGAAATGCTCGGCACTGTAGGACTGCTTGAGGACTGCACGTTCAGATTCTCTCAGTGGGATCCGGCAAACCCGAAGAACAAGTATGAGGGCACTCCGGAGCAGTGGGAGGAGGCACAGTCCGTAATGGGCAGGATACTCGACAACCTCGGACTTGAATACTCTATCGGTATCGACGAGGCTGCATTCTACGGCCCTAAGCTCGATATACAGTACAAGAACGTATACGGCAAGGAGGACACTCTTGTTACGATACAGATAGATATGCTTATTGCACAGCGTTTCGGCATGGAGTATGTTGACGTTGACGGCACAAAGAAGTATCCGTATATCATACACCGCACATCGCTTGGCTGCTATGAGAGAACGCTTGCTTACATGATAGAGAAGTACAACGGTGCAATGCCGCTGTGGATAGCTCCTGAGCAGGTGCGTATCATACCTGTGGCTGACAGACATCTTGACTGCTGCAATGAGCTGCTGTCGAAGCTTGAGGCAGCCGGGATACGTGCAAGCATTGATGACAGGGCTGAGAAGGTCGGCAAGAAGGTAAGAGACGTAAGGCTTGAGAGGATACCGGTATGGGTAACTATCGGCGACAAGGAGGCTGAGAGCGGAAACGTATCAGTCAGCTCACGCCGTGAGGGTGACCTCGGCTCAATGCCGCAGGCTGACCTCGTTATGAAGCTCATAGATGATATTGCTAAAAAGGTAAGATAAGACAACAGAAAATCCAGACCATTGATTTGGTCTGGATTTTTTTCATTCCGGCTATATCAGATACCGCCGGTCGATATTTTTTCTTCTATGTTTTTTATCCCTCCGCTAAGTCAAAGGGGGAAACCTCCGGGGCAAACCCTTTTGAAAAAGGGTTCTTCCCCGGACCCCTTTCCTAAAACTTTCAGCTCCGTAAAACTATGTCAAGACCATAAAATCCTATCGAAGCAAAAATAATCCAGACCAAAGTACATGGTCTGGATTTTCAATTTCACTGAACCGATATCTTCCGTTCCTGAACGAAAAAAGCGAACCAGAGGAAAAGATAAAGCCGTCGGGATAGGGGTGAGGAGTAAGGATGGGGGATCCAAAGGGGGAAACCTAAGAGGAGGGGGAAGGGTGGCGGCTTTGTGGGTTTTGTTTCCTTCCCCATAGCCTCTTTGGTTTCCCCCTTTGACTTAGCGGAAAGATAAATAGCATAGAAAATAATTTATGACCGGCGGTATCTGATATAGACAAAAAGAGACAAAAAATCCCTCAAATATCATAAAAAACTACCTCCGCAGGGTCAAAAAGCCGCAGCTTTCCAAGCCCTGCCGAAACAAGTACCCGGCTGCCTGGTCGTATATGCCCCATGTCATATACTCCCTTTGTGTACCGTGGAAAAAGCCGCCGCTCAGGTGACAGAAGTCCTACCCCGAACAGCCGCACCACTCCACCGTGAACGTGTCCGCAGAACGTCATATCCGCTCCCCACCGGGCATATTCCTCCGCAAACAGCGGATTGTGTGCAAGCAGCAGCACTGTGCCGCTCTCCGGGCGTTCACCGACAGCTCCGGCTATATCCTCAGCCGTTATGACTGAAAGTCCGCTGTAGCCGCCCTCATCGGTCTTGTATACGCTGTAATCCGGGTCAAAGCCGCAGATATACAGCTCCCTTCCCCGGATATCGACGACCCTGTGGCTGTTGTGCAGAAGCGTCACCCCTGCCCTCTGAGCCGCATTTTCCAGCCGCTCTGCATACCCCGGCGGAAGGCTCTGCTCGTGGTTGCCGAATATCATGTACACCGGTGCGATCCTGCAAAGCTCCCTCATCAGCTGCTCTGCCGCCGTAAAGTCCGTCTCCGTCCGGGAAACAAGGTCGCCGGTGATGAATATAACGTCCGGACTGCCCTCCCGTATCCTGTCGGTCAGGCGGATATTGCCCTCTCCGAACCGCCTTTTGTGCAGGTCGGAGATATGGGCTGTTTTTATGGTACTGCCGCTGCCGGACAATCTCTCCCGCCGGACGGTGAGAAGAAAAAAGCTCTCATACACGCACTCCGCCGCCGAAATTATCACAGCCGCAGCAGCTATTATCAGAAATATCTTCATTTTTTCCTGTTATCCGCCATGTTCAGCAGCGGTATATCTATTATGCCGAATATCATCAGATACAGCGAGGTTATGGTGAACCTCCCGGCGTATATCGCAATGACCTCCGGTATCGTTCCTGCGTAGTCCTCGTCCGGGTCAAACACGCTTATCTGCGGATTGCTCAGAAGCATGAGAACGGTTATCAGCACCCCGACCAGAAACGGCAGGAGTGCAGCGAATATATACACGAACCGCCGGGTAAAATGCGGCTTTTCGTCCTCAGGCTTACGCTCCGGGACTGAATCGAGCTGCACGAAATGGTACATGATGCACAGTATCAGCGGCGTTATGAGCGTGAATCCCCACGGATAATCAAGCTTTTCGTATGCGAACCAGTTCAGCCACTGACAGAACAGGCTCAGCAGCGTCACGGCAGCCGCACTCGCCGGAGTTTCCCTGTAGCTCAGGCTGCTCTGCTCCGGCACGGCATTTCTCTGCCCCGGATTACTCGTCTGCTTCATCAGCCGTATCTCCGGTGTCCTCGTTCTCCCCGATATCGTCCGGCTCGCTGTCCTCTGTTACTGCCTCGTTCTTCTCCTCCTCAGCAGCCTTAGCCTCCTCAAGCCTTGCCTCCTCATCAGAGAGCTGCTCGACCTTTTCAGTCTGTGCTGAATCGTCATGCTCCGCTCTTGTGAACGCAACGACCTTCGCACCCTCGCTGACCCTCATAACACGCACACCCTTTGCGTATCTGCCCATTATCCGGACATCGCTCGCAAGTATGCGTATGATTATGCCGTCGCTCGATACAAGGATTATATCATCAGTCTCATCGACCATTTTTATGCCGCATACGTGACCCTTAGCCTCGCTCACGGTGTAGTTCTTCCTGCCGTAGCCGCCCCTGTTCTGTACCGGATAGCTTTCGAGCAGACTTCTCCTGCCGAAGCCCTTGTCCGTGACGGTGAGGAGTGCCGCACCCGGACGGACTCTTGCGATACCTGCAACGTAGTCGCCCTCACGCAGCTTTATAGCCTTTACGCCGTGGGCAGCTCTGGACATCGAGCGTCCCTTGCCCTCCTCTATACGTATCGCCATGCCGTTGCGGGTAGCGACGATTATCTGCTCGTTACCGTCGGTCATGCGTACTCCGGCTATCTCGTCGCCCTCGTCAAGACCGATAGCGATAAGCCCGTGCTTGCGGACGTTCTTGTAAAGCGAAAGATTCGAGCGTTTTATCTTGCCCCGCTTGGTTATCATGGTGATGAACCTGTCGCTGCTGAAATCGGTCGTCTTTATCATTGCGGCTATCTTCTCGCCGTCCGTGAGCGGTATCAGGTTTATCAGGTTGAAGCCTCTTGAAGCCTTTGAGCCGTCGGGTATCTCAAAGCACCTGAGCTTGTACATTATGCCCTTGTTGGAGATGAAGAGGATATTGTCATGGCTGCCGCAGATGAACATTTCCTCAACGAAGTCCTCATCACGCTGCTTCATGCCGGTTATACCTCTGCCGCCCCGCCGCTGGGTCTTGTACTCAGAGACAGGCATACGCTTGATGTAGCCGTTGTTTGTGAGCGTTACAACGCAGTCCTCGACGGGGATAAGGTCTTCTATATCGACCTCGCCGCTTACGGACTCTATATCCGTTCTCCTCTTGTCGGAGAATTTCTTTCTTATCGCCGTAAGATCCTCCATGATTACCTCATAGACCTTATTGACATCGGCAAGCAGCACCTCGAAGTCCGATATCTTGGTGAGAAGTCCGAAAAGCTCGTCGATTATCTTCTGTCTTTCAAGACCTGTGAGAGCTCCGAGCCTCATCTGCACTATCGCCTCAGCCTGTTCCTCGGAAAGACCGTTCTGCTTCCCGATATGCTCTCCGGTGAGGTCAAATTCCGCAGTATCGAGCACCTCATGGACATTTATATCCCTGAACGTCTCTATCCTGTCGATAAGCTCAGACATATCCACATCCTTGAAACGCTCTCTGAGACGCTCCTTAGCCTCCGGGATATTGCTGCTTGAGCGGATTATCCGGATTATCTCGTCGATATTGTCAGCCGCAAGGATAAAGCCCTGAAGGATATGTGCCCTTTCGAGAGCCTTTCTCAGGTCATAGCGTGTCCTTCTCTGAATGACCTCCACCTGAAAATCGAGGTAGTGCCGCAGCATCTGCTTGAGGGTCAGTATCTTGGGCTCATTGTTGACCAGTGCGAGCATGATTATTCCGACGGTGTCCTGCAATTTCGTCATTGAGAACAGCTTATTGAGCACGATAGTCGGCACGGCGTCCTTTTTCAGCTCGATAACTACCCTCATTCCGTCCTTGTCGGACTCATCTCTGAGGTCATAGATACCCTCTATCTTCTTGTCCTTGCACAGCTGGTTGATATTTTTGAGTATCATCGTCTTCTTTATCATGTAGGGTATCTCGTCGATGATGATACAGTTTCTTCCCTTTATCTCCTCGAAGTGGGTACGGCTGCGGAGGGTTATCTTGCCCCGTCCTGTGGCGTATGCCGCACGTATGCCAGCCCTGCCCATGATAATGCCGCCGGTCGGGAAGTCAGGACCCTGAATATGCTCCATGAGCTGCTCAATGGTGCAGTCCGGGTCGTCTATCAGCAGCTGAAGTGCGTCAATGACCTCTCCCATGTTGTGCGGAGGGATATTTGTCGCCATGCCGACAGCGATACCGGTCGAGCCGTTGACGAGCAGATTCGGGAAGCGTGACGGGAGGACAACAGGCTCTTTAAGTCTGTCGTCATAGTTCGGTGCAAAGTCCACGGTGTCCTTGCCGATATCCGTCATCATATCGAGGGTCAGCCTTGCCATTTTCGCCTCGGTATACCTGTAAGCCGCAGGCGGGTCGCCGTCTATCGAGCCGAAGTTTCCGTGTCCGTCAACGAGCACATACCGCATTGAGAAATCCTGTGCAAGTCTTACGAGTGCATCATACACCGCCGCATCACCGTGAGGGTGATACCGTCCGAGGACTGCACCGACCGTATCCGCACACTTTCTGTACGCCTTTTCCGGGGTAAGTCCGTTCTCATGCAGAGTATAGAGAATACGCCTGTGTACCGGCTTCAATCCGTCCCTGACGTCCGGGAGTGCTCTTGAAACGATGACCGACATGGCATACTGGAGCATAGAGCTTTCCATCTCGTCAACTATCTCTGAATGGATTATCTTTGAATTGTCATTATAAAGCAAAGGTCTTTACCTCCTGTTCATGTGGGGGATACTGTTGTCTCTTTCCGCTTAAATCCCCTGATAATGTCCATTTCGCCGTCCGTGAGGCAGTCCTTCGGGACGATATAGAACACGCTTTTTCCGCTAACGAGAAGAAATGCGCATTCGCACTCCATAAGCGTGAAATCCTCGTCAAAGGGTATCCTTGTCGGCTCAGGCAGCCCGGTCTCTTCAATATCCCCGCCGCTCCCGTCATTTTCGCTGTCCGGGGCTTCATCATCGCTCTCCGGCAGGCTCACCGTCGCAATGTCCGCATATCCCTCAGCCGCCGTGAGCCTGTACACCGGGCTTCCAAGCTGAACAAAGGACTCCGTTATCCCACGCCTTGCCCTGCGTGGGTTATACCACTCCCTGAACGCAAAGAACAGGCACAGAACTATCAGTATATACGCAAGCACATTTGTGTTGTCCTTTACCGCCGCATGGACGAAATCTGCCGCAACTATGAGAAAAAGCACCATGAATATATAGCTTTTCGGGTACACATACTTCTTCTGATACGCCCTGTAAGCCTCCCTCACAACGTCCGGGGAGAGCCTGTATTCCTTTTCGATAAGATAATTTTCCAAATCAAGCTCCTTTATATGTCGAGATTCTGGGCGAATTTCGCATTTTTCTCAATAAACAGCCGTCTCGGCTCTACCTTGTCGCCCATGAGGATAGTGAACGTCTCGTCCGCCCTCATTGCGTCCTCCATGCCGATCTTGACTATAGTACGCCGTTCCGGGTCCATAGTCGTCTCCCACAGCTGCTCCGGGTCCATCTCACCAAGTCCCTTGTACCGCTGAGTTTCGACCTTATACTTGCCGTCCTCAGAAAGCTCCGCAATATACTTGTCCCTCTCCTGGTCGGAAAAGGCGTACCTTACCTGCTTGCTACGCTCCACCCTGAAAAGCGGCGGCTGTGCGATATACACGTTGCCGTTGGTGATGAGCGGACGCATATACCTGAAAAAGAACGTCAGCAGAAGTGTCCTTATGTGCATTCCATCAACATCGGCATCCGCCATGATTATGACCTTGCCGTACCTCAGCTTTGTTATGTCAAATTCCTCGCCGATACCTGTACCGAGTGCCGCAACTACCGGCTCAAGCTTATCGTTGCCGTATATCTTGTCGATACGTGCCTTTTCCACGTTGAGCATCTTGCCCCAGAGCGAAAGTATCGCCTGATACTTCCTGTTCCTGCCCTGCTTTGCAGAGCCGCCCGCAGAATCTCCCTCGACGATGTATATTTCAGTATACCTTGCGTCACGCTCAGAGCAGTCCGCAAGCTTCTCAGGCATTGACGAGCTGCCGAACGCATTCTTCTTCCTCTCAGCCTCTCTTGCCCTCTTAGCCGCCTCACGTGCCCTCAGAGCCGACATACACTTGTCGAATATAGTATTCGCAGCTGCCGGGTGCTCCTCCAGATAATTCATCAGCTTTTCAGTCACGAGCTTCTCGACGAACGGCTTTACCTCAGGATTTCCGAGCCTTCCCTTGGTCTGCCCCTCAAATTCGCACTCAGTCAGCTTTACGGAGATTATCGCCGTGATACCCTCTCTTACGTCCTCACCTTTAAGGCTTTCTATGACCTTTTCCTTGCCCTTGCTGTCCTTTTCCTTGAATTTGCCCATTTTTCTGCCGTACTCATTCAGGACCTTGGTGAGTGCATTTTTGAAGCCGGTCTCATGCGAGCCGCCGTCCTTTGTGCGGATATTGTTGGCAAACGAGAGAATTACCTCGCTGTAGCTGGTGTTGTACTGCAATGCTATCTCCGCAAAGGAATCGCCGCTCTTTCCGGAGACGTATATGATATCGTCGCTTATCGGCTCTCTGCCCCATGTGGTGTGGATATGCTCTACAAACTGCTTTATTCCGCCCTCATAGTGCAGTATCTCGCCCTTTATGTCGTTCTCGTCACGCCTGTCGGTGAACACTATGCGTATCCCGGCATTGAGGAACGCCTGCTCTCTGAGCCTTTTGAGGAGCGTTTCATAGTCGTACACAGTGTTCTCAAATATATCCCCGTCAGCCTTGAACCTTACCGCCGTACCAGTCCTGTCGGTATCGCCGGTACACTTCAGCTCCTCGCTGTACTTTCCTCTCTCGAACCGCTGGAACCAGATATGCTCGCCGTCGCAGACAGTAAGCTCCAGCCACTCAGACAGTGCATTTACGACAGACGCACCTACGCCGTGCAGACCGCCTGATACTTTATAGCCGCCGCCGCCGAATTTTCCGCCTGCATGGAGGACTGTGTACACGACAGTTGCCGCAGATATGCCCTCCTTGGGGTGTATCCCGACCGGTATGCCCCGTCCGTTGTCGGATACTGAGATCACATCTCCCGGCAGTATGTCAACGACTATCTCCGTGCAGTAGCCTGCAAGAGCCTCGTCTATCGAGTTGTCCACTATCTCATATACCAGATGATGCAGTCCGTCCGTACCTGTTGAACCGATATACATTCCCGGTCTTTTCCGGACAGGCTCAAGCCCTTCAAGCACCTGTATATCATTTTCGTCGTAATTTGTGTTGTTCTGCTGACTCATGTTTACCTCCGGTCACAATTTTTTATTACCCGTTCCTCCGTATCTGGACGGTGCTGCCACAAAGGAACAGGGCGGGCTATCTTCTCTTCCTTACCCTGTATCTCACTTCACTCACTCAGCCTTTTTCTGAGCGTAGCCGCCGCAAGCTGGGACACCCATACCCTTGCTTTTCCGCCGCTTTCGGTGATGACGAAGCTCCTCGGCAGCTCACGTGTTGCGTAGACTATCCTGTGCTCCTTTTCAGCTGCTGCCAGAAGCCGCCTTGTACACTCACGCACGGTCGTGTTCTCCATGTCGAAAATACCGATTATCTCGCTCATATCGACCGATATCTCTCCGCCGATGTGCAGATACTCCGCCCTGCTGCCGAATTTTGTCCTGCCTGTCATTCACTTCACTCCATATCAGTGATCTCCGTTATCCTGCCGCCGCTTATCCTCAGCAGCCTGCCCTTTATCTCCGGCAGCAGAGCACTCTCGTTCGGCGTAGTGATAAAGACCTGCATATCCTTTATCATGCTCAGCACGAACCTCTGTCTGCTCTCGTCAAGCTCGCCCATAACGTCATCAAGGAACACAACAGGAGCGTCCTTTGAACGCTCCATGTAAAGCTCCGCCTGTGCAAGCTTCATGACCAGGGCGGCACTCTTTATCTGCCCCTGTGAGCCGAAATCACGGGCTGAAACGCCGTTTATCCTTATGCTTATCTCGTCCCGGTTGACGCCGGAGTGCGTAGTTCCCGTGCGGATATCGTAGTCCCTGCCGTCCTGAAGCCTCTGATAATACTGTTCAAACGCCGCACTTCCGCACGGCTTGTCAAAATCCTCCGGCTTGTACACGTTGGAGCGGTATTCAAGCTCCATTGTCTCCGAGCCGCCTGAGATAGTGCTGTAAAGTCCGCTGCATATGCCGTTGAGCCGCCGGACGTACTCATTGCGCATATAGGATATAAGAGCACCCTCGTGAGCCGCCTGCTTATCCCACACCTGTAGAGTATCCGGGCTGCACCGCCCCTGCATGATGTCCTTTAAAAGACTGTTCCGCTGAGCCATGACCGCACTGTGCTTTGTGAGGTGTACCACGAACAGCGGATTGAGCTGTGAAGCCGCCATATCAATAAAGCTTCTCCGCTTTTCCGGCGAGCCCTTTATCAGCTCGGTATCGTCCGGGATAAAGGCAATGCACTTGAACACATCGAACAGTGCCCTTGTGCCTCTCTGCTTTACGCCGTTGAGCATTATGGTCTTCTGGGAATTGACGCTGCGTGTCATGGAAAGCTCTATTTTCTGCTCCCTGACGGCGTTGCGGAATTTTATGCGTGAGACCATTTTATCGCCGCCTATGCGGATCTGATCCTTCTCCTTCGAGCCTCTGAAGCTTTTGCACCCGGACAGCAGCCATATCGCTTCGAGCAGATTAGTCTTTCCCTGGGCGTTGGCTCCGACTATTATGTTGTACTTCGTGTCCGGAACAAAGGATATCCCCGAAAGATTGCGGAAGCCCTCTATTTCTGCATAGGTAACGATCAAATGACCCGTACCTCCCCGATATCCGATACCTCTACCATGTCGCCGGGTCGTATCTTCTTCCCCCTCATGGTGCATATTTCGCCGTTGACACGGACAAGACCCTCCTGTATAAGAGCCTTTGCCTCACCGCCGGAGCTGACGAGCGACGCAAATTTCAGCAGTGCGTCGAGCTTTATGAACTCCGTCGTAATCTTTATCTCATTCTGCATGGCATTCCCCTGAAATCATTAGTTCTTTTCGAGCTTTCCCTCATCTGTGAGGTGATACTGCTCCGCAAGCTCCGGGTTCATCTCGCATACAGCCTCAAACATAGCCGGGTTGTCCTTACAGTATCTTGCAGCGAATTTAACGTTGGTGCGGAGTTTTTTGTCAACGTCCTTTTCAGCGACCTTATCCGGGAGCTTTCTTGATACGTAAACGAAGAAGAAAACTGCGAGCAGAGCGAGGATTATGCCCGGTATCACGTTGAACGACGAGCTTTTTACCGCATTGAAGCAGGCAGCTGCACCTATCGCCGCAAAGAATGCGAGCATACTGCCGAGAACGGACACAGCCGTTGCCTTGACTGAATAAGTATACATTTTGTAGACCATGATATTATCCTCCGATTTTTTTAGCTGCAAAAGGGCACCCGCCCTTTGTGAGCCTCTTCTCTCAGTTCCTCAGCTGTATCGGCATTACAAGGAACATATAGCTGTCTCCGTCAAGCGGAAGTATCTCTATGACCTTCATCGCACCGTTGAACCTGATACGCACCTTGTCGCCCTCTGCCGCCTTTACAGCCTCCGCCATGAGCTTATTGTTGAAGCCTATGGTTATCGCCTCGCCGGATATATCCGCTGCGATAGAATCCTTTACTCTGCCGTTGCCGGTCTTGCAGACAATGCGTACCTTTCCGTCAGCCGCCTCGAACCTTATCGGCGACTTGTTCTTATCGTCGATTATCAGCGAGCAGCGGTCAAGCGACGCCGCAAGCTCTCTCTTGCTGATTATTATTTCCGTCTTGTGCGAGGTCGGTATGCTCAGGCGGTAGTTGTGGAAATTGCCCTCTAACAGCCTTGATATAACAAACACCCTGCCGACCTGGAAAATGATATGCCTTTCGTTGGTGCAGATAACGCACACTGCCTCCGGGTCGTCCTTGACGAGCGTAGATACCTCCTGCAATGCCTTTTTCGGCACTACGAAGTGATACTTTGCGTCAGGGTCTGCGATCTCAGTCCTTATCGCAAGGCGGAAGCCGTCTATTGCGACCATATTGAACTGTCCGTCAGCGATATCAAAAAGCTCACCGGTGAGTATCGGCTTGCTTTCGTTAGTTGAAGCGGCATAGCTGGTCATATTGACCATTGACTTGATGACAGTCTGCTTCACGGTGAAGCTCCGCTCAGAATCGACTACCGGAAGATCCGGGTATTCATCAGCAGACATAGCCGGGAAGCTGCACTCCGACTCGCCGCTTGAAAGAGTGATGACAAAGCCCTCGCCGATATCGAATGTCAGGTCATTGCCGTCCATATGCCTTGTGAACTCACTGAAAAGCCGTGTGCTTACGACAAAGCTGCCGGTATCGTCTGTCTGAGCCGGAACAGCTGTCCTTATGCCAAGCTCTAAGTTGTAGCCGGTAAGCTCCACGCTGCCGGGTGATACCGTGACCTTTATGCCCTCAAGAGCCTCTATGGTGGATTTCTGTGAAACTGCCCTTGATACGCAGCTGATAGCCTCGCTGAGTGCTGCCTTTCCGCAGGTGAATCTCATTTGCTTAGTACCTCCGTTTTTATAATTAGCCTGAAAAGTATGTATTTTCAATCATTAATGGTTTAAGCAGCTCTGACTGAGCTATAAATATTTTATATACCTGTCAGAGAACATTTTTTACGCTTTGTAAAGCAATGCTGTATGGAGCTATATGTGATGCTATATAGGCTATATAGCACAGCTCTGCTGAAAGCATTCCCCCCGCCGGAAAAAATAAACAGGATAAGGATAATAAAAAAGATAAGGAGAGAATGAAATATAATAAAAAGGGATAAAGATAAATTAGTAGTAGTATTAGGGGCTGTGGAAATGTCAGCTTGTCCGGTTTTTGCCGGAATACAGCCTTGTCCGCCTCAACAGCCCGGTGTTGTATCTATCTTGAAAGGTTGAATAGAAGTCCGGGGGGCTATTTTTGTGTCGAAAATGTTTGCAGCTGTGGAGTTGAAAAGGAAAAATAGTGGAGAATTTTGTTGGAAGAATAAATTTTTAACGACAGCGGCTTTTAACTTCAAACATTTTCCATTCTGTTGAAAAGTCATATCCGTTGAACCTGCTGTCAGCCGTGACTGTCAGGCTCGCATTATGTGCGGATATTTCCGGCAAAGTCTTATATCTGAGTTTTTCACCGTGTTATAAACACAGTGTTGAAAACTATGTTTACAGCCGGTTTATAACAGTGCTTTCAACTTTTCAACAGTTCATAAAAAGTAGTTTTCCTGTTGAGTTTTCCGCTCAGCTCTTGCTCTTGTCCTTTATGTTCTTGATTATATCGTTCACAAGATTTGAAAGATTCTCGTCCTTCTGTATAGCCTCCGCTATGCTGTTGACGGAGTAAACTATCGTCGAGTGATCCCGTCCGCCGAACTCAGTTCCTATCGAGGCGAGCGGCATCTGTGTTATCTCACGGACTACGTATATCGCCACCTTGCGGGCTATGGAGATCTGCTGCGAACGCTTGCTTGAGCGGAGATCGTCCGGTGATACGCCGTAGACCGTTGATACCTCGGAGATTATCTTCTCAACTGTTATCGGTATCGGCTGCTCATCGGTAAGTACATCACGGATAACGCTCTGAGCCATAGGTATATTTATCGGGCTGCCTGCAAAGTGGTTCAGAGCCTTGAGGCGGACTACCGCACCCTCAAGCTGACGGATATTCGATTTCAGGCGGTTTGCCATGAATTCCGAGACCTCAGCCGGCATTTTCAGGTCAAGAAGCTCTGACTTGCGGTTGATTATCGCAAGCCTTGTCTCGTAGTCAGGTGCGGAAATATCGGCAATAAGTCCGCCCTCGAACCTTGTGCGGAGACGCTCCTCAAGGGTTATCAGCTCCTTCGGCGGCTTATCTGAGGTGATGACTATCTGCTTGCCCTCCTGGTGGAGCTTGTAGAACGTATGGAAAAATTCCTCCTGCATACTTTCCTTGCCGGAGAGGAACTGGATATCGTCGAACAGAAGCAGGTCGGCACTTCTGTACTTCTCGTGGAAGTCGGCTGTAGTGTTGTTTTTAAGTGCATTGACCAGCTCGTTGCCGAAATTCTCGCTTGTGACGTAGATTATGTTGTAGTCCGGCTGATTGCGGCGGACATCATTTGCGATCGCCGTCATCAGGTGGGTCTTGCCCATACCGGACGGGCCGTATATGAAAAGCGGGTTATAGCCCGAAACCTCGCCGCTGCTGCAGCTTTTTGCAACGGATTTGCTGCACGCCAGGGCGAACTGGTTCGAGGGGCCCTCGATGAAGGTATCGAACGTATAGTCGTAGTTTGCGAATTTATATTTCTTCTGGAGCTCGGCGTCCTTCTTATCGAGCTCAGCGTCAGTCGGGGCAGGTGAGGAGCTTGTCTCCTCGCTCTCGACGTTTATGACTATTTCTACCTCCATGCCGATGACATTGAGGAATGCGTCGCTGAGTATCCGCCCGAAGGTCGTCATGACTATATTCTTCTGGAACTCCGTAGGCACGCTGAAAACAGCCTTTCCGCTGTTGAGGCTCACAGGCTTCAGGGGCTCTATCCATGTTTTGAGACCGATCTCAGGGATCTTTTTATTGTCACGGCAATACTGCTTTACACTTTCAAAGACTTCATTGAATGAATTCATGTTTTACCTCCGTTTTACTTTATATATGATACACTATCATTATAACATACATCTGTTGAAAAATCAAGCGTTTTATCAACCTGAGCCGAGATTTTTTTCAACCTTTCTGCCGCCGGCGGATATTGAAAACTGTATTGAAATGTTGAAAAGTCTGTTGAATCAACAGCCGGAATGAGGAAAAACCCGGTAAAAGGCTTGTCTAAAAGGGAAAAACTATGTTGAAAACTGGTATTCCAGGTGCGGAAAATGAGTTTTTAACACCGTTTCTCAACATTTCAACATTCCCGGAAGTCGGATAATGTTGATAACTCAGGAACGGCGGAGGACGGAAATTGTTGAGCCGGAGTGAAATGAATGTTGAAAACCCGGTGGAAAATGTGGAAAACGCAAATCAGCTCAATTATCACCGGAAATACGCCGCAAAGCTTAAATTCTCTGTTTGTGCCAAAATTTTCTGCAGAGAAAACCCGGAAATCCGGTAAAATATCTAAATTTTTAGTCGGGGAGAAAATTTTTCAGAAAAATGCTTGACAGAATCGCTTTTTTGAAGTATAATCGTAAAGTGTAATGCGTACAGCTATGGTATCACTCGGATACTGTGACTGTCAGTCAGTTATGAACCGGAGCTTAGTCCGGTATATTTCTGCTTTGCAGGAATATTTAAAAACAACAGATCAGAACCTGAGAGGAGGAGCCTGAAATGAAGAGAACTTACCAGCCTAAGAAGATCCATCGCAAGAAGGAGCATGGCTTCATGAAGAGAATGTCTACAAGAAACGGCAGAAAGGTTTTAGCTCGCAGAAGAGCAAAGGGCAGAGCAAGATTAACCCACTGACGACGCTGACCACAAAAATTAATTTTTTGTGGTCTTTTTTATTAAATTATGCTATACACCGGGAAGATCAACAAAAACAAGGATTTTCTGACGCTGTACAAAAAGGGGCGTTATATCCCCTCGGAATACTCCGTTATATACGTCAGACCAAACGGAAGACCCTATAACCGGCTCGGTATCACCGCCGGGAAGAAAATAGGGAATGCAGTCAAGCGGAACAGGGCAAAGCGGCTTATCCGGCTCGCCTTCCGGCTGTGCGAGACTGACCTGCCTGTCGGCATTGATATGGTCGTCGTCGCAAGAAGCCGGCTCACGGAGATATCCTCGGACGAGTACCTCAGATATATGAGGAAAAAGGGCGTCCCTGCGATCGCCGGCTGCTTCAGGAAGATGTCAAAGCCATGAGATATCTGCTTATCGGGCTCGTAAGGCTCTATCAGAGGTTCATTTCGCCGCTTACTCCGCCGAAATGCAAATACTACCCTACGTGCAGCTGCTATGCACTCACGGCTCTGAAACGCTTCGGTGCGGTAAGAGGCACGGCTCTTTCAGTCTGGAGGATACTCCGCTGCAACCCGTGGTCAATGGGCGGTATCGACTATGTTCCTGAGAAATTTACGTTCAGGGTCAGAAAATACGACTATTTCAGCGATTTTAATTATGATGACGCTGAGAATGACGATGAATACTGCAATGATCCGGCTCAGAAAGATGAATAACGCCGTGTCTTGCAGAACAGGTCTGAAAAAGAAGAGAAGATAGAGAGGTCAAAAATTGAATAGTCTGTACGATATTATCGGTATCCCCTTCGGATACCTGATGAAGCTGATATACAATATATGCGGCAACTATGCCGTGTCTATCATTATATTCACGATCGTTACGAAGCTTATTTTTCTGCCGGTAAACTACAATATGCAGAAAAATTCCGCACGGCAGAGGCTTCT
The DNA here is from genome assembly GCA_017475555.1 of Ruminococcus sp. Classification (GTDB taxonomy): domain Bacteria; phylum Bacillota; class Clostridia; order Oscillospirales; family Ruminococcaceae; genus Ruminococcus. The sequence continues at coordinate 54,050 of JAFVFL010000036.1, forward strand.
CAACCCGAAGCTCGAAAAGCTGAAGAAAAGCTACGGCAGCAACCCGCAGCGGCTTCAGGAGGAGCAGCAGAAGCTCTACCAGCAGGAGGGCATCAACCCTATGGGCAGCTGTCTGCCGATGTTTGTGCAGATGTTCCTGCTCTTCGGAGTGCTCGACGTCGTTTATAAGCCGATAACCCATATCCTCCACATCTCAAAGGGCGTAAGAGAGGCGGCTGTCAATATCGCCTCAGACCTTATCGGCGGCAAGGGCGTAAGCATTTCAAACCTAAGATGTGAGCTTATCACCATGGAGCAGCTCGACAATAACCCCTCCGCCTTCAAGGATCTTGCGGAGAACTTCATGACCGTGGTGAGCGACTTTAACAACAAATTCACAGTGTTCGGGGCGAACCTCGGCAAAACTCCGGAGCTTCACCCGGAGACATGGACAAGAGAGGCTGTCATACTCTTCCTTATACCGATAATTTCGGGCGTTGTGCAGCTCGTTTCGTCCATTTACAGCCAGTGGTACCAGAAAAAGACCAACCCGACCATCCAGGGCGGCGGCTGCATGACCGGTATGATGATATTCATGCCGCTGTGGTCTGTATGGCTCGCATTTACGTTCCCTGCCGGTATCGGATTTTACTGGATATGGTCTTCGCTTATCAGCTTTATCATCACCCTCGCACTCAACCATTATTTCACCGACGAGAGAGTTAAGGCTATAAACGAAAAGGAAAAGGAAAAAGCCCGTGTCTATGCTGAAAAGCACCCGGGAAAGAAGTCCTTCATGCAGAAAATGATGGACGCTGCGAATGAGCAGCAGGCTGCCGCAGGCGGCACGGCTCAGGGCGGCGAGAAGAACAAGCTCTCACGCTCAGAGCAGAACAGGCAGAACAGCGATAAGATAAGAGAAGCCCGCAGGAGAATGGCTGAGAAGTACGGAGATTCGTTCGACGACGACGATCAATAATTTTTTCGGGCAATAAAAATTTCGGAGGATAGTCCCCCAGGAGGTAATAAAAATGACAGAGATATTTTCTGCTAAGACGATAGAGGAAGCCAAGGCACTTGCTGTGAAGAAGTTCGGGAGAGCAGCAGGCGAGATAAAGTTCGAGGTACTTGATGAGGGAAAGAAGGGCTTTCTCGGTATCGGCAAGACTGATGCAAAGGTAAGGGCTACTGTTGATGCTCCGGCTGCCGTAAATGCAGCTGCACCGGCGGCTGCCCGCAGTGCTGAGACTGTAAAGGACAAGGCTGAGGCTGTCAAGGATAAGATCGAGGACAAGGCTGAGGCTGTCAAGGACAAGATCGAGGAGAAGCTTGAGCCTGTTAAGGATAAAATTGAGGACAAGGCTGAGGCTGTCAAGGACAAAATTGAGGAGAAGCTTGAGCCTGTTAAGGATAAGATCGAGGAGAAGCTTGAGCCTGTAAAGGATAAAATTGAGGACAAGGCTGAGGCTGTTAAGGACAAGATCGAGGACAAGGCTGAGGCTGTCAGGGACAAGATAGAGGACAGAAAAAAGCCGGCTGAGAGTGCTGAGGACAGGCACGACGACGAGGAGGATTACTCCCTCGATAACTTCACCCTCATTGAAGACCCGGAGAGCTACGACCCTAAGGTGAAGATCGCCGTTGACTATATCACAAGTATCCTCAACGCTATGGATATCACCGCAAAGTTCACCGTTTACCAGAACGAGAGCGGTGCTGTCATCAATATCGACAGCGACAATAACGGCACTATAATCGGCAGACGGGGCGAGACTCTTGACTCTATCCAGTACCTCTGCTCGATAATCGCCAATAAGGGCGACAAGTCCTACTTCCGCATAACTATAGACAGCCAGGACTACAGAAGCAAGCGTAAGGATACTCTTGAACAGCTTGCTGCCAAGGTCGCCAAGAGCGTGCTCAGGACAGGCAGATCACAGCCGCTTGAGCCGATGAATCCCTATGAGAGGCGTGTTATCCACTCGGCTATATCGAAGATCGACGGCGTTTCGTCACGCTCGGTCGGTGAGGAGCCGTACAGGAAGATAATCATTTCTTCAAACAACCCGAAAAATAACCGCAGAAAGGGCGGAAAGTTCGACAAGAATGACCGCAGGGGCGGCAATAACCGCAGACGTAACAGTTCGGGGCGTGAGGTGACATACGAGAGAAAGGATATCGACCTTTCGACCAGCTTCGAGAAGGACTATAAGAAGCCCAAGCCGGAGGACTCAATGGGCGGCGGTCTTTACGGAAAAATAGAGCTTTGATGTATATTGCGGCAGTCCTCCAGACTGCCGCTTTTTTTGAGGTGATGTTATGGAAACGATAGCTGCGATCTCCACGCCAAATGCTGCCGGAGGTATAGCTGTTGTGCGGATCTCCGGCGATAGCGCCGTCAGTGTTGCTCAGAGGATATTCCGTCCAGCCGGGAATAAAAGGGTCGATGAAATGCCCGGATATACCTGTGCTTACGGGACTGTCCGGGACGGGGACGAGGTGCTCGACGACTGCATTCTCACTGTTTTCCGCTCCCCTCACAGCTTCACCGGCGAGGATACGGCGGAAATTTCCTGTCACGGCGGTATTTACGTCAGCAGGCGTGTCCTTGAAGCTGCCCTGAAAAATGGTGCAGCTCCGGCGGCTCCGGGTGAGTTCACAAGGAGAGCGTACCTCAATGGAAAGCTCGATCTTACGCAGGCTGAGGCGGTCATGGACACAATTTCCGCCCGGAGTGAGCTGGAGCTGAAGGCGGCGGCTTCTCTGCGTGAGGGTGCGGTGTTCCGGCGGGTGCAGGAGTGCTCGGGGCGGCTTCTCAGGCTGCTTGCCGGACTTGCGGCGTGGACGGATTATCCGGATGAGGATATCCCGGAGGTCGGGCAGGAGAACATGACGGCGGAGATCACGGCGGTGAGGGATTCGCTGCTGTCGCTGACGGCAAATTATGAGTCCGGCAGGCTGCTGCGTGAGGGCGTGAGGACGGCGATCGTCGGCAAGCCAAATGTCGGAAAGAGCACTCTTTTCAACGCTCTGAGCGGCTGTGAGCGGAGCATCGTTACTGATATCGCCGGGACTACCCGTGATGTCGTGGAGGAAACTGTCCGGCTCGGTGGCGTAGTTCTGCGGCTTTCGGATACCGCCGGTATCCACGGTACTGATGACCGGGTCGAGCAGATCGGTATCGGCTTTGCGAAAAAGACTCTCAGCGAGGCTGAGCTTGTGATAGCTGTATTTGACGGCAGCTGTCCGTGTACGGCGGACGATATCGAGCTGATGAAGAGCATTTCATGCAGCCGGAGAATTGCTGTGGTCAATAAAAATGATAGGGATATCCAGTTTGATGAGGATATTTTGAAGCAATATTTTATACAAATAGTATTTTTATCTGCAAAGGATGAGACCGGTATAGACCTGCTTTCGGCTGCTGTCAGTCAGGCTTGCCGGATAAATGAGGATATTGTCCGAACCTGTACTGCCGCTAATGAACGCCAGAAGTGCTGCATTGACAGTGCTGTGAAGAGCCTTGAAGAAGCGTTGAATGCTGTCCGCTCCGGGATAATGCTCGACGCTGTGAATGTTCTTATTGATGAAGCTGAGCAGAAGCTGCTTGAGCTGACCGGCGAAAGGGTCACAAATGCAGTTGTTGATGAGGTTTTTTCAAGATTCTGCGTCGGAAAATAATATTTTTGAGAAGAAAATGTTCCACGTGGAACATTTTGTGAGGTTACTATGACTTACTATATGGGCGAATTTGATGTTGCTGTGATCGGCGGAGGTCACGCCGGGGTCGAAGCTGCTCTTGCCTCTGCCCGGCTTGGCTGCCGGACTGTAATGTTTACTATTTCTCTCGATCAGATCGCAAATATGCCCTGTAATCCGTCGATCGGAGGTACTGCTAAGGGTCATCTCGTCAGGGAGATAGACGCTCTCGGCGGAGAAATGGGAAAGGCTGCGGACGCTTGCTTTATTCAGAGCCGTATGCTGAACAGAGGTAAAGGCCCCGCTGTTCACAGTCTCCGTGTCCAGGCGGACAGGGTGAAATATCACGAATATATGAAGCACGTGTGTGAATTGCAGGAGAATCTGTTTATCAAACAGGCTGAGATCACCGATATTCTCACGGAAAATGGCTGTATTTCGGGCGTCAGAACGTCTCTTGGTGCCGAATACAGGGTAAAGGCTGCGATAATCGCTACCGGCACATATCTCAAGGGAAAGATCCACATTGGTGAGGTTTCATATGAAAGCGGCCCGGATTCGGCACTTCCGAGCAAGGGTTTATCTGCAAGTCTGAGTGGTCTGGGTGTCGAGCTTAGACGATTTAAGACCGGTACTCCTTGCCGAGTCAGCCGGAGGAGCATTAATTTTGACGTTCTGGAGCGTCAGGACGGAGATGAAGATATCGTTCCGTTTTCGTTTTCTACACCTACTGAGGGGCTTCATAATCAGGTAAGCTGTTATATAACATATACTAATAGTATAACACACGACATCATCAGGAGCAGCCTGCACAGGTCGCCGCTATACTCCGGACGTATCGAGGGAGTTGGCCCAAGATACTGTCCGTCAATCGAGGACAAAGTGGTGAGATTTGCTGATAAGGAACGCCACCAGCTTTTCATTGAACCAATGGGACTTTCGACAGAGGAATTCTATCTGCAAGGTATGTCGTCATCGCTGCCGGAGGACGTTCAGCTGCAATTTCTCAGGTCGATAAAGGGGCTGGAGAACGTCGAGATAATGCGGCCGGCGTATGCGATCGAGTACGATTGCTGCGACCCGATCCAGCTCAGGCAAACTCTCGAATTTAAAAAAATACCCGGTCTGTACGGTGCCGGACAGTTCAACGGCAGCTCTGGCTACGAGGAGGCTGGTGCCCAGGGGCTTGTTGCCGGGATAAACGTTGCGTTGAAAATTCTTGGCAGGCAGCCGCTGATTCTCGACCGTGCGGGCTCGTATATCGGAACACTTATCGACGACCTTGTTACTAAGGGCTGCACCGACCCGTACCGAATGATGACCTCAAGGAGCGAATACAGGCTTATCCTGAGGCAGGATAACGCAGATCAGAGGCTTTCGCCGATCGGTCATGAGCTTGGGCTGATCTCTCAGGAGCGATTTGACCGGCTTCAGGAAAAGATAAGACTGACGGAGCTCGAAATAAAGCGTATGAAGCACACAAATATTGCTCCCTCTGCTGAGCTGAATGATTTTCTCACTTCGATGGGTACTTCTCCGCTTTCGACGGGGTGTAAAATGGCTGATCTTATCCGCCGTCCGGAGCTGAATTATAACTATATTGCTCCGTTTGATCCGGCTCGTCCGAAGCTTTCTGATGATATCTGTGAACAGGTGAATCTACAGATCAAGTATGAGGGGTATATTGAAAAGCAGAATCTACAGATCGAGGCTATGCGTAGGCTTGAAAACGAACTGATTCCGGAAGATACCGATTATTCGGAGGTTTATGGACTTAGACTGGAGGCTGCTGAAAAGCTTGAAAAGGTAAGACCTGCGTCACTTGGTCAGGCTTCACGAATTTCAGGGGTTTCACCGGCTGATATTTCAATGCTTTCGGTTTGGCTTCACAGGAGAAAGGCGGGAGAGTAATGCTGCCAGAATTTGAATTATGTTGCGATTTATTTGAAGGGTACGGAAAAAAACTTATAGATGAACAATATCAAAAATTCAACACCTATGCTGAGTTCCTTGTGGAATACAATAATAAAGTGAATCTGACTGCGATAACTGACCCTGAGCAGATCCTGATTAAGCATTTTCTTGACAGCTGTCTGTTGCTGAAGCATTTAGAAATTGCCGAAAATTCGGCGATTATTGATGTAGGTACCGGTGCGGGATTTCCGTCAGTTCCGCTGAAAATTATTCGACCCGATTTGAAAATAACTCTGCTGGACAGTCTTGACAAGCGTATTACTTTTCTTGAGCAGCTTTGTGATAAGCTTGAAATAGAGGCTGAATTCATACACGGACGGGCGGAGGATATCGGAAAAAAACCGGAATATAGAGAAAAATTTGACGTTGCATCAGCAAGAGCAGTCGCAAATATGTCGGTTTTGTCCGAGTTATGCCTGCCGTTTGTCAGGGTTGGAGGGTATTTTGCGGCTATGAAAGGACCGGGTGAAGACGTTTTATCAAGCAGTTCAGCTGTTGAGAAGCTTGGCGGCGGTGAAATTTTTGTTGTTGATTACACTCTTGAGGGTGACGGTAGACGAATTGCAGCTGTAAAAAAAATATCGCAGACTTCGACCCGTTACCCGAGAAATTGGAGTCAGATCAAAAAGAAGCCATTGTAAAAATGCCGATATATAAGGAAATTTTCGCTTGTAACTCAGTTATGAGCGAAATTTTTTTATGGAAACTATTTCCCGAAAATGCTAAAATCTACTTACAGAGCTATGCTCAAGTAAACTGTGAGGTAGAGAAAAATGTCAGTAACAATTGCAAAGGAAAGACCAATAAACACTGTTGTGGAGATCGAGGTAAGCCGGATAATCCCCGATGCTTCGAGGAGGATCAGGCGAAATGACGGGAATATCACGGCTCTTGCGGCTTCAATTGCTGAAAATGGAGTTGTACAGCCTATTTCAGTACGCAGAAACGGCGATTTTTATGTCGTGATTTCGGGTCATAAAAGGCTCAGGGCTGCGAAAATGCTTGGTTTAGAGGCTGTTCCGTGTATCATACATAGTGAAAATGACAACGAATCTGAGATAATTTCGCTTGTTGAGCACATCAAGCGGCAGGAGCTGTCGATTTTTGACGAGGCTGAGGCAATTCAGCAGCTGATCTCCTTTTATGGTATCACTCAGGAGGACGCTGCATCACGGCTCGGAAAGGCTCAGAGTACGATCGCAAACAAGCTTCGGCTTCTCAGGCTGACTGTTCAGGAGCGTGAAATTATCATGAATAACGGGCTTACAGAGCGTCATGCACGGGCACTTCTGCGGCTTGCAAGTCCTGATGAGCGTAAAGTAATCCTTGAAACCGTGGTCAGCGAGAGACTGAATGTTGACAGAACGGAGCGGCTTATTGAGGAATATATTGACAATAAAGGCTTGATTTCGGCAAATAAGAAGGAAAATCGTGTTGTCAGGAGCGTCAGAAGCCTCATGACCACAATAAATAAGGCTGTGGAGACTATGCAGGCAGCCGGGATATCCGCTGAGGCTGAGAAAAAGCTTGGTGACGACCAGATTGAGTACAGGATAACAATACCGATGAATGAGAAAAATCAGTGAAATTGTTCCACGTGAAACATTTGCAGGAATTGATAATGTTCCACGTGGAACATTTTTTGACAAAAAACTACTTAATGTTCCACGTGGAACAATTACAGAGCGTTTCACAGAATTTATAAGAGAATTGTTCCACGTGGAACAAAAATTGTTGCTCCACACGGGATAATTTCCGAAAATTGTATTTACAAAGCCGGAAAAGTGTGCTATAATTATACTATCAATATTGAAAGGGAGGTCGCTATGGGAAAAATCATTGCGGTCGCTAACCAGAAGGGCGGTGTCGGAAAGTCTACTACTGTCGTGAATCTTGCCGCTTATCTCGGCTCAAGAGGCTTCAAAGTGCTTTGCGTTGACTCCGACCCTCAGGGAAATTGCACGACCGGCTTCGGTATCAAGAAGAAAACCGTCAATATCACGACCTATGAGGTGGTAACCGGAAAAAACCGCATTTCAGAAGCAATTATCAGTACCGATTACGAAAATGTGTCTATCCTTCCGGCTAACGAACAGCTCGCCGGTGCTGAAATTGAGCTTGCAAATATGGAAAACCGCATGAACAGGCTGAAAATGCAGCTCCTGAATTGCCGGGACGACTACGATTATATCTTTATCGACTGTCCGCCTGCACTCGGTACGCTGACGATCAATGCTCTCGTTGCGTGCGACAGCGTTATTGTGCCGATGCTTGCGGAGTATTACGCTCTTGAGGGACTTTCTCAGCTCGACAGTACGCTTAAAATCGTCAGAAACAGCTATAATCCGGCACTTTCTATCGAGGGAATACTGTTTACGATGTACGACAGCAGGCTGAATCTCTCGAACGACGTTGTAAATGAGGTCGAGAAATACTTTCCGGGCAAGGTCTACAGCACCAAAATTCCGAGAAATGTGCGTATTTCGGAGGCTCCGAGCTACGGACAGCCTGTGATGTACTACGACAGATCGTCCAAGGGCTCAGAGGCTTATGAGCTTCTTGGACACGAAATGCTCGGCGAGGATCTAAAAATAAAGAAGGTCAGGAGAAAAAGTATCTTCAATTTCAGAAAATCAAAGTAAAGAGGTGAAAAAATATGGCTAAGGGAGGCTTAGGCGAGGGCGGATTACAGAGCCTTTTTGAGGACAATTCTGCCGATATTCAGGTGAAAAAGACGCTCCGCACCTCTGAGCTTGAACCAAACAGGGATCAGCCGAGGAAGAATTTCAGCGAGGAGACTATCGCTGCACTTGCCGATTCTATCCGTGAATACGGCATGATCCAGCCAATACTCGTCAGACCGCTCAGCACCGGGAGCTATCAGATAGTTGCGGGTGAAAGACGGTGGAGAGCTGCGAGAATGCTCGGACTGACCGAGGTGCCGGTGAGTATCCGTGAGCTGAGTGATGAAAAAACAATGCAGATCGCCATTGTGGAGAATTTGCAGCGTGAAAACCTCAACCCGATCGAGGAGGCAAGCGGATATAATGAGCTGATGGAACGGTTCGGAATGACGCAGGATCAGGTCTCAAAGCTTGTCGGACGGTCACGCTCTGCGATCGCAAACGCTGTCAGAATGCTCAGTCTGCCCGAAAAGGTGCAGAAAATGATAGAAAACGGCGATCTTTCGACCGGTCATGCTAAGGCTCTGCTGTCATTTCAGGACACTAAGCTGCTCGAACAGACTGCTCAGAAGGCTGCGGGCGGCGGACTGACCGTGAGGCAGGTGGAAAAGCTGGCTCAGCAGGAGGCTGACGGTGCAAAAGATCAGGAAAACAGCGGTGATAAGCGGATAGACAGCTATTTCAAGGAGATCGAGATATCGCTGAATGACCGCCTCGGACGCAAGGTAAAGGTCGATTACGGCAAGAATAAGGGTGCTCTTGTGCTCGAATTTTACGACAAGGACGACCTCAGGGAGCTTACAAGGCTGCTGACAGGTGAATAAAAAGGAGGATAAAAATGATCGACATTAAGCTTTTAAGGACAGAGCCGGACGTTGTCCGGGAAAATATCAGGAAAAAATTTCAGGACGATAAGCTGCCGCTCGTTGATGAGGTCATCGAGAAGGACAGGTTGTATCGTGAGACCAAGGTAGAATGCGACGGTCTGCGTAATCTGCGTAAGGTAAAAAGCAAGGAGATCGGCGGTCTTATGGTTAAGGGACAGCTTGAGGAGGCTGAGCTTGCTAAGAAGACTGTCGCTGACCTCGGAAAGCAGCTTGAGGAGAAAGAGGCTCTTGAGGTGCAGCTCCAGGAGGAGATACTTGATATAATGCGTGTTATCCCCAACATCATCGACGAGAGTGTGCCGATAGGAAAAAATGACACGGAAAATGTTGAGGTGGAGCGTTTCGGCGAGCCTGCTGTACCGGATTTTGAGGTTCCGTACCATGTGGATATCATGGAAAGGGTCAACGGTATCGACCTTGACAGTGCCAGAAAGACCAGCGGCAACGGATTCTATTACCTTTGCGGCGATATTGCACAGCTTCAGTCGTGTATACTCTCCTATGCCCGTGATTTCATGATCGACAAGGGCTTTACCTACTATATTCCTCCGTTTATGATACGTGGTGAGGTAGTTACCGGCGTTATGTCGTTCGCTGAGATGGAGGGAATGATGTACAAGATCGAGGGCGAGGATCTGTATCTTATCGGTACTTCTGAGCACTCGATGATCGGAAAGTTCATTGATACCATAATCCCGGAGGGCGAGCTGCCTAAGACTCTTACAAGCTATTCGCCGTGCTTCCGCAAGGAGGTTGGAGCTCACGGGATCGAGGAGCGCGGAGTTTACCGCATACACCAGTTCGAGAAGCAGGAGATGATAGTTGTCTGCAAGCCTGAGGAGAGCATGGATTGGTTCCACAAGCTGTACAGCTACACTGTTGAATTCTTCCGCACTCTTGATATCCCGGTACGCACGCTGGAGTGCTGCTCGGGTGATCTTGCAGACCTGAAGGTGAAGAGTATCGACGTTGAGGCGTGGTCGCCGAGGCAGAAGAAGTATTTTGAGGTCGGAAGCTGCTCGAATCTCGGAGATGCACAGGCACGCCGGCTTGGAATACGTGTAAAGGCTGAGGACGGCAGCAAGTATTTTGCACATACGCTCAATAACACCGTTGTCGCTCCGCCGAGAATGCTTATTGCATTCCTTGAAAATAATCTCAACGAGGACGGTTCGATACGCATTCCGGAGGCTCTCAGAAGCTACATGAGAAAGGATATCATTGCTGTTCCTGAGAAGTAAAAATGCACCGGACGGGTGCAGACCGCTATATATATAAATGTATCCCCTGAGAGGCTTTCTCAGGGGATATTTTTTGCGGCGGAAAAGCTATAGAGTGAAAAGCTGGCAAAAGAGCCGGATACAGATTCGTCAAAACAATCAAAAAACCGGATATTCAGCTCTGAATATCCGGCATAGCAGCCAAAAATATGCGAAAAAGGGCAGAAATATTCCGGAAGGACTTGACAAATCGTTCCAGATATGTTAAAATAAATCATGTATCGAAATGTGAAAACACTCCCATTCCACTAAATTATTATATCACACTTCGGGCAATATGTCAATAGCTTTTTCAAATTTTTTTGCAGCAAATATAAAGGAGGTCATTCGCCTATGGTGAACGTTACGCCTAAGCAGCAGGGAAAAAACGTCAGAATGAGCTTCGGTAAAATTACCGAACCGCTCGAAATGCCAAACCTCATCGAGGTACAGAAGAAATCCTATGAGTGGTTCAGAGAGGACGGACTCAGAGAGGTTTTCCGTGATATGACCGATATCACGGACTATAACAACAACCTCGTGCTCAGCTTCAAGGACTACCGCTTCGACGAAACACCAAAATATTCTCTGGCAGAATGTAAGTCGAGAGGTGCAACATATCAGGTGGCAATGCGTGCTGTCGCTGTCCTTGCAAATAAGGAGACAGGTGCTGTCACTGAAAACGAGATCTACATGGGCGACTTCCCCCTCATGACCGAGAGCGGCACCTTCGTCATAAACGGTGCTGAGCGTGTCATCGTTTCTCAGCTCGTCCGCTCTCCGGGCGTTTACTACGGCTCGGAAAAGGACAAGACCGGTAAGGACCTTTTCAATACTACCGTTATCCCGAACCGTGGTGCGTGGCTTGAGTATGAAATGGACTCGAACGATGTCGTTTACGTCCGTATCGACAAGAACAGAAAGATACCGATAACCACCTTTATCCGTTCCCTCGGTATCGGCACTGATGATGAGATCTACGCCCTCTTCGGCGAGGACGACCGCCTGAGACAGACTATCCTCCAGAAGGATACCACCAAGAATACCGAAGAGGCTCTTATTGATGTTTATAAGAAGCTCCGTCCGGGCGAGCCGCCCAACGTTGAGAGTGCTGTCACTCACCTCAATAACCTCTTCTTCGACGCAAAGAGGTACGACCTTTGCCGCTTCGGAAGGTATAAGTACAATAAAAAGCTCGGTATCGCTTCTCGTCTTGCAGGTCATGTCCTTGCAGAGCCGGTCGTTGACCCGCTCACCGGCGAGATCATGGCTGACGCAGGCGACGTTGTAAGCTACGACAGAGCCTGTGAAATGGAACAGGCTGGCGTGGAGCACGCTTTTGTGAGAGTCGAGGCTAAGGAGTACGTCACCAACGAGAGAGGCGAGACCAGCATAAGAATGGTCGAGAAGATCGCCAAGATCATCGGCAACTGCATGGTCGATATCAAGCCGTATATCGCCGATATCATGAGCGAGGACAGCAGCTTTGTGCCGGAGGATTACGGCATAAACGAGAAGGTCTCCTTCAAGGTGCTGCGTGATATCCTCGAAAATTCCGCTGATACTGACGAGATCAAGGAGAATATCAAGAAGCGTGCTGATGAGCTCGTTCCCAAGCATATTATCCTTGACGATATCTTCGCTACGATAAGCTATTTCATCAATCTCTGCGAGGGCGTCGGCACTACTGACGATATCGACCACCTCGGCAACAGACGTATCCGCTCGGTAGGAGAGCTTCTCCAGAACCAGTTCCGTATAGGATATGCCCGTATGGAGCGCGGTATACGTGAGAGAATGAATATCCAGACTCAGGATGTGAATACCCTCACTCCGCAGTCACTTATAAATATAAGACCTATTTCCTCTGCTATGAAGGAATTCTTCTGCTCCTCACCGCTCTCGCAGTTCATGGATCAGAACAACCCGCTTGCAGAGCTTACCCACAAGAGACGTCTCTCAGCCCTCGGTCCCGGCGGACTTTCCCGTGACCGTGCAGGATTTGAGGTTCGTGACGTTCACTACAGCCACTACGGAAGAATGTGTCCTATCGAGACTCCTGAAGGCCCGAATATAGGACTTATCTCCTACCTCGCCACATTCGCAAGGATAAACGAGTACGGCTTCATCGAGGCTCCGTACAGGCGTGTTGACAAGGAGACAGGTGTTGTCACAAATGATGTCGTTTACATGACCGCTGACACCGAGGACAACTACGTTGTAGCTCAGGCGAACGAGCCTATCGCAGAGGACGGCACCTTCGCAAGACCCCGTGTAAACGGAAGATTCCGTGACCAGATACTTGAAATAGAGCGTGAAAAGGTAGATTTCATGGACGTATCGCCTAAAATGGTCGTTTCCGTGGCTACCTCTATGATACCCTTCCTTGAGAACGATGACGCAAACAGAGCACTTATGGGCTCGAATATGCAGAGGCAGGCTGTTCCGCTGCTCAAGACGGAAAGACCGTTTGTCGGCACGGGTATGGAGTACAAGGCTGCTGTTGACTCAGGAGTATGTATAGTTTCAAAGTATGACGGCGTTATAACCTACGTTGACGCTGACAGGATAACATTAAAGGACACTGACGGTATCGAGCACAGGTATGAGCTTACAAAGTTCAAGCGCTCCAACCAGGGCACCTGTATCAACCAGAGACCTATCGTAAGTGTAGGCGAGAATGTGACAAAGGGTCAGGTGCTTGCAGACGGCCCGGCAACAGCTGACGGAGAGATATCCCTCGGAAAGAACGCCCTTATCGGCTTCATGACTTGGGAGGGCTACAACTACGAGGACGCTGTTCTCCTCAACGAGAGACTCGTGCGTGAGGACGTCTTCACCTCTGTACACATTGAGGAGTATGAGACAGAGTGCCGTGACACAAAGCTCGGCCCGGAGGAGATCACCCGTGATATCCCCAACGTCGGCGACGATGCACTCGCTAACCTCGATGAGAACGGTATAATCCGCATAGGCTCTGAGGTCACCTCCGGCGATATCCTCGTCGGAAAGGTAACTCCTAAGGGCGAGACTGAGCTTACTGCTGAGGAGAGGCTCCTGCGTGCCATATTCGGTGAAAAGGCACGTGAGGTAAGGGATAACTCCCTTAAAGTCCCTCACGGTGAGGCTGGCGTTATAGTTGATGTAAAGGTGTTCACAAGGGAGAACTGCGACGAGCTTGCAGCCGGAGTGAATATGAGAGTAGTATGCTATATCGCTCAGAAGAGAAAGATCACTGTCGGCGATAAAATGGCGGGCAGACACGGAAACAAGGGCGTTGTATCACGTATACTCCCGGAGGAGGATATGCCGTTCCTTCCGGACGGAACTCCGCTCGATATCGTCCTCAACCCCCTCGGCGTTCCGTCACGAATGAATATCGGACAGGTGCTTGAGGTACACCTCGGAATGGCGTGCAAGGCTCTTGGCTGGCACATCATGACACCTGTATTCGACGGTGCTCATGAGGCTGATATCCGTGAGTGCTTCAAGGAGGCTAACGAGCGTAACAAGGAGCACAGGGACGACCTCTTTGAGCTGAAGACTATGGATAAGGTCATCAACCCGAAGGCTCTGGATATGAACGAGCACGGCGACTATGACTGTAAGTTCACGCTCTATGACGGGCGTACAGGTGAGAAGTTCGACAACAGAGTTACTGTCGGATATATGTACTATCTCAAGCTCCACCACCTTGTTGACGATAAGATACACGCACGTTCAGTAGGCCCTTACGCTCTCGTTACTCAGCAGCCGCTCGGCGGTAAGGCTCAGTTCGGCGGACAGCGTTTCGGAGAGATGGAGGTATGGGCACTTGAGGCATACGGTGCAGCCTATACCCTCCAGGAGATACTGACCGTCAAGTCTGATGATACTATCGGGCGTGTCAATACCTACGAGGCTATAGTCAAGGGTCTCAACGTTCCTACACCGGGTATCCCGGAGGCGTTCAAGGTGCTCATCAAGGAGATGCAGTCGCTGTGTCTCGATGTAAGGGTACTCGACGAATTCCAGAACGTCATTGACCTCAAGCAGAACTTCGACGACGATCCTATGCCGGTAAGAGAGTCCTACACTGAGGAGGAAATGGCAGAGGATACCAGCGTTTCAGATGAGCAGATGAGGAGGGACGGCTTCCTCATGGACGGCGACGAGACGACTGACGGCGGTTCAGCCCGTGATTCCTTCGACGCACCCGGTCAGGACGATCTGTTCTCAGATGATGCCGACCAGCTCGATTCGATAGGTACATCGGACTATGACGACGATTACGATGACGACCACCTTTTTGATACAATGGATATCTCCGACGGCTTTGACGAGGACTGATATCCGGCACATTCATTGATAAGGCATTGACAAGGAGGCATAAGCTTGGAATTCAAAACTTTTGATTCGATCAAGATTGGTCTTGCTTCACCCGATCAGATAAGGGAATGGTCGAAAGGTGTTGTAGAGAAGCCGGAAACAATAAACTACAGAACACAGAAGCCGGAGAGAGACGGACTTTTCTGCGAGAGGATATTCGGGCCTACCAAGGACTGGGAGTGCCACTGCGGAAAGTTCAAGAAGATACGCTTCAAGGGCAAGATATGCGACCGCTGCGGAGTTGAGGTCACAAAGGCAAGAGTCCGCAGAGAGAGAATGGGTCACATTGAGCTTGCCGCTCCGGTGTCGCATATTTGGTACTTCAAGGGCACTCCGTCACGTATAGGACAGGTGCTTGAGGTATCACAGAAGAGACTTGAAGAGGTGCTTTATTTCACGAAGTACATCGTTACTGACCCGGGTAACACCTCTCTCATAAAGAACCAGACCCTCACTGAGAGGGAGTATCTGGAGTACAGGGATAAGTACGAGGACGATTTCAGTGCTGAAATGGGTGCTGAGGCTATAAGAAAGCTCCTCCATGAGTACGACCCCGACCGCTATGATACGCATAAAAAGCGTCTCATTGAAATGGGAAAGATCTCCCACAGCGGCAGTATCGAGTGCTACAATAATCCGCTCCAGTGCGACTGCAGCGAGTGCAGGGCGTTTGCTGAGCTTGAGGACGTTGACTGGAGAAACAATATCGAGATAGTCTCTGATGATCTCAAAAAGGAGCTCGAAGGGCTCCCTACAGGTCAGAAGAAGATAAAGCTGCTCAAAAGATTACAGATAATCGAGGCATTCCGTCTCTCAGGCAACAAGCCTGAGTGGATGATACTCACAGTTATACCGGTAATACCGCCTGATCTGCGTCCTATGATAATGCTCGACGGCGGCAGATACGCTACATCTGACCTCAACGACCTGTACAGGCGTGTTATCAACAGAAACAACCGCCTCAAGAAGATGCTTGAGCTTGAAGCTCCTGACATCATCGTAAGGAACGAGAAGCGTATGCTCCAGGAGGCTGTGGACGCTCTCATCGACAACGGCAGACACGGCAGACCTGTTACCGGCCCGAGCAACCGTGCCCTGAAATCGCTCTCTGATATGCTCAAGGGCAAGCAGGGACGCTTCCGTCAGAACCTTCTCGGTAAGCGTGTTGACTACTCCGGACGTTCGGTTATCGTCGTAGGTCCTGAGCTGAAAATGTATCAGTGCGGACTTCCCAAGGAGATGGCTCTTGAGCTGTTCAAGCCGTTCGTGCTGAAGAGACTTGTTGACAAGAAGGCTACCTCCGGTGCAAATATAAAGAGTGCAAGAAAGCTCATAGACCGGGCTGACAATAAGGTGTGGGACGCTCT
Source organism: Ruminococcus sp. (assembly GCA_017475555.1). Taxonomy (GTDB): domain Bacteria; phylum Bacillota; class Clostridia; order Oscillospirales; family Ruminococcaceae; genus Ruminococcus. The sequence continues at coordinate 70,267 of JAFVFL010000036.1, forward strand.
TGAGGACGTTATCAAGGATCACCCTGTAATGCTCAACCGTGCTCCTACGCTCCACAGACTCGGTATACAGGCGTTCGAGCCGATACTTGTCGAGGGCAGGGCTATCAAGCTCCACCCGCTCGTATGCTCTGCGTTCAATGCGGACTTCGACGGCGACCAGATGGCGGTACATCTTCCGCTTTCTGCTGAGGCTCAGGCTGAGGCAAGATTCCTCATGCTTGCGGCTAATAACCTGCTCAAGCCCTCTGACGGAAAGCCTGTTGCTGTTCCGTCACAGGATATGGTTCTCGGTTCGTATTACCTTACACTCGAAAAGTCCGGTGAGCCGGGCGAGGGCAAGGTGTTCCGTGACGTAAATGAGGCTCTCATGGCTTACTACGAGCACGATATCTCTATCCACGCTGCTATCAAGGTCAAGATCACCAAGGATATCGGCGACAAGAAGGTCTCACGCATAATAGATGCAACCGTCGGCAGGCTTATATTCAACGAGAATATCCCGCAGAACCTGGGCTATGTTGACAGGACTAATTCCGACAAGCAGTTCGATCTTGAGGTCGCTTTCAAGGTCGGCAAGAAGCAGCTTTCAGATATCATTGAGCGCTGCATAAAGATACACGGTACTACTACCACATCTGAGGTACTTGACAAGATAAAGGCACTCGGCTACAAGTATTCGACAAAAGCTGCCCTCACCGTTGCGGTCTGCGACGCTTCGATCCCTCCGCAGAAGAAGGATATCCTTGCTGAGGCGGACAGAAAGGTGCTTGAAATAAACGACTGGTACAACATGGGTATGCTCAGCGCGTCTGAGAAGTCAAAGCAGGTCATTGACCTCTGGACAAAGACAAACGACGCTGTTACCGACGCACTCAAGTCTAACTTCGACCGGTACAATCCTATCTGGATGATGGCGGACTCAGGAGCGAGAGGAAATATCTCACAGATACGTCAGCTTGCAGGAATGCGCGGACTTATCGCCAATACCTCCGGTGCGGTCATTGAGATCCCGATACGTGCAAACTATCGTGAGGGTCTTAACATACTTGAATACTTCATTGCTTCACGAGGCGCAAGAAAGGGACTTGCCGATACTGCTCTGCGTACTGCGGACTCAGGTTACCTTACAAGACGACTCGTTGACGTTGCTCAGGACGTTATCATCCGTGAGGAGGACTGCGGTACAAACGACGGTATCGAGGTTTACGAGATAATGAACGAAAATGACGTTGTTGAGCCGTTCAAGGAGAGACTTGTCGGACGCTTCCTCTCTGAAGACCTCAGGGACGAGTCGGGCGAGCTTATAATGTCCAAGAGCAAGATGCTCACAGATGCTGATGCGAAGAAGATAATCGACGCAGGCGTTGAGAGGATAAAGATACGCTCTGTGCTCAACTGTAAGGCTCGTACAGGCGTTTGTGCGAAGTGCTACGGTGCAAACCTTGCGTTCAACAATATGGTAACTGTCGGCGAGGCTGTCGGCGTTATAGCGGCACAGTCTATTGGTGAGCCGGGTACTCAGCTTACCATGAGAACGTTCCATACCGGCGGTGTTGCTTCTGCGGACGCAGAGGATATCACTCAGGGTCTTCCCCGTGTTGAGGAGCTTTTCGAGAGCCGCCGTCCTAAGGGTGCTGCGATACTTTCGAGAATTTCCGGTACTGTCCACATCGAGGAGGTCAAGACAACAAGAAATATCGTTGTCACAAGCGATGAGACAGGCGAGACTGAGAGCTACATGATACCGTATAACCTCAAAATAAGAGTTGAGGAGGGCGAGGCTATCGAGAAGGGTACTCGTCTTACTGAGGGCAATATCTACCCGACCGATATACTCAATATCCTCGGTTCACATGAGGTTCAGGACTACATCATCGACGAGGTACAGAAGGTGTACAGACTTCAGGGTGTTGACATCAACGACAAGCACATTGAGGTCATCGTTCGTCAGATGCTCCGCAACGTCAAGGTAGAGGACAGCGGCAGCAGCTATCTGCTCCCCGGCACGCTTGTTGACCGCAAGGAGATAGACGCTGTGAACGAGGAGCTTCAGGCACGTATAGACGCAGGCGAGTATGATGTACAGCTCGTCAAGACGACACCGGTGCTCCAGGGTATCACGAAGGCTTCCTCCAACTCTGACAGCTTCATGTCAGCTGCATCGTTCCAGGAGACAACAAAGGCACTCACGGACGCAGCTATCAGGGGCAAGAGCGACAGGCTTCTCGGACTGAAGGAGAATGTAATCATCGGAAAGCTCATTCCTGCCGGAACAGGTATGGATTGCTACAGCCACGTAAAGGTAGTAAAGAACGAGGCACTTTCCGACCACAGCACAGCGGCAGCAGCTGCGAATAATCTGTAATACTGAGGGGCTGTCTGTTTCAGGGCAGCCCTTTTTATTGTACGTGACACAATGGATAGCGGAGTCAGAAGCTTGGGATTCCAAAGGGCGAATGTCCTTTGGCAGAGTCCAGGGGCAGCGCTCCTGGCAGGGTGTGGGGCAGCGCCCCACATAACAAAACGCTCCGCAAGGGGTGAATTCCGGAACAATCCGGTGGATTGTTCCGGGAGAGGGGACGCCCTGCACGTGAGGGCGTCCCCTTAACTCAACGTAAAATACGAAAGAAGTGATAAAATGTATACCATGAAAGCAAATTACCATACGCATACCTTCCGCTGTAACCATGCCTGGGGCGAGGACAGGGAGTATGTGGAATGCGCTATCGAGCACGGCATGAAGGTTCTCGGCTTTGCTGACCATTGCCCGTGGGTGTTCGACGGCGGCTATGTTTCCGCAACAAGAATGCTCCCCTCTCAGCTCGACGACTATTTCAGCTCGCTTACGGCTCTGAGGGACGAGTACAAGGGCGATATCACCATATATATCGGCTTCGAGGCAGAGTATATCCCGGAGCTTATAGAGGCTCAGGACAGGCTCTTAGCGGACTATCCGGTGGACTATATGATAATCGGTCAGCATTTTCTCGGAAATGAGAAAAATCATCCGCTCTACACCGGATTTCCCACCGAAAGCGAGGCTGAGCTTGAACGCTATGTCGAGCTGGTCATTGAGGGAATGGAGTCGGGCAGGTATAAGTACGTCGCACACCCCGATCTTATGAACTATATCGGCAGCAATGAGGTGTATGAGAAGCATTTCAGCCGCCTGTGCAGCTATCTGAAGCAGCACGATATCCCGGTGGAGATCAATCTGCTCGGTGTCCGTGACCGGCGGCACTACACAAGCGGCAGATTCCTCGAAATCGCAGAAAAATCGGGATGCTCGGCGATAATCGGCTGCGACGCACATACCCCGGACGCTCTGAAAAAGCAGGAGCCGATACAGAGCTGCGTCATGCTTGCAAGAAACCACGGACTGCCGCTGGTGGACTATCTGCCGGGGCTTGAGCCGAAGCAATGCTGATCGTTTCGCTGAAAAATGTCCCTAAGGGAGAGCAGCACGCCCATGCACATTCGCTTCTCCGGGTGTGTCTGCAACGCCGTTTAGCGGATTCTTCCGGGGTGCAGCTTGCATATGGCGAGCACGGAAAGCCGTACCTCCCGGAGCACCCGGAGCTGCACTTCAATCTCTCGCATACCGTCGGTGCGGCGGCGTGTCTGGTGTCGCAGGCGGAGTGCGGAGTGGATATTGAGAGGGTGCGAACAATGAGGGAGAATGTTCTCCGCAGGGCTTATTCCCCGGCGGAGCAGCAGCTTGTTCTCAGTGCTCCTGAGCCGGAGAGGGATATGCTTTTTACAAGGCTGTGGACGCTCAAGGAGGCGTATGTCAAGGCACTCGGTACCGGTATCGCATACCCGTTGGCTACAGCTGACTTCTCCGGGTTTACTCTTTCGGGGGCTTACTCACAGGTTGATATGTATTCCTGCCGCTTCCGGCAGTATCTTATCCGTGGGGAGCTTTTGCTGTCGGTCTGCGAAATGATCTGACAGGCTTATGCCGCTCTGCTGTGCAGGGCGGTTTTTTATATCTTTTACAAAATAGGAGCGATCAGCCTCAGCGGTTTTTCTGAGGAGGTGCTGAGGGCAGTTCGCCTGACAGCACAAAAGAATATATTTTAATTAATAGCTTTTCCGGCACTTCCCCACTCCCCCACCGCTCTTTTTGGCTATTTTTCGGATAGGGAAGTGGTCGGGGAAGTGGTCGGCAGTGCTATCGGAAGTGCCTCGGAGGAATAATTTCTTTAGCCCGGTGCTGACTTTTAAGCCGGCAAAATCACTAAATATGTGACGTATTTTTAGTGCAAATGCCACTATTCAAACAATGGAAAATATGGTATAATATTAGAGTGATAGTAGGACTATTAGCTTCACATGATCAAAGAAAATCATCAAAGAAAAGAGGTATACCAAATGAAAAACATCACAAATGATATCGTTTATATTGGTGTGAACGATCATAAGATAGATCTCTTTGAGGGACAGTACATCGTGCCGAACGGCATGGCTTACAATTCATATGTCATCAGGGATCAGAAGATCGCTGTAATGGATACGGTCGATGCAGGCTTCACAGAGGAGTGGCTCGGCAATCTGAGGGAGGCTCTTGACGGCAGAAGACCTGACTACCTCATCGTTCAGCATATGGAGCCTGACCACTCTGCTAATATAGTTGAATTTCTTGACGAATACCCGGAGACTACTGTCGTCGGCAACGCTAAGACCTTCAATATGATGACCAACTTCTTCGGCGAGCTTGACCTCGGCGACAGAAAGCTCATTGTCAAGGACGGCGAGACGCTTTCCCTCGGTACTCATGAGCTGAAATTCATCTTCGCTCCCCTCGTTCACTGGCCGGAGGTAATGTTCACCTACGACAGCACGGACAAGGTGCTTTTCTCCGCTGATGCGTTCGGCAAGTTCGGTGCTCTTGACGTTGAGGAGGACTGGGCGTGTGAGGCAAGACGCTACTACTTCGGCATCGTCGGCAAGTTCGGCAATCAGGTGCAGGCTGTGCTCAAAAAGACTGCCGCACTTGAAATAAATACGATATGCTCGCTTCATGGTCCCGTACTCACCGAGAACCTCGGATATTACATCGACCTCTATAATACGTGGTCGTCCTACGGTGTTGAGAGCGAGGGCGTGTTCATTGCTTATACGTCGGTCTATGGCAACACGAAGTCTGCGGCGGAAACTCTCCGGGATAAGCTTGAGGCACTCGGCTGTCCTAAGGTGGCGATTGCTGACCTCGCAAGAGAGGATATGGCTGAGTCGGTCGAGGACGCATTCCGCTACGGAAAGATCGTCCTTGCGACAACGACCTACAACGGCGGCATTTTCCCGTTCATGAAGCAGTTTATTGACGAGCTGAACGAGAGAAATTATCAGAACAGGAAGATCGGCATTATCGAGAACGGCACATGGGCTGCAACGGCGGCAAGAGTGATAAAGGGTATGTTTGAGAAGTCGAAGAACATCACGTTCATCGACCCGGTCGTTTCGGTCAAGTCGTCAGTCAGGGAGGACAACCTTGCACAGCTTGACGCACTTGCTGAGGAGCTTTTAAAGTGAGGTACTGCAATGGAGATAACGATAACTAAGGATAATTTTGACGATGAGGTGAGAAATTTCCGTGGTGAGCCGATAGTCCTTGACTTCTGGGCAGGCTGGTGCGGACCGTGCTCGCTGCTCTCCCCTGTCCTTGAGGAAATTGCGGAGGAATTTGACGGTGAGATACGTGTCGGCAAGGTAAATGTTGACGAAGAGCCGGAGCTTGCGGAAGCATTTGATGTGCAGAGCATTCCGCTGCTCGTCCTCGTTAAGGACGGTGCTATCCATAAGAAGAGCGTCGGCTTTATGCCAAAGGACGACCTCATCGACTGGCTCGGCCTGTAATGATATTGTCCCCGATATGGGGGTGGTTCTTCTATAGAAGTTTATACACTTATTATTGAGGGAAACCCTTTTGAAAAAGGGTTATCCCTCAAACTCCTTTCATAAAACTTTCAGCTAAAATCCCCCGATAGGGCACGCCAGTTGATTCTGGTTTGAAGTTGTGCGTGTGCCCTATCGGGGGATTTTAATTAAAAGTCTTTGGAAGGGGTACGGGGGATAACCTTTCTTCAGAAAGGTTGCCCCCGACAATAAGTATAGACCTCTGTAGAAGAATCACTCTCATACCGGGGTGATATCATTCCTCACTGGTGACGAGGTTGAGGAGGTCGTGGAGGTCGCTGAGAGAGATACCAGTTTTTCGGGCGATATCGGCGGCTTCAGCAAGCATGGCTTCGATACGCTTTATCTGCTCCTCACGGTACAGCTCGACATTCTGAGCCTTGACGAAGCTGCCCTTTCCGGTATAGGATTCGATGAAGCCGTCACGTTCAAGCTCCTCATAGGCACGCTTAGTTGTCATAAAGCTGATACGCAGCTCGACCGCAAGGTTACGCATTGACGGGAGCATTTCGCCCTCTTTGAGTTTCCCCTCAAGTATCAGTGTCTTTACCTGATCGGCGATCTGCTTGTATATCGGGTCGCCGTTTGCATTGCTGATGATGATGTTCATTGAAGTTACGCTCCCTGTGGTAATGTATAAGTATCATATATACAATCATAGCACCTAAAGAGAGTTTTGTCAAGGGCTGCGGGTAAAATTTGAAACTATAGTTCGTGCCTCTTCCTTGTAATAATTATCCACAGGCTGATGAATGGCTGTTAAAGAAACTGCTGAAGGGGTTATTTCTCAGCGGTTGTTCTTATTCAATGTGTAATTCCTCTTTTATATTCTGACGTGTTCTCTCGGGCAGCTTATCAAGATATTTACGTTTTATACGCTCGCTCATTTTGTAGAACATCCATGTGATATCTTCATTTTCAATAAGCTTCTTGGCTATATCATCATCATCAAGCAATTCATCAGTAAAACCGTCTAATGAAGGTTGAGGTGCCTGAAATTCAAGCAAAGCAAGGTCTTTATTATTCCTGAGTTCGTCCGAAAGAGATTTATAGACGGAATTCGGATAAATACGCTTTTGATGTGTCAAAGCGAATACCGCCATATCATAGTCGGCTCTTATACGATCGGAAGCGTAACATATATTGGCACCGTTTGCTTCAAGAGCAAGTCTGACTATCTCATCATCATTATTGAATTGTTTGAATGCGTCATAATGGAATATGAGATCATGTTCACTGTGTCGGGCTGCTTCTTCGGCTATTTCACGATCTCCCCAAAATGATTTATCCATAAATTCGGCTGCGTAGGTTGATTTTTTGACGGCAGTCAAAACTATTTCACGGTCGGCTTTGTAGTTTTCGGCAAGCTCCAGAAGTGAACCGTTGGCAGACACCATTATCTTTACTGTATCTCTGCTTTTAAAAACATAGGAAGGAAAGCGTTCTACATCAGATTTGTGCTTGGAAAAAGCCCATTCTATTATTTTCTTTTGCCTCATCATAGCCTTTATCGACTCAGAGGTAGAATTTTTGGCGAACAGTATTTCTAACGGTACAAATAAAAATCTTTCTTTTATCAGCTTGGTGCAGAATGAATGTATCTCGTCTATCTCACTGTCAGAATAGCTCAATTCACTTGCGGCTTTTTTGAAATCATCGAATTGCCATATCCGTTCTGCAATTGCAAGAGCGTATTTTTGGTTTTCTTCCATGTATTGTTCCCACCATTTATCAAAGTCTTCTTCTCTCAGCGGGAGATCATCTGAAGGAAGAAAATACTCATCAGGCTTTATATCCGCAATGAAATTCCTGTCAAACTTCAGATTATAATTTGCGTTCAAATCGTCAAAATAAAAATCAGTTATTCTGTTAATATACTGTTCGTATCCCTTAAATTCAGGAAATACCATAGGAATCATTAAATGATAGATGCTTTCACCTAAACCGTCACGAAAAATGTCTCCAAGCAGACCGTACATTTCTTTATCAAGCAGATAAGAATAACGATTTCTAAGATAAAGTCCATATCCAAAATGATGGTGTGTATAACCAATATGAAGTCTAAAATATTCTATGTCCTCAGCAGAAAGAGCTGAAACACATTCAGCTGCAGCTTCTTCGTAGTTTTTTGCTTTGGGTTCCATATGATACCTCCTTGCTATGCAAACAGGGCATCCACCGACTGATGAATGCCCTGAAAAACGTAATAATGATTACTCCCGATAGGGATAAAATTATCTCTTGCTGTTTAACCGAGCGATTGACGTATCTTTTATTCTTTGTAAGGCATTTTAATAAAACCACCGTAAAATCGGCATATTTCAAAGTTACAAACAAAACCATTTTTCTATTTTGAAGTAATGTTCAGTCGCATTTCGTAACTTTGTTGTCCAGAAGTTGACCACAGTTGACCTACACTATGCATATCTCTGTAGTTGAATTGAATAAGTGAGGAGAGAGCCTTTTAATGCTTTTCCTCGCAGCATAATGGAGGTAATTAACTATGATTAAGAATATTCTCGATGAACTTTACGATTATGACCTATTCCACCTGACCGAGATTGAAGATATGGACGGTTCATACAAGATCGCCCTCGATAGACTTGTTAAGGCAGAAGCCGGACTGAGGAGAGCTTATCCCGACAGTACCGACATTCTCGATGAATACCAGTCGGCAGATATTGACCTGCACAATCTATCCAACCGAAATGAGTTCCGCAAGGGCTTCAAGGTCGGTGCACAGCTCGTCCTTGAAATGATCAAGCCTATTAAGTGAGGTGGACGGTATGAGCAGATACAAAAGCGAACAGGTGGCTTTCAATCCACTGAAAAAGAAAGATGTTCCGATTTGGAGACTTGACACCAACACTGTGACCGTCACCCACTTCAATGCCGACACACTCACCGAGGAGAGCAAGACCTATCGTACCGACTTCATCAGGTATCATCTCCACTACTCCGACAGCAAGTACCCTGACAGGCTTCGCAGGCTCGTCAATGAGGGCAGGATAGAGCAGTACCTCGATGATATGGAGCAGAAAGTCAGTGAAGCTATCGCTCGCCAGGTGGAGCTTTGGAAGCAGACTGACAGTTGCTATCAAAGAGCTGTCCTCAGCGGTGACGCCGAGAAGATGCTCGGTTTGGAGAATTGTTTCATCGGTATGGCAAGAGAAATAGTGTTTGATTGTATGGTTTATATTTGATTGTTTACGGCTGCGTCTTCGGGTGCAGCCGTTTTTTGCAAAAAAGTATTGACAAAACCGCATAAATATGATATCATTATATCAAGATATAATGATATCATATTGAGGTGATGCAAGTGGATGATAAAACAAAACAAGTTCAAGTTAGATTGACACCTGAAATGCACAAAAAATTAAAAGGCACACTTGCTCTCGAAGGGAAAAAACTTGTCGATTTTTTTAATGATGCTGCAACAGCGTATTTAACGGACAGCAAACAGTTTTATTCAGTTATAAATAGCATTAATGGAGGAAAAGAAAATGGCAAAGGCTAAGAAACAAGAAGCACTTTCGGTTAGCAGATTGATAAATGAAGTATTGGTTGCACAGCTTAGTATTCCATTTCGTCAAATAGTTAATGACACCACGTTTTCCGAATACACAGGATCAAAACGCCCAGATATACTTATTTCTGAATATGAATATGATGGAACAAATGATAAACAGTATATAGAAAACTTGGTTGCATATGCCGAAGCAAAAGATGATTGTACTGTGGATGATAAGGATTGGAAAGATGCTATAAAACAAGGAAAAGCAAAAGCGCCAAAACTTGGATTGCCTTATTTTATAGTAACAAATTGTAAAACAACGTATTTTTATAATGCAAAAACTTTAAAGCAACTTACTTTAAATGGTAATCCAATTCGAGAATTCCAGACCATAGATATTTACAGATTGATAAAAAACAAATTATCTGCTAATCCAGACTTAGATTCTATAAGTACAAATGTTGACTCCATTTCTACGATATCAGAGGCTATTTTCAACAAAAAACTTTGGGAACTTGCTGGAGTATATAGGGGAATAAATTTTAAAGATAACGTTCAAAAAATTGATTTTACGGTTGGCTTTGTAGCTCTTGAATATTTTGAAGAAAAAGAAGAAATCGACGGAAATAAGGACAATTCGAAAGTATATTGGTCATCTTGCACTGATACAGTTGCCGAAAAAATCAAAAACAATCTTAGTGGTTATATAAGCCGACTTGAAGATGAGACTACTTTTAAGGAATTTAAAAACGTTATGGAGGTAGTTAGAATTGCTATAAGTGGTGATGAAAAAAGCAAGCCTTTAGTAAGCGTAGAAGATGTTAAGAAGATATATGAAATAATAGATTCTATGAAACCGCTTCATGGAACAGGATTTGATCTGTTCGGTGCTGTTTATGAAATGTTCGCTTCTTCAAAAGAAAAGAAAGATTTTGGTGAATACTTCACCAGAAGACATTATACACATATTTTTTCTAAGCTTTTGTTGGAAGATGAGAAAATATATGATAAAGATAGCGAATTCACAATCATAGATCCCGCTTGTGGTACAGGAGGATTTTTAACAGAGAGCTTTAAGGTTCTTATGAATAATTATGAAAAAAGTGGAACGCTTGATGATGCTGCAAAAGATTATCTTTCCAAAAGATGCTTCTACGGTATTGATGTTAGAGATGAGAATATTTCAAGAACGAGGTTAAATATGTTTCTTGTTGGGGATGGTCATACAAATATGTATTCTGACAATTCGCTTAAGCCCACAAAAAGGGATGGAATTTCAGTTCTCAAAGGAACGTATAAGTATGTAATCACTAATCCGCCTTATGGAAGTGGAACAATAAAAGCTAATACAGAACAAATATCAACTAATAGAACGGAGATTGCATTTATATGCAAGGTAATCGATCTTTTAAAAACAGGCGGAAAAGCCTGCATTATCACTCCGGATGGTGTACTTGAAAATCCGTCATAAAAAAAATTTAGAAATGAACTTTTGGAAAAATGTGAAATATATGCGATTGTTTCACTTCCGAAATTTGCATTTGCTCCATATACAAAAGAAAAAACATACGCACTATTTATAAAGCGGAAGGCTGATAAAATAACAAAGATTCAAACAACACCTATCTGGATGTACATTATTGATAATGACGGCTTGGCTAACTCAGACAAAAGGTTCCCTACTAAGCTGAGAAATAATCGAAATGGTTGGATGCATGATGAAATTTCAGGTTGGGTAAGTACTGATGGTATTGAGATGCCTGGTGTATTAGAAGAACGATGGTTAACATATGATGATAGTCAAAATGAAACCTCATGGATTGATGAAAAAGGAATATCTCAAAAAGCGCGAAAGGGTGGGAAAATTGATATTAGTAAGATTACTAAAGATCATTATATAACACTTTTACCAGAATATTATCTAAGACCATATTCTCCACACTACATCGATAAAGCAGATTTTGATAAAGAAATCGATGGAATAGATGCTGAAATCCGGAGGTTGTTAAATGAAATTTCTTGATGTTTTTAATGAAGTCGAAAAAGGAAATTACGCTTTAACTGATGAAGCAATATATGCATCTATTAATAATTCGGATGAATTGATACCTTTGTATGGAGGAAATAAGGAACATATATCAACAGAAAGAAAAATATCTGTTTCTGCTAAAACCAAAAAGGGGGTTCCTATTACTGTTTTTCAAGATGAAGGTATAATAATTAGTTTAGATGGAAGTTCTGGATGTATGACATATAAAAAAGGTGAAAAATTTGCATTGAATCATCATGCTGGTTTTATTACTTTGCGCAAGGATGCTATCAACAAAGTGAATTTAGAATTCTTTGCTATCTATATGCAAAACTTTTATCGTGGTATAAGTGTTAGTGATGGTTCAAAAACACTTTCACTTACACAATTGTATCAAGAAGATTTTGATTTACCAGCCTATGAGACACAATGCCAAATACTTCAGTCTTTAAGGAAAATTAGTAAGAAAATGGACTTGCTTAATAAATATAAAGAAAAACTGCTTGAAATATTAGATAAAGAATTAGTTATAAATTATACGACTTATCAAGCTGAAAATGTCCCTATTTCGAAGTGTATCGACTATCTAAGCGGTAATTCAGGTTTGACAGAGGAATATGTGTATCAAACGCTACAAAACAAAGATGAAAGATTTGATATATTATCAAGTGCAACCGAAGATAGAACAATGATGGGGACAGTTCCATTGTGTGAAATAAATGGTCGCAATCTAAAAGTATTTAAAAACAGAGAGGGACTTCTTGTTACAAGGAACGGAAAGGCTGGACAGACAAGGTTTCTTGCGCCAGGAAAGTATACTATTAACGATCATGCATATATTTTATTTAATAGGCAAGACTCACCATTTGAAATAAACCTTAAATGGCTTGGATTTCAGTATAATAAGACATTCCTTGCATATTCGTTAAATTCGGATAACGGAACATGGAATATGACAGGTTTTTTTAAATATACAACGATAGATATTCCGTCAATTGAAGAACAAAGATTATTCGTAAAAGCAATAGAGAATGTTCAGAATAAAATAAATGCAATTGATAATATTCTTAAAAGATATTATAGCCTTATTTGTAAGGAAATAACAAATTAATAAAAAAATAATGCCACACTTTGCAAAAGTGAACTGACCCCAAAAAGTTAGACAAAGAATAATAAAGAAATATGTGCAAAGCGACTAAGCGACGAGCTTGGTCGCTTTGCTGCATTATGCAGTGTTGGAGAGGCGGTACTCAACAGGAGACATACCATCGAGTTTCAGCTTGATTCGCTTTGTATTGTACCATTCGATATACGCCTTGAGTTCCTTGATAAAATGTTCAACAGAGTCAAATTCCTGCAAATATAGAAGCTCTGTTTTCAACAGGCTGAAGAAATTCTCTGCACAGGCGTTGTCCAGACAGTTTCCTTTCCATGACATACTATGCCGAATGCCCTTTTCTTTCAACATTTTCTGGTAAAGCTTATGCTGATACTGCCAACCTTGATCGGAATGCAGGATCAGTCC
>JAFVFL010000037.1 GCA_017475555.1 Ruminococcus sp.
CTTTCTTGCTTTTTGTTGTATAATCTAAGTGACTCATTGTGATCCCCCTATGGTTGTGTTTGTTTGGTCACTTACATTATACCATATGTTTCACTTTGAGTCATCTTTTTTATTGTGTCATTTTATTTTACAACTTTCCAAATTTTCTTCAATATCCGGAAAACGAAAAGCCCTGCACCGCAGAGCCTTTCACTGTCTTTATCACGAATTCACTGACTGCAAAAAGCTTCTCAGCTCGCCTATCGGTATCGGGCGTGAGTATTTGTAGCCCTGGAGGTACTTCGCCTTCATGCCTACACACCGCCGCTCGTCGCTGTCATTTTCAACGCCCTCGAACAGCACCGCATAGTCAAGCTGGTTGAACATATCCGCAAAGGTGCTGACCATATACTTCGAGCTTCTGCTTTTTGTCGATTCTATGAGCATTGAGCGGTCGAACTTGATAATATCGAAGGGTATCTCCATTATCCTCTCGAAGTTGGAGTAGCCCGTTCCGAAATCGTCCAGATAGAACTTTATCCCAAGTGCCTGGAGCTGAGTGACTCTCTCCTTCATCAGGTTGAAGTCAACGTCGCTGCGGCTCTCAGTTATCTCGACTGCGATCTTGCTGTAGGGTATGCCGTTGCGGTCGATTATCGCCTTGACCTCGTCAACGAAATTCTCATATCTCAGATCGATAATGGAGAAAATGACCGAAATACGCCTCAGCTCAAGCCCCTCCTCCATGAAGTCCCGTATCATGGCACAGGTCTTGCTCAGGATTATCATACTCAGTGCGTGTATCTTGTTGTGCTCCTCAGCTATGTGGATAAACTGGTCAGGATAGACCATGCCTGTCTGCTCAAGCTCGAGCCGCATAAGTGCCTCTGCCGTGTCATACCGCTTTGTGGAAAGATTGAACACCGGCTGGCAGTAAACAACGACCCTCGGATCATCAGGATCCTTCTTGTCAGCAATGTCGTCAAGCTGGCTCAGGATATAGCTGCCGTCGTAAAAACGCTTTATATCAGCCGATCCGACCCTGTGAGCCTCGTTGTATGACATACTTCTCTCCGTGCTGTCAACTATCCTTTCATAGTCATCTATGCTCCGCACCTGTGAAGAGCTTCCGATGATGACTATTTTGTAGTCCAGCCCGAATTTTTCATAGCTTCTGGCAAAGCTGTGCAGCATATGTACTATCTGCTTTTCGTGGTCTGCACCCTTGTGCCGTATCAGCAGCAGAGCGAATCTGTCGTCACCGAGGTGGTACAGAACGCCCTTTTTGACGTTGACACGGAAAAAGTTGTAAAATTCAAGCTTCAGGGCATTATTTGTGCTGATCTTTGTCGAGAATCCGAGCATATGACAGCTCATGAGGATAAAATCCCCGCCCTTTTCGAGGCAGTCCTCCAGCTCAGTACGCAGGAAGCTGCCGTTCACCGCACCCGTCTCGATATCGAACGGATTTGAGTGAAACATGAACACAATGCCGATTATCGGGAAGAAATATGCGACCGAGGTGTACGACACCTGATCGTGCATCCCCTGCACCGCAAGCAGCCAGATAGAGACGATGTTTACGCCGAGAAGTCCCCTGAACAGCGGTCTTATGATACGGCTGCGGTACTTGATTATCATATACAGGATAGTGACACACAGCAGGGCGTAGAGGATTATAAACACATTGAGCCCGTTGTGGACAGTTTTGTCGGGGTAGATAAAGAACCCGAATCTTCCGAAGCTGCCGGCAACGTCGATGCAGACGGAGATGATGAGCATTGACGCTGACAGTGTGAGATATTTTTTCTGCACCTTATCCGGGATCCAGAGTGGCTCATGGAGATACTGTATATAGAGATACAGCACTATTGTAAGCAATATATGGTGCATGAGCCGGAAGAGGTATATGACCGACAGAGGCACCGGGTCATTTGAGACAAGCAGCTGCTCGAACATGAGGTCGCACAGCGACGCCGCACCTATCGAGCCGAGCATACCGAGCAGCTGACGGAATTTCTGCGATTTATGAACATATGTCTGCCATAGCAGGACAAGCATGATGATACACAAAGCGATGACAATGATATCTCCGACAGGGCTGTAGCCCGCGATATATCTGATAATTCCGGTGTTATTGAGATCTTCTGCTGCTTTCCGGAGCATAAGCTCACCTCCGATCCGCATTTACTTCACCACATAGGTTATAAATATTATATCATTTTTCACATTGCCTGTCAAGAATAATAGTCAATTACGATAAAATTTTGTGCAGCTTAATGAAATGTCACCGGAAACATTGTAGCAAACGACAAAAAATGCCATTTGCTGCCGTGCGGAACTGGTGCAGACGCAGCAAAATAAAAAAGCCTATGCAGAAGCACAGGCTGTTTCAGTTGTGGAGGCGCCACCCAGATTTGAACTGGGGAATCAGGGTGTTGCAGACCCTTGCCTTACCACTTGGCTATGACGCCCTATTTGTGGAGCGGATTACGAGGCTCGAACTCGCTACCTCCACCTTGGCAAGGTGGCGCTCTACCAGATGAGCTAAATCCGCATTGGCGACCCGGATGAGGCTCGAACTCACGACCTCTAGCGTGACAGGCTAGCGTTCTAACCAACTGAACTACCGGGCCATAGCTGATATTCAAGCACCCGCTATCTTATCAGCTGTAAAAATGGTGGGGACTATAGGGCTCGAACCTATGACCCTCTGCTTGTAAGGCAGATGCTCTCCCAGCTGAGCTAACCCCCCACCTGCTATTTTATCTGCCGCTTCACTTCTGTGACCTGCGACTTAATCAGTATATCACAGTCTGCGGCAGTTGTCAATAGGTTTTTTTAATTTCATATATATTTTTTATTTTTAACTATTGACAGCTATGTTTTCAGCACCACGGGCACTTCAAAAAACAGCTTGAGCGGCTTGCAGCAAAGCACGATATTTCGTTCAACCAGCTCGTTGTGCAGTGCTGCGAATACGCACTGAACGACCTTTCAGGTGAGGAAAAGCCCGGTAATAAGCCGGAAAAATGATATTTCATGAATACCCTTGATTCCACGGCGGCGGTGTGGTATAATGTTCATAGACCAGATATGAAAGGAAAATGCTATGGCTAAGCAATTCTGGAAGGGCAGCTCTCTGCTCGCACCTGTACCGGCGGCTCTCGTCACCTGCGGAACAGCGGAAAGCCCGAATATCCTCACGATCGGCTGGACAGGCATCGTCTGCACCCGACCGGCAATGACCTACATTTCCGTTCGCCCGGAGCGGTTTTCTCATGATATCATCATGTCGTCCGGCGAATTTGCCATTAACCTCTCCACCCCGGATATGGTGCGGCAGACAGATCTGTGCGGGGTTAAGAGCGGCAGGGACGTGAACAAGGCGGAGCTGTGCGGATTTCACCTTGTGCCGGCTTCGCAGATAGCCGTGCCCATTATCGACGAATCGCCGGTCAGCCTTGAATGCCGTGTGACCGAAAGCAAGCCCCTCGGCACACATACGATGTTTCTTGCGGAAATAGTCGCAGTTGCCGCAGACGAGCGGTATATCGACAGCTCCGGCAGGCTCAGCCTGTCGCAGTGCGGTCTCATCGCCTATGCACACGGGGAATACTTCGCCCTCGGAAAAAAGCTCGGCAGCTTCGGCTATTCCGTCCGCAAAAAGAAAAAGCACCGCAGACAGAGCGGTGAAAGGAGCAAAAAATGAAGCTTATCTCATGGAACGTAAACGGATTCAGAGCGTGTCTGACGAAGGGCTTTGCCGATTTTTTCGCACAGGCAGACGCTGACATATTCTGCCTTCAAGAGACAAAAATGCAGCCCGGACAGGCTGATTTTGCACCGGAGGGCTACTATTCGTACTTTCACAGTGCGGTCAAAAAGGGCTACTCCGGAACTGCCGTTTTCAGCAAGACAGAGCCGGTTTCCGTCACATACGGGATAAACGGCGGTCATATGGACGAGGGGCGTGTCATTACCTGCGAATATGAGGACTTCTACTTCGTCTGCTGCTACGTCCCGAACGCCCAGAACGAGCTGAAAAGGATAGATTACCGCATGGAGTTCGAGGACGCTGTAAGAGGCTATCTTTCGGAGCTTGACAGCAAAAAGCCGGTGATATACTGCGGCGACCTGAACGTTGCCCACGAGGAGATCGACCTGAAAAATCCGAAAACAAATATCGGAAATGCCGGGTTTTCCTACGAGGAAAGAGGCAAGATGACGGAGCTGCTTGCAGCTGGCTTTACGGACAGCTACCGCAGCCTTTATCCTGACACTGCCGGGGTATATTCGTGGTGGTCTTACCGCTTTAAAGCGAGAGAGAAGAACATTGGCTGGCGTATCGACTATTTCATCGTCTCAGACCGGCTCATGGAGAGAGTTGAGGATTCACGCATACTTACGGATATAACCGGCAGCGACCACTGTCCGGTCGAGCTGATACTTAAATAAAAAAAGCTCCGGAGATCTCCGGAGCTTAAATTATATCAGAATGCACCTGCGTCTATCATCTGTATCACTGTGGCGTCAGCACCTGTAAGCCCGTCGCTGCCGTCAACATCTGCGTTGAAGATACCCTGCGGAGTGAGGGGGTATTTCTCCTCGTTAGCGAGGTATTGCAGAACTGCGACTGCGTCAGCTATATTTGCCGAAGTATCGGAGTTTGCGTCGCCGGAGACGGAGTTGAACAAATCAATCTCAATTTGTGTAATTGTTAAACCATTTTCAGGAACAAAACTAACCGGAATCAACCCCGTTTCATAAGCAATGGCACTTGAAAGTGAAAAATGCTCTGATGTAGTTAATTCATTTTCAGGGTAGAAATACACAACCGGCATTCCTAATGGAGCTTCAGCTTTTTCATAAACAATCTCGCCGTTTATATTATTTCTTTTTTTGAACTCTGAGAGTAACGCCTCTGTTTCCTCATATGAACCTAATATTTCATAGCAAGTTGGATACATATAACTTACATCCTGATGCCAATACATTCCAATACTGAAATAGCAATCACGTATCAGATTTTTTTCTTTCAACATCTCACAAAGCTCTTTCGCTTCCTGCGTAGAAATGCTGTTATCAACTGCACTCTGTAAATTATATTCGACTAAATCTGATGAACCCAGACTACTTGAAGCTGAAATAACATACTCCTTATCAAATTCCGCTAAGGCTGAACTTATTTCGTCTTTCGCATTTGATACAGCCGTAAAGTTGATATAATCATTCGTTCGTTTAATCACACGAATTGTGCTGTTCCCAAGTAAATACGCAAATTCATATTGCCCAATCAGCGGTTCGATATTATCTATCCTTGTGAAATCCGAATAATTTCTTTCATCGAACTCATAAGGAAGTACTCCGACTGCTCTCACCGGTAAAAAAGAACACGTTCCCAAAACTGCTGCTGACAGTAAAACTGTTATTATTTTTTTCATATTCTCAACTCCTTTTAAAATTTATGTTTTCTTCTCATTTCCTCCGAAAACCGGCTCAGCTCTTCATCGGGATACACCTCCCTTTATTTTATCTAAGACCATTATATACCAACGCATAAAATATGTCAACAGTTTCATTGTAAATTCAGCACTATGCACGAAAAACCGGGGGGGTACTGCGTAAGTTGGTAAAAAATTCCGCACAGTCCAAAAGCTGTGCGGAAAATATCTTACTGCTTTTTCCTGTCCAGCTCGACACAGGACGCACCTGCCGCTGCCCAGAATATCGGGGAAAACGTGATATTGCTGCACCCTATGAAGAACAGCAGCACTCCGCACACCGTAACGCCGAACAGTACCGCCCCCGTCCACGAATTACGCCGCTTCATGTTCCTGTACCCCAGATAAAGCACCGGAAGAAGCACCGCAATGAGGGCGATCGTCGACGGTATCCCTCTCGTTGCCGCCGTATAAAGATACTCGTTATATACCTTGTCGAACGTCCCCTTGTTGTTCATAACGATATCGGTTATGTCCTCAGCCTCAGTACCGCCGAGCGTGCTCGCAGTGTAGAGCTGCGGAAATACAAGCTGCTCCGGCCCTGTACCTGTCAGCGGTGCTCTTGAAATAAGCCGCATAGTCCGGGAATTGAGGGTATAATAAACGTCATACGTGCTGTCAATATCCACTATACCCGTATCCGGCTCACCGCTCGCCGAAAGCCTGTAGTACGAATCCGCCCACCACAGAAGCCTGCCGTCATACAGCCTGTAGCCCGATATATTGCCTATCGCACCGGCTGAAACGATAACCGCCGCAAGTGCTGCCGGAGCTATGCCGGAAAGGAGCGTGAGCAGCAGCTTTTTGTCAGCTTTATGGGCAAATACTGTCACCGCCGCCGCTGTCAGAGCGATAGCTATACCGCATATGCCGATAAGCGAATAGGTGAACATCATCACGAATGAGAAAAGGCACGCACACACGATACAGATGATACGCCTTTTACTGTCGCTTGTCAGCACCGCTGTCATGAGTGCCGCCGTCAGCGAAAGGCTCAGCAGCATTGCGAGGAAAAGCGGCGACTGTGCAAGCCCGGAGGCAGCGTTGACCTGTATCTCGACCGAAGCGAATTTATAGCTGCCGACCCCTGCGATGACCTGTACAAGACCCCATACCGCATTGAGTGCTCCCACTCCTATGATTCCGTAAATGAACGTTATGAGGGGCTTTTCACGCTTTATCGAGATACCCGTAATGAAGAACGCCGCATAAAACAGTATCGCAAGCAATCCCTCACCCCTGCCGGAGTAGCCGTAGAGCGAGATAATTGTGTCATACGAATTTATCAGCGATATAACGCCCCACAGCACCATTACGCCGAACGCACACACCGGGAGCAGCACACGCTTTTCAACGTAGCCCTTCATGAATGCGATAAGTGCCAGTATCATGCAGATAACTCCTGCGACTGCAAGTCCCCCGGCAACAATGGAGTAAAGTCCGCTGTCTGCAAGCTCCGGGACGATAGTGAACAGCGAGGTGGTGAAGCACGCCGCAAGAAGTCCCCACGAAGCGAGACGGGAGAATTTCTCCTCGGTCATGTTCAGTATGAAATTGGAGCTTTCTGATGAGTTGAATAGTTGCTTAGCCATAGCGGTTTCCTTTCGTGTTGTTTTTTTCATTATAACACAGTAAAGCCGGAAAATCAAGAGGGAGGCGGATCTATCCGTCTCCCTCCGGCTCTTGAATATCCTGTTCAGTAATCCGGACACGCCGGCACTAATTTGCCGATATGGTTATCGTGTAGCTGTCACCGCTGCGTTCGCCCACGGTTATCTTTACGCCCGGATCAACGGTCTGTCCTCCGTTTGAGTCATACCACTGGAAGCCGGATGTACTGCTGCTTATCACTGAGCCTGTGCGGTAGAAATTATCGGTATTATCGCTGTGATCGCTCGATTCACCCACAAGCCGGATAAATCTGCGTCCGGCGTTGGTATTGGTCGCCTCGTCCTCACCGCTTGCGTACTTCCAGTAATTGTACCAGCGATTGCCGTTGTTGGTAGCCTCAGCGTGGTATACCCTCACGCCCTCTGCTGCGGGCTGTTTCCACCAATAGCTGCTGACCTGTCCGTTGTTTCCGTCAAGCGTAGCGAACTCGATGATGAAGAACTCCGAGCGGTACTTGTCGGCAAGACTGCCGTTAGGTATGATAACGCAGTTGCTCTCACCCTTCTGTGCATTGTTCAGGGTGAACGTCTGTGTCCCGGCAGAGCTGTCATACACCTGTATCTGGTCACTGGTGTACCAGCCGAGCATGAGCTTTGAAAGTGCTCCGAAATCGCATATAGCGTCGTCCATAAGCTCATAGCCCGCAGAGCCGTTCAGACCGAACGGGTTATTGTCGGAATATCCGCTGTAAAGGTAATAATCCGGCAGACCCATGCAGTGTCCCATTTCGTGCAGATATGAGCTTACGAAGTTTTTGTGGTCCGTCGAGGGCTCTATCTGCGCGTTGCCGACTATCACATGACCGAGGGTCATGCCGTTGGAGACGGAGTTATTATTTCCGCCGTAGCCGCCGGCTGCCGGCCACCAGTCATCATCGCCAGCCTTTGTGGGCACGGAGATGAGTATTGAGTCGATTATCTTATCATTGTCGCCGTCAAACTTTGAAAAATCAATAGTTCCGGCATAGCTCTGCATTATCTCGTCTATAAGTGCAACGTGCCATGCGTCGTTCTCGTATGTAGACTTATTATTCTTTGTGGTATATCTGTACGCCTTGCCCTGAAGGTCGATAGCACCCTTTGACGAGCGGTCATAGAACGCACTCATGCTGTCGAACGGGTAATTCGGGTCAGAGGTATTCTCGCTGCCGAAGGCTATTTTCTCAATTTCCGCCTCAGACGGCTCGTAATCATATTTGCAGTCCGGGAAATCGACATAGAACACAAGCAGCTCAGCCTCGTCCTGTGAGGGGAGTGAGCCGTACTGGTCATAGAGGGGTGCAGGGATAAAGCTGCTGTCCGGTACGGAGGTCGTTGCTGTAGTGACTGAGGTGGTCACTGTAGATGCTGTAGTCGTTGCCGCAGCTGTAGTCGTAGTCGTAGTGGTCGTCTGCCCGTCCTCCTCCCATAGCCACACGATATCGCCGTAGCCACGGACGATATGCTGCCGGAGAAGGACAAGATCGAAGGAATCCACTCTTTTGTCCTGATTTACGTCAGCGGTGATGAAATACTCGTCTGAATAGAAATAATCGCCGCCGTTTACGGACACAGGCTTGCCGTCGGTCTTGTATCCGTTGCTGAGGGAAAGGCTGCTTTTGGCAAGCAGGTGCTCAGAGAGAAGCACAAGGTCGGAGATATTGATCTGCTTATCTCCGTTGAGGTCGCCCATTACCCCATAGTTGAGCCACTCGGCATACGCCGGGTAAGCGGCAGTGCCTACAGCAGCCGTCAGTGCGGCGATGACAGCACCGGCTGCCGCCGCCTTTTTCTTCAGTTTCATTTTACCAACTCCTTTAAAATATAATATAAAAGCGGACGAGTTTCCCCGTCCGCTCGATCACCGCATTATTTTGCATAGTCAGTAGCTCTGCTCTCTCTTATGAGATTTACCTTGATCTGTCCGGGGTATTCCATCTCAGATTCGATCTGCTGAGCGATCTCTCTTGCAACAAGAACCATCTTCTCGTCATTGATGATCTCCGGAACGACCATTATCCTGACCTCACGTCCTGCCTGTATCGCATAGCACTTATCAACGCCCTCATACGACTTGCAGATCTCCTCAAGCTTCTGAAGCCGCTTGATATAGCTCTCATAGTTCTCGCTTCTTGCAGCAGGTCTTGCAGCGGAAATAGCGTCGGCAGCCTGAACTATACAGGCTATCGCTGTCCTCGGCTCCACATCATTATGGTGTGCCTCAACAGCGTGGATAACAGCAGGATTTTCGTTATACTTCTTACATACGTCAACGCCTATCTGGACGTGTGAGCCCTCTATCTCGGAGGTCAGAGCCTTTCCGATATCGTGGAGGAGCCCGGCACGCCTTGCCATAGTCGCATCGACTCCCAGCTCCGAGGCGATAACTCCGCAGAGCTTGGATACCTCAATCGAATGGTCAAGCACGTTCTGTCTGTAGCTTGTGCGGAATTTCAGCCGTCCGAGCAGCTTTATCAGCTCGTGGTTGAGACCGTGCACATTAGTCTCGATGACAGCTCTCTCGCCCTCCTGCTTTATGCGGTACTCCACCTCACGCTTCGCCTTATCGACCATTTCCTCGATGCGTGCAGGGTGTATGCGTCCGTCAGCAATGAGCTTCTCAAGGGCGATCCTTGCGATCTCACGGCGTATCTGGTCAAAACATGAAAGAGTTATAGCCTCCGGGGTATCGTCGATTATAAGGTCAACTCCGGTAAGCGTTTCGAGGGTACGGATATTGCGTCCCTCACGTCCTATTATGCGTCCCTTCATTTCGTCATTCGGCAGCGGAACGACCGATACAGCCGCCTCCGACACCTGATCCGCAGCAACCTTTGCAATGGCGAGCGAAACGAGATTCCTTGCCTTTTCGTTGCACTCATCCTTGAGCTGCTGCTCATAAGCCTGTATCTTGACAGCCTTTTCATGCACAAGGTCGTCCTCAAGCTTAGAGATTATGTATTCCTTTGCCTGTTCTCTTGTGAACTCGGATATCCTTTCAAGAACGTCGAGCTGGCTCTTCTTTATCTGCTCTGCCTCCTTGAGCTTCTCGTCGGCAGATTTCAGCTTCTGGCTCAGCTGCTCCTCCTTCTTTTCAAGGTTATCAGTTTTCTTATCAAGATTTTCCTCTTTCTGCTGCATTCGTCTTTCCTGACGTGACAGCTCTGCTCTGCGATCCTTGATCTCCTTATCTGCGTCAGACCGGAGCTTATGGATCTCGTCCTTGGCTTCGATAAGGGCACTTTTCTTCTTGTTGTCAGCGTCCTTTTCAGCGTCCTCAACGATACGCCTTGCCTGCTCCTCAGCAGTACCTGTTATCGTCTCCGCATCACGCTTACGCTTCTCAATGCCTTCCTCGATGCCTTTCTCGTAAAACCTGTCCTTTGTCCGCATATAGACTACCGCAGCAGCCGCTGCCGCACCAATGACAAGAGCGAGAATAATAAGGGCAACAGCAATTCCAAGTTTCACAATGCACTACCTCCTTTTCAAAAATTAAGTTTGTATTATCAAACTATTACTAAAAAGGCGGTAAATGCCGCATTATTAAATTTTATTTTATCACAGAAAAAGCCGGAGCATACAGCAGCTCTTCAAATGCTTCAAATTCTTCAGCTGCCCCGCATGACATGACCGGATATATATTTCTTCCCGGTGTACCGGCTCATAATTTAAATAAGGCTGCACCGCCTGATGATAGTAATATTTCTGCAAATTAATACAACATAGTTATTATACACTTTTTTTTGAGTTCTGTCAATAGATTTCCTATAATTTATTACAAAACGATAAAAAATACTCCGGGAAAAGAAAAATTCTCCCGGATACGAGCCGATTTTTATAGATTTTTGCCATATTCCTCCGCAAGTGCAGTAAGCTCGCCGAGGCACAGCTCGAAGCAGCTGCCGTACCAGTATCTGTCCATCTGCGGCAGTGTTGCCTCGATGCAGTCATGCGTAAAGCCTACGGCAGTATCGACCGCCTGTGCAAGCCCCATGCCGAGCGTGACCGCTCCGGTGAACACACTTGCGAAAATATCCCCGGTGCCGTGTACCTGCCTGTTGATCTGCCGTCTGAATGAGAAGCAGTATTCCCCCGACGCTGAATCAAATGCCGCCGCACCCTGATTTTCTCCGTCAAGGCACACTCCGGTCAGCACAGGTGTCCTGCACCCAAGCTCCGCAAGCTCCCTCAGCGTTTTCTTCACGCTCTCCTCAGTCTGCTGCGTTGAATAGGGTCTGTCGAGCAGAAGTGCCGCCTCGGTCAGATTCGGTATGATATAGTCCGCCCTTGAGCAGAGCTGCCGCATACCGGCGGTAAATTCGTCAGTAAATCCGGCGTACATCTTTCCGCTGTCGCCCATTACCGGGTCAACTACGATAAAGCAGTCTCCTCCGCCGAAGCTGTCGAACAGTCCGGAAACTATACCGAGCTGCTCTATCGAGCCGAGATAGCCGGTATATATTGAATCAAAGCCCAGTCCGAGCCTGCTCCAGTGCTGTGCGATACCGGAAATATCGCTTGTCAGGTCACGGAATGTAAAGCCGCTGAAGCCGTCCCCGGTGTGAGTAGAGAGGACTGCCGTAGGTATGACCGCTGTCTCTATCCCCATTGCTGATATGACGGGCAGTGCAACAGTGAGCGAGCACTTCCCGAAGCAGGAAATATCCTGCACAGTAACTATCCTTTTCATTTCCGTCTCACCTCATGAAGATATATGCCGCATACGCCGCATAGGTAAGGAGCATTATTATGCCGTGAATACGGCGGAGCTCACACTCCCTGCCCTTTCTGCCTGCGAATGCCGCAAATGCAAGCACCATGCAGCTCATGACTATCAGAACTGCCGAATCTATGAGGTTTTCCCTCGTGAACGCCACCGGAGATATTGCCGCAGCTATACCCAGCACAAAGAGGATATTGAAGATATTCGACCCGACAACGTTCCCGACCGCCATATCAAGCTCGTTTTTCCGGGCGGCAGCTACAGACGTGACAAGCTCCGGAAGGCTTGTACCGAGTGCTACGATAGTCATGCCTATCAGGTTCTCCGACATACCGAAGCTCCTTGCGATATCAGACGCACCGGTGACAACGAGCTTTCCGCCTGCTGCGATACCGGCGATCCCGACAGCTATGAGCAGCACGCACCTCCACGCCGGCATATCCTTGTATTCGTCCTCAGCCGAAGCGGTATCATGTGCCTTTTTCGCCGAGCGTACCATAAGGTACAGAAACAGTGCAAAAAGCACCAGCAGCACTGCTCCGTCAAGATGTCCCACAGTCCAGCCTATGCCGCCAAGGAGCATGAGCAGCCCGGCAATAAGTATCGAAAACGGGAAATCTCTCCGCATAGTTTCCCGGCTTATGCCCAGCGGACACAGCACAGAACAGACTCCGCACACGACCATGAGGTTGAAAATATTCGAGCCGACGACGTTGCTTATCGCAAGCTCATTCTTTCCCTCTATCGCCGCAGTCACGCTGACTGACGTTTCCGGCAGGCTCGTACCCATAGCGACTATCGTCATTCCGATGATGAGCGAGGGTATTTTCAGCATTTTTGCAGCACTTGAGCTGCCGTCAACGAAGAAGTCCGCCCCCTTTATCAGCAGTACAAAGCCGCCTACGAGCATAATATATTTCAGCATATTTACATCTCCTGATTTTTTTACAGTGCTTTATATCCGCCTCTGCCGCACCAGAGCTGAGCATTACAAAGCCAAAATGAATTATATCACATTTTCCCCCGGATTTCAAGTAAAAAGCCCGATTTTTACACAGATTTTACCTGTGCGGCAAATATCGGGCAAATTGCCAAAAATATTCTTGAAACGAACGAAAACAGAGTGCAGAACGTTGAAATTTCAGAA
>JAFVFL010000038.1 GCA_017475555.1 Ruminococcus sp.
AGCGATTTATATGCACTGTATGAAGCCGAGGGACTATCTGCCGATGAAATAGAAAGACTGCTTGTTCTTGATGTAAAGGATCAGGATTATTTCACAGAGCGTGGCTATAGAGACCAGCACGGCGGCGGTATGGCTTTTGCAGAAGATGAAACGATTATGAGCTGGCTGTTCTCACATTAGTATGAACCTAAAGGTTTACAGGTGATAACAAATCGGAACTTCACAAGATATTCCGGTTTTGTTATAATAGAGATAATGAAAGACATCAAGGAGGGATTCCTATGAAACGCTTACTGACAATCGGAGCATTACTTGGTGCTGTGGTTGTATCTGCACTTTCTATGTCTGCTTTCACATCGGTACAGGCTCAGACAAGCGAATACACCTATACCATTCAGGACGTCCGAAATTTGCAGGATTTTCTGCTTGCGAAACCGACAGACGAGAATCTGAAAGGAAAGCCCTATGATATGAACGGCGATGACCGTTGGGACGTTTTCGACCTCTGCCTGATGAGACAGTATTTAACCAAAGCAAAATAATTTTTTCGTCCGGATGGATGTTCATAGCCGCCTGAAATTGAAAAAGGTTTGAAAACAATTGAAAAACGATTGATTGAAATTGTATATCATTTGAAAACAAATAGAGAAACATAGGCAAAAGCTGAAAACGATTGAAAACAGGGCTATACCCCGTTTGAAAACCGATAAAATTTCTGTGCCCTTTGGCCCCGGTCACCTTTTGAAATATCCACAGAGATTTTTACGCCCCCCACGCCCATATATGAAAAAATCCGACAGAGGAACACCCCTGCCGGATTTTGTTTTACACACTATGCTTAATGCGGTCATGCTCCTCTGAGCGTTTTCCATTATTAAATCTATCGAGAGTTCCGACAAGATATCCTGTGATCCTGCGGATTCGGTCGAACGGCTGAGGAGAGAAATGTGTCTGAATGTCTACAAACTCACCATCAACAGTAATGTCAATGCGCTGGATCGTTCCTCCGGGATACTTCCTCCTTATGTAATTAATATACTGCTCCTTTTCTTCGGAACTGATCACGCCGCCTATAATATTTACAATCATATTTCTGTCAGCTTTCCGTCATATACCTTGCCGTCATGCTCCACGATTACCCGAATAGTATCTTTTTCAGGCTCTGGGACTTTGCCGCTAAAACCATTCATACCGACACGAGGGATAGCTGTAGGATAGTCGTAGTAGCACTCATCGAGATCAACAGCTCCGCTGATACCCTCGATTTTGCCTTCGGCTGACTTCTGCCACATCTGATAGTCTCCGCTGTAGGTTGTTTTTGATACACCATAGTGAGCTACCCATACAGTATACCGACTGCGAACTTCAGCGGAAAGATATGTTTCAAGGTGAGACTTTGAACTGTAGATACCTACCCAGTAGCCTGCTTCTTCAAGAGTTGCACAGAATGCCTTTGTGATCTCGCTGCAAACAGTTTTACCAAGTCTGAACTGACGCTCCTCCTCAATATCAAAGTATATCGGATACTCAAACTGCTTACCCTTGATAACTTCCAGGCAGACAGCAGCTTCCTTCTTTGCATCCTCTACAGAAGTCGCATAGCTGTACCAGTAAGCTCCACAGGGAATATCACGGGACTTACAGCCTGCGTAGTTTGTTTCAAACTGCTTGTCCTTCTGGCTGATCTCTCTGCCGTAGCCTGCACGAATAATAACGAAGTCGGTATTAACCTTGCTCCAATCAATAGTTCCCTGATGTTCTGAAACATCAATGCCGTTCCTTATCATACAATAGCCTCCTAAAGTAAATAGTATTTCATGACTTTATACATACGTCGTTTTGCCCGGATAAGCACAGCAGAAACAGCCTGCGGGGATATGCTGCACTTCTGAGCAATTTCTATAGTATTCATACCATCATAGAAGTAAAATTCAATAAACTCACGCTGACGCTCTGTAAGCTCATTCTGTATTACATCGTATAATACCTTTTTCATCTTCCTGATCTTGTCGGAATTGCTGTCATCCCTTCCGAACAGTATCTTCTTGATCGCAATGTCCTCAATTCCGTTGTATGTATCATCATAGGATTGCTTCTTTGATGTGGGTTTGTACCCCTTAGACATTCCTGCTGCACCTCCTTCGTTCAGGTGTTAAGATGAAACATCTGCATATCATTTTCAGCAGGACAGCCGCTGTTCTGATTTCTCCACCTGCCTTCACTGTCGAGGCGATATGTTATGCCTCTTGAGGCCACAACAGCCATACTGCCTGTAGAAAGTGTATATCCAGTGTATGAGTCCTTTGGCGGAAGATCAGAGATCTCGTTCACAAGAAGCTCTGCATAGACTACCTTTGTGCTTCCAGAAGCCGATACAGTCTGCCAGCTCTTGACGATAACAGTATCTGTCGAAAGAGTGCTCATAGCACCTAAATTTGAATTGTCCTTGATACTGAACGAATACATAGACATAAGTCATCACTCCTTTTCTCTCAGCTGCTTCAATACCTCTACCAGCTTTTTGGGCAGTGGTAGTCTGAGATTCCCCGCATTTTCGAGTATAGATATACCCTCGTTTGCTATGTAAAAGCCGATAACAGCGGAACGGCAGACCGCACCATCACCGATAACGTGAGCGTCAAGAATGTGTCCGACAGCTACAAGAGCCATTATCAGCACTTTTTTAGCGATACCCTTGAATCCTACCTCGGAGGACAGTTCCTTGCGGATCACAGCAACAATAAGACCTGTCACATAGTCCATTACCATAAATGCTATCAATGCAATTAAAAGTCCGTCCATCTCCCCGAAGCAAAAACCGCATACTGCGCACACAGAAGCTGATATGATCTGAAATGTTTTATCCACAATATCAACTCCTTTCATTCATCATTAATGATATAAAGTCCTTTCGGATCAAGCTTGCCAGACTTAGCCAGTGCCGCATATTCAGCACTTGAAACGGAATTGATCGTTGATACAGTATTGCTCCTGACAATATTTTCGTCATCGACCTCTCCACCGCCCCCACTGCTGCCGCCGGGCTGGACATAACCTGCTGTAACTCCAAACTTCATATCATCCTGAATCTTGAATTTAAATGACATAATTCTCACCTCCTACCTGGGGGAATTTATCGTCCTCGTCTACGATAATATATATAACCCCCTCCTCATGTTTCATGTTCCTGTATTCCTCAAAGCTGTGAAGAACTTCAACACGCTTTATTCGCCCTTCGTAGCTATGGACAGGAGGCTTAGTAGCTTTTGTTATTTTCAGATCGTCGGAGAATTTGAATGTATCGCTCATTTAATCAGCTCCTTTTGCGGCTGATACGACATAGAGAACTCCGCTGAGTTTTCTGCGGCTCAGATTATCAGCACCGATCAGACGGAAATGTATCTTATACATACCCTCGGTGAGCTTTTCGGTATCTTCACTTGTAAGAATAACTGCAAATCCCTCATCGACAGCTTCACATTCCTTGCATATAACGGCATTTGTCGGATCATTGGACCTGGCTGCAATGAACTGCATACGGCAGCCTTCCAGACTATCAGCTTCCACAGATACAACGAATGTTGGGAGAGTATCTCCTGCAAGGCACTCCATATCGGGGAGCTTGTCATAAAAAGTAACCATGATATTAAACTCCTTCCAACGCACTCAGGCGGTCATAGATGTTGTTGATCGTTGCTCCGAGATTGTACCAATCGCCGTTTCGGTTGTAGATCAGTGTTTCTGCGTTTACAGTTGTTGCAGACACGGTGTCCGTTTTGAGTGTTGTTGAAGACACAGCGTCCGTTTTGAGGTATGTGGTCAGGTTATAGTAACCATCTCCTGATCTATAGAGCAGATTATCACCAACAGTCAGATTTCCGTGTGTTGTAATACCACCCTCACAGGTAATACCGCCTTGTGATGTAATACTTCCTGTGGCTGAATCAGCTCTGAATGTTCTGTTTTCAGGACTTCCGCTGAACAGATTAAGACCAGTTGGGAAAAGCTGCATAGCAGTGTTGAAAGTATGATTAGTATTATCGGTCAGAACAGAACCATATGCTGCCATTACATTCTGATACGAACGATTACCGGAGTAACTGAGGTCGATAACGCTCAGACTTTCGGAGCTTGTCTCTATATTGATAGAGCCTCCGGTAATGTTTATCGCAGAAGCGTCAACACTGCCGTCATCATGAACATGAAAAGTCCCGTTTCCGTTGTTTATATCTATACTTGTAGCTGTAACATTTCCGTCAGTATCAACATGGAATGTTCCGTCGCCGTTGACTATCTCAAGTCCCCGGAGCACGCCTGCCGTGATAAAGTCTGCAACGATAGCTCCATTCATTGTCATGGCCGTTCCATACTCTCCGTCATATCCGGTGTTACTGTAGCCGAAGCCGCCGGAGTTCCACCGCCATACCTTTGTTGCAGTCTCCTTATTCGGAGTGTCCATAATACATATCTCATTCTCGTTGACAACGACATATCCGCTGATACCAGCTCTTATCAGATCGGTCGCCGTAGCCTTAGCCGATGCAAGTATATCCAGCTTCTGCTTTGGTATCTCATATTCGATAAGCTGTGCCGTTCTTGTGGCAACATCGGTTATCCGTTCCGCCTTATCGCCTATCTCAACATTTGGCTTGTACGGCTTGTAGATATCCACTGTGCGTTTCATCAGCCGTAAGTCCTCGTTAAGCCCTATCAGCTTATTCCTGAACCGGTAAGTGTTACCGGCTTTTATACTCTGCTGAGAAGCATCAATAACAGACAAGTCAAGCACCTGACCGGCATAAGCCTTTTTGATACGATTATTGTTTGCAAGATACTCCCTACCTGCATTCAGCAGATTCTCAGGAACAGTAATATCATCGAATGTCGCAGTGCCTACAATAATTCCATATTTTGCAATAGCTGCTTCATCGTCAATGTACATTTTCCCATCATTGACAGAAGATATATCAAGTCTTTCAGCGGATTCACCCGGATCGATCTGATAACCGAGAGGGATAAGCCGTGTAATGATATTTGTGGAGTCGGAGGACACTTCAAGGGACTGTATATTCTTAGACAGCTCGATAGCAGTATCACACTTGACTCCGTACTGTGTCAGGAAGTCGAGAACGAGCCTGCCGTCAACCTTTCGGATACGAACCTCCCCGCCGATGCGGTCTATGAGATTTACCTTTATTTCTTCAAGAGTATTTCTGTAAGCTGTAGTTTTGCTGTTTGTATTGTCACTGCTGAAATCGCATAATCCGAGATATATCCGCTTTTCTTCAGATACCTGTGCGTTGTGGTTGTCAAGCAGGGCAGTGACAAAGTCTGTTATAGTATAGTTATCATAGTGATGATACGGCTGTATGCTGTCACAGAGATAACCAAGATACCCCTCACAGATACAGGATTTGTACACCTTGCCTGAGGCTGTCATTTTATTCCCGGAGCGAAGAAGCGGTCCCTCAAATTCCGTTTCTCTGGCTATCGTGTTATATATTTCCACAATGGTTTTGCGGTCGCTGAGTCCCTCACTATAACAGGGATTTGACGGCAGCATTGTGAAATCAAAGGAAGGTATCTGATTGACTTCCTCAGCAAACTGCCCGGAAGCGAGACGGATACTGCTGTCGGTATCCGTTTCATGTATAATAGTTCTTGAAGAGCCGTTTATGGCTGTTATTCTGTACATCAGTAAACTTCACCCCCACTATTGAAAAATTCATTCAGGTATGCCGCCCACGCCTGTTCAACAGTCATATCCTTGTATACTCCTGTAGACAGCCTGCCGTAGAACGCCAGCACCATAGAAGCGTCAACTGCATCAATCGCTCCGTTCCTGTCTGCATCAGCGGCTCTTTTCTGCTTGTCGGTAAGTCCGGAGTCCTTACCTGTAGCAAGGTTGCCATAGGCTGAGAGTATTGCAGATGAGTCAGCGGCTGTGACAAGTCCGTCCTCATCAACATCGGGTATGGTGACATTTCCTGAGTTGTATTTCAACATATTCGGATTAGGCTTTATCCCCGGATTTGCCTTGAATGTCACATCAAATGCATATACTCCATGATCCTCACTCCAGCTGACGGACGGCTCTCGTACTTCAAAATGATAATCCGGGAGCATATCGTCATAAAGATCGAGCCTGTCAGACCAGTGAAGCCAGCTGATAATGTTCATGAGCCTTTCCTCGGATATACCGGTATGATGATCCATAAATTCAAAACGATATGACAGTGTGCGTTCTCCGTAACTGGGAGAGCCGTAAATGCTGTCAAAATTGTATGTGACATTGGAATACGGAACTCTCTCGGTATGGTCGTCCTTTGGTGCAGAGCCGATAGTCCGCTTCAGCATACGCAATCCGAATGAGTAGTAGGAGTGCTTACCATTTACAGAAATTCCTTTTATCATGTAGTAAGACCTCTTTTCTTTAGCTGTATCTCAATGCCCTGCTGCTTATCGACCTCATCAACAAGAATGTTTCTGACACCCTCCGCAACTACTTCCTCACCGACTACGAATTGAGCGTTGATAACAAGCTCCTGCGTGCTCTCTGATCCGCCTGTGCCGGACGAAGTATTGTTATAGGTATAGCTGTTGTTAACGATTGCAGATGCGGCTGTGGGCTGTGCAAACGAGCTGTTAATATTCGCACTCTGAGTATTCAGTGCCGAATATGCAGAGTCATCTATTGACACCGATCTGGGTTTCGGAGTATCGTCGTCAAAGTCAATATCCGGCATATCAACATGAACAGTAAGTTCCGGCAGCTCCGGAACAGCCAGATCAAGCTCAGGAGTCTCAATTGTGGGAATTTTCAGAACAGGTGTCTCGACTTCTGGTATGTTGATTTCAGGTGCTCTGAGTGTGATTTCCGGGACTTCAAGCTCTGGTGCAGAAAGTTCAAGCTCAGGAAGCTCTATCTCAGGAGCAACAAGCTCAATCTGTTCAAATGCCTTTACTGCATCTCTGCCGACCTCAGGTATCTCCTCAGTGAAGCCCACACCGACACCCTCGGCGATATATCTGCCGACCTCATCACGCATAAGCTTTGAAGGAGAAGCGATACCAAAGGCTGACTTGAAGCCGTTTATTATACCCTGACCGAAGTCCGAAATCTTCTCTTTCAGCCAGTTCGCCGCTCCGGTGATTCCGTTCCAGAGTCCCTGAACCAGATTCTTTCCTGCATCTGCCATTTTTGAGGGCAGTGAGGTTATGCCGTTCACAACAGCGTTGACAAGGTCCTTAGCAGCGTTTTTTCCCTTGTCCCTCAGGCTCTTAGCCCAATCAACTACCTTGCTTATTGTCTTGTCGAGATAGTCCTTGACATTACCAGGAAGCTTTGTGAAGAAGCTCTTTATATTTTCAAGAAAGCGGCTTGCGGCATCTCTTGCCTTTTCGGGAGCTTCACTGCACCACTTCACGATATTGCCGAGAGCAGTACCCAGCATCTCACCGATTTTTCCGGGCAGTTCATCAAGGAACTCCATTACACCTGTGACGATATCGACAGCACCCTGTACTGCATCATCGAGCATAGTTTTCAGCCATTCTGCGATAGCAGAAATAGCATTGGATGTGGTTTCAGACCACCATTCAGAAACGCTGTTCCATAGCTCAGATAGACCATTTACAAGCTCTGCAATTACCTGTGGAATTGCTTTAACAATTTCGAGCAGAAGCGTAAGTGAAGCTTCTGCAAGCTGAGGAGCAGCAGATACCAGAGTAGTAATTACAGCGGATATTATCGTAGGAAGCTGATCCAGCAGAGCTTCCAGGACAATAGGCAGAGCGTCTACAAGCGAAGAAAACAGCTCGATAGCAGCCTCGATTAACTTCGGAGCGTTGGACAGCAATGCTTCTGCAATACCCGTTATTATCTCTGGAAGTGCTTCTGCAATTGAGTCGATAATTATCGGTAGTGCTTCAACTATTGCATCAATTACTGTTGGCAGTGCTTCTGTAATTGCCGCTGCAATCTGTGGAAATAGCTTCCATATCGTATCAAGAATTTTAGGCAGTTCTTTCGCAAGTGCTGATATGATCTTAGGAAGAGCATCGACTATCCCCATAAACAGTTTTATAGCTGCGTCCATAAGTATAGGGATACTCTCAATCAAAAAATCAGCTAATTCCTCTAAAAGCTGTGCAGCTGTTTCGATAAGCAGCGGTATGTTATCAAGAACTGCGTCTGCTAATGACTGAATTATTGTCAGTGCAGTGCTGAGAAGCTGCGGAAGACCATCGATAAGCGAATCAGCTATGAGCTTTATTGCATTCAGAGCGACAGTCACAAGCTCCGGAAGATTTTCCACAAGGGAATCTGCAAATGCTGTCAGTATATCCATACCCGCCTGAACAATGGCAGGCAGGTTCGTTGTCAATCCGTCTATCAGCTGAGTTATTCCCTCTGCGGCAGCATCAAACAGCTGGGGAGCAGCCTGTGCAAGCCCCTGAGCCAGAGTGCCGACAACTTCAAGTCCGGCACTGAGTACCTGCGGAATGACCTGCACAGCGGTGTCAACTATGATAACCATTATCTGTGAAGCCGCTTCGGAAATTGCTCCCATGTTGTCAATGATACCGCTGACGAACTCAGTAATTACCGAAGCTCCCATTTCAGCAATTGTGGGAATGTACTCCGAAATTTTAGTTACAGCCTGACCGAGAACGTCGCCGAATGCTTCTGCAAGTCCCTCAAAACCACCAGCCTTGAATGCTGCTGTAAGCTGTGAAACATAGTCACCGCCAAGCTGTGCAAGCTCTCTCAGCGGCTCGTTAAGGTCCTCATAGATAGCGATACCGAAAGCCTCTGCCTTTGACTGCAATGACTTGATATCTCCCTCAAGAGTATCGTTCATGGTATGAGCCATGTCAGCCATTGCTCCGTCACAGTCAGCCAGAGCAGCCGTCAAATCATCGAACTCCTGGCCGCAGCCTGCAAGAAGTCCCTGTGCGGCGGCAAGGTCTGTTTTATTGAATATGTCACTGAGAACGGCGGCTTTGTCGCCGTCGCTCATACCTGCAAGTGCTTTGTCCAAGTCTGCAAATGTCTCGTTCAGCGGACGCATATTTCCGTCAGCGTCCAGTGCTGAAACACCGAGACTGTCAAGCGCCTTTTTCGCCGTGTCGGTCGGAGCGGACAGCGAAAGTATCATATTTCGCAGATGAGTACCACCCTCTGCACCTTTTATACCTCTGTTTGCGAGAACACCGAGAGCAGCGTTCAGCTCCTCAGTGCCTCCCGCAAGAGTCTGAGCTGTACCGCCTACAGTAAGGATAGCTTCACCGAGCTGTGAAACGCTTGTATTCGCCTTGCTTGCGGTCTTAGCCATTTCGTCGCCGAAACGAGTTAAATTATCGCTTGTCGCTTCGATACCGAGAGCAGCCATAGCGTCCGTTGCAAGGTCAGAGGCGTACGCAAGATCAAGTCCACCAGCCGCTGCAAGGTCCAGGACAGCAGGCAGAGCTTCGGCAGCTTTGACAGCGTCATAGCCTGCAAGTGCAAGGTAGTTCAGTGCGTCAGCCGCTTCCGAAGCTGAAAAAGTAGTTGATTCACCGGCGGCAGCGGCGGCTTCTTTCAGCAGGTCATAGCTGTTCACGCCGTCCTGTATGGTGTCTTTAGTAATGCCCATTGTGGCGATCACCTGAGCCATACTGCCTTCAAAGTCCTTACCCACACTGACAGCGTAGCCGCCGAGAGCAGATATACCGGCACCGGCAGCGGCAACAGCAGCACCTACGGCTGCCATACCTGTTTTGGCTATACTTCCGAGACTGTCAAGACCGAGCTTAAAGCCGGTTTTATCTATCGCCGTATCAAATTTCAGTGTACCATCGAACACGCACTATCCCTCCCATTATCGAAATAATTGGAATGTGCGGCTCATAGGCTCAATGCACTTGTTTTCCGTTAGTTATCTTTATTTCAAACTCCCTTTTACAGCCCCGGGAGCACTTCATGAATACTCCGCTGCACTCTGCTGTATTGTCATAGAGTATCGTTTTTGCACCGCAGTGAGGACATTTTACCCAACGCCTTTCAAGAGGCGGTTTCTGTATTTTCACTACATTGTACCTCCGAAAACAGCTCCGATAGCTTCATCGTCCAGCTCAAACGGCAGGGCATAGAGCTGTTTCATCTTCATTATCCGCTTTCGTTCTGATTCATTCTGTATCTGTCCGAGATCAGCACCTCTGTACGCTATCCGCTTCATCATCTGCGAATCCTCCGGCAGTGCTGAAAATAGTATGCGGAATCTCCACCAGTGCATTTCAGCTGTCAGCAGGTCAATTCCGTAGTAATGCAGAAAGTCCCCGATAATAAAGGTCGCGTCTATCTTCCAGTTAAGCACCGGCGGAGCTGTGACAGAATCTTCCTGCGGCTCATCGTCATAATACTCCGGCGGATCAGGCTCCAATGCCTTAGCCCTGTAGAAATCGCAGAGTGCAGTGACAAGCTCATTAGTTATCCTGTCAGGCTCATCAAGCAGCCACCCGGTCATAAGCACCAGCTTCTCTCTGTCGGACAGCTCCTTATCCGCTGTCATATCCGCAAACTTAAACCATTCCCGGAAATCAGTAATTATCGGATATTCTTTGCCGTCAGCAAATACCGACTCCGGGAACGGCTCATAAAGTGCGTTTATCATTTCTCAGACTTCCTGACAGTCTTTGAAGCTGCACGCCGCTGCTTGCGGTTTGGAGCGTACTTTGACAACCATTCAGCTCTTGCCTGTGCGTTAGCTATCATCTGACCTCTGGCAAATTCCAGAAAGCTGATGTATACCTCGTCATAGGCTGTAGTGCTTGTGGGGACTTTGCTGAATATCTTTTCAGCAGTTCCTTCACCGAAAATGCGGTCGAACAGATTACGGAACAGCTTGCAGTAGGCTCTTATCCGCTCAGACTGCTTTCCGTCCTTGGGTATCTGCTTTTCTTCTGCTGCCATAATATCAAACGCTTTTTCATAACGCTCCATATTATCGGCATCGTCAAGGTCAAGCTCAAGACTCAGACCATTGATCTCCCATTTGTGGCTCATAGGCTCAATTCTCCTTTATATCAGGGATTTCATCAGTATCAGGTATATCTGCCGTTTCATCGGCAGACTCTGAAGCATCGTTAATTACTGTTTTCTTTGACTTAGCTTTGGAGCTAACGGCAGCGGGAACGTCTGTAGTGTCAGCTGTCTCAGCTCCGGCATTCTAATCACTTGTACCGCTGACTGTACCAACAGTTATTGTCTGCCAGTTATCGATACTCATAGCCGTGACCCTTGTCTTTTCACCCCTTGCCTTCAAGTTGCCGGAGTAGGTGTAGATGTTGATGTTATCTCCCTCTGTGTTGGGGATAACTGAGTAGTCACGCATGTACGCATCGCTTGTATTCGATGTGTCCACCAGCACGATAGAGCGGACTGCATCATCTCCGAGAAGCTCCCCGTCGGTTATATCGATAATGTCCTTCTGGACGGGGAGATTCGTGTGCTTGTCAAATGCGTAAGCATAGGACGGAGCGAAGCCCACAACATCGGTCTGCTGGAACGGCTCATCAACATACTGACGGCTGTACTCGATAGGATTCTTGCTGTGGGAAAACTGTGTGAACTTGCTCATTCTGTAGTATTTTACTCCGTCATCGGTGGGAACACCATAGAACGCAAGTACCTTGTGTCTCTCGACTATCTTAGGCGTAGCTGTTGTATCTGCCATAGGTTAATCCTCCTCATAAAGTAATCGTAATTGTATCTGATACCTTGCGGTATTCGTATCGGCTGCAAAGGCATATCCCCGTGTCATGACCTCTATGCTGACAGGCTCTCTGCCGTTTCCGAGATCGGGGAGTATGCCCTCATCGTTCTGACTGTCTATCCAGTCCTCGAACTGTTCATAGAAGCTGAGGTTGCTGAGATTTACGGCAATTTCCTCGCTGAAAAACTCCCGGCTTGCGAATAAAAAAAGGAACTGCTTTACACAGCTCCCGTCAGTATATTTTTTAATGACCGGGTCGCAGGGGACAGGCTCGATAGTGTATTCTATAGGTTCATTGCCTAAGAAGTCCACGAGCAGGCAGCCGTCTTTAAGCTCCGGGAAACGCATGATATAGTCCCGGAGACTTTCGATTATCGTTTTTATCATGTAAAGTTATCCTTTGCTTTTTTCTCGATCTCTCCCTTGTGGTCTGCTTTCATTCTCTCGAACCAGAACGGACCTCTCAGGCCCTTTGTACCGATAGTTCTGTTCAAGCCCTCTTTGCCCCGCCCTGCGTTAGTGTAATACTGCTGCTTTGCGTATGGTGCTATGTATTCTACAACGCCTGAACCGATAACAGTACCCAAAATACCGGATTTTCTCATAGTATGGCTGGCAACCGGTACATAGGGATTACTAAGTCGGAGCACCTCACTGTCAATGAACTTCTGTGCCTTAGTGAAATTCTTTTCAGTATTCTGCTTGAAATTCGGGTCAAAGGTGATACCGGTGAATCTCATCATTTTGCTGTCACCTCCCAGTGTCGGACGGCTGGAGAGCCGAAGCGGAAGTCCTCTGCACTCATAATTGTCAGAGCTGTCGGCGGCGGAGCTTCATCAGGGATAACACTGCCGACTATCTTATCTCCCGACTTTGGCTCATAGCTTATCGAGGTTACAGGTATCGACACAAAAGCACTGTTTTGCGGAGTGCGGTCAGAGCCGTTTTCCTGTGCTTTTGTGTCCTCCCAGTATACCGCCCCGACTTCATGCCTTATGAATATAGGGGCACGATTCTGCACTGTCTTTTCATAGATAGTGCAGCCCGGTCTGTTTGTGAACATCAGTCATCAGCTCCTCTGTAAAGCAGATCTGTCCGCCCTAAATGCAGGCGGATAATGCTGTAGTAAACATCTTCAAGCCCGGCAGAGCTGCCGTGAAGCTGTGCAGAAGCAATGTCAGCAGGTGAGCGGTACGAAATGCTGTATTTGCTGTTGCTCTCGGAAGCTATCATACCATTTCCGCCGTTATCGCTGCTGTCAGCAGAAGAAGAATTGCCGTAGATACTCTCTGCAAGCTCACAGCAGCAGCGTTGCACTTTATCGGCGTACTCATCGGGAATACCGCTTTCAAGTCTGCCGAATGTCACAGCGTCGATACGCTCCGAGGCTTTACCGGCATAGACCGGGAACTCCGCCTCGGATAGCTTTGTACCGCCGTAGGTGTCAGTGTAATAGCCGTAGTCAGCGTAGCTCACTTCTTATCATCTGCCTTTTTATCATTGCCCTTTTCTGACCCCTTTTCAGGTGCAGGCTTCTCAGGCTCTGACTTTTCGGGGAAAACAAGTCCTATCGTTCTCATACCACACCGCCTTATGAAGTGCCGACAGAGGCATAGATTCCCATTTTCTTGTTGTCGTAAACATCGGTGATTCCGTATGCACGATAGAAGAACAGCCAGCCGTCGGAGGTCTGGTTTGCCTCGG
This sequence comes from Ruminococcus sp., assembly GCA_017475555.1. Lineage (GTDB taxonomy): Bacteria > Bacillota > Clostridia > Oscillospirales > Ruminococcaceae > Ruminococcus. Next base: position 13,461 of record JAFVFL010000038.1, read on the forward strand.
GAGTGATTATCTTATTTACAGCGTGCTTTGTGTACTGGAGAGGGCTGCGGCTCTGGACTATCATGAAGTTCAGATTTTTACCGCCCGAAGCCTTCTTGAATCCGCCGATAGTTTCATCATCGGTATCACTCGTTTTCTTACCGGAGAGCAGTGAAACTGCACTGTAGAAGCGGCTCTTAGGCACCTTGACTATCTTTGAGAAGCTTTCCAGCATTGCCTTGCTCTTGTAGGTATCGAGTGCGATAATGGCATTGTGGAGCGTAGGAGTGATATAGAGTATTCTGCCCTCCTCGTTTACCTCTGCCTCGTCAAGAGCGTTGTTTGCTGCCGTGATCGCAGAGCATACGCCCTCGCCGTCAGTGAGAGCCTCGGACTTCGTTGTGCCTGCCTTGCCTGCATAAGTGGCAAAACGCCAGGCATCAAGCTCCGGAACTACCTTAGTGCGTATGAACTCGGAGGACAGCTTGCCGAATGCAAGACCTGCCGTCTCCTCATCGTCCATAGCGTCCACAGTGAAGCGTCTGCCTCTGTCGTAGTTGAACTCCTTTGTCTGCCATTCAAGGCTTGTGCTTCCGTCAGCGTAGCCGGTCTTGCGGTCGTAGTCAGCCAGCCCGTCCATATCCATCTTTGGAATGAGTATCTCGTGAGTGTTGTTCCCCTGACGGATAGTTGAAGCATCTGCTTCGAGATCGCCTGTGAGAGTGTACTTCTTGTATACCTCATCTAGCAGGGCGATATACTTGCTTATGAGTGTGAAATTATTAGGCATAGTACGTTCCTCCTTTTATTTAAGTCCCATGACCTTCCTGATGTAGTCATCATCAGGAGATGTTTTTGTGCTGCCGGGAGTGCTGTCAACGAATTCCGGTTTAGGCTTGGTATCGGCGAAAGCGTCAGGGCAGCTCTCCTTCAGCTTCTTGACAATATCCTCACCGCCTATGAGCGTGCCGTCCTTGTCGAACTTCAGCTCTGCCGCCTGAAGCTGTGATTTCAGGTGTGCAGCGTAGATATCGTTTCGCATACCCTGAGCCTGAACGAACTTATCCAGCTTGTCGCTGTAGTCCTTAGCCTTCTGCTCTGCCTCCAGCTTCTCAGCCTTAGCCTGCCAGTCCTCAGCCGACTTCTTGATACCCTCTATGTCCATATCAGTGTAGGACTTAATTGTGGTGTTGGCTGTGTCGAGCTGCTTCTGAACGCCGTCCAGACGGCTCTGTAAGGCGTTGTATTCCTCAGCGGTATAAGTTTTCATTTCTGCCGCATTACCGCCGTCAGAGGGAGTGCCAGCCCCCTCAGCAGGTGTTGTGTTCTGTTCGTCTGCCATTGGTTATTCCTCCTTGATAGTTTTGTGTATAGTTCCTACAGCTTTGCGGTCGTCCGAAGCAAGCACGATAAACTCCTCGCATTCCCAGTCCGTAGCAACGAGATCAGCGGGATCAGCTATCCAGAGTCCGTCAGGCTTGTTATCCACAAAGCGGTAAGCAATAAAATGATCGTCCTTTCTTACTGCCCTGATATTCTCATTATGCTTCCAGTGTGGACGATAGATAGCCGCTCCGTTGTACATATGGAACGAAGCTAATGTCCATGTCATATTCCGTCTCCTTTCTGTTTGAGATATGCGATAGTTCTGCTCATTATCATTCGGTTTCCCTTTCCGCTTTCGGGCATAAAAACAGCACCTGTTCAGGTGCTTTGGTGTGATATTATCATCGGCTCAGTTTCTTCATCAGCCAGGGTGTGAAAAGTGATTCGGTCACTCTGCCTATGGATATATTGTAGCTGTGCATTTTCTCACCTCCGGGTATAAGAAAACCGCCCTGTCAGAGCGGTTTTGGTATATATTACTTGAAAAAATTTTCGAGATCAACATCAGAGTCGATATAAACAGCTCCGATATATTTACTGTTATGAACTGATATGCCTTTATCATCAAGAGTGTAACGCTGTGTTTGTGAGCCATCAACATCAAGAAGCAAATCGTTCTTTTGGAGATTTGGGATATGCTTTTCCAGTGCAGCACATTGCTTGCTGAATATTTCAGAATCTGCTTTATTGCATATATTATAACTGAACATAAACATATCACTCCAATCCAAATTTTTTATTGACGGATTTTCTTGTTTTGGTTGCTGTTTCAAGAACATCAGCAACCGCTTCATCATAACTCATATTCTTTCGTTCCATTTTACCCTTGACAAGTTCTTCAAACGACTGGTTAGGATCTGTCTTGTCTAACACACTTCGAGCCGCCTGATCTTCCATTAAGTCTCTGGCTTGTGTGCGGAATGTGTTACGGAGTTCACAAGCTTGCCTTGCCTGTTCCTCAATAGACTTAGACCTGTCAATCAGCTCCGGAATCTTTTTGTCGTGGGCAACATACCATTTACGAACATCAGCACTTGAAAGCTTGCCCTTTAATGGGATTATATCATTAAAATCCTTGCTTGTCAAGTCTTTCATTAACTCTGTTCTGCGATTCGCCCACACAGCTTTCTGTGCAGTGCTTCTGCCGAATCCGTTCACCCATACACGGGTAGAGTCGGGGAGATTTCCGGTCTGTCCGAGGAAGTCGGAAAGCTTCTTTTCAGCCTTTTTCAGCTTCACCGATTCTTTGGTGAACATATCGCTCATCTGCTTTGCTGTGACTTCATCGGGAGCGTTTTTCACAGCGGTATCAGCAGCGGAGACCTTGCGTTTCTTCTCACGGATATCACGCTCCAAGGCTCTCTGCATCTGATCTATCTCGTATTCGGTATACATCTTGCCGTCATACTCGATATTTCTCGCATTCAGCTCTTTCAGCCGCTCATCAGAGTACGCCCGGGAGCTGATACCCTCAAAGAATGGAAACCAGTCATGACGGCAGTTCCAGCCGCCGAAGCCGTCCCCTGTGCCGTAGCCTATCTCCTTCAGGGAGTACACCCGTGCTCCGTCTATCTTCCTCCCGGCATTCTTTCCGGAAAGGCTGACAAGCTGTCCCTGCCACTCCGCATGAGTAGGGCGCGCACCTGCGTGAGCCGTGATCTCCATAAGGTCGCAGCCCATGTCGTTTGCATTTATTACAGACAGCTGCCTGACAGTCTGTCCCACACCTGTGAGAGCACTGCGGCGGACAGCAACATCGAGCCTGTCCCTATGACCTGACGGGTAAAGCACCCATGCTCCCTCGCTTGCGGCAGACTCTACAGCTCTGCGGATAGCCGTTCCATAGTCCATTGTGCCTGTCGAGACTTCCATATAGGCAAGGTCACAGGCTCTCAGGTATGCTTCCTGTGCAGTGTTTGCGGTAGTCAAGGTGAGATTCTTTAGATTCCCGTTACACTTGACATACCCTGCATTCAGAGTCTGCAATGCGGCATCGGACAGTCTGACGATACCCTCTAATCCTCCGGCTTTGTAGTACCGGTTGTCATTGCGGACACTTTGTATTCCTGCGTCCTCAAACAGTGACCGCACCTGAGCTTCTGTTGCGTCGGTACGGCTTGCTATTTCGGACAGGATATCATCATACAGCAGTCCTGACTCCTGCAATTGCTTGACCTGCCAGGCAGTTGCGTCTGTAGCTTTTCCCATACGCATCATACGGCGAACCATATCATTGATGATAGCCTGATCCAGTTCGTCATAGAGCGTCATAAGCTGATCGCAGAGGTGATCGTATTCAGACGGTGACAGCATTTGAACCACCAAAAAGCTCTGTATCTACGGGCATATACTCACTTCTTGCCTTGTCCTCATCAACACCGAAGTACCAGGCAAGGAGCTTCTCAGGCTTTAATTTTCCGGCTGTAACGAGTTGTAACCGCCGCTGGAACTCCTTGTCAACATCTTCAAGAACGCTGTCGCCCCATGTACAGGAAAGTTTGTAATCGCCGGGTGGTGCAAGCTCATACAGGGTGGTGTAAATATCCATAGCATATACGAGCTGATCGAGAGCCGATTCAAGGCTCTTCTGCATTTTGCCTACCTGCACATAGCTTCTCTGCCTGCTGGTAAGTATCTCTGTAGCAGTTTTCTCAGTATCGGACGGCTCTGACAGCGTGCCGTAAGCCAAACCGACATTGAACTCTATCCGCTGTAGGATATGATTCAGCCCATTGAACAGAGAGCCGTCACGGATAGCAGGTGAAAAAGCCTGCATATCCTCCGACAGATTCTTATCTGTCGAAAAATGGCGACGGAAAAGCCGCTTGTTTCCTACAGGAAGCTCACGGAGCTTGCCGGTCTTTTTGTCCTTGCGGAACAGATCCTCGGAAGCGTCAATTGCCAGCTCAGAGCCTTTATACTCCCAGTTTATCCTTGCCCACTGCTCATTTGCGTCCCTTATCAGCTCCGCTGCATGAGCGTAGACAGACACTCCTAAAGGAGAATCGAGATCAACTGTATTTGTCGCCGGAACTCTGAAAACAGCGAACAGGGGATGCTCCACATTAGCAATAGTCTGTGAAGCTGTCAGGCGTTCCCAGCCGGGAACAGAGGCAAGCTCCGTCTCTCTGCCGAGAGTTCCGTCATCGTAGGAGATGTATGCCCTGTTTTCAACTGTGTAGGACTTGCTGTCAGCGTCCCAGGTGTGAGTTTCAAGGCGGGTATAGTAACGCTTGCCGACAGTCTTGCGTGCCATGAACACCGCCGCCGTAGCTTCTCCCGAATCGTCAAAAGCTGTGGGAACATAGCGGTCAGCTCTCACCATATCAACGAGTATCTTGTCTCCCGATACATAGGGCTTAAATGCCATACTGCCGAGAGCAAGTGCAGCTTCCGCTTTGAAAATGACAAAGTATGTATATGCTTTCAGGAGCTGTTCATTAAGATAGTCAGCTCTCCGGCTGCCATCAATTTTCAGCTCCGATTCAGCCGTAACGAGCCTGACGAACTCAGAGGAGATCGCCGCAGGGAGATCAAGGCTTCTGTCATTGTTGGCAGTGCTTTCCCGGTATTGGTACATATCGAGCCATACATCAATAGCACTCTGCATTTCAGGCGACACCGGCTTTTCTGCCGTTTCCTTACGGCTGAAAAGGCTTGCTATGAATTGGAATATGTTGATAGGCTTTCCTCCTCCCTGAGTTCTTTAAGATAGCGTTTCATGCCATTGCGGACGAAATATCTCGTATCGTCCATAGCGTGGTCGTTCTCTTTTATAACAACATCGTCAGGCTTTTTCATGTCCCAGCGGTACAGACCGAACTCCCGTATAGTGTCGGTGCAATCCTCAGAGAAATGAAGACAGCCGAGCTTCAGGAGCGTCTGAGTGTCACGGATTCCGTCGAGTACGCTGTTATCAGCCTTGCGTACCTTGAATACTCCGTGACGGCGTATGCACTCTATGAAGCTTGCGGCAGACGGGTCAACGATAACGCAGTCAATGTAATCGATAAGCTCACCTGCAAGCCGTTCAAGCTCTGCATAATGCTCCTCATCGGTACGAGGTGCAGACTGCTTTCTGCCATCATAATAGCTTTCCCTGAGCCGCCATGCGTGACCATTTATATCCACATACCAGAGACCCATTGATGTGGGGTTCTTGGTGCCGTAGTCAATGCTTATGTAAAGACTGCCGGACAGCTTGTCAACAGTCAGCTCATCAATGTTAAATAAATGCTCAGACCTGCTGAACATGGTGTAGACAAGTCCCTCAGCAACTACCCACAGACCGAGGATATACCGCTGATAGAAGACACCTGCAAAGAGGTTTTCCGTCCTTGCTATCTTCTCAGCATTCATTGTGGGATTATCCTTCATCTCAAAGTGCAGATGAAGAACATCGGGGCGTTCACCGCTGTCAGCTTTCAGTACCCATTCCTTGTAGAACCAGTGCTCCGGTGAATCGGGGTTGCAGTTAAACCACAGCTTTGCACCGCTGACAGATAGCGTTCTTGCAATAGCCTGCTGGACGAAACTCTCGGGCATTAGTGCGACTTCATCGAACAGTACTCCTGCAAGCGTTATGCCCTGCACCAGCTTGTACGAAGCTTCATCTTTACCGCCGAAAACATAGAAATAGTTTTCTCTGCCGTTGCCGGTGACGGTGAGCCTGTGCCGTCCTCCACCGATATATTTCAGCTTGAAATAATAAGTGATGTCGGTCATCTGCATCAGCGGAGCTATGATGTTCCGCTCCACTGCCTGAACAGTGTTGCCACATATACCGAAGTTCTCACCTGAAAAGCATTTCATCGCCCACAGTATGAAGCTGCATGACATAGCTGCGGTCTTTCCTGATCGGACAGAGCCGTCACAGATCAGGGCATAGCTGTCGGAGCGATAGCACCAACGGAACACTGTTTTCTGCTTCGGGGATAATTTTGCAAATGTCATTTCTTATCGTCCTCCGTATCATCAGAAAGCAATGCATTAAAGAGCTGCGACAGCTCCTGCTCTCCGGGAGCACCGGAACGGGCGGCTTCCTGTTTCAGCTTCAGCTCCTGCTTGCGTATCTTTATTTCCTCAGCAGAATTATCCTTGCCGAGAATATTCCTGACTTCTTTCACTGCCTGTACATCACCCGATTTAGCTTTCTTGAAAAGTCCAACGAGCATAAGCATTTCGTTATCGATATTCTCCATATCGACTCCGAAGGCGGCAAGTGAATTGTAATCCTCGCAGTCGTTCACGGGCATATCAAGTAGCATACGCATTTTAGCCTTCATATCCCGTTTCCTTCTTCGTGAAGCTCCGGAGGCTTTGCCAGCCTTGGACGCACTTTCTCGGCGTTCACTCGGCGTTAGATCTTCCGGTCTTATTAAGTTGTCATTATTCACTTCACCACCTCAGATGAATAGATATGCAACAGAAAAAGCCGCCCTTATGGACAGCTTTTTCCGAGAAAAAATTAGGAGGTCAAATATGTCTGTACGAACATATCAGACTTGAAATGGGTATTCCCGCCGGGTAATGCTCCCGGAGGAGGTCGTCTCAGCAGAGCCGGGAATACATTGAACCGGACGATCTGCTGACCGCCCGGCAAATGTGAAAGGGTATATTACAATGAACAAATTATCACGATATTATTGTAGCACATCAAAAGAGGCAAAACAAGGAAAAATGCGGCAAAGTTTTTCAATTGCCTTTTTCTGCTTGTATCTAACAGTTCTCGGATGGTAGTGCATATCCTCTGCTGTCTGCTCGACAGTGCGGAACAGGAGATATCTGCTTTCGAGAACAGATTGCAGGTCATCATCTTCAAGCAGCGCAATAGTATCTGATATTTCCTTGTAGATACCCACAAGTGAAGCTTTTTCCTGCTCGTATTGCTCAATCAGTGAAGCAAGCTTCATGAGAGCATCCTCAGTGCCGTTCTTAGCCGTATCAGATTTACCCCTGTCGTTATGCTGACCTGTCCTTGATAACCCCTGAGAGCGTTCCCTGCACTGCTGTATGAGACTTTCAAGCACTTTTATTCTCTTGCTTGCGTAAAAGGCTCTTTTAAGCCAGTGTTTCATCTCCTGCTCTGTCATTCTGCTTCCTCCCTCTCTCTGTATTGTTTGATTCTGGTTATTGATCGCTGCCGGGAACTGTAGGTGCTTTCTCGTCTCTCATACGCTGAAGAGTACGCTCGATCTTGAAGCCTACCATTTCATGATACTGCTTCTGCTGATCAGGATCGAGAGCGTAGTACATCTGCTCGACCATTATGCGAACATCGGCAAGTTCCTCGATGAAGTGATCCCAGTCCTCACCCTGAGCAGCCTCGATCAGCTCCTCACACTCTTCCACAAGCTTCTCCTGCTGGTTGTCGAAGCCATAATGCTCCAGTATTCTCTTGCATTTAGCTGACTGCCACATATTCATTTCAGTTTTCCTCCTTGATATTATTGATTATTCCTCCTGTTGCCCCCGCAAGCAGCTCCTGAGCACATTCATAGCAATAAACACCATGCTTAAGCTCATCGTTAATTACAACCTGATAGAGAAAGCTCATCCATGCCCTGTTCCACTTTCCTTTCTCAGAACACCTCCTGCACTGTCCCTGACCTTCTCCTGTGCATTTTATCAGCTTATTTACTCCTGCCATTTCATTCACCTCCGTCCATTCTTACTGCTCCAATGTGCCTGTACCGGATTTTCCTCTCAGCTGATCAATGGCAAAGTCCAGTGCTTCAATATCTGCTTTGTAAATATCGTCATCATTACCGGTCAGGAAGCTTTCTCTGTCACTTCTCAGACTTTCAAGCTGCATTATCACTTCATGAAGCTTCATGTTATCAGCATTTTGATTGCAAATTCTTCTGTTCCAAATATCTGCCGTTTGCTTTCGATTGTTAAATTTCCACCCTTCCTTCATTGTCGGCGTTGTGAACTCCATATTGCAATCCGGGCAGCGTATGATATTGATGCATTTATCATACTCAACTGCTCTCATCCATACCCTTGTGCATCCGCAGAACGGACATGGTTTCAGCTTTATCTCATCCATTGTCACTCATTTCCTCCTCCCCTGAAACTGCCCGTAGCTTATGCCGAGCTGCTCTGCACAGCGGACAATTTCCTCTATGCTCAGCTTTATGTATTTTGGCGGATATCTGTCCTCTCGGAATACTGGCTTTCGCTGCGATATGGGCTTGAAGCTATTCATTGTCTGTACCTCCTGTCTCGTCAATAATGACTGTTGCAGTGGTGTAGTAAATGATATGCCTTCTGCCGTTTTCGTCGTCAAATATAATTCTGGAAGAATTGTAGTCTACATCAAATTTTCCGCTGTATTCAGCTATCAGCCCGCCGTTAATGTCGTAAACGCTGACGGATCTGCTGATACCGCCCTTGAGGTTAGATTCCTGTGTTTTCATTGCACGCTTGCCGCTTTCGGTATTGTTATAATAAGCGTGCATACCGATGAGAACCAAGACCGATATAACTACTCCTACAACAACACTCACAACTACTGCAATTTTTTCACCTTTATCGGTAGAACAGTGATATTCAGCTATCATGATTCCTAAAGACAGTGAAGCTGCACAGATACTGATTACTATAAATCCGAATAATATCCAACCGCCGATTGTCATTAAAATTCCCCCTTTAATTTTTTCCTCTGTAATTTCAGAAAAGTCACATCACCTGTCAGTAGTCCTAAGCACTCACAGGCGATGAGAGCCATTTCCTCAGCGGACTGAGCCTTGTTGATCTCCGAGAGCCGTGTACAGCAGGTACGGATATTCTCCTGATAATTTCTGTACACATCGAGATATCTATCTCGCTCTGCGATGCTCTCCCGGTACTCAGCAAGGAGTTTTGCCTTACGCTGCTGAGCGAGAGCCTTATCCAGACCTCCGAAACGGAACTCCTCGTAGAGCTTTTGCAGCTCCGCAAAATACTTATACTCCGCCGCCGGAAACTGCTCATATTTCACAGTGCCGTCATAGGCTGCACGCTCCTGCTCTTTCCACACTTGGGGATCTTTGAAATTGTAAGTCTCCATAACGCTCCTTTCTGTGCCAGGTGTGACGGGTGTGACGGCATTTTCCTATACTCTATATATTTTTATATACTTTAGTATAGTAAAGTCGCTTTTTTCACGATAGTAATAGAAAAACCCGTCACACCCGTCACACTCGTCACGATCAATCGTTTCCGTTAGTTATAAGAGTGAGTCCTTTGTAAAAAGCACCATTGCGAGTCTTGGTCTTTTCAAAGCGTTTGGACATTTCAAGACCAAACTTTGTGTTTGGCATCTTGTATTCGTTGTTAACCTCAGCCCAGTTAGTAAAAGCACTGTAGAGAACCGAAGCTCTGACCTCCCCCTGACCTACAATGCAGCAGGCATCGAGGAATGCTGTCAGCGTATCCATTTCGTGACGATACTCCTCAGTAGCATCAAGGACAGCCTTTGGCATAGCGAGACTCTCTTGCTGCCATAACAGACAGCCGTCTATCATCCATTTCAAAATGCTTTCAGCCTCCTTGACAAGCTTGTATTTCAGGTGCTTATCCATTTTTTCTTTTGGTATCTGTACGGTGAACGGTATCAGGTGAATACGCCGCCAGATACCGTTGTCCGTGCCTTTTATCCTCGGCTTATGATTAGTCGCCATCCACAGCTTGAACTCCGGCTTGAACTCAAATTCCTCCGAGAACATTTTTCTTGCGGTAACAACATCGTCGCCGGTGAGCTGCTTCACAAGTCCCTCATCGAGCCACGTTCCCTCGTTCGGTTCAACACTTGTCACCAGTCTTGCACCCTTTAAGCGGGCAATATCTCCGCTGGGACCGTTGCCGCTTTTCGGACTCATCATTATAGTCTGCGGTTGAATGTTAGTAGCGTAGTCGCCCATGATATAGCGGATAATTTCAAGAAAAACCGACTTTCCGTTTCCGCCGCTGCCGTGCAGAAAGAACAAACACTGCTCCTCAGTTGAGCCGCATATTGAGTAGCCGCAGCACTTCTTTATGTAGTGGATCATGTACTGATCACCGGCGAAAATATCGCTGAGAAATTTCAGCCACAAAGTCGGCTCAGGAGCATCCGGATCATAGTTTATCGGTATCTGCTTTGTCAGGTAAGCATTTCTGTCATGAGGCAGCAGCTTTCCTGTCCGCAGGTCAACAATGCCGTTCTTCACATTCAGAAGCATTTTGTGCTTATCCAGCATTTTCGGCAGTATCGGTGACCAATGCTCATACTCCTTTATCATATTGGTTTTTCCCGTGTAGCTTCTTGTTTTCTTGAGATGCTTATTGAAAGCCTTTTCCATATCCTCATCTCCTTGGTATAGTGGATAGTCCTGCTCCATCAGAGCCGTTATAGCGTCTGCAATGCGGCGGTGATAGCCGATATCGTCGTAGTGCCATTTGCCGTCAAGGTAATACAGCCACTTTTTCTCGACATACGACCATTTCAGTGTTTCACCGAACACATCGAACAATCTCTCAGCATTGCCGGAGTCGTCGAATTTGTACATTTTATTCTGCACAGCATTTGCTGTATTGCCGCTCTGCTGTATCGTTATCGAAAAGCTGTTACTGCTCTGCCGTCCGCTGCTGCCGTGATGCGGATCATAGAACGCCTGGCACTCCTTAACAGCCTTTTGCAGAGTAAGCCGTCCGTATGTACTGCCTGTCTGCTTCCTGTCCCACTTCTCACGCATAAGACCGGAGCTGCGGTAAATACTGTCCATTTTTTCTATGTCTCCGCCGCACCAGAACGCAAGCATATTACAGAACGCAAGATCAGCTTCAGATGATGATTTGTAGTCGCTCACATCGCCCTCATACAGCTTCCGGAACTTGTCGCCATTTGCACTGCTGCACGCTTTTTCGATGATACTGTGAGTATCCATACTGACAGGTGCAGGGGGCGGCAGCGGAGCTGATTCGGGCTTTTCTTTCTTCGTTTTGTAGCGTTCGTAAAAAGGCTTTACAGTTTCGGTGCAGTCAGTGATATCAACAAACTCTCCGCAGAGGTTTCCGGTCATGCAGAAGTACCTTGCCCCGGCATACATCTCAATATGGTCATTGTGATTATTGAAGTCGTCGCCGGGGAGCTTTCCCTTGCAGATGAAATGCGTTCCGTTGCCGCTCTGAGATGTTTCAGCATAGGTTTGCAGAGCGTAGGAGAACTCCCCGAAAATGTTGTTTTTATCGCCGCAGAGAAACGCTTGCAGCTCGTCCTGACGGTCGTCGATGTCGATACCGAAATATCCGCTGCCGAGAAACATAAAGGCAATACCGGCGTAGTCTGATGAAGCCTGAACAGCCGATTCAAAGCTTGCCCATGTAGACGGATCGTTGCTTTTGGCAAACCTGCCTGTTCTTGGATTTATCGGCTCTTTTTTAATACCGCTGTGAGCGCTGGGATCGGGAACAGCCCTCCAGCATATCCAGTTGTTCAGTTTTTTAAGTTCGTCCGGAATAAGCTCGTACATATATGACCTCCTCTGCTATTTTGAATTGCTATTTTGAATAAGTGAGAGGCAGGGCGAACCATGCCTCTCATGCTGCTGATCAGAACGGAATATCACCCTCTCCGAGTATCTCCTCAAAGTCGTTATTATACGCATTACTGTCTGCGGGCATTCCGGTCTGAGAAACGAAGCTCTCCGCAGGTCTCTGAGCGAACCCCTCCGAGCTGCCTGCTGACTTGTTCTGAAAAACGTGCTTGCAGTCGGGGAACTTTGTCGGCATAAGGCCGTAGAGCTGGTCTATCTTCTCGGACGTTCTGCCGTTGTAGGTGTTATGAGTGACCTTGACCCTCATGCACTTGCCCACAAGGACTTTGCAGAGGTCAAGCACCGTCTCGAACTCCGTTCCGTCGGGGATACCGCCCACCGCCTTGACAAGGCTCATAAGGTGAGCATAGTTGTAGCTATCGACCTGTTTGTCGTCGGCGTTAGGCTCATGCTTCTTCCATATTTCAAGGAAAAGATAGCGGTTCTTCTGCTTCTGCTCCACATCGTTGCGAATGACCAGTGAGAAATTCAGCTTCGTATTTGTTCCGCTGTAGGACTGCTTTTCCTCGGCATTTCTGATGATGACCTCATACTCTCCCTCGGGTATGAGCTCGTTAGTCGCTGTCGCTGTTGTATTTGTCTTAAATGCCATTTTATTTACCTCCTCAAATCCTGTGTCGGCACACCCTCATGCTCAGACAGTATCCTGACTCGCATTCGGGCGACCTCCAATTAAATTTAGTGCGTCCTCCGGGCTTCTGCAAATCCCGGCGATAGCGCCGTTCGCTCTCATTTGCTCGATGAAGTGGAGCTGTGCAGCCGATACCCGTCCGGACTTTGTTTTGACTTCAATGAAAACTGCTCTGCCGTCGGACTTTCTGAACCCGAATAGGTCGGAAAACCCTGCCGGAACTCCGGTGCTGAAATACCGCCCGTCCGGAGTGTATGTCCTGCCGACATTGACCCGGAATATCACGCAGTGCGGTGACAGTGCGGCTCTTATCTCATTCTGTATCTTGTGTTCTTCTGTCAAGCGATAAGCCCCCTTTTCTTAGCCTGAAAATACGCCCAACCCGGCTTGTAGCCCTTGCGGCGGGCGTAGTCCAACAGTTCCCCGTAAGTCCGACATTCCTCCGGCGTTTTGGTGTTGATAACGAAGCCCTCGATCTTCTGTAAGCCTGTTTCGGATTCGGTCTCTATCTCCTTGCGGACTTTCCTTTCAACGGGAGTATCGCACTCCGGGCAGAACTCTGTAGGAACGCCGTTCACCTCAAGCGGAAACACTGCATAGCAATTTTTACAGGTGTAGAAACGCTCCTCGGCGGCGATTTCCTGTCGCTCACCCTTTTGCTTTTTTTTGCCTTCAAGCGTCCATTCCCTGTCATCGTCGGGCATACCATGTCGGGCATAATTTCCTACATGGTCGAGTATCACGGCACGCTTTCCGGGGCGGTATCTCATGCACCGCATTGCTTGCTGAATGTACAGCGTCAGGCTCTGGGTAGGTCTGAGCATTATCACGCACCCGCAGTCCGGAACGTCAAATCCCTCGCTGATCAGATCGACGTTGCAGAGTATATCAATCGCACCTCTGCGGAACTCCCCGATAATACGTTCACGCTCCGTTTTCGGAGTGCTGCCGTCGATATGAGCCGCTTCAATTCCCGCCGCAGAAAACTCCTCCGCCATACGCTGAGAGTGCCGGACAGTGGTGCAGTAGCACACCGCCTGAACTCCATTTGCAAACCTTCTGTAATATCCGATAACATCGCCGAAAACCTTCTTTTCCAGCATGATATTTTCGGCGGACTTAGCATCAAATTCGCCCCGTTTTATGCGAACTCCGGTCATGTCCGCAACGTTCGGAGCATAGTAATCGTAAGGCGCAAGGCAGTGATTTTCTATGAGCCATTTCGCCGAAACTCCGACTATCAGCTCATCGTTTACATCGGCAAGCCCCGAGCCGTCCAGACGGACAGGAGTAGCCGTCACGCCCACACGGTACGCCTGCGGAAAATGCTCATAGATTTTAGTGTAGCTGCTTGCTTTTGAGTGGTGATTTTCGTCAGTGATTATCAGTGTCGGCGGGGGAAGCTTTTCGAGACGGCGGCAGGCGGTCTGCACCATCATTACAGTGCAGCACCGCATATCGACTCCCCACCAGCGGAATGTCCGCTCTATCTGCTCGCACAGCTCCTTTCTGTGGACGATAAACAACACCTGCCGCTTTCTGAGTGTCGTCCGCTTTGCCATTTCCGCCACGATAACGGACTTACCGCCGCCGCACGGGAGCACAATGCACGGAGCTTTTCTGCCGTGTCTCCACGAATCACTGACCCTCGTTACCAGTTCCGTCTGATACTGTCTGAGCTGCATTCGCCTTTGCCTCCTTTATCAGCCTTGCCATGCAGTTCCAGCACAGCTTGCGTCCGTAATTTTTAAGCGTCCCCTCGGCTATCTGATGCACTGTTCTGCCTGCCGCCGGACGGATAAGCTGCTTGCAGTCGGTGCATTTCTCCGGCTCAACGCCCTTGTCCAGCCAGTCACGCAGCTGAGTGCCAAGCTCCGGGGTGATGATACCCGTCCAGGTGTCAAGGAATGTCGTGTCCTTTGAAGCTGTAGCATAGTGGTCGCGGGAGATGTTCAGAACGATGTCAAATTCATACTCCGTATTTTCACGCTGCACCGGCGCCAGCCCTATCTTCACGGGCACATTCTTGCCCTTGTCATTCAGCTCCATTGCATAAGCCATTTTGGTACGCATTGTGATTATCGTATGGCAGTCCGCCGACAGGATAGCATTCACAAGCCTGTTCTGCACCTTACCTGCTTCGTCCCATGCCGTGTACTCGGTCTTGCCCTTTTGCGAGGCTATCTGCGACTTTATATCGAGCACTCCGCCCTCGTTGTCCCAGGCGTGTGAGAAGCTGTCCACAATGACAACTCCGTCACTGCCGACTGCCGCAGCTCCCTCGTTCACCATAGCTATGTACCTGTCGGGAGAGTACGGCGGAGTCAGCTCCTGATACAGAAATGCACCTGTTCCGAGGTCGCTTCTGTTGGCGTAAAACTTCGCTCTGCCGTGCTCCGTGTCGATAAGTGCTATCTTGCTCCAGTCGCCTGTAACGCCGAATGCGAGCAGCAAAGCCGACAGTGTTTTTCCCGAGCCGCTGGGACCGGCCAGCGCCAGTCTCAGCTTGCTCTTTTCTCTCGTTGCGGGAGTAAATGGCATATTGTTCCCTCCTTTAGCTTATGATTATTGATTGAGTGGTTACAAGCTCCACACCATCGAACTTCTCGCCCGACTTGATAAGTGCCTTGACCTCATTCTTCCTGATCGTAGGTTCGCTGTAGTTAAGCAGGTCGTCTCTACCAAGCTCCTGAAGAAGCTCGGCAAATGCTCTTTCATCGGCGATTGAAAGTGAGGCGGCATTGTTTCTGAGCATTATCTTAGCACGGGCTGTCTCCACCTTCTTCAGCTTCATCTGTTCCATGCAGTTCTTGAGGTAGAGCTTCATTCGCGCCGCCTTGTTCTCGTATACTTTTCTTCGCTGTGCAAGACACTTTTCCGCGTCTTTGATGTCCTCTGCCATTGCAAGCAGCGACTTTATGTACTGTGCGACAGATTCGGCTTTCAGCTCAAATTCGCCCTCCATACCGCTGAGAGTATCAAACCACACCTGCTCTGCGTCCGTCTGCTCAATGCCAGTTTCAGTGATGTCATCAATGATCTCCTCATACTCATCGAACAGCTGTGCGAACTGTCCTGATATTTCGTACAAATGTGCCATATTAGTCCTCCTTGAATTTCTTAGTCTTATCGTTTATCATATCAGCCAGCGTGAAGAGCTTGCTGATGTATGCCTGTGCGTTTTCGTCCTGTGCAGCAGTTTCCATGAAGCTGAACAGGCGGTTTATGCTGTCTATCGCTCCGGAGAAATATGCCTTGAATATCGCCTTGGTATCCACAACAGTGACTGTTTCGCCGGGAGCAGCCTGAGCCTTAGCTTCTTCAAGTCTTGCCTCGAACTCCTCTGACAGCTTCTCCATTTCCTCATTGTGGGACTCAGCCATTGTCTGTATCGCTTTGCTGTGCTCATCTGTCAGCTTCTGGATCTCAGCGTTATGCTTGTCGTTCAGACGGCGGACCTCTCTGATGTTTTCGTCCTGAAGGTCGCTCATCTGCCTGCCGATGTCCTCATTCAGCTTCTCCATAGCCTTACGCATATTCTCAACCTCGTGGGACTCCTGCACGGCGACCTCTATCGGACGGCTTTCAAGCTCCTCCACCTGAGATTCAAGCTCCTCGATCTTCTTTTTGTAGGATTCATTATCGGTCTCAAGAATACTTGCTCTTCCGCAGGCTTTCTCCTCGCTCTTCCTGGAATTTTCAGCCCTTTTCTCAGCTTCCTCGACCTTGCTCATAAGGCGGTCATTCGCTTTTTTGAGATCAGCAATTTTTGTTTCAAGGTCACGCTTTGACATTGTGGAAACATCATTGTTTTCGGTTATCTCCGTCCTCTCCTCCTCGCTGAGAGTGGAAAGGAGGTAGAGCTTTGCAACTCCAATTTGTCTCCCCGGGGAGACAAAATCCTCTCCGAGATTCTCTGATATACTTATGTACTTGTATGCCTGTTTTCTGCCGATACCTACCTCACCCTCAGTATAATCCTCAAAATTCTGATAACCTAACTCCTTGTACAGCTTGCCGTCCCTCATCTCTTTGAGAGCCTTGCACATCTCATACAGCGACTCCTGTGCCGCCTGAGCGTTGGCACATATACGGCGGTGGAGCGATACCGCCTTGTTGTAGTTTTCGGATATGATAATATCGCTCATGCTACTGTCCTTTCTGCTGCTTTTCGGCAGCGTTTCTTTGATTTTTTCTTCTCTTTGGCAGCGTCGGCTGCAAGCTTATCAAGATACTCCTGATACTTTTCCTCAAATTCCTTAATATCGGGAGTTTTCGGCTTTCCGCCCCTGCTTGTGACATTGTTTGCGTATCCTCTGCACTGGACTATCCGGTAGTCATTGCTGACCTCGATAGTGTAAAACCGCTTGTCCGGCTCACTGATTTTCCGCAGAAACATTATAGTCAGCACGCCCTTCGCATGACGCTCCGCATAGCCGCCCACGCATATCGACTGCACATTTCCCTCAGCGATAATATCGCTCATGCTCTGCGGCTGTATCGCAATAAGTTCGCCATACTGAAATTCCAGCTTCTCTCGCTCTTTTTTCAGCCGCTGACAGCTGACCACAAGTGCAGGCTTCTGCCGGGCTTTCTTCTCGGCTTCGATAAGTGCAAGCCGCTCGCTTGCACTGTCATGAGCCTTTGCCGGGTCGGGCGGGAACACCACTATTTTATCGGTAAAATCAGCTCCCAGAGCCTCCGACATTCTGATGTAGTCGTGATACTCCACAAGCCCGTAATTCTTCTTTATTAGGTACTTCACTATCCTGTCAACGCTCTGACCGGCGGCTGCTGATACATCTTCAAGCATACTGTAATTACTGCCGATAATTTTAGCGTAGTCGGTCAGCCTGTCCGCCGAAAGATATGGGAAATGCCGTGCTGTGTCTATCACATTATTCAGCTTCATTTCGCCGTTCTGAATGGCTTTCATTGCCGTCCTTGACACACCGAACATCTTGTGCAGCTCCGTCTCCTTCCAGTTGATGTCGAGCCTGTATCGGCTGCCCGTCACGCAGTCATAGACCTGCTGTGCATAGCCGCATTTTATCAGCCGTTCCGCTCCCTTGTGGCGGACATAGAAGCTGAGATAATCTATCTTTGACTGCCCCGGATAACGCTCCATTTCACAGTATCTCATGCAGATATCGGCTATCGCACCTGTGTTCAGCATCGTGTACCATTCACGGCAGTATGCAGGAGAGGTGCGGAACTGCGGCTCTGTGACCCTTGTCCGCAGTGTCCAATCATCATAGAATCGCTTGTTATAGCGGTTATAGCTGACTTCCTAGTAGTAATGGTCGTGACCATACCGGAATGCCTGATTTTCGGTGAATATATATCGCTGTGTTTCAAGAAAATCATATATCGGAGTGTCACTGTGCTGAGCGAAATATACTGTGCAGTCAAAGCAGCTGACGTAGAGATAGTCAGTGTCGGGGCTGCTCAGAAACACAACATAATGCTGCTCGCCCTCGATTATCGTTCCGCTGAATCTGTACCGGCTCAGAATCACTGTCGCATAGGTGCAGCACTCCGGACAATGGCACATTCTCCGGTGATCGTTATGCTCAATCTGATCCGCCCGAAAACGCTTTCCGCAGGCGGTGCAGCGGCAGATGTCGTCCATCATTATCAGATACTGTGCCATGCCGCTGTGCATTTCCTGCTGTACGCCGTCGGGGTTCTTCGGGAAGTCCTCCATAAGAAGCCTGCCGAGTTCCTTTTTCTTATCTGTCATAGCCCACCTCAGAAGTCCAGCAGGTCGTCGAACGATACCGCTATGGTTTTCTTCTCCGGCTCACGAACAGATTCATCTTCTCCCAGGTCTATACGCATATCGAAGTGTATCACCGCTCCCGTAAAATAGAACTCCGCCGCCGCCTTGAATACCTCGAAATCGCTGACGGAGCTTCTGCGGTTTACGGTTTTATCTATGCTGTCAAGGCACTGCTGGAAGCTCTTTCCAGACTGCTCCACAGCCTGTCTGAACTCTGCACTCTGTTTGCAGAACAGTGTCAGTGCCTCCGCAGTCCTCTCAGCAACTGCCTGCTGTACCTTGCCCGTAATTCCGGAAGCGGAGAAGTATTTTTCAAAACTCATCTCAGCTGCCTCCTTTCCTTAACGGCTTCCTCAATGAGTTCAAGAACCTTCTCAGGAGCTTCTGCTACGAGATAAAAGCTATCTTCACCGCCGCCGATCAGAGCGACTATAGTCCCTTCTGAATAAGGATTGTTACTGTCGTTTAAGCCTGCAATTGCCCTGATATTGACATATATAGGCTTATTATTATTTGCAGCTGTAAGTTTGATAAAAGTCATTTGACATTTCTCCTCATTTGTGGTACAATGTACCTGTAGATTTTTATTTTTTTTGCTCCCTTCGGGGAGCGTTTTCTTTTTACTCATCATCGTAGGACAGTGCTATCAGCTTATCAGCGTACTCTCTGTAGACCTTGTAGTAGTAGATCCTGCTGCACTCGTCCTTAGCTATACTGTAGAGATAGTAGTTGGTGTCACGTATACGCTTGTAACGCTGACGGAGCTGTAAGTCTCTGTGGAACTCAGCTATCCATTTTCGCAGCTCTGAGCCTTTATCTATAAGCTCGATAACTGCAAAGGTCAGCAGGAACAATGAAATTATTGCCGTTGTACTCATGCCTGTGCTGCCTTTCTCTTCTTGTCACGCTCTGCCTTCCACTGCTCGAACCGCTCGTTGTTTTCAGGAATCCGGAAGAATGCTTCAACAGCTCTTCCAATTCTCTGAGCTTTATACCTGCTGATCTCACCCGGCTGCTCGATGATGGTAGTCTTGATATCATCTTTCATCATGTTGCCTCCTCATTTACTTCGTAGGTGTTCAGAAGCAGAAGAATATCAGCACAGGATAGCTCCTTCTGCTTGATAAGAGCGAGAGCGGAAGGCTCTGCTTCAATGTCTTTTACAGACAGCCTGCGGTAAATACTTGTGTTCTGTATCGCTTTGCTGATAGTCTGCTCTCCGTATGTACTTCCGCCCTGCTTTCTGTCCCACTTGTCTCTCATAAGTCCGCTGTTTCTGTATGCCATGTCTATAGCCGATGCTGTTATGCCATTACAAGCAAGATGCTCACAGAATGCCATATCTGCTTCTGAATGTGATGCAAATCCGCATATATCTCCGCTGCACAGCTTACCAAATGTTATTCGGTCTATCATTTTCTCACCTCCCTGCGACATATTCCGATACTCGTATGGCGGACAGTTTAAGCTCTTATCCGGGAGCGGATGTTTAGTCGAGTATGTGAAGCTCGTAAGTAGGTGTAATGTTCCAGTCGCCGTTGTTATGTTCAGCCATTGCGTAGTAAAGTCCCTGATTGTGGTATATTGATGGTATCCTGCAATCGCAGATGACTCTGCCGCAGCTCCAGTTCCAATACTCATAACGCTTGAGCTGTCCGAGAAGCTCTGCTATTGCGAATGAAACGCTGTGATTGTGTGTGAGGTAGATTATGTAGCTGCACCCATTGCCGATGATTTGGTTCTTTTCGGTTGACACTGCCTGCTTCATCTTGACGATCTGTTTGTCCTTAGCATCCAGCTCCTCGGTAAGCTGTGAAATCCTGCGGTATCTCTCGTTGAGAAGCTTGTACATACCACCGTTCTCTACCCAGCTGTCACAGAAGAGATGCTTGTCGCCGTCGAAGTCGTAATATTCCT
Source organism: Ruminococcus sp. (assembly GCA_017475555.1). Taxonomy (GTDB): domain Bacteria; phylum Bacillota; class Clostridia; order Oscillospirales; family Ruminococcaceae; genus Ruminococcus. Next base: position 33,736 of record JAFVFL010000038.1, read on the forward strand.
TCTCGATCTCCTCGTACTCCTCCGCTGTGGGTGCTACTCCTGTGATTGTTGTGAACTCTGATAATAACATTGTTTGACCTCCTGTTGTTTAGTTGCGTAATGCAACTTGCTTGCTAAAAAAATAAGAGCCGAACTCCCAATCAGAAATTCCAAGTAACTTGGATAACTTTTCTGCTTCGTCTAAATCAAAAGGGCGTGTATTGTTGAGCTTCTGATTTACGGTCGATTGTGCAATACCAAGGGTCTTTGCAACATCTGCCTGTGTTATAGAAAGCTCGCGCATTCTCCCTTTGAGTTTGCTTGTATTTACCATGTATTATCCTCCTCTCTTAGTTGCATTACGCAACCCTTGTTTTTTATATATTACCATACAATTTCGTGTTTGTCAATAGCATTTTGCAACTTTTTTTCTGTTGGTAAAAAAAACTATTGCATTATGCAATTTTTTGTGTTATAATACAATATAAGAAAGGGGAGTGACTTTATGAATAATCCTATTGAAGTCGGTCGCAGAATCAGAACTTGTAGAGAAGAGCGTGGGGTTACGCAAGATGAACTTGGAAAAGCTCTTGGGTTAAACAAGTCTACAATTCAGAGATATGAAGCAGGGAAGATTACTCGCATAAAGCTTCCCGTTCTTGAATCTATTGCAGAAGAGCTAAACATTAACCCTGAATACCTTGCACTAAAATGTGATAATCCTACAATATATGAGGTGTCAGATGAGAACTTGTACGCTTCGACGGATGTAATGTATGAATTAGATGGTGATTCCGAAAGAATCTACGAATTTCAAAAAGCCGTTGATGCTGATAGGGCAGCGGAGCAGGCAGTAAAAGAAAGGACAGAAAAACTCTTGAAGCTGTTTAATCAGCTTAATGATTTAGGTAAAGAGAGAGTCCTTGAATGGGTAGAAGAACTTACTGAAATAGAAAAGTACACTGATAAAAGAGGGGAGGTGTGACTATGGGATTATTTGATAAACTGCAAGAAAAAGTAAAGACATTACAGAGTGATCTGCTAAAAAAGGCTGTGGAAAAACCAAGGACTTCGTGCACACCTGTGAACGGCTTAATTTCGGCAGACGGTGCATTAATACCATTCGATGCGATAACATCACCATATTATTTACCTTCGCTGGTATCTATTGGCGGCTGTGACTATTTATTTGATCCTCAAAATAAAAAAATGGCATTGGCGAATATTACTATTTTGAATAACTTTATCTCTGAAGCGAGAAAATTAGTAGTTGATGTCTCTTCAAGAAGATTTTCTGAAAAGCAATTTGAGGAACAACAAGTTACATCCAAATCAAACAAAGACTACAAATATTATCCGCTCTATTTGGAGGTGTGCGCACTGACCGCCACAAAGCGAGAAATTGCAAAATATCCATATTTTGTTTGCTATCGACCTGATGACGAAACTTTCGCCTCAGTATACTATACAAAAAGTGGAGCAATCGGCAAAATAGAAATTACGACTTGGAAAAAGCAAAGGTACTGTCATGAGATTCACATTACTGAAATTTCAGGAATGTTGACAGTCAAAGCAATATATAAGACGGATTTAAAGGACTTCAAGAAACATAAGGTTTATTTTAATTCATAAAAATCCCCCACGGTGCTACCAACTGAAATGCTCCCCATTTGTTAGACAATGTGGTATAATAGAAATATACCGAATCAAAGTCTAACGAAAGGGTGCATTTTTATGCCAAAAGGAAAACCGAGAAAAAGTTATACACCGGAGTTCAAGATCAAGGTCGTCGAA
>JAFVFL010000039.1 GCA_017475555.1 Ruminococcus sp.
GTCCGGGAAATCGGGCTATGATGTCTACGGCATAAGCCTTGAGGCTGGTGCGAATATCTGCAAGTCGAGCTACTGGGGAGGCACCGGACCAAGGAAAGACCTTGAGCCGGCGAAGATAGAGTCTCCGGAGCCGGAGACTACCACCACCACCGCTGCTACCACCACTACTACTGCTGCTGAAGAAACTGAAACAACAGCTGTACAGACTACAGCTGCTGAGACTACTACAGAGCCGCAGACTACACAGCCGGTGGATATCCTCTGGGGCGATGCTAACTGCGACAAGAAGGTAAATATGGCGGACGCTGTTGCTGTACTGCAAAACCTCGCAAACAGCAGCAAATATCCGCTCTCTGCACAGGGCGAGAAAAATGCGGACTGTGACGAAGTGATAGGTCTGACCGGCCAGGACGCTATCACGATACAGAAGATAGATGCAGGAGAATATAAGCAGAGTGATTTCCCTCTGAAATAAAGAAAATGATCCGTCTCACAGCGATGTGAGACGGATTTTTCAGACCCTTTTCAGTATATTAGTTGTCCATAAGCCAGAAATTCGGATAGTAATATTCAGAATCCTGCTGTATCACCTCGGCAAATTGCTCGCCGCCCATTTCCTCGCACAGCGTAGGCGTACCTGAAAACAGGTCAGTGCCAAGACCGAGCCTGTCGTCTACTATCGTGCAGCCGAGTGCCGAAAGCGTAGTCGGGAACATATCTATCGAGCAGAATACCCTGTTATACTTGCTTACCGGCTCCTTATCGGCATTTATAATGCAGTTATAGGTAGTACGGACATAATCATCATTTTTTATCATACCCATGCGGCTCCTGTACATCGAAAGATGATCGCCGATCAGGATTATGACAGTGTCCTCATAGTAGGGCTGCTCGCTGAGCCATTCTATGAATTTATAGGTTTGCAGACTTGAGCAGCGTACAGATGCTGAGTAATTATTAGTTATACTCGGATCGCATTCAGGACATTTGTATCCACCTTCAAAGCCGTGGGTGTCTGCTGTGTAAAGAGTTGCGGCAAACGGCTCACCCTCTGCGGCAAGATCAGAGATCAGGTCACGGGCAAATTCATAGAGCTTTATATCCTCATAGCCCCACTGTTCATCGTAATCCTGCGGGATAAGTCCCCGTGCCTTTGCAGTATTCACATCAAAAATAGTGCTGTTTTCGTACCTTCCGATGTAATGATTATATCCGGCAAAGGTAGTATCCTCACCACGTATAAACATCTGATTATAGCCGTTCTCATGGAGGATATCCTCCAGCCGCCTTACTCCCGGAAGAAATTCACTGTAGCCGTCAAGCTGGTTGTCACTCATCGGAGAAACAAGTGCGATACCGGCAGTCTGGGCAACTGTCGAGCCCATAGTGTAGGCGACCTCCGGGAAGAATACCGACGGCCCTCCGATACCCTGTGCCTCTGATCTGTGTGAAAAGCTTACGTTCTCCTTTGCAAGCCTTGAAAGCTCCGGGATATAGTCCGTATCGTTATCACCTCCGTTGTCGTAGGAGGAAAATGTATTTTCCATGGATTCAAGGTATATAAATATGAGATTTTTCTTCTTCTCCGGGAATATTATCCTGTCAGACGTCGGTGCGATGTAGTTATCCTCATAGATCTCTGAGGCTTTTGTCTTGTTGATGAGCCACACATCTATACCATAGCTGTGTATGAAAACAACGACCGAAAGGAACAGAAGAAGTCCTGACGAGGCAAGTATCCTGCCCCTCAGCTTTTTGGTCATCGGGTATTTCCTGTAAATACTGCTCTTTTCATGATCGTACACCAGAAGCTCCCTGCTTGTAAATACCGAACGCAGCAGCAGAAACAAGATGATCATTATGAGCAGTACAGCATAGACGACCTGAAGTATACTTGCGAGTATGCTTGAATTGAACGCACCGGCTGAATACCTTATTGTAAATAGGATCCCGGTAAAGCCTATTCCGGGGTAATTGCTTTTGAGGAAAAAGGACGCTCCCAGGAGGACGGCTGAAAGAAAGATAAGGAGGAGCGACAGTGTCAGCTTTCTCTTATCCGAAGGAGCCGCCTTATATCCGTTCTTGTCGAACTTAAAGAGCGAAAACAGATACTTCACCTTTTCTCTGAAGCTTTTCTTGCTGCGGAGCGTTCTTACAGAAGCACTGTACTCCGGGTCAGCCGCTTCACGCCGGCGTATACGTATCCTGATATACCGCATAAGGAGCAGAAATACAGCCGGGAAAACGAACCATACGATAAAGAGCATGATAACATGAGGGATATATATTTCCGATATCTCCGCACCATTCGTTACTCTGAGATTTATCGCATTCAGAAGGCTTATCGCAAGTACGAACTGTATAACGCCGTATACCATGAGCATACAAAGCACAAATAATTTATTGTACTTAAAAAGCGGATCAGTCCTGTTCCCGGCAGGGAGAAAGCTGACAGAAATGCCAAGAAATGCAGCAAGGAAAAGAATGACATTCCAGAAGGAATCCGCTGAGATCGTAATATATATGAACGCCGTTACCAATGCTGCTGCGATGACGATCAGGCGGTATTTCCAGCCCGTATCCTTTACGGCGGAAAAATATCGCAGGATCGGGCTTTTTCGTGGATCTGCCCTGTTATTATCACCATTCATATCATCATACCTCCATTGAAAAGCTGCAAATCAGCTGCTCTTTCTGAAATTGGTATCAGTGAGTATACGTGCGAAAACAAGTCCGAGCGGAAGTGCAAGCACTATGAGGAATGCCTTCGTCAGCCACGCTGCACCTGTACTTACGTCTGAAAGTCCCATGAAATATATCCCCTTGTACATGAACATTCCCGGCACCATGATAACTATTGACGGAACTGTAAGGGTTATCCTCGGATAGCCGACAAATCTCTTTATTCCGGACGCAAGCAGTCCTGCACACAACGCTCCGACAAACGCCGCAGCACTTATCGGTATGCCTGTAAAGTCGATAAGCTCCAGTCTCAGCGTGTTGGCTATCATTCCGACCGCACCGGCTGTAACTGCCATTTTCTGGGTGCTGTTGTAGAGGAACGAGAAGCCGTAAACTCCGCAGAAGCTTGCGGCGAGGCGGCAGAGCATCATAACTGCCGGGGAGAGCTGTATCTCCTCAAAATCCGACGGTGAGAACCGGAATATAAGTGCGGTTATCCACCCGGTCAGCGTCGCCATGAGGATAATAAGCAGTGCATAGGTTATCCTTTCCAGACCGGAACGCAGGTCGAGCTTTGCAAGGTCGATACCGCCGGTAATAAGCGGAAATCCGGGTATAACGAAAAGCATGGAGCATATGTAGCCGGAGTGATGGGTCGGGGGAATGCCCCATATCAGCTCCGCAAGCTTTATCAGCAGGACATACACACAGCAGGCTGAGGCTACTCCGGCGGAAACGTTGGCAAGAAGAGTGATGTGCCTTTGCAGCATGAGCTTTCGTACAAACTGCCCCACACCTGCACCGAAGAAAGCACATATCATCTCAGTGATCCCGCCGCCGAGAAGGAAGGTGAACGCACCGCAGGCAAGTGCTGAGGCAAATGCAAGGGCGATAGCGTTGTAGTGGTGGGGAAAGGAATCTATCTTGTCGAGAATGCGGTGGAACTGCTCGGTGGAGTACCTGCCGGCACGCTCCTGAAATCCGTCTGCGAAGCTTTCAAGTGCATTCAGCTTATCGGTATTGACTCCGGTCGTATTTATCGACAGGGCATTGGTACAGGTCTCGCCCTCGGAAATACAGGTGTACTCAATGGAGAGAAGCCCGATATCGGCGTTACAGACGATTCCGAGGGCACGGGATATCTTGTTCATGGACGCTCTCACACGCCATGCACCGGTGCCGACAGAGAGCATCATCAGTCCGACCCTGCCCACGAGTGACGATTTTTCCTTGAGTGACGCCGACAACGCCGGGGAGGTGTTTTCCGTGTCGATTATGTCATGCCATTCAACTGACATATGCTGTTTTCTGAATTTACTCATTTTTTTCTCCCATTATTTTATTTCATACCTAAACAGTATAGCACATTTGCGTTGATTAGTCAATATAGAAAACACGGAAATCATTTTTTCAAATGTACGCCTGCAGGTGCCGGATATACACTTCATCATCCGCCGTTTCAGTAAAGCAGCGGCAGCAGAATTAAAAAGAGCCTGAAGGCGTAAACCTTCAGGCTTTTTTTCATCAGATATACTTCACTGTCTCTGAAATATCCTTAGCCGCAGAATGTCTCTCACTCGGCACGGAATCCTCCGCCGGATAGCCTATCGGCATAAGGAGCACCGGTCTGTAGGTCTCAGGGATATCGAAAAGCTCCCGCAGCTTTGCATGGGAGAAATGATTCACCCAGCAGCTGCCCACACCTATCTCAGCCGCCGCAAGCATGATATGCGTCGCCACTATGCTTACGTCCTGAACGCCGGAGCTTACGCCCTCATCAAGCGGACTTTTCCAGTCCTCATCGGTATCATACAGGAACACAAGCACTGTCCTCGCACCGAAAATGCACCTTGAAACAACATTCAGCTTCTCTACCGCACCGCTGCTCTGTGCAACAAGTATACGCTGCGGCTGGTTATTCTTTCCGGTCGGAGCGGCATTTCCGACAGCAAGTATCCTGTCGATATCCTCCTGACTTACCGGTCTGTCCTCAAATCTGCGTACAGAATACCTCTTCTGCACAAGCTCTGCAAACTCCATATCGCTCCTCCTTTTATTCTGCGGTCACCTTCATGAACGCCTTCTTGCCCTTGCGGATAACTATACCCTCGCTGCCGAGTGCTATCTGTGCCTTCGGGTCGGTCATCTTCTCATCATTTACTGTGATACCGCCCTGCTGTACGAGCCTGCGTGCCTCTGAAACAGAGTGTGCAAGTCCGGATTTTACCAGTATATTCAGCAGACCCATGCTGCCGTCAGTAAGCTCAGATACCGGGATAACGGTCTTCGGCATATCCGCACTTGAACCGCCGCCGCCGAATATCGCCTTTGCCGCAGCCTTTGCCTTTTCAGCCTCCTCCTCGCCGTGAACGAGCTGTGTAAGCTCATACGCAAGAAGCTCCTTTGCTGCATTGAACTGAGCACCCTCAGTCATGCTCCTCTCCATTTCCTCTATCTCCTCAACAGGCACAAAGGTCAGCATTTTCAGGCACTTCACAACATCAGCGTCCGCAACGTTTCTCCAGTACTGATAGAACTCATAGGGAGATGTCTTTTCAGCATCGAGCCATACTGCACCCTTTTCGGTCTTGCCCATTTTCTTGCCCTCAGAGTTGAGCAACAGAGTTATGGTCATGGCATACGCATCCTTACCGAGCTTGCGGCGGATAAGCTCTGTACCGCCGAGCATATTTGCCCACTGGTCATCACCGCCGAACTGCATATTGCAGCCGTAGTCCTGATAGAGCCTGTAGAAGTCATAGCTCTGCATTATCATGTAGTTGAACTCAAAGAACGTCAGTCCCTTGTCCCACCGCTGCTTGTAGCACTCATGGGAGAGCATACGGTTTACGGTAAAGTGCGGCCCCACCTCACGCAGAAGCTCAACGTAATTGAGGTCGAGCAGCCAGTCAGCGTTGTTGACAGCAATAGCCTTTCCGTCAGAGAAGTCGATAAACCGGCTCATCTGCTTTAGGAAGCAGTCAACGTTGTGCTGGATAGTCTCCTTAGTCATCATTTTTCTCATATCGCTCTTGCCTGACGGGTCACCTATCATTCCGGTACCGCCGCCGAGAAGCACGATAGGCTTGTTTCCTGCCATTTGCAGACGCTTCATCAGGCACAGTGCCATGAAGTGACCAACATGGAGAGAGTCCGCAGTCGGGTCAAAGCCGATGTAAAACGTTGCCTTTCCTGCATTTATAAGCTCCTCGATCTCCTTTTCATCGGTGAGCTGTGCAAGAAGTCCCCGTCTTTTAAGCTCTTCAAAAATTGTCATTGTGATTACTCCTTTATTTTAAAATATTGTTATTTTTTATGTCACTATATTGTCCTCAGTCTTTTCTGATATATCGGAACCCTCGTCATATCCTGCCGCCGGAACGAGACTGCTCAGCTCCTCCATAGCCATTTCCACCTGAAATTCATTCAGCTCAGTCTCCGACCTTATCATCTGTGAGCCGGGCATAGCTGCATCTATCACGAGAAAATGCTGATACTCCTCGCCGGTGTAGATACTGTTGTCGTACTTTTTCAGCCGGACTATTTTCCGGTGTACATCGGTTATCTGCTCCGGTCGGAATGCCCTCACACTTTTTTCTGCAAAAGCAAGAATATACCTGCTGCCGATATTTATGCCGCCCGTCTTATGCACCAGCAGCCTTCCCTTCATGTACGAATCCTCCAGCTCCTGCCGGTCTGTATCCGTATTTTTGAGCCATCGCCTGAATACCATGCCAAGATGACTGATAAGCCCCAGAGCGAGCATAGCTCCGCCGATTATTACCATAAGTGCAGCAAGCTCCGGCTCACGCTCAGCTATCCCGGCAAATGAACAAATGAGGAAAAACACTCCGAATAATATCAGTATCCGGCTCTGGCTGCTGTGATACCGCCTGCATACATCGTGCAGCATATCACGTCCCTTTATCCTGTCCCAGCCGTGTGACTGGACATATTCAAGGTATTTCTGCCGCCACTCTGCCGAGCTGAATATACTCCCGTCCTCATAGCCAGGGCGTTCACTCTCCGCAAGCCTGTCGGCTTTTTTCTCCTTTATGATACCATAGAATATAAACGCAAGAACGGCAGGGATAACCAGCACGGCAGCAATTTTTGACGGCGGTCTTTCATCAATGAACCACAGATACACGAATGCTATCACAGCAGAAATGACCGCTGCCGCAGCAGTCGCCTTCGTATTCAGGGGCTTGTATGATCTCATATGAAATTTGCTTTGAATATTCCGGTATCGTCGCAGTCGTCACAGATATCGTCCTCTGCCGGACAGAGTGCCGCCCCATAGATATTTGCCGTTATATCATTATCTGCACCCTCGTAGAAAAGGCAGTGGTTATAATTATCCGTACCTATCCAGCCGTATATCATGATATCCCGGCTGAAGCCCCATAATACTCCGAACCGGTTCTTCGAGGTGATAAGTCCGTTGATGATATTCCTTGTGCTGTAGCAGCATTCCTGATCCGGATCGGCTTTTGAATCTCTCTGCCAGCCGCTGCTGTCACCCCTGAAATGGATACCCGCACGGTTGTTCTCTGTAAAGACATTGCTGAACGTACACCTGCTCGCACCGCTCCACAGAGCAACTCCGTCATATCCGTTATCGCAGCAGGATATATTGCTCACCACTGCCCCGTATATGCCGTTGAGGAGAAGCCCGTTGAAGCCGTTCTTAAAGAATTTGCAGTCCGATATCCTGATACTTGGGGATTCCATAAATCCGCCGCAGATATGCAGACCGCTCGCATCGCAGAGCCTGAATCCGTTCCCGCAGAAGGAGCATTTCGTTATCGTTATATCGGAGGTCTTATATATAAATACGCCCTCTATGAGACCGTTTCTGAAGCAGCAGCCGTCAAGCACTATCTTCTCCGCTCCCCATACCTCAGCACACGTTACATGGTCAAGCTCGCTTGAACCGTTGCCGTACTCGTCTTTGCGGAAGGAGTCCTTATTTGCGTCAAGCACTATATTACGCAGCTCGAACAGACCGCCGTCCTCCATAAAGAGCATTTTCAAGCCGAACACGTGCCTGCCCTTATCATCTGTCTTAGGCTCACCGTTGATCTCGGAAACAAGCTTTATCACCGTCTCGCTGCCCTCGCCTATCCACCTCAGATTGTAGCCTGTATGTATCTGCTTTTTGAGGATATACGTGCCCTTCGGGAAATAAACCGTCCCGTCGTACTGTGCAGCCTGTCTGAGTGCTTCGGTGCAGTCTGTCACACCGTCGCCGACTGCTCCGAAATGAAGAATACTTAAAATCATGATATCACTCCTCCCGATATTCTTATGCTTTCATTGTAAAGCCTATTGTAAAGCCGGAGCTATGTTCAATGTCAGAACACCTTTGAGACTAACTGCGAACATCGCTCTCTTATTATACCACAGTTTTCATAAACAGTCAACAAAAAAATCAGCGGTCTTCTGTGACCGCTGATCTCTTCTGTTTGTTCCCCTTACAGAACCTTTCCTTATACCCGCCTCGACCGCAACACACAGCCGATACTGAGGCGGCATATGTATACAAACAGGGTGCAGACCTGCTGTAGCCGTTAGCTCTGATCCGTGAGCATTCCTCTCATCGCAGCAAGATCGAATGTATCGAGCCTGCTGTCCTCACACAGATCTCCTGCCTTCCAGTCGGCGATCCTTGCGTTCGGTACGGCAAGCAGCCACCTCTGAAGCAGTACCATATCTGCAACATTGAATTTTCCGTCGCTGTTTATATCTCCCTTCACGGACTCTGCCGGATATTCGTATACGACCTCGACCTTTGTGTATTTTACAGTTATCTCGTCCTCGATATCCTTATCCTGCTCCTGCTTCTCAGAGGAATCCCACCACTTCTGAAGCTCTACCTTACCGTCTGCGATAACTGCGTTCACCTCTGTACCGTTGTTGAGCAGAGTGCCGTCAAATTCCACAGACGCTGATGAGCCGCTGCCGAGCTTGAGGCTGTAGCTCTTTGAAGTCCAGAACTTCACACCGTCCTCATCAATGGCATTTATGGAAACAGCACACCCGTCATTTCCCCATGATGAGCCTGCACTTGAGCTTACATCAGCTGTCATGGTTATCTTTCTCAGGTGCTCAGGGTCAGTTATCGGTATCTCAACATAGCCGTTGCTGTTGATCATCGACATAGGGTCATCATACACGACAGACTTTCTTGTCGGCTCAGGCTTGATCGCTCCCTCAAATGCGTCCGCATCGTCAGAAATGACTACCATAGCTGCTGAAAATGCAGGAAGCGTGACATTTACCTTTCCTCCGCTCACATCTACAACATCAATAAGCCGGATATCGGTGCTGTCGCCGTAAACAGCGTATACAGCCGCTGATTTGTAATCCTTTGCAGCACCATTCAGCTCTATACCGGCATTCTCCGAAAGTGCGGAGTCCTTGTTGGTGACCATTACTGTGACGAGTGAATCATCATCAGCATTTACCGAAGCATAGGCACTTGCCTTTGAAACGTCCTCAGTTGCTGCCGGAAGAAGAGTATCCCCGAAGCTGCCGCCGTTCCCGTCGTAGTTAGTATAGAGGGCAAGTCCTGAGAATATATATCCTCCGCCGCCCCAGAGTGAAGCAAAGTATACTCCCTCATCTGCATAGCAGCCGAGTGCCTCAGCCTGTGCGATAGCTCCGGAGGGGTCGTCCTCGCCGCCGAAGTTATACTCCGAGATACCGAGCTTAGTACCGGGGTAGTATTTGTCGATAGATGCCTGTACAGTCGGGATTATCGGTACATTGACCTGGCACCACTGACCGATCCAGCTGTTTTCCACAAAGCCCTTTTCGTAAAGAGTACGGACTGACTGTACTCTGTCCTCTGCACCCTCCCTGGCAGATTCAGAGTAGTAATGGATATCAAGCACATCAAGCAGCCGCACTCCAGCCTCGTCACTTGCCTTCTTCATCTGTTCAAGATAGCAGTCGAGGTACCAGTGGTAGCTGTTCTCCTTCTTTATATTCTCCCACTCGTCAGACGAATCGTCATCTGCAAGGTGGTCGTATGCGGTATAGCCGTAGAGTGCAGGACCGAATATCTCAGCATTCGGGTCAAGCTTCTTAACAGCTGCTGCCATTGTTACCGACTTGTCAGCAAGCTCTTCAATAGTGACCCTTTCAGGGTGTATGCGGGAATGTGTTCCGTGCCACAATGCAGGCTCATTGTCAAGGCTGTAGCCCTGCATACCCTCAGCAGATGTCGAATCACCGAGAGTATTTATGATATAATTAACATATTCGTCCATATACACAGTCTTATCGGTCAGATCGGGCGTGTCAGCAAAGGGGGCATTCTTCACAAGCTCCACCTTGTTCCAGCGGTCAGACGGTGCAGCCTCACTCTCTGCAACAGTGCCGTCCTTATCTGCTGCAACATAGCCCGCAAGCTGGAGAGTTGTCAGCTTATAGCCAAATCCGTACTTCTGCCCCTCCTCGGAGAACACCTGCACGCAGTCAGCCGGTCTGTCGGACTTTGAAAGGTTATCGTCCGAGCTGTATTTCCAGTCTGAGCCTGCGTTAGAGGCATTTGTCTCCCAGTTATATGCCGTCATGCGGTTTCCGCCCTGACGGACAGCTGTCGGTTTCACTAACTTATAATTATTCTGGTTGCCGTACTGATTAATGCCGAAAATGTACGGGCTTATCTGCTTTCCCTCCGCTGACATATCGACTGTTATCGTCATATCATAGCTGTCCTCTGCGTTCACCGGATAAGCTGAAAGTACAGTCGGGGCAGCAATAACGAGTGCTGATATAGCTGCGATAGCTTTCTTCATCTGGATTTCCTCCCTCTCAATTTCATGTTTCATTCTCGTCCCACCACGAAGCCTGTGGGAACGGCTGATCGTTATGACCGGTTTCGTCCCTGAACACTCCGGAGGTATAAACATCATACTGCGGATCCCACGAGCTGAAATAATTGCATATACTCTCAGCCAGTACAAGGATCATCGGCACAGCCTGATTATGGGTATAGCCGTACATTATCCTCTCACCCTCCTCAAGATCCACGCACACACGCCACACCAGACCGAGCCGGTCGAGCCGGTCAATGACGTACTGCACCTTATCCTCCGGTATATCGAGCCGTTTGGAGATAACAGCGATAGAGTGCATTTTATTTCTCCTGCCGCCGCCGAGGTAGCTTATTATGCGGATCGCCTCCTCATCGGCAAGAGTCTTCAAAAGCCGTGCGATATTCTTTTTATTTGTGAGATAGCTGTTCACTCCGTCCGCCGGATTTTCCATATACAGAAAATAGCGAAGGTCGGGATTCAGGCGTGCGAGCGATACCTCATGGTCTGTTTTAAGCCCTGCATATGTTTCCTGATCGTAATCATCACGAAGATGTCCTGCCGAGTGAAACGACGGATTATAGGCATATATCACTGCATAAAAAAGCTGCATAAGAAATTCAGGACGCTTTTCCGGTGCAATTCCTTGCAGCCGGTCATGCAGCAGCTGGAGCAGATCAAGCTCATCGTTGCTGTTCCTGATACCGAAAAGCGAATCCAGCGAGGTGTTCAGTGACCTTGCAAGCAGCGGCAGCAGCTCAGGGTCGGGATAGCTTGAATTCTCCCACTTGGAGACTGCCTGCGGCGAAACATTCATACGCTGTGCAAGCATTTCCTGTGTAAGTCCGAGCTCCTTACGCCGTTTTACAAGGTTTTTACGAAAGATATTTTTCTTATCCATTAATCAATTCTCCGGAGTTCAATTAAGGTGATGTATCTTACAGTTTTATTATATCACAACGAAAGGTAGAGTTCAAGCGAAATTCTCTTAATATAATTCAACCATTGGTTTACTGCGTAGAATTGTGGTTTATATAATGTTGATCTGATTTGAAAGAGTGGTAAAAAATTACAGGAACTCCAATAGTTATCTCAAACATAGGAACTGCAATAAACTGTAGTGTTAAGAATTAACTTTTTGTCTGCGATCTCAGACTCCCTGTATTATTTATAAAAAACAAAAACCAAAGAGCCGTTTTGGGTTGCTCATCTGTGTGAGTCACCCAAAACGGCTCTGATTAA
>JAFVFL010000040.1 GCA_017475555.1 Ruminococcus sp.
CAAACTGCAAAACGCAGAGCGAGAGGATTCCATACCTTTCGTGGATTTGCTGCTGCAATTTACCTTATCGCTGGAAAATTACAGCTCGCTGTCCCTTACCCTTTCTAACCTTTCCACTACTTTGGGAGTAGAGCCAAATTTATTCGACAGATTAAAGTTGCTTCCACTTCCATTCGTAGTTACCCAACCACTTTCCACATCACTTTGCGGATAACTTCCCTCTTCATCTAAGTTTTGCATCAAATGATAAATATGATAATTATTTGTTCCGCTTTTATAAAATTTTTGTATGCAGGTTTTTAATTGTCCAAACTCATTGTATGTTGCCTCAGTTTTTTTGTTATTATCGATTTCGGAAAAGCCATCCAAATATGTCATTACCGTAGTAGTGCCTGCATTTCCTTTTTCGTAATAATACCGAACATTTCCATCTGTCGGCCAACCAGTACCTACTTCTTCAAGCCGTTGTTCATAAAGCCCGACCTTATCACTTTCACTTTTTGTCGTATAATTGCTGTTTGTATAGAACTGATATGTCACTTTCACTCTGTCATAATACACATTCAGCACAGTAGAGCCATTTGCCGCAACCTCTGTTGTTCCGTCGCATCGGTCATAATAGAAGCCCGTGAAATCTACTGTATGTAGATCGTCACCTGTCCCAAAAGTCCGAACACCACTGTATTGTTTATAAGCATTGCCAACAGAAACATTCGCTCCCGTGGTTGCAGGGACTTGTTCACTGTAGGCATACGTATATGTTTTATCTGCGTTTGCTGCATTCACATCATCTGTTACTTTCTGCATCCACACCATCACCGTATAAGTCGTATTGCCCGGTGTCCACTTGGCGTAAAGCGTGGTGTCTTTCTTGACATAGATCGATGTATCGTTGCCGGATGTCTGCACCTCGATCGTATCCGCCTCAGCACTTGGAAGAATGCTGCCGCTTGCATCTGAGATTTGCTGTGTCAATGCCTCGTCCGCATACCAGCCGCCGAAGGAATAGCCTCGGTAAGTCGGCACCGGCAGGGAGTGAATCGGCGTTTCCAGCGCATAGCTGACCGGCTGGAGGGTCTCCGCACCCGTTCCTGCTTCTCCTGTATAATAATTCAGCCACGCAATGCGTTCAAACACAGGATAAATATCCGTTGTCTCCGAGATCTCCAGATCACCGGTGATGACCACAGCCTTATCCTCCACATCATCGTCATTCTTCGGATAATGTCCCGGCTCGACATCTTCCAAAGACCACCCCTTGAACACCATGTGCGTGCCCTCTTCCAGAGCGTTGGAATCATCGTCATAGGACACGGTGATATCATCTGTCTGAATGGTCGTCACGCCGTTCTCCAGCACACCTCTGCGCGTTGCCACGATCGGATAGGACTGTGTTTCGTTGTTCCACTGGTCGTGGAAGATCAAATATGCACACTGTGCGTACATCGCTCCGACTTTGACTGTTCCGCCGTCGGTGAAATTGGTCGGATGCTCAAAATCGAGCTCAGTTTCTGTAATATCTGTTCCGTTCATCAAATACCAGCCGATAAACGTGGCACCTGCCTCATTCTCATCTCCGCCTTCGATCTCGGAGGGGAGCTGTGGTACGATCAGACTGTCGGAATCCTTTATGATCTGCTCGCACATCAGCTTACCGGTAGAGGTCAGATAATAATACTTGCTGTAGCTGCCGTCTGCATCCGGCACATAAAACGCGTAGGTACACAGTGCGGGATCTCCGGTCGTAAGCTCGTACAGCGAAAAGCTTTCGGCATCGAAAGAAATGCAGTCGCCCTCCACGGTAAAATCGGTGATCTCCTCGCGGACACCTGCATCATCTATGTGCCAAAGGTGCAGCTGTGCAGAGTCATATGCTGCGATTGCTGCATGGGTGATCTCCACACGTATGGGTGAATCCGGCTCCGGCTGAAAGTCGTTTCCCAGCACATCGCTGATTGTAATATCATAGGCACACACAGTATCTTCCGCCGTGTTTGCACTTTTTTCTACTGTCACCTCTGCATGCTCAGGCATCATGCCGCCTAGCGTAATAACTGCTGTTTCCTCCATTTCGGTGCTGATTTGCTGATATTGGAGCGTATCCGATTCTTCCTCAGCGGCATCTTCGCCGAATGAGACCGGCGTTTCAGCGAGAATCTCCCGCACCGGTGTAAAATATGCAGCAAGCCCGATAACAGCCAAGAGTAACATCATGATGACCGCAGAAACGCTTTTCCCTTTTGCATGAAATCGTTTCATTGTCTCCCTCCTTTACCCCAAAGAACTCAAAAACATATCTGCTCATATCCTGAATACACTTATTCAAGTTTATTATACTATAAAAGTGTAATATTGTCAATCAATCGGAAGAAAAAAAGCGCTTACAAGTTCTGGAAGAAATAATACAGAACGCCAATCTTTTATATTGTTCAATATATTTGCAGAAATCCCCCCATTGAACCATGCAAACATGCGTGCCCTTTATTTTATGTTTTCCTCTTGCAATCCTACTCAAATTGTGCTATAATTATATAAAGATAAGTATGAGAACAACTGAAACAAGGAGGTGTTTGATATGAACAAAAGAAAATTCCGCATGGCAGCGGAGGCTTTAGCTGTGTTTACGGTTATTGCGGGATTGACCGCATTTTTCACAAGCGTCGATTCCGTAACAAACTCGTTCCGTGCAGCAACGCTTGCGATTCGTGTGGTTGAACCAAACTGGATTCCGAATCCTACCGTTGTGCCGGAACAGCATATTGCGAAAGACCCTTATATTGATAACGTTGACGAAACGCCTGCCTATGTGTTCATGGAGGTCATCGTTCCGGCAGAGGAGATCATTCTTGAGCATAATGCCCCCGATGAAGATAAAGGAAAACCTGACAGCATCATTTCTGTTCCGCTGTTCCGGTTCGTCAATAATACACCCGCCTATACACAGGATCAAAAAAGCACAGAACAGATGGTGAACAGCAACTGGTATCTGCTTGATACCGCGGCACATCAAGACAGTGCGGGCAATCTGACCGATATTACCTATCTGTACGCCTATGTGCTCGACAATACCAGCCAGGAGATGAAAGTGTTGCATCCCGGTGAGCGGACAGATACCCCTCTGTTCAATGAGGTGATCTTCTGCAATGCCAGAGAGGATGATGAACTCTCAGGCAGCAAGCAAAGTATAAAGATCAAAGTATACGGTATTCAGACAGAATTTTTGAAATCTTCAGAGCAATCCGAATCCGAGGCTGAAAAAGTATGGCAGATTCTCTCAAAACAGCGCTGACCGCAATACTAAAGCGGCTTTGGAAACTGATACAGCACATTGTCTCATTTCTGACAACACTTTTCATTCTTGCGGCAATGACGGTCGCTACACTTTTTCTTTTGAAGATCAAGCCTTATGTCGTCACAACCGGCTCTATGGAACCGGCGATACCGGTATCCAGCATCTGTTTTGTCGATGAGAATATCCCGCTTGCAAGCATCGAGGTCGGTGAGGTGATCTCATTCCGTCTCGGAGATGATATTCTGGTCACGCACAGGGTCACCGCAATAGACCACGGCGAATACACCACAAAGGGCGATGCCAATAATACAGAGGATGCTGCGCCGGTCACATCGGAAAATTACCTGGGAAAGACTGTATTTGTGCTGCCAAAGCTCGGCGTCATTCTGATCTTTCTGCACAGTGGGAGAGGAAAAATTGCGGCTGTCACGCTTATCATTCTTCTGTTTATCCTGAGCTTTCTGCCGAAAAAGGAACAGCAGAAACCGCAGCCGGAGTCCGATGTCCCCACGCCGATAGATAAAACAAAATAAAGCCGCGAAAGGAGAAAGCCAATGGATCGATCAAAATTCAAAAAGCTGGCTGTCATCAGCAGTCTGTGTGTGCTTGTTCTGATTGGTGCCGCTGCTGCTTTTCTGACCAGCACAGATATTGCAGATAACTGGTTTACCGTCGCAAAGGTCGATCTGGATATTGAGGAAAATTTTGACGAAGATGAGAAACTTTCCGCCGGACAGATTATCACCAAGCAGCCGTGGGTCAGGAACACGGGAACCGTCAACGAGCTGTTCTTTGTCGAGATCTATGTACCATGTATGGAGGCGACATTCCTTGACAGTGCCGGACAGCGCATTTTGCCGGACGGAAAAAACGCCGCAACCGCAACAGCAGCAGATTATCTGCAAACGTGCGAGATCTTCAATCTGCTTGCAGCACAGAATAAAGCCTATATCGTACAGCCCGAAACCGTCGATGGTGTTACAAAAAACTGGGAGATTTCCTACAATCAAAGCACCGGAGCCGCCCCAGGCTGGGTATTTCTCGAAGATGAGGGGGAAACGCAGGTTACAAAGGTACAGGGCATGATGGACGGCACTTACCACAAATATCTGCTGGGCTACAGTGCATGGGTAGAGCCGGATGCGGTCACCGTCCCGATTTTCGATCAGCTCCAGCTCCGCAGCATCATTGATGCAGATATTGAAAGCGGCACGATCGGGCAGGTACAGCTGAATGCATACACGATTCAGGCAGATGAGCTTTCCCTTTCCGGATTAACTGGAAACGGTGCAAGTCAGCAATATACCAAAACCGATTTGAAAATAATCTACAAAATCATTGAGAACAAGCAGATCGAGCCTGCTGTCACAACCACAACGACTGCCGCAGAGACAACAACGACAGACACCACAACGGCTGCCCCGTAAAAAAAGGAGGGATGCAAATGACACAGAAAAAGAAAACCGTGCTTGCGATTGCATCCGGCATTTGTCTGGCGGCGGCAGTGGGTATTCTGCTGGCGTACTTCGGGGCGAATGACACCGAGCCGAACCTTGTCGGTGTCGGCGAGGACGAGATCATTGTCACGGAGGTGTTCACGCAGCCGAATCAGGAGCAGGATTTTGCCTACCGCAAGCTGGTGAAGATCGACAACACGGGCAGTGTGCCGTGTTATATTCGTGTGCGGCTGGAATTTTCCAGCTCTGATGTGCAGAATGTGGCGTCCTTTTCGGCGGCGAATCAGGGAACGGAGGACGAAGCCCCCGAAGCCGGCACGTTCAAAAGCGCACAGATCGCAGAGGGAGCAGCGTATTACATCAACAATCTGCCGGAAGGCTGGGTGTATGTGTGGGAGGAAAACGCCAACGACTACACCCCCGCTGTCACGAACGGCTATTACTACTACACCGAGGCAGTTCCCGCAGGCGAGAGCACCGATGCGCTGATCTCTTGGGTGAAGATGCAGTACGGCAATGTGGAAGATATCCAAGCGCATGATCTGTATGTCTACGCAGAGAGCGTGCAGACAGTCGACCCCAATTCCGGCGCGCCTTATAGAGACTGGAAAGCGGCTTGGAACAGCTTTGCCGGATAAATTGCAGAAAGACAAAAAAGCCCCCGCAGGTTTTACATCTGCGGGGGCTTTGAAGTTTAAGATATACTATGTTTCAACACCCAAAATGACTGTATCTCCATTAACATTTGTTATTCCTGAAATGTCATAATTGTTTCTAATATTAGTTATACCACTAAATGTTATTTTAACTATCGAATTATGTACTCGCATTCCAGAAATATCTAATCCAATCAATCGGCCTCTTGCATTGCCTGTTCCGGTTAAGTCTTTTACAAACAATCTTCCGTCATTATGAGCAAATTCATTGCTACCAGCCGGACTAGAACCTGTAATATCCCATCCAGAAATATTCACAGTAAAGTTAACTGCAACATCTTGGAAGACACTAACAAAGGTAGTGACTTTTGAAACGTTCCAATGTGTAAGGTCAAAACGTGAGATCTTTGTGTTTGCAAACATTCTTGGCATCTTCTTGAGTGAATATGTATCAGGATCAAAGGTATCATCATAGGTGTTCAATGATTCCATTCCTGTAATGTCAATCAGATTCGTAAAGTTTTCAAATAGACCGCTTTGGTCACCTATCAACAAAGGATCTGTATTATCTTCTGTCCTAAATACAATATCATATCCACTACCATTCGGAATACTATACGCCCATGTTACGGTTGTATAATTCGGATCATCTGCAGAAATAACGGTTTTCTTATAATAAGAATATGGTTCATTGCGTACCCGCTCCTTAATTGCCAAGATCTGATCCTTGTTATCCACCAAACTAATCAATGCTTCTCGCAGATCAGCTTTGCTCATTAGAACAGATGTTGGGTGATCCACGAAATCAACCTCCGCCTGGAACGTGAACGTACTGAGATTCTCCACATCCGCCGGATTTGCAAGGCTTGCCGGCAGCAGGTTTTTCCCGTTCGCAAACAGATATGAGGGCCATGTGCCGCTGAACATATACTGCACAATCTCGTCCTTGGTCGGGTCGCTGTCACGCTTGAACTGAATCACATTGCCCTCGCTGTCAAAGACCGGCTTGCCGTTTTCGTCCAGCAGATACCAGTACTTGAACTCAAAATCCGAGTTGATAACTTTGAGCGTGTCGGTCAGCTCGTCATCCTGCATTGTTGGATTTGAGATTAAGCCGCTCTCTGCATCCCTTGTGTAGAGCACCGCCACAGAGGTGATATCCTGCACCATGTTTGTCGGGTCGGCATAGGGGAAATAGGATTTGTTGCCGACATCGTTTTTGAGTATCAGCTTTTTCACGCGGTTCGCCTTGATCTCGCTGAACGTCAGCGCCAGCTTGCCGCTCACCATGTTGACGTTCTGGGTGTCATATGCGTCAAACGGTGTCACATCGCTGTAGCCTACATCCAGTGAGATTGCCGCACCCGCCCATGTTGCCGGGTCGTTGACGGTCACACGCAGAACCTTGGTAGTCGGATTCCACACAACGGATGCAATCGAAGAGCCAAGGTCAGTGGTCTTGAAGCGCAGCTTTGCAAGATCATCCACGGTCAAACGCTTTGTTTCGCCGTTGTTATAGGTCAGGATGCCCTCAAAATCGCCGCTTGCCAAAGCCGCCCCCAGATCAATCTCATATTCATGCGAATCATCCGTACCGCTGTATACCTCGATCAATGAAGTATACATCGGCTTGAACGATGTGATATAAATCCGCTCCGGAATGCGGTTATCCGCATAAGAGACATGGCTGAAATTGTCATAGCGCTCGATTTCGTTCTGATACTTGATATGGAACGCCAGAATCTCCGCAAACAACGTATCGCCGCCGGTCAGGTCGCAGAATGCCGTCCATTGCCCGTTGCCCGCGGCTGTATTGATATCATATTTCGTGCTGTCGTGATAGATCTTGTAAGAGGTTGGTGTCTGTATGCCTACGATTTTGAACTTGTCGTCCTCTCCGTCTGTACCGCTGACCATCGAAAGCCCATAGCAGGAATAGCGTGAGACGGGCAGTTCCTCAATGAGATACTGTCCCTCCTGCACATTCAGCATTGCCGAGCCGGTCGTATTCGGGGCGGTCAGATGAATCGAGAGCGTATATTCCTTGCCTGTTTTCTTGTAATTTGTGCCGTTCGTAATATAGTCCGGTGTGCGGTCAGTGGTGGTGTCCTCCTCTGTGAATGCCTCCAAGCCGTACACTTTGAACAGGAATGTCGGGTCGCCGTATGCTTCAAAATACGATGCATCCGGTATTTCCTTGTCAATGATGATCGCAGCCTCGGCTTTCGGGTCTTCGCATGGCAGGAACTGGTTGTCACAGTTATACGGATTGACCGTAAAGAGCACATCGTCTGCCAGACCGTAGCCCTCCGGCGGAACCGTCTCGCGGAAGTAATACGCTTTCCAGTCCAGACCGCGCACATTCAGCCGCCCGCCCGCATCTGCTGTGATGTAGGTGCCGGTGATGCATTCTTTCAACCGTTCGTCTGCCTGATATGCTGCAAGCGCCTCCTGATATTTCGCCGTCAGCTCGTCAGCATCCTCTTGCGATAATCCGTCGGTATCCGGCACCTCCGGTTCTTCTGCAAACGGAACATACCGCTTGAGGTCATCGTCATAATACTGCGTGCCGTCTGCCGAGATCACATAGTATGACAGCCGGAAATCGGACGTACCGAGTGCAGCTTCGGTATTGTACTTGGCCCGAAAATCCTCCTCGGCTGTCAGCGAAACGACGTTTCCGTCCTTGCTCTCGTCATATGCGGCAATCACATGGGTAAAACCGTCACCGTCAAGATTGCGGAGCTGAAATCTGATATGTGTCTTATCCCGAACCTCAACGCTTTTTACCGGCAGCAGTACTCTGTTTCGCCTCGTTCCGTCGATCTCCAGACCGGAAAGACGCAGCTTTGGAATCGCCTGCACAGGCACATCTTCACCGGTATTCAGCGCAAACTGCGCACCAAACAGCTTGAGATGCTCCTCTGTTCCCGCAATTTTATCTTTCGCCTGCTTATAGAGCCACACTTCGCCGTAGGTTTTTGCATCTGTCGCATCGACTTCGATCAGCGTACCGACCGAGCCGGAATTGACCGCAAACACATAAGGCGTGGAATTCTTCTGATAGCCCGCCGGGGCTTTCACCTCATAGAAGTAATAGATGCCCCAGTCCAAACCGCTGAGTGTTTTCGTTGCGCCCGGCTTTGAAGGTTCACCGTTTGTTTTCAGATTCTGGTCGATTGCAGTATCAATCGTAACAGCAGGCGTTCCGGTTGTTTTTGGTTTTCCGGAAGCAAGATCAAAGTGATTTGCAATATCGATATCCTTGACCGTCAGCTCTTTTTTGCTCAGCGCCCGCAGCTTCTCAGAATCTGACATCGCATTCACTTCTTCGACTGTCTTGCCAAGAATCCTCGCGATCTCCGCATTTGTGGGATTGACCTGATACAGCGCGAATACGCCGTCATACAGTGCGTCATGCGTTTCGTTCTGCTTGATAAGCCGCGCCTGACCTTCCTTTCGTTCATCCAGATGCTTTGCAAAGAACTCATGATAGGTCACGACACGAACAGTCTCTTCATTTCCGTCCTCATCTGTCACGATCTCATAGCTGACCGAGGAATTTGCAGAGACTGTCTCCTCAGACAGAATAATCACCTGCGAATTTTTCGTATGTTCAGTGTCTTTGAGCGTCCATGTTTCCCACTTGCCGATGTCGTTGTTCCATTTATAGCCGACCGGCGGCTGCTGCTCATAAAGCAGATATGTACCGAACGGCAGATTTTCAAACAGTGCTTCACCGGTGCTGTCAGTGTAGGATGTGTCCACATGCGTCCAGTATTTTGTAAATTCGGCAGAAACGGTATTGCCCTTTGAATTGACAGACGCATCCTTTGCCTCCTGCAGATCCTCACCGGCATTGAGCCGGTACAGATCATAGGTAGCATTTTTCAGGTAATTATCCGTGTTCTTTTCTTCGGTCTTATTCACGATAATTTTGCTGAGAATCTCATCATCTTTGAGCTGCATAATCAGGCTGTCCGTGCTTGCAGCCTCGGTGCTTTCCCCTTCGGTTTCGGTGTCGGATTCTGTATCCGCAGCAGCTTCTTCATCCGCAGTTCCTGCATCGGTCTCCTCATCGGAGGAAAAGATCAGATTACCGTTTTTGTCTATCGTTACCGCTGTTACACGGAAATAATGCTTTGTTGGATCAAGCTGATATCCAAGCGGAGCAGTCACCTCCTGCATGAAATAGGTTCCGTACGGCAAACCGCTCACAGAGATCATACCGTCTGCATTGTCTGTCGAGACAGCGCTGCGGAGCTGATTCGTATATCCCTGAATCGGTGTCGTACCCATGTAAATGTAATTCTTCTTTTCAGAGTTATACTGAAAGTACATCAAAGATTCAGAACCATCCTCTTCGATGAAGTACATATTATAGACGGCTCCATTGATCGGGTTGCCATAGTTGACCGAGTCTGTTCCGTCTATCTTCTGGAATTTTGCACTTGCAATCTCAATCGGGTCATCCTCCACGACAATCCTGTTTTTCTTTTCGAGATGCTCCGCCGCATAGAGCTCGACGCTGCTCTGTCCCTTGATATCGTAGACCGAACCATGAGCGGCTTTGTAGCCGACCGGTGCTTCTGCAATCTCAAAATAATACGATTTGGTGTCATCAAGCCCTGACAGATTGATCTTTCCGTCTGCTGCAGGTTCAATGTCAGTGTTCCCTGTCTGTGCATTTGTCAGAACGTAAGTACCGTCCGCTGTTTTGGTGAAGTAGCACGGCTGATCGTTCGCCGCAATTCCGCTGCCGCTTTTTTCGTACAGTTTATAGACAAGCTCCATGCTCATCGGTGATTTTTTAATCAGATTGAGCGTAATCTCACTGTTATCCGCCACAGAGAACACATAGCCGTCTGAATCGGATGCAGTTTTGCCAAGCATGTATGTTCCGGCGGGAAGATTTTTCAGCGTGATTTCGCCGTCCGTACAGTGTACTTCTGAAATGGTCGCATCCGGATCGAGTGTATCATACACATATTTCCCTGCATCTGCTGCATCCGTTCCGATCCGAAAATGCGTGACCGCAGTCCCATCTGTATCAAACACCGCCAGCATGAGGCTGTCGTCTATAGGTATTTTTGTGCCGTAGATCTCCGGATACAGCCCGAATTCCTCACTGTTGACCGCAATATATTCGGCATCTCTTTGCGCTGTCGATTCATACAGCTTTGCCGTATAGTAATAGACAGAATCAGTATCCGCAGTTACGCGGAAACGATACGGTTTCGGATCCTCCTTATAGCCCGCCGGCGGCTCTGTCTCCTTATAATAATATATGCCCGGAGACAGATTCAGCTGTAAGATACCGGTAATATCGACCGGCATATCAATCATCTGATGCGACTCGTTCTTGTTCCGTCTCTTATCAAAGGTATAATAATGAGCGATACTTTCATTGGAAGGATCGTTTTCAAAGCTGTTGCTGTTGCTGAAAATCGTAAACTTTGCACCGCTGAGTCTGCGCCCATTGTTCTTTGAGCTGACCTTTTCAAGCTCCACATTGTGGCGAAGAATGACCAGTGTTTTGTTGCTGACCGAATACATCGGGAAAGAGACATCCGACCCGCTGGGTACGCCCTCTGCAAATACATGCACCTCATTATAGGTGGCACGGTTGTTGATGATCCTATCAATATCGGTATTGTTCTCCAGTGCCGGTGCGCTCATGTCTATGTAGGCGCCCAGTTCAAGGTATTTATTGGTCACGGTGTATGTTCCATCGAAGATCACCGCGACCGCATACACATCGTCCCGGTCAATCGTCCAGCTTCCATCCGTATTCTGCACTGCGGAAGTCCAACCGTCATCTCCGTTTTTGATCTTGCCTTTCAGCGAATTATAGGATGCAAGGTCTGTTGCATATTGCTCTGACATACCGGACACATCCGTCTCATTGCCGTATTGCTGAAAATGACTGATCGCCTCCATGATCGTATCGTTTGTTTCACGATAATCGCCGGAAGCCTGACTCCGAACAGCACTATTGCCCTGACCAAGCATATAGTATACATGCGGCTGATAGTTTGAATCTGCCGGATAGCTGTCCGCATCAAAATAGATTTTTTTCACTCTGCCGTTCCATGCAGAACTGGTCAGCCCCTCCATAATATCCACCATGATCGGATCTTTTACCGTTTCATTGTCTGTCGTGATTCTGTGGAACGCAAGTGCATAGGTATACTCGGAGGTCATCTTGCCGTCTTCCAGATGATGGGTATTGTTTCCGTCAACCTCAGTGTCATTGTCAAAAGTCCAATCGTTGTAGAAACTCGCAACATACTTTGTGGAGTAGTTGTTCTTCTGTGAGCCCATCGCTGTGATCTTGGTATCTGCCTCCGATTTTGATGCCCTTGATGTCACGCCGGTATTCTGATACGGTGTGTCATTGAATTCGACCAAAGTTTTGCCCTGAACAGCATCCAGTTTCACATTGCTGTCGAGTACAGTAATATATGTTTCGGTCTTAAAAGGCACTTGTGTCAGTCCGTATGCCTTCACTTTTGCGAGCGAGATCTCTGCCGGATAGCTGAAATCAACGCTGACCATCTGATCGGCACGCAGCGAAAAGCCCTGACAGTCAAAATCCGCCACAACGCATTTTGTTGCGGGATCATAATAGACAGTTACCGCATTGTTATCCAGCATGAACTGTGCATCGACAGGTTCATTTGAGCCTTGCAGCACGGCATTGACAACAAGCGAGTTCTTGAATTCTTCCAGCCATTCATCAGAGGGTGTCACACCGTCCGGGAGTTTGGAATACACTGCAAAATGGTTCAGACTGCTTTCAGAGTCAGACTGAATTGTGCCGCCGGCGGAAATGACAGTGGAATAGTAATCCAGCGGAATATTATCGTGTTCTTTCAGTTCCTCCTCAGAGAGACTATGAAACTGGAACGGTTCGATGGCGGTGTGAGAATCGATTGTCGTTGTCGATTCACGCAGCCACGTATTGGAGTGTGCCTCGCTCAGATTCTGATACTTTGCGTTATCAATACTGCTCGGATCGTAGTTGCCGTCAGCATACTGAATTCTCCGGAATGTATTGACAAGACGCGTGCCCTCGTTTGTATCTTCCTTCCGAACTTTATTCCCTTTTTCATCCAGCTCGAAGTCGTGCTCCTCCAGCGTGTCGATATACATATGACTCCGCAAATCGGGGTCGAGATTGTACTGAATATCCACATAAGCTCGGATATATGCACGAATTGCCAGATCTTTGACCACGAGCTTGATCTCGTCAATACCGGCAGGGAGCAGCACCTCGGTTTCCGTGAGCGTGTTTGCTGTATCCGGATTACTCAAAACGCTCCAACTGTCGTAATACGGAGACTCCGGATCATGGCTGATGCCGTAGACAACATAATCAAAGCCAGATTCAGGTGCATAGCCGGTCGGCGAATCGGGATCGGGCACACCGACCGTGTTGCCGTCCACCAGCTTGCCGATGCGAATCCGGGTAAAGTCATATTCATCATACCGCAGTGTTCTGTCATCTGCGCCGCTGAGGTTCTGAATTGCCGGTGCGCCGTCCTCATAAATCAGATCATAGAGCCGTGCATTTCCGTGTTCATCTAAGGATTTTCCGTCATCATATTTTGCCTGTCTTGTGGAGGCTGTGAGCGAATAGGTCACGACTCTTCCGTTAAAAACAGAATCATAAAGGAGCTGGTTTGCCCCTGCGTAATGCTTGGCATGAGAAGCGTACTGGATATCGTTGTATGTGGTGCCGTTGTTGATCTCATAGTTATTATATTTATTCATCCAGTCACCGTCCCCAATCGAGGGCGGGTTTTCTATTTTCACATAATGTGCCGCAGAATCCGTCAGATCAATCGGTGCTGTGGTATCCTGATAGGTCACAAGATAATGCGATGTCAGGCGAACCTCAATCGGATTATCATTGAGTTTTTCGTTCAGGACACCGACACGGTAAACACAGCTGTAAGCCTCACCGGGTTTCCTGTCACCGCCGCGCTGGAAATCATAAAAGCCCCAGAGCGTCTGTGTACCCGACTCGGTCGTGATCGTCGTCTGTACGATCGGCACACGGTCGCCGTTCGCATTGACGATCAGCATATCGCTCCAGTCGATCCCGTCCGGCTTTGTTACCTCAATAAAATGATCCGCTGTTTTGATGCCGCGTGCCATCTGACTGTCTGTCTGTTCCGCTTTGTCCTGCACGATTGCGTGCGCTTCAAAATCGGAGTCGATTGAATCATCTGACGGATCAATTATCACACCGTTGCTTTCTTTTCGTTTGGTGTATTCATCCAGTCCTTCCAAACCGAGCACAGCACGATAGCTCCGCCAGTCATAGTCAACATTCAGGTTATTGACATCCAGATCATCAATATGCTCACAGACGATCAGCACCTGATTCTGGTCATGCTCTGATTCATAGTGAAATGTCAGATCATTCGTGTCCAGCTCGATCGGCAGTTCTATTCGGTTTAATTTACCTGTTTCGGGATCTAATTCTTCTTCCCAGATCTTGCAGGATGTTTCCAGTGTAATATCTGTGTCGTTTATTGCATCACGGGAGTTGAACTGCCATGTAAATGTTGTTTCGTTATTTGAAGTGACACGCACCTTATTGCGGAAGGTATAGCTCCCATCCTCGTTCGGGATGATATCCCAAGTCTTGACGAGATTTGGGTCTGTATCGTTCAGCTTCAGATCTCCCTTCCGCACGAGGTCGCTCATTCCGGTGATCGTAAACTCAAGGTTTCCGGCATTCACGCCCTGTTTCAGGTTGAAATAAAACGTGGTCTTCAGCACGGGGTCTTCGTTGGTGTATTCTTTCAAGGAGAGATCGACACCATTTGCAAGCGATACCTCACGGACATTCTTCCCGTCTTTATCCGTTATCAGAATAGAAGGATCATTCTTTGAAGAGGAACCATCCACAGGAGGTGTCTCCAGTTCAGAAATATCCCATTCAAAATAACCGGTATAATCTATTGCAGCCGCAAAGGCCTTGAGCAGTCTCCAGCTCTCTGACAGCACATTTCCGTCAAGCAGATTGAGCATAAAAATCACAGCAAACAGCCCAGCCGCTATGCGCTGTTTCAGAGTTCTCATGCGCTCTCCCTCCTTCCATTCGTAAACAAAAAGCACCCAATTCCCCCATAGTTGAATCAAGTGCATAGTGTTTATTTGATAGTTTACTTTATACAACGAGCAGCGCCCGGAATACATCTAAATTACCCGCAGCAGAAAACTATGGGGGCGTTTTTCAGCCGCAGCAATGTTATTGTATCACACCCACCAGAACGCCCCGTGCCTCCTCATACTCAAACGTACAGGTCGAGAGCAAAAGCAGGTGACTGTTTTCGTCTATATTGATCTCTTTGCTATACTTTGCTGTCTGAAATATATAATCAATATATTCCTGCTTTTCGGAATCCATGACAAACACCGCGTGATAAGCCGGTGCTGTGCTCGGCACAGAAAGGTACGCAAAGAAATCCACTGCATGGACATCATCGCCAAGCACCAAATAGCCGGTATCATGCCCATCAAAAAAGCTTTCATCTATATAGAGCGCAATATCCGCGAACATTCTCTGCTCGGTCATATGATGCGCATAAACAATCGAGTTGAATCCGCTGAAATCACCTGCACAGCGATAATCCAGAAACGGACAGCCAAGCTCATAGTTATACTGCCCGTCAAAGCCATTGTGCAAGTAGAAATCATTATCCTCCGCCTGACAGATGGGGTAGTCAATATGCGTCCCTGGAATGGTCAGCCATGCGACCACGCCGGAGTTGACCTCCTCTGCAGCTTCGAGCAGATTTTCCTGCGGTTTCGTTGTGCCGGGCTTATCATCCGGAATCGTATAATCCGGCTTGACATTCTCAAAAAGCTGTAACTGCTCTTCATTTGCTTTGTCAAGCTGCTGTTCGGGGAGAACATCTGACTGATAGTACCGATAAGCGCAGTAGCACCCTGCCGCAGCAAAAGCTGCAATTGCACAAAGCAAAACCGCTTTTTTCATGCTTTCTTGTCTTTCTCCTGCTTCTTCTTTTTCAGAAGCACCAAAAGCATCAGTCCGCCCGTCAGCACGGCAAGCGCGATAATCGCAAGCACCCAAAACGTGCTGTTCACGCTGAGCAGACCGGTATTCGGCGGGGTGTAATCCTCGTCCACGGCGGCGTAAAATATCCACTTGAACTCGATTTCGCCCTCAACGTAGCCCTCTTCATCGGGTCCGACAAGGACGTGTTCGCCGTTAATGTCAATCAGGCGATGCCCGTTATCGACGCCCACCAGCACATCCAAATCATTCCAGACGACCGCGCATCTGAGCGTGTGGGTCTCGCCGGGGGCATAGTTTCCGCAGTCAAGAACCTCCTCGGTCAAATTCATATAGCCGTCATAGGGCTCGCCGGTGACCTTGCCTTTGTAAACCTCCTGACCGTCCAGCCAGAAAGTGCAGTCGCAGCCTTCTTCTAAGTCGATCTCGCCGTCTTTCCAGAGTGGTTCGACATAGAAATAGATATGATACGACTTATCGTCACGGAGATTCATCAGCTGAACATCCTTGGTATAGGTGACGCCGTAATCCATATCCTCCACGCGGAAGAAATACTCCCCCGTGTCGGAGCTGACGACGTTGCCATCGCTGTCCATGGCGGTCAGCTTCTCCGGAAGTCCCTTTACCGCGCCTTCGGGCAAAGCGACCTCCGCAAAAGCTGTGTTTGTAGACACAGACAAAAGGAGCAGGAGGCAGCCCGCCAGCGCAGAAATGATTTTCTTTGCGCGCATCAAGCCGCCTCCCTCCTTTTAGATGTTAGAATTTAGAGATTAGATGTTAGAGTTAGTTCCACCCAATGTCAGCGATTTCAGCCGCATCCTGTTCGGTTGCATAAGCGCCTACGCCCTCTCTTGTGCCATTACCCTTAGGAGCTGCTACAAACTGACCATTTGTAGATTCGTCAACAGGTGTAGTCATCTCGTTACCGTCATCGCCGATAGTAACCTGAACAGACTCAAGGAATACATTGAGGTCGAAATCAAAGGCAATGAAAGCATACTGCGTTGTGTCCTGAGACAGCGTTACGGAATCAACGAGACGCGCTGTGGAATCGCCTGCCTCAACATCGTCATTGTAATAGAATGTTGTTGTCTTTCCATCAGCAGTCTTAGCTGTCCAAGTCTGATCAGTTGTTCCGATGCTTGCAAGAGCAACGTCAATAACGATATCGTCAAGCGACTCATCAACATCTGCGGTAGCAGCATCATCACCAATTTTACCATCAGCACCTGGATATGTTACAGTCAACTTTTCTTTACCAGCGGTATCATCATACGTCCAAGTCAGATTATCATTCTTAACGATCTTCTCAGAAGCAGTGTACAGCTTGATTTTGTTCGTATCAAGCGTATAGGTCAGCGGCTCTGCCTGCGGGCTTGTAGAAGTAGCAACAGTTACCGCGCCCTCAGGAAGCGTATAATCAGATTTGCCGGCAGTATCATTGCACAGTGCAAAATAGTTCGTGCCGTCAAATACATAGCCGCTATACTCATAGGTGTCCGCCTGATTTTCATTGCCCAGCGCAATATTTCTGCGGAAGATGTAGAGACCAGGCGTGATGGGAGTGAAAGTATCCGAGTCGATAACGCAATTATCCTTAACACCCAGCTTATTTTCTGCACTGCTATTTACTGAGCCGATAGTTGCATCTTTCGCAACGACTACTTTATTGCCAGTAGAATCGATAATTTCTGTCTGCTGCTCAGCAGTATAAGTCCAACTTGCACCATCCGGCGCATAAACCAGATAGCCGCCAGCCTGAACAGACTTCACCTCGCTGTAAGTGTCATCATCTACTGCAGCGTCAGTACCGTTAAGAGCAGCATTTGCTCTCTCGGTCGTGCTCAGCACACGATAATAATTGTTATTGTCCTTGTACAAGAAACCAAGATCCTTCATGGTATCGCCGTCAGTTGTGGCAGTAAAGCCGAGTCCTGTAGAGATAGTGTCCGGAATGTCAGTAGAATCGCCAACTGCCAGCTTATTCATAACGGACATTTCGCCCTCAAGCCACATTCTAACGAACGCATCCACATTGCCGGTATTGACAGCAGAAACATCCTTGTTGATTTCCTGACCGGGAATCCAATCCTCAGGCGGCTGGAAATCTTCGGCGATGGACACATCATACTTTGCAGAAGCGCTCAGTCTGTTCGTAACCTCATCCTTGCTGGTGAACCACGCAAAAGTTGAGCCAGCCATGATAACGGCAGCGACTCCGAGAGCACCGATCAGGACTCTTTTCTCTCTTGCGGATTTCTTTCTGTTCTTTGCCATAATCAAAACCTCTTTTCTTCAATATTTTGGATATACAGCGAAGCTCAGTCACTCTCTGACTCCGGGATCACCTGTCTATCCTCTTCCTTATCTGTTTTTTCCTCAGCCAGTGCCGAACTGCTGCTTTCAGCTTCTTTCTCCTCAGCTGTAGGCTGTGAGTTTTTTTCCGGGGCATCATCGTCGCCTGCGGCGTCGGTGTCGTCACTCTCTCCGGAAGAGAAATACGCTGTCAGCAAATGGAAAAACAGTGCCAATAATAAGATCAGCGGTACGACGAAGTACCACCTGAGCTGGACAAATCTCACGATAAGTCCGAGCTTCGGGACGCCAAGCTCCACAGTGCCGATCACTCTGTCCTCGTCTATCAGAAACGAGTCGGCTGTGTCGTTTGCGTCACCCTTTGTCCGGAAGCAAATAACTCCCGAACCTTCATAATTGTCGATCCTCTCTGTTACTCTGTGCGTCAGATACGCCTCGCTGTCCGCAGAGGGATTGAACGTAATGACATCGCCCACGTTTATATCAGAGCCGTTTTTCAGTCTGACGAAGACCATATCACCGACATCATATGTAGGCGACATTGACGGCGTGAGCACGGTATAATACCGGTATCCGAAAATGGATTTATCAGGGCTTCGGTTTGCTGCGAACATAGCTGCTGCCAGAATTATGGCGATCGCCAGGGCGTACACGAAAACAGTTCTCACTACAGAGACCACCCTGTATCCGGTACTTCTCACCGGCTCAGTCTCTGCCGCCTGATCCTCTGGTTTCTCTGCCTTTTTACTCACTTTACTGCCATCCCCCCTGACCTGTGCAGCTCCGGGCAGACCCCGCTGCCGTACAAAAAGCCAGACATGGCTTTCCATATTCTTATTTTATCACTATTTGACCTCAGTGTCAAGGACAAAAAAAATATTCAGCAAATCATCTAAAAAAATAAGTTGCATGAACTACAAAAGAGTTCATCTTTTGTTCATTTCGCCCAAACCGTTACAAGACTGTTACAAAGCCTTGATCTTCTCCGGTTATACAAATAGTATATACCGGAAGTAATATACTATAAGACCTTACAGAAAAGCCATTATCAGGAATCCGATGAGAATGAATGCCACAAGTGCGAGAGCTGCTATCCTCATCCAGAGCTTTTTCTGCGGTCTGCCGTTATTCGCCATTACTGTCACCTCCGTCAGTGCTTGTTGTGTATTCTTCTTCTGCGGCTTCTGGTGTAGTCTCCGCCGCCGCTGTATGCCTTCTTTCTGCGGTCAGGTCTTCTGCCGTACTGCTTGTCACTCTTCTCGCTGCGTTCAGGCTGACCGCTCCTGTGCGGCTTTCCGTTCCACAGCGTCACCCTGACCTGATTGCCGTTTATCTTCAGCGTACCGGCTGTTTCGAGGATATAGTCCCTCTCCTCCTCCGGTATCTCGACTGTCGTATGCGTGTCGTATATGTCTATCTTTCCGAAATCCTGCCCGGAAAGTCCCGTTGCGTCCGCAAGTGCTCCGAGTATGAAATTGGGAGCCATACGCTTGTCTCTGCCGATGTCAAGATCAAGCCTGGTCGTCTGCCTGCTGCCTTTTCTTCCCTTTTTCAGCGGCTGAGGGATATCTATCTGCGGTATCGCAGCAGTCTCCGCCCTCAGCTTTTCCTCCAGCAACCGTGCCGCCGCCTCACGGTAATCCACACCCATAGCCGCAAGTCTGTCAGCCATTATTCCGCCGATATTTCCGCTTTTTTCAGCCTCAGCAACTCCGGAGACGATCTTCTCCTGCTTTGCAGCGGCTATGCCCTCCCTGTCCGGGAGCGGCAGCTCCTTTATCTCAGAGCCGGCAAACCGTGCGATATCGTGCAGCTCCCTGAGCTGCCTCCTGCCGGAGACAAGGGTGCAGGCAATGCCCGTCCTTCCTGCACGGCCGGTACGCCCTATCCGGTGGATATAATACTCATTATTCTGCGGTATATCGTAGTTGAACACCACATCTACCCCCGAAACGTCGATACCCCTTGCGGCAACGTCCGTGGCGATAAGAATTGATATCCTGCCCGATTTGAAGCCGTTCATGACCTGTGTACGCTGTGCCTGCTTCATATCGCCGTGCAGTCCGGCAGTCCCGGAGCCGGTCTTTGCAAGCTCCTCGGTAAGCTGGTCTACCATTGACTTGGTGTTGCAGAAAACCATTGCAGAAAAGCCCTCGCCTGTAGAGTACGCCGCAAGCAGGAGCCGCAGAGCATCGGTCTTTCTGCCCATCGGCACCTCATAGCACAGCTGCTCTATGAGCGGAGCGGTCTTCTGTGCGGAGCGTATCTCGACCATTACCGGGTCAGTCTGGTACTTCTTCGTCAGTGCAAGTATCTCCTTCGGCATTGTCGCTGAGAAGAGAACGGTCTGCCGCTCCTCCGGGACATGGGAGAGTATCTCCTCGATATCCTCACGGAAGCCCATATCGAGCATTTCATCAGCCTCGTCAAGTATTACAGTGCGTATATTTTCCAGCTTCAGTGTACGCCGCCGGATGTGATCCATGATCCTGCCGGGCGTGCCGATAACGATATTCGCACCCCTTTTCAGCTCCGATATCTGCTTTTCCATGCTTGCACCGCCGTACACTGCGGCAGTCCGGACGATACGCTTGTATGACGAGAACTTTCTGATCTCCCCTGCCGCCTGCAATGCAAGCTCTCTCGTCGGGCAGAGTATCAGTACAGCAGGAGCCTTCCGGTCGTCCTCAGTTATGCTTTCGACCGCCGGGAGCCCGAAGGCTGCGGTCTTTCCGGTACCTGTCGCACTTCGTCCGATAACGTCCATGCCACGGAGCAGCAAGGGTATACTTTTCTGCTGTATTTCGGTCATTTCGGTATATCCAAGCTCCTCTACAGCCTGAAGGAGCTCCTCTGAAAGATTTAACTCACTGAATCTCATATTTATCCTTTCAAATCTTCGTAAACTTCATCTTTTTTATCATTATACCATATCCCGAACGAAATGTAAAGAAAAAACGGCAGACTTTTGTCCGCCGTCATCATCAGATATTGTATTCTATCGGTATCTCCGCATCGCTGAAAAACTCTTTGTATATCTCATCACGGGCGATCGTGAACTGTGTTCCTGTACGCCGCCTCGGAGTGCCGAGATCGACCTTCTGTATCCGCTTGATACGTCCCGGACGGGGAGTCATTACAACGACAGTTCCGCCCAGATAGACCGCCTCATCTATATCATGCGTCACGATTATCATGGTTATCTTTTCCTCGTGCCATATTTTCAGTATCTGCTCCTGCAAATTCATTCTCGTTATGGCATCAAGTGCTCCGAAAGGCTCATCAAGCAGGAGTATCCTCGGCTTGTTGGCAAGTGCCCTTGCTATAGCAACTCTCTGTGCCATTCCGCCGGAAAGCTGACGGGGGAATGACCTCTCAAAGCCTGTAAGCCCGACAAGCTCAAGGTTCTTTCTTATCAGCTCATCGTCCTTTTTCTTGTCCTTAGGAAGGGAGAACCTTATATTTCCCTCAACAGTCAGCCACGGGAGCAGCCTGTGATCCTGGAATATGAAGCCCTTTTCCCTTGACGGCCCTTTCACCGGGGCATTGTCGAAGAGGTATTCCCCCTCATACTCAGTCTCCAGTCCGCCGATTATCCTCAGGAGCGTGCTCTTTCCGCAGCCGCTTCCGCCGATTATGGAGACAAAGCTCCCCTCCTCAATGCTGAGGTCGATATTTTCCAGAGCCTGCACATCGTTTTCCTTTGAGCGGAATATTTTATTAAGCCCTTTTATCTCAATGATGTTACCCATATATCCCCCTCATATCCATGTAATGAGCTTCTTGTTGATAAGCCTGAGTATATCGTCCATTATCTTGCCGACAACGCCGACAATGAGCATTCCGAGAATGACGATATCCGGGCGTGAGAGACTTCTTCCGTCTGAGAGCATATGCCCTACGCCGCTCACAGCTCCTATCATCTCAGCTGCAACGACGCAGACCCACGCATTGCCGACACCGAGCCTGATACCGGTCATTATCGACGGCAGTGCTCCGGGAATGACTATCTGCCATATCAGCAGCGGCTTTGGCACCTCATATACCTGTGCAAGCTCGAAATACCTGCTGTCGATATTCCTCACGCCCTCTAAGGTATTGAGGAATATCGGGAAAAACGCACCGAGGAATATGATGAACACCTTTGACTCCTCTCCGATACCGAACCAGAGGATCGCAAGAGGTATCCATGCGATAGGCGGTATAGGGCGGAGTATCTGTATCACCAGCTCCGTGAAAGCCTCGAATTTCGGAAAAAGTGCCGATAATATGCCGATAACGAAGCCTGCCGCAAGACCGGCTCCGAAGCCCTTGAGGACACGGATAAAGCTTATGCCGATATTCTCCCACAGCTTGCCGTTCTTTATATAGTCGAGCGTAGTCTCGACAATAGTCATCGGCGGGGGCATAGTGTAAGGCTTGAGTTTTCCGGCTATCTGGAAGCCCTCCCACACCGCAAGAATACATATCGGCAGGGCAAGATATATCAGCCAATAAGAAAGTCCCTTTTTCACTGGTACTGTCTCCTTTTTTTGGGGGACTGTTCCCAGTCCCCCATTTTTTCATCAGTCTAAATACGAAGTGTTAATGAAGCTGTCCATATCAACATCATTGCTGATTATTCCAGCGTCGAGCGAGAAGTCCTTGACCTTTGTTATCTCTGCGATATCGTCTGCGTCAAGAGCGGTCTTGTAGGTGAACTTCGGGATTATCTGCTCCATAAGCTCACTGTCAATGCTGAAATCTGCCGCAACAAGCTCTGCTGCTGCCTTCGGGTCGTTCTGGATATACTCATCAGCCCTGTTGAGTGCGGTGATGTATGCCTTTACGACCTCCGGGTGAGCGTCTGCATAGTCGCTTACGAAGTAGGTGATCATGTTGCCCTTCTTTACACCTGTTCCGTCAGCAAGCACCTTTGCTGTGCCGTCAGATGTGAGCTTTGAGATGAACTGCTCCCAGATAACGATAGCGTCTACCTCACCGGCTGCGAGTGCCGCAGGTGAATCGCCTGCACCGAGGTTTATAGTCTCAACGTCGTCGAGTGAAAGTCCCTCGTTGGAGAGAAGAAGTGCGAGCAGGTGCTGTGCATATGAGCCTGTGGCGTATGCTACCTTCTTGCCCTTGAGCTCTGCAACGCTCTTTATATCGGAATCAGCCTGAACGAGAACTGCAAGACCCTTTTCACCGTAAGCAACGTTGGAAACGATCTCGATAGGCTGACCGGTGGACTTTGCGATAATTGCCGGGAGGTCAGCCATGAAGCCCATATCCGCCTCACCGGCTGCAACTGCCTCATTTACGAGCGGACCGGAGTTGAAGAGCTGCCATGTGAACTCAGCACCTACCTTCTCGAACTCCTCGTCGAGATATCCGAGGTCATAAGCCACGAATACCGGTGTATAGAGCGGGAACGGCTGTGCAGCTATACGGAGGACGGTGCTGGAGGAGGTATCTGATGAACCGCTCTGACCGGTGCTGTTTTCTGATGATGATGATGATGATGAGCCGCAGGCTGTCAGCATAACTGCTGAAATTCCGAGTGCCACTACAGCTGCGAATGCCTTTAAAAACCTTTTCATGATAAAAACCCTTTCTTTCTTATAGATATATAATTTAGTACCTGTCATATCTCAAAAGCCTTCAATTTCCGGAAAAGCTCATCATCGAGCCGCTCCGGAATGTCTGCATACTCCCTGCCGAGA
Source organism: Ruminococcus sp. (assembly GCA_017475555.1). Lineage (GTDB taxonomy): Bacteria > Bacillota > Clostridia > Oscillospirales > Ruminococcaceae > Ruminococcus. The sequence goes on from JAFVFL010000040.1 coordinate 23,478, forward strand.
AGCTTATATTTCCCTGTGCCGAACCTGTGATACGGCAGAAGCTCATAGCTGCAATTCTCTCTCCCGGAGAGGAATCTGTTTATCGCACCTATATCGTCCCCGCTGTCGTTCACTGTCGGTATCACAGGCGTTCTTATATGCTTGTGCAGCCCCGGAAATTCACTGAAAAGCATTTCAAGATTTTCCAGTATCTGCCTGTTCGAGCCGCCTGTATAGCGGATATGCCGCTCATCGTCAAGAAGCTTTATGTCAAACATGATGTAGTCAAGAAGCCCGGCAGCCTGCCGCAGTATCTCAGTATCGCAGCAGCCGCAGGTCTCAGCGGCTGTATTCAGCCTCCGCCGCTTTGCCTCACGGAGTATCTCCAGTGCAAAGTCCCCCTGCATGAACGGCTCACCGCCCGAAAGCGTGATACCGCCCTTTCCGTGGGAATAGAACGCACTCTCCTCCTCAGCCCGGCTGACGATCTCCTCAGCTGTCATCTCCCTGCCGTAGACCTGTATCGCACCTGCCGGACAGACCTCCCGGAAGCCGCCGCAGCTGCCTTTAAGCTCTGCATTAGCCCCTGCTGCCGAAAAGCTGCCTATATCGCATACGCCCTTACAGAAATCACAGCCCTTTCCGGCGATACATTTCTCCCTGTCGAAGCCTATTTCCGGATAGGTGTTCTGCGACTCAGGATTTGAGCACCATATGCACCGCAGCGGACAGCCCTTGAGAAAGACTATCGTCCTTATCCCCGGGCCGTCATGCAGCGAATACGGCTGGATATTGAATACTATCCCGCTTTTTCCGACTGTGCCGCTCATACCGCATCATGCTCTGTACGGGAGATTATATCGTCCTGAAGATCCTTTGAAAGCTCACAGAAGTAAGCACTGTACCCTGCAACTCTTACGAGAAGGCTGCGGTATGCGTCCGGGTTCTGCTGAGCCTTTATCAGAGTCTCACGATTGATGATGTTGAACTGGATATGCCACAGCTTCAGATCGTGCCATGCCCTTATGAAGTCCACAAGCTTTGCAGTCCCCTCCCCGCCCTTTACGCACTGAGGGCTGAGCTTGATGTTGAGCAGCCTTGCCGCCCTGTTTCTGTAGTCGTAATTCTTCGTTGCGAAATTGGAGAGAAGTATAGCAGTAGGGCCGTTCTTATCAGCACCCTGTGAGGCTGATGAGCCGTCAGACAGCGGAACATACGCAAGTCTGCCGTTCGGTGTTGCGGATACTACCTTTCCGAACGGAACGTTCGAGGTGAACGGAACGTATCTCAGGTCAAGGTGTACGCCAAGCTCCTGTGAATATTTCTTCGTGTACGCAAGCAGCTCTCTGTCGAGAAGCTTTCCGATCTCGTCAGCATAGCTGTCGTTATTTCCGTATGACGGAGCGTTCTGCACAAGTGCTCTTATCGGCTCATAGCCCTCAAAATTGTGCTCCATAGCCTCCTTCAGCTGTGCAAGGGTGATACGCTTATCCTCGAACACGACCTTCTTTATCGCTGCAAGCGAGTCGATAACAGTGCCGTAGCCGATGAACTCAAAATAGCCGAGGTCTATGCCGCCCTCTATCTTCGGGGAATGAATATCCTTCTGCTGCTCCATGCAGAGCTTGTGGAGCGACGAGCCGAGCGGTGAAGCAAAGTGCTGTGTACGCAGTCTTATTATCTCATGCTGCTGGATAAATGCGTGCTTCATGAAGTTCTTCTGCTGACGGAGATATGCGTCAAGGAACTGGTCAAAGCTCTCAAAGTCCTCAGCCTCACCGGTCTGCAAGCCTATCACTTCATCGCCGTATTTCAGCATTTTTCCGTTGTATACAGTCATTTCAAGAGCCGCAGCAAAGTTGATGTACGCACACGGCGAGGTGTAGGTATCCCTGTTCGGCATACGGCACTCCGCACAGCCCGAAACGCTGTAGTCATACGCCTCCTCAAACTGAGCACCCTTTGCGAGCAGCAGCGGAACTACCTCATCATCATTTATGAGCTTCGGGAATCCGCTGCCGTCCTTGATAGTCTCAGCGACCTCGTAGAGATAACGCTCCGGCGAGCGTGTGTGTATCCTTGCGGCGAGGTCGGGATAGTTGAGCGGAAACTCTCTCTTAGAGCGAAGGAAGATATATGTCAGCTCGTTGACAGCGTCTCTGCCGTCAGGGGTCTGACCACCGATAGTGACAGCCTCCCAATGAGCGTAGCCCTCGTTGAACGCACCGCCTGCCTTTGAGAGATACAGGTCGATGTACTGAGCCATAGACACCCATACGCATTCAAGCAGCTCCTCAGCACCGTCCTCGTCGATAAGCCCCTTTTCCTTGTCAGCCTTATAGTAAGGATACAGATACTGATCCATTCTGCCGTTGGAGATTATCGTACCGGTCTTCTGCTCGATACGGGAGAAAAGCTGTATGAACCACTGGCTCTGCACCGCCTCATAGAAGCTCTCCGCCGGTTCAGCCGGTACCTTGCGGCATATGCGTGCGATCTCAAGCAGCTCTGCCTTTCTCTGCTCATTCGTCTCGCTTTCAGCCTTTTCCTGTGCAAGCTGTGCATGGCGGTTAGCCCAGAGTATTATAGCGTCAGCCGTGATGATGACAGATTCAAGGAACGGTCTTTTTTCGGTATTATCCACAGGGCTGAACTCATCAAGTGCCGCAAGCCTTTCCTCAGCCTCCTTCTTTATGCCGTTGAAGCCGATATGCAGCGGTTTTTCGTAGTCATGCACCCACTGTATAGACGAACGGAACGAAGCTGTCTCATTGACGATAAAGCGTGAGCTGAGCTCTGAGTCATTATTATATGTGTACTTTCTTGTTTCCTCCGGTATAGCCGCTGCAAGAGCCTCGTGGAACGTCTTTCCCTTCCAGTACGGCGATATCTCGTTGATTATATAGTCAGCGTCCTCCGGTGTAATGTCGAACGGTGAGCTTTCTCTTTCCGGCAGACGCTTTATAGCCTCGTCAAGAAAATCTCCGTCAAGCTCCGGGTAGAGTATACCGTATCTTCCCTCACGGCCTGCACGGCCTGCAATGAGCTGTCCGTCATCAACATACACCGACGCATTCTCAGCATAGCTGTAAAGAGCCTTAGCCCAGCGGAGGACAAGCGGCTGACCCTCGGTCTGCTTAAAGCTCTCCGTGAAATACTTTCCTCTCTCGATATCAATGACCGGTCTGCTGCCCTGAAAGCTCTCCAGTATTCTCCCGGCACGTTTATTTCCGTAGCCGCCGCCCTGCTGTATCCTTATTTCCTGCGGCGAATATTCCTTATTCTGCGGCATATATATCATCTCCTGAACAGAAATCTGATAAGACATCAGGTGTTTGTCTATTAAACCTATCAGCTAAATAGGTTTACCATGAATATATTCTACCACCTTCCGGCTGAAAAGTCAACAGCTCTGCACGACGAAATTTATCTATATTTCCTATGGATATTTAGTGATTTATTCCAAACATCAAAGCCTCCTGAAATTCACAATAAAAAAACTGCTATAGCCTACCGCTATAGCAGTTGTTGCAGCAAACCTCAGTTTGCCTGTGTTAAGCACTATTTATCCTTTATTCCGGAAGAGTATTCGAGAACACCATATCATCGCCCCTGTGCTCGGTCAGATCGTTCCAGAAAATACCCGCTCCCTGTATTATGAACTCGCCGCTGCCGTTGGTATACTCCACAGTTTTATCCGGGTCGGTATCCGGCGAGCTGTACTCTATATATGTCTTGGTACAGCTGCCGCTGCAAACGAGCTTGCCGTCCTGATATGTCAGCGGATAATCCCACTCAACGTGTGCAGCTGCACTGTCCGACCACCAGATAAGAGCGTGGAACTCAGTATCCGAAAGCTGGGTGATAGTCAGTGTAGCACGCCCGCAGCCCCATGTACCGACAAATTCCTCGCCGGGGCCTCTTCCGTCATCAGCAAGACCGCCCACGCCGAATTTCTGATAGTGCGGATAAGCACCGTTTCCGATGTATATATCATTCTTTACGCTGCTGCCGTCATCTACAAAGCCCATAATGATCTCATTATTCTTGTCATAGAGATAATACCACCAGACAGTTGTCCCGCCGATCTCCTCGGGTTCACGGCGGATAGTTCCCTCATTTTCGAGATACCCTGCCGCATAGTAGGTCTTGAACGTTCCGTCCGGCTCGATATGTATAGAGGCAAGTGTCGGGTCGCCGTCGATATACCAGTCACCGGCTATAGACACGAAATCATCATTCGGAGCACCGTTCACCTCCGCCGGCTCCTCCTCAGGCTCAGCTGCCGGGGCTTCTGTAGTATCATCTGAGCCGGCTGCCGTTGTCTCTGTGACCGCCTCTGTAGTATTTTCCTCAGTCTTTTCTGTAGTCTCCGTTGTCTCAGCGGCTTCAGTCTCCTCTGTCACGGGCTCAGTAGTTGTCTCAGCTGTAGTCTCCTCTTCGGAAATAGTAGTCTCAGCCGATACAGGAGTATCGGAGCTGCTTTCAGTCCCGTCTGCTCTGCCGCAGGCGGTCGTGAGAAGAAAAGAGAGCAGCACTGCTGCAATAATTGGTTTTTTCATAGGTCTGTCCCTCCTGTGTATTCGTTATGCTCATTATACCACGCAAAAGCGGTCTTTTCAAGCCCCAGAAAGCAAATGAAACATATCTGTAATCAATTGAGATTTATTTGTAATGTTTGCCTGCCCTTACAAGAAACGAAGCCAGCAATACGGTCAGCACACCTGTAACGAGAGTGAAAATACCGGTATTTCTGTAAAACCTCAGCCAGTCGTTTATGTAATAATTATCCGGATGCTTTGGCGAATAGTGTATCGTTATCTCAGTCCTCAGCTCATCACCGTACACACCGCTTGCATAAATACCGTCCCTGTTGAAAGCTCCGTCCGGCTCAAGTGCAATGTGTATCTTAGTCTCGCCCTCACCGTTGTCAAGGTATCTCGTTTCAACCTCGTCAAGGCTTGAGATATACCTCGTTGTGACCTCATCGACCACTCCAACTATCTGCTCCGTACACACTATCCTGCGGCTGAGCAGAATGCCTGAGCGTATCAGCCCGCCGGCAAATGCAGTCGATGAGACCGCAAGGAGCAGCAATATAAGTAATACCGTTCCCACAGAACAGGAATGCTTGTCCATTTTTCAACCGCCCTTCCGCACATCTTCATTATTATTATACACCATAAAAATCAAAAAGTAAAGAGACACCCCGGCTTTCAGGATTTTTTGTGTTTATCCGGATAATGACTTGCATTTTCCCGGCGTCAGAGGTATAATAACATTAAGGAAACAATTTATACGGCTGTAGAGCATTTTTATACAGAACCAAGGGTCTATCCCGGAAAGGGAGCTATCGTGAAAAAAATATATGGAAATACCGCTCTGATATCCACTATATCAAGCATGATACAAAGAGACAGGGCTGCCCATTCGGTCATGTTCTGCGGAGAAAAGGGCAGCGGCAGAAAGCTCATGGCGAAGTATTACACCGCCTCGCTCCTGTGTGAAGCTCCGGAAAACGGCGTCCCATGCGGCAGCTGTCCGGCGTGCAGAATGGTAGATTCGTTCTCTCACCCGGACGTTACCGTTGTCCCCACAAGCGGCAAGCTCGGCGGCTATTCGGTAGAAACCGCACGATCAGTCTGCTCGGATGCGTTCATCAAGCCCAACAACAACACCGGCAAAAAGGTCTATCTCTTCTTCGACTGCCGGAAAATGGATCCGAGAACTCAGAATACCCTGCTGAAGCTCATCGAGGAGCCGCCGGATTATGCGTACTTCATTTTCACCGCTGAGTCAAAATATGAGTTCCTCCCCACCATAATCTCACGCTGCTGCTGCTTCGGAGTATCCCCCTGTACCGGAGAGGAATCCGCTGCCGCCCTGCGTGAGAGCGGCTTCAGCGAAAAGGAGATATCTGCGGCAGTGAGCTGCTTTCACGGAAATATCGGGCGGTGTACTGAGTATATCGTTGATGAGAGCCTGAGGAAACAGGTGGATTTGACAAAACGTATCGCAGATAGTATAATAAGAAGGGACGAGTATGAGCTGAACAGTGCATTCTTTGCGATAGGGTCTGACCGGGATTCCGCACATACTGTACTCAGTATGACTGACCTGCTCGTGCGTGATGCTGCGGTACTCTCAAAGGACAGTGCGGCAGGTGCGGCAGGCTGTCACAGGGACAGTGCACTCCGGCTTTCGCAGGTCATCTCAGCATATCAGGCAGCACGTATCCACAGCCGCATAGAAAAGGCATGGTCAGCCATTGAGAGCAATGTCAGCATTCCGCTGGTATTTGCGGCTCTGTGCTGCGAAATAATCAACATAGCCGTATGACTGTATACGACAGCAGACACCTGCACACAGCCATACGCTTAAATAAAGGAGTATCAGATGAAAGAGATAGTGGGTGTCCGCTTCAAGGAAGGCGGAAAAATTTATTATTTTTCACCCGGCAAGCTGAAAACGAGCACCGGGGATATGGTCATCGTTGAGACTGTCAGAGGTGTGGAGTGCGGAGAGGTAGTGATACCGAACCGGAAAATAGAGGACTTTGAGCTTGCAGCTCCGCTCAAGCCGATAATGCGTATTGCGACACAGAGCGACCTGAAAACTCTTGAACGCAACAAACGCCGTGAGGAGGAGGCATTCAAGGTATGCCAGGAGAAGATCGCCGAAAGAGGGCTGAAAATGAGCCTTGTTTCGGTGGAGTGTACGTTTGACAACAACAAGCTGCTTTTCTACTTTACTGCGGAAAACAGAGTCGATTTCCGTGAGCTGGTAAAAGACCTTGCCGGGATATTCCACACAAGGATAGAGCTGAGACAGATAGGCGTGAGGGACGAGGCAAAAATGCTCGGCGGACTTGGTATCTGCGGCAGAGAATTCTGCTGTAAGGGCTATATGAGCGACTTTACGCCGGTGTCGATCAAAATGGCAAAGGAGCAGGGGCTTTCGCTCAACCCGACGAAGATATCAGGTACGTGCGGAAAGCTGATGTGCTGCCTCAAAAACGAACAGCACGCCTATGAGCAGCTGATGAAGATAACCCCTAAGGTCGGGGCACTCGTTGTAATGGCTGACGGGTCACGGGGCAGAGTTGAGGACGCTAACCTGATAACCGGAAAGCTGAGGATAAAGCCGGATAAGTCGGATATGCCGGTAATTGCGGACAGAAGCGAGGTAAAGCTCCTCAAGGACGCTGATGTAAGGGTCAGCAAGGAGGAAATGAAGGCTCTGAAAAAGCTTGAGGACAAGTAATGCAGCAGGAGATCAGGCAAAATTACGGCAGAATGCTCGACGAAAAGCTTATGGAGCTTGAAAAAAGCGGTGAAAAGCCGTCGCTTCTGCTCCATGCGTGCTGTGCTCCGTGCAGCAGCCATACCCTGCTGTATCTGCATGAGAGATTCAGGATAACGCTTTATTTCTACAATCCGAATATCGCACCGGAGAGCGAGTATGATTTCAGGAAAAGTGAGCTGAAAAGGCTCGTATCGGAGCTTGGATTCAATATACCCGTCATTGATGAGGACTACGACCCGAAGCCGTTTTATGAGCTTGCTCAGGGACTGGAAAATGAGCCGGAGAGAGGTGAGCGGTGCAGGAGATGTATCGCCTTGCGGCTGAGGGCTGCCGGGAAAAAGGCAGCAGAGCTCGGACAGGATTATTTCACAACGACCCTTACCATAAGTCCGCACAAGGACAGCAGCTACATAAACCGCTGCGGCGGCATCATCAGCGGGGAATGCGGCGTTCCGTACCTGTTTTCGGACTTCAAGAAGCACGACGGCTACAAGCATTCCATCGAGCTTTCCCGGCAGTATTGCCTGTACCGTCAGGACTACTGCGGCTGTGTATTCAGCAGAAGAAACAAGCAGTGACAGCATTGCTGTGAAATATGGATAAATCTCTTGATTTATCGGAAAATATATGCTATAATATTATCACCAATCAAAAACAAGGAGGTATTCATATGGATATCAAGGCAATGATCGAGCAGATAATCGACAAGGTAAAGAACGACAAGGACTTTGCATCTTCCTTCAAGAGCGACCCGGTGAAGACTGTTGAGAAGACAGTCGGAGTTGATCTTCCGGACGATCAGATCAATTCAATAATCGAGGGCGTTAAGGCAAAGATAAATCTTGACGATATCGGCGGAAAGCTCGGCGGTCTGGGCGGGCTTCTCGATAAGCTCAAGAAGTGAGCAGGATCTGACACAATGAGGTGCTTCCGGGAAGGGAGCACCTTTTGTTTGGTTATAGAAGAAAGGAGATAATATGAAGAAAATAATATCCGTACTGTGCAGGATACCGCCGCTGAAATGGGTAATGCTGACTGCGGCAGGTATCGTGAACGCATTCGGGATAACGCTGTTCCTGACACCGGTGAAGCTATATGACAGCGGTATCTCCGGTACTGCAATGCTCATCTCTCAGCTGACCCCGGAGTGGCTGTCGCTGTCAGTATGCCTTATCGTGCTGAATATACCGCTGTTTCTGTACGGAATGAAGAAGCAGGGGGCGGTCTTTACAGCAAGTGCGGTGTATACAGTCCTCGTATACTCTGTAACTGCGTGGCTCATAACAGATGTACTGCCGGTAGACGTAAGCATTGCCTCGCCGCTTGCCGGAACTGACCTGCTGCTGTGTGCGTTGTTCGGCGGAGTCATATCAGGTGTCGGGAGCGGTCTTGCTCTGCGGTACGGCGGTGCAATGGACGGGATAGAGGTCATGGCGGTGATATTTGCAAAGCGGCTCGGTCTTTCGGTCGGCACATTCGTCATGGTCTACAACGTCATTCTCTACGTGATATGCGGTATAGTCCTCAGGAGCTGGATACTGCCGCTTTATTCGATAGTCACCTACGCTGCTGCACTGAAGACCGTGGACTTTATCGTTGACGGACTCGAACGCTCAAAGGCTGCACTTATAGTTACATCTGAGTCCGAAAAAATATGCTCGGCACTACAGGAGGAATTCGGCTGCGGCATGACGATAATCGACGCACGGGGCGGATATTCCGGAGCAGAGCGTAAGGCGGTGTATTTCGTGGTGAACCGGTTCCAGGTCATGAAAATGCGTGAGATAGTCCAGAGCATTGATCCGCTTGCGTACATAACTCTGAGCGAGGTCGCTGATATCTTTTCGGCGAATCAGGATAAATAACAAAAGCGTATATTCACATCTGCGTGAATATACGCTTAACAGACTAAGGCTGTGCAGTATACTGCACAGCCTTTTTGTCCCCTGTGGGGTGATCCATCTCCCTGATGAAGAGGATGAGATGATGATGATGAGGAGTTTCCGTCCCCTGCGGGGCAGTGCTCACATTCTCCCCACACATATTGTAACACACTCCGGAGCGGTTGTCAAGAAGAAATTACGCACCCTCACGCAGATCAAACGACCGACTCCTCGATAAACTCCTTCATATCCCCGCTTATCTCCTCCTGCATGATATTGTGTACATAGTGTCCGCAGCTGAGAGGAACGACCTCTGCACTGAGCTGCTCAGACGCATATTTCATTTCTTCCACCTTACTGTCCATGATAAACATAAGCATAGGGATATCCGGCATAGGTGCAGCCTCTATCCTGCTGCACGCTCCCTGTATGTCCTCAAGCTCATTTTTTACCGAATCATTGCCGGTTTTCGCATAGACAAGAGCACGGTAGATATCCTTTTCCTCCTCAGTCAGCGTTCCTGTCTTGAACGCATCGAGCCTGACATCTATGTTCATTAGCCTGAAGCCGCCTGTTCTGCATAAAAACCGGTTACGGCGGAATTTGCTCCGGATACCGTCAAGCCACGTATCTGTGCATTCCACCGGCAGCACCATATCAAGCCCCACTATCGCCTAGACCTCCTCAGGATATGTCTGTGCCCAGAGAAGTGATTCCAGACCCGAAAGAGAATGCGGGCAAAGGATATATGAGCCGTCTATCCCGGCAGCCGAAAGTGCAGCTCTGTCCTGACGTATGATCGTATCAAAGGAACGCTCACTGTCCACATTGTCGCTGTAGCCGTAGCCGAATCTCTCAATGACGACGATCCTGTAATCATCGTCCAGAAGCTCATAAAGGCTCCTCAGATCCATTATAGGCGAAGCAACTCCCCAGCCGGACAGAAAGACTATCGTGTGCTCACCCTCTCCCCCGGTATAGACGCACATATTGTTCCCGTCTACCTCCACAAGCTGCCCGACCGGTGTCTCAAGTATAGATCTTTCTTTTTTCAGCATAACCCTGTTAAAGACAAACAGTGCGATAAACGCAATAAGCTCCAGAGCGAGAAAGACAAGTATTATCCTCCCGACCACCTTCAATGCTTTTTTCATGCCGGTTCCCCCGTATTATTATTATTTGTCACGGACTATCTCCGCCCTGTATCCGGCTTTTGCAGCGATAACCGGCAGACGGCTCTCATCTGCCCGGTCTCTCATGCGTACCGTTGCAGTATTGCTGTTCAGATCGACCCTTGCCCATATCCCGTCGGTGCTGTTCAGTGCATTCTCCACACGCCTTGCACAGCCCGCACAGGTCATTCCGTATATCCTCAGCCTGACCTGACAGGGATAATCCTTCTTTTTCCTGCCCCTTACATCAACGCTCTTTTCTGCCTGCTCATGCTCTCCGCAGCAGCCTCCGCCCTTTCTGAATTTCATGACAGTCTTATATGCTGCGAAGATCACCGCCGCCGCAAGCAGTATAGTTATCATCACTTCCTGCATAGCCCGTTCTCCGCATATGAGCAGCCTGCACAGCCGGTTCGTCCGCCGCAGCAGCCCTTTCCGTGCTTTTTCCGGTGTATACACAGCACGACCGCTCCCAGAAACGCCGCCGCTATGAGAATTATCAGGATAATATCCGCCGTATTCACTCAAACCACTCCGATCATAATACCGATAAGCCGTACAATAAGAGCCGCTGCCCATGCAACAGCACACTGCCATATCACCAGTGCGAATGCCCATTTCCCGCCAAGCTCTCTCTTCACGGAGGCGACCGCAGCCACACAGGGCGTATACAGCAGCGAGAACACGAGCATTGAAGCCGCCGTTAAGGAGGTTACAGCAGTCTCAACTCCGCCGCTGAACAGCACCTCCATAGTCGATACAACGCTCTCCTTTGCCATGAAGCCGCTCACGAGAGATACGATGATACGCCAGTCTCCCAGACCGACAGGCTTCATCACCGGTGCGAATATCCCCGCCGCCTTTGCGAGTATACTGCTTTCAGTGTCCTCAACCAGATCCATGTGCATATCAAAGCTCTGCAAAAACCATACCGCTATAGTAGCTATAAGTATCACAGAAAATGCCTTCTGCAAAAAGTCCTTTGCCTTTTCCCAGAGCAGCTGTGCAACATTCCTTGCACCGGGCAGACGATAATTAGGCAGCTCCATGACAAACGGAACAGCCTCGCCCCGGAATATCGTTCCCTTATACAGATATGCCGCAAGTATTCCGGCTATTATTCCGAGGATATACAGCCCGACCATGATAAGTCCGCCTCTTTTCGGGAAAAAAGCATTCACGAAGAACGCATAGATAGGCAGCTTTGCGGTGCAGCTCATGAACGGAGTCAGAAGTATCGTCATTTTTCTGTCACGCTCGCTCGGCAGCGTTCTTGTTGCCATTACCGCAGGAACCGAGCAGCCGAAGCCGATAAGCATAGGTACTATGCTTCTTCCCGACAGTCCCAGCTTACGCAGCAGCTTGTCCATAAAGAAGGCGACACGGGCTATGTATCCGCTGTCCTCAAGCAGCGACAGGAAGAAGAACAGCGTCACGATAACGGGCAGGAAGCTCAGCACGCTCCCCACTCCGGCAAATATCCCGTCAATGATGAGACTGTGTATCGTGTCATTGACATCAGCGTTCGTCAGGGCGGTATCCGTTATCTCCGTAAGCCGGTCGATACCAGTCTCAAGAAGTCCCTGGAGCCATGCACCTATCACATTGAAGGTCAGCCAGAACACAAGTGCCATTATCCCGATAAACGCCGGGATAGCGGTATATTTACCCGTCAGGAACCTGTCTATCCTGTGGCTTCTGATATGCTCCCTGCTCTCATGCGGCTTAGTGACTGTCTCGTCGCACAGCTTCTGGATAAAGGAAAAACGCATATCAGCTATCGCCGCACTCCGGTCAAGCCCCCGCTCCTTTTCCATTTGCTGGATAATATGCTCCATTGCCTCCTCTTCATTCTTGTCAAGTGCAAGCTGATCGGTGATGAGCCGGTCGCCCTCTATGACCTTTCCTGCGGCAAAACGCAGCGGAAGTCCGGCTATCTCGGCATGATCCTCTATGAGATGACTTATACCGTGCAGGCAGCGGTGTACCGCACCGCCGTTTTCCGTCTTATCGCAGAGATCCTGCCGCACGGGGCGTTCCTGATAATACGCTATATGTACAGCGTGCCGTGCAAGCTCCTCGATACCCTCATTTTTTGCCGCTGAGATAGGCACGACCGGCACTCCGAGGAGCTTTTCCATAGCATTCACATCTATTCCGCCGCCGTTTGAGGTCAGCTCGTCCATCATGTTAAGTGCGACCACCATTGGTATATCCATTTCAAGCAGCTGCATGGTGAGATACAGATTCCGCTCGATATTGGTGACATCAACGATATTTATGACAGCGTGCGGCTTTTCGTTCAGCACAAAATTCCTCGAAACTATCTCCTCGCTGCTGTACGGCGACATTGAGTAGATACCCGGCAGGTCGGTTATCATCGTACCGGGGTGACCCTTTATCGCTCCGTCCTTGCGGTCAACTGTTACTCCGGGGAAATTCCCGACGTGCTGCTTTGCACCGGTCAGCCTGTTGAAAAGAGTGGTCTTTCCGCTGTTCTGATTGCCCACAAGTGCAAATCTTATCGTCGTGCCGTCCGGCAGCGGTGTACCGCTCCCCTTAGGGTGAAATCTTCCGCCCTCACCGAATCCCGGATGCTCAGTCTCCTTTCTTACAGGCTTTATCCTTTCCTCACTATCGTCCCCCGCAGCCGGAGATACCTCTATCTGCTGTGCATCCGCAAGCCTGAGCGTAAGCTCATATCCGTGAAGCCTCAGCTCAACAGGATCACCCATAGGAGCGTACTTCACAAGGGTTATCTCCGTCCCCGGTATGATACCCATATCAAGAAAATGCTGACGCAGAGCCCCGTCTCCCCCAAGCCTTTCTACCCTTACGACCTCTCCCGGCTTTGTATCCTTTAGTGTTGCCATTTCACTTCTCCTCATATCATTTCTTGTAGCATTAACCAATATATATTCTACCATAAACGCCCCGGACTGTCAATATTCAACAATCCAAAAAGACAATGTTCTGCCTTTTCTACAAAATTCCCCACCATTCTTCACCACCACAGGCAACACCGCACAAACCACCGCAACCCAGGCTGCTCGTATGTTATTGTCGGGGGCAACCTTTCTGAAGAAAGGTTCTCCCCCGTACCCCCTTCCAAAGACTTTTAATTAAAATCCCCGGATAGGGCACTCCGGCATATTCAGACCGGTAATCACTTGCGTGCCCTATCCGGGGATTTTAGCTGAAAGTTTTAGGAAAGGAGTTTGAGGGATAACCCTTTTTCAAAAGGGTTTCCCTCAACAATACATACAAGTAGCTTGGAATGCAGTGGTTTTACTCGATGGTGAAGAGGTTCTGACCGTCGGTGATAGTATAGCCGGCGTGGTAATTGCCGTCGACATCTATACCGAACTCACAGCCGTTATAAAGCTCCGGTGAGAGCACCATTACCGCTCTGTAGGCACTTTGCGGGCTGAATGTTATCTGCTCTGTGCCGTTGATGAAAATACCGAGGCTTCCGCCGGCTGAGCCGCTTGCAGCGAGTGAAGCGACAGCGTATGGGTAATCTGAATAGGTAGGAGCTGTTACAGAGTTTCCGGCAGCATAGACATAGCCGCCCGTATAGGTGAACACTCCGCCTGCATAAATGGAGCACTTCTCCTCCTTAGTACCTCCTGATACTACGATAGTTCCGCCGTTTATATTGACAGTACCCTTTGATTTTATGCCGTTCGTGCCGCCCATTATCGTAAGGTCGCCGCCGTTGATGGTAACATCATCGTGGGCAAGTATACCCGATTTCACGGAATTTATCACATATGTAGCACTTCCGTCGATTATTATATCATCATCGCTCGCAAGTCCGTGTCTGTTTCCGGCATTGACCTCAAGATATCCCGAGCCCTTGAGCCGGAGAGTATCATTCGAGAAGATAACGCCGTCATATATCTTGTCCTTTGCGGTATCGCTCAGGTAGTTGTAGGTGCCCTCCTGTATCTCGACAGTACACTTTTTCGCTTCTGCGATAAATATTGCCGGACCGCTGTTGCAGGTGAGGTCAACTCCCGCAAGAATGACCTTTACCTTCTCCTCGGCTGCTGTGCTGACGTATATCTGTCCGTCTGAGGACGAGCCGTAGAAAATATAGTCTCCGCCGGCTGTGATGACGGCAGTATTGCCCTGCACCTCAACGTTGCTGCCGGTGACCTCAGGTGAACCGGAGAACGTTATCTCTGCGGTATACTCCGGCTCCTCAGCCTGAGCCTCTGTCGGAGCCTCAGTCGGGGCTTCTGTAGGAGCTTCGGCGGGAGTATCGGACGGAGCAGCTGTACCTCCTGACGAAGAAGAGCCGCCCTGCTGGGCTGTGCTGCCGCCGGAATTTCCGGAGCTGCTGCCTGTACCGGAGGAGCTGCCGGAATTACCTGTATCCGATGTACCTGAGCTGCTGCCGGTCTTGCTGCCGCCCGACTTAGTGCCGGAGGAGCCTGCGGTAGTCTCTGTGCTGTTCTTGCCGCCGCTCTTTGCAGCTGTAGTCTCCGACTCCTCAGCAGCTGTTGTCTTTGCGGACTTCTTATCATCAGACTTGTCGGACTTGCTTGTTTTGCCCGTCTTGCCGGTATCCTCAGAATTTTCGTCATCCCCGGCAGCCTCAGTTGTTTCCTCTGCTTCCGTCTTTACCGTGTCGCTTGTCTTTGCAGCAGCCGTTTCCGATGAGCTGCCGCCTGTCTCGTCCTTGCCGCATGAAGCAGTCCCTGCAAGTAGCACCGCCGCTGATATTATAGCTAATAATCTTCTGTAATTCATATAGATTCTCCTTATTTAATATATGGAAATTGCCAGACCCAGCCTAAAGGGTCTGACAGCTTCCAAAAGAGGGGGTATAAATGAGAGGGGAAATCTTTCGCAGATCAGTTCTCGTAGATCTTGTCGTCGTACTTGAAGAACACGAGATTGATAGTCATGTTGCCATTGAGAGCTCTCAGCTCGTCAATGAACTTCTTCTGGTCTATAGTATCATTTACGTCAACGCTGTAGATAAGCTCGAACAGTGTGCCGAAATTAGTTGTCTTTACTCTTCTGAGCTTGTGGAACTCAGTGTACTTGTTGAGGACAGGCTCGAATACGCCCTGATAATCGAGGTTCTCCGGAATAGCAATCTTGAGGGTCATATGTCTCTTCTTGTTGCCGCCGAAGTCGATCTCGTTGAGAACGACCATTACAACGCCGAGAACTATGAAGAAGACTATCGCATATCCTATGTAGCCGATACCGCAGGCAACTCCTGCACCCATTGCATAGAACACATACGCAATATCTCTCGGGTCACCGGCGACGCTCCTGAATCTGACGAGCGTGAATGCTCCGGCGAGGGTAAGTGCTCCGGCGGTCGAGTTGATGAGGAGGAGGATAAGTGCGATTATTGTCGGGAGCATTATCATTGTGATGACGTAGCTCTGTGAGTAGCCCTCCTTGCGGTGGGTAAGCATATAGATGACGCTGATGAGTATTCCTATCACAAGTGCTGCACCTACGCAGAGGAAGAATTCAGCAGGCTTTATCTCCACGATAGATGAGCTGCTTGATGAGCTGCCGGTGAAGATATCGGTCACGTCGCTGTCGTAATACTTAGAAAGTACATTCGAGAAAAATCCATTTTCAAACATTGTTTCATACACTCCTGTTCATTAATATACGGTCGTTGCTCATGGTTATGCCGGAAATATAGATACGCTTGCTGGCTTCAGCCTGCTCTCTCACGAAGCTTGTGTAGGCTCTGCCGTACTTTGAGAAGCTTATCTTGTAGATCTTGAGCTCTGAGAGCTTCTCTACGAGCCAGTCGGGCATTGCATTGCCGACCTTTACCTCCATGAGTCTCTGATCCTCACGGATTATCTGATTGCCGTAGCTCTCCATATCAAGGCGGAGGTCGAAGCGTCTCTCAGTTATCTTTCTGTCGAAGGTAAGACGGAAGTCACCGTTGTCCTTTCCGAAGAAAGCCTCTCTCTGGTAGCTTATGTACTGCTTGGGAGCTACCGGGTAATGGTCGAGGAAAACGTCGAGCTCACGGAATACCTGCTCCGTGATGTACTTTGTAGCCTCAGGCTTCTGGCGTGTAGCGAAGTATTCATCAGACTCCTCAAGCGTCATTGAAACTCTTCTCTTGGTAACGATACCGCCGATCTTCTTCTTCATCTCAAGGAATACGAGGTCTGACGGTGCAGCCGGAGAGTAGTAGCTTCTGAGTCTGAGCTTCTCCTTGTAGTAGGGCTTTGCGAGGGACTCTCTGATAAGGAAGTCGTCCGGCGTATCGTAGTAGATGTTGTATATACCGTACTCCTTGCCGCCTACGCAGAACTTATCAGGATTCATGTACTGGGGGATAGCCTTCATAAGGCCCTCATACTGGTTCATATCGAGCAGGAACTTAACTTCTTTTCTTGCAAATGTATTTATAGCCATATCATTCCGGTCACGGGAGTTTCTTTACTGCCGCTCCGGTCTCAGCTCCTTTCGTTGTTTTCTGATGTTATTATAATGCCGCTCTCTTAAAATAATCTTAAAGTTTCTGAAAGTTTTTAAAATTTTCCAAAAAAATTTCACGGACAAAAATGATCCCGGTACATAGGGTATATGTACCGGGTCTGTCATACCAGTATCATTCACACAGGCTCTTACGCATGAGTGCAAGGTCAAATGTATCGTGCCGTCCGTCGGAGTTCATATCATAGAGTATCCTCTCCTGCACGGTCAGCTCTGTATCGCAGCCGAGGAGCATACGGCTCAGCTTTACAAGGTCGGCGACCTTTACAGTCTCCGGTGTCTCAGGAGCTGTTGTCACAGCCGTGGTCTCCGTGACAGCTGCTGTAGTCGTTTCAGGCGGTGCAGATGTCGTTGCAGCTGTAGTTGTTGTCGTTGCAGCTGATGTCTCCGTTGTGGAGGTGGTAGTTGCAGCCGTTGTAGTTGTCGTCGTTGCGGAAGTGGTCGTCGCAGTCGTTGTAGTCGTTGTGGTCGTTGTAGTCGTTGTCTCTGCCGTGGTGGTGGTCGTTACCGGTACAGGCTGACCTCCGGAAAGATAGCCGTCAAGCACCTCCGTCCAGTATGCTCCCATCGCCTTATAGCCGGTATTGTTCGGGTGAACGCCGTCACCGAGCTGAGAAGCAACATCAGTTATGGCAGAATTTACATTCGCAAAGCGTACATTCCTGCCTGTCCCGGCTATGCTGTTCACGGTATCCCTGACCGTCAGATTGTAGCTGTCCACAGCCGCCCTTACGTTCACCTCTACCTCCTCATCGCTGTAAAACGTCTGCCAGTCTGAGGTGTGTCTGTAATTGCCGAACCAGTCATAAACGTCGCTGCGGTTCGGGTCAAGATACGGGATAGTTGTGACAAAGAGCGTTGAATCCTCCGGGATATTATCGAGGATATAGGTTATCAGCGTGCTGAGACGCTCCCCTGCACTGTCAAGCTCATGGTTGTCGATAACGTCATTCGTGCCGATCTGGAGAGTTACGATATCCGGAGCTGTTGAAAGGCAGCCGGTGGACTGGAGGGTTTCAAGTATACCGCTCCTGCCGCTGTACTCCTTTATCGCATAGCCGCTGTAGCCTGTATTCTCGTCATCATACTCAAACGTCTCCCCTGTCTCCTCATCAGTATAGCTCGGCGTCCAGCCGCCGCCCTTTGCACCGACCATATCTATCGTATAGCCGAGCTGAGTGAGGTTGTGGAAGATGAATTTTCTGTACGAGCCGCCGACTCCGTAGCCGTCAGTGATAGAGTCGCCGATACACATTATCTTTACAGTATCGGCACTGCCGGAGCCTTCCTCGGCACTGGACTGAAAGAATACTGAGCTGACAGATACAGCTGCCAGAGCTGCCGCCGCAGTCAGTGAAAATAATTTTCTCATATATAAGCACCTCCGCAAAGGGTAAATATTTCTTCTTATACATAATAATAACACAGTCTGATCTATTTGTCAATCAGATTTTGGTAACGCAAAGCAATTTTACAAGCTGTACCCTGTGCAGAAGCAGGAGCTATGACGGGTATGACGGGTTATACCTATAGTACATGAAAAAAATCACTTTAGTATAATAAAGTATAAAAATAATATAGTATATAGAAAACTATTCATACCCGTCATGACCCGTCATATTCACCACAGCAGAAGCAGGAGCTGTGACGGGTGTGACGGCATTTTCTATACTCTTATATTTTTATATACTTTACTATACTGAATCATATTTTTTCATGTACATATAGTAATACCCGTCACACCCGTCACACTCACCACAGCTGACGCTCTCTGTGTGCAGTGACCGGTTTTCAGAACAGAGCATATTATGATATGTACCGCAATTGCTGTACTGAGCCTCCGGAGTGAGGTGATGATGATGAACAGATGTATAGCTGAGCTGCCGTCCTACACTCTTGCGTCAAAGGCTGAGCGGCTGCTCCGTGCAAGGGGCATAAGGTGCAGACTGAGAAGGCGTGAGAATACAGCTGAGGGCTGCGGCTGGGATCTCGAAATAGCTTCAGACCGCCGCTCCGCCTGCCGGAACGCCTTTGCCGTTCTCGACAGGTACGATATCCCATACAGGGTCGGCGGAGACTCACCATGATGATAAACTTTGACAACGCCGCAACTACCTTCCCGAAGCCTGCTACCGTCAGGTATGCTGCGGCAAATGCGACAGAAAGGTACGGAAATGCCGGACGTGGCGGACACGCGCTCTCCCAGTCCGGGTCAGAAATGATATACTCCGTCCGGGAAACGATAGGCGGAATGTTCGGTGCAGAGCCTGAAAACACCGTCCTGACCCTCAACTGCACCCACTCGCTGAATATGGCGATAAAGGGTATCATGCACGGCGGAGGACATCTTCTGATAAGCTCTATGGAGCACAATGCCTCCGCACGGCCTGCTGCTGCAATGGCGGCTGAGGGCAGGATATCGCTCTCGGTATTTGACGTTTCACCCGATATGCAGCAGACGACAGAAAACCTCCGGGCTGCACTGAGAAGCAACACAAGGGCTGTTGTATGCACACTTGCTTCAAATGTCACAGGACTGGTGCTGCCGTGGCGTGAGATAGGCGATATCTGTGCAAAAAGAGGTATCTGCTTCATTGCTGACGGGGCTCAGACGTGCGGGATAAAGGAGATAAGGCTGAGCGACGGGATAAATATTCTTTGCAGCTCCGGTCACAAGGGACTTTACGGGCTGACCGGTACGGGATTTCTGCTGTCTGACGGGGCGTTCCCGATACACCCGGTCATTGAGGGCGGTACAGGCACTAACTCTTCAAGCCTTTCCCAGCCGGAGCTTCTGCCGGAATCGCTCGAAAGCGGCACTCTTAATATTATCGGGGCAGCAACGCTGAAGGCAGGAGCTGAGTTCGTAAAAAGCAGAGGCATTGACAATATCCTTGCACACGAGGACAGGATATGCCGCCGCTTCATCTCGGAGCTTTCGCAGGACAGCAGGATAACGATATACCGCCCGTCCGGCGCGGACTGCGTACCTGTGGTATCGTTCAATATCAGCGGGATACCGCCCGAAAGAGCTGCCGGATATCTCTCTGACAGGGGCTACTGTCTGAGGGCAGGGCTGCACTGTGCTCCCCTCGCCCACCGGACTATCGGCACTCTCGGCAGCGGTGTGCCCGTGACAGGGACTATCCGCTTCTCACCGTCAGTATTCAGCCGTGAGGAGGACGCTGTAAGGCTTGCACGTGTCATTAGGGGCATGAAGCCCGGCGGAGATAAATAATTTCGGGAAATTCACAGAAAACTATTGAAATAATTTCAATTTGTGGTACAATAATATATGTGGGGTATTTCCCCGGTCGGAGACTACAGTACGGCAGCTGTGTACTCCTGGAAATTTATCGGCGGCATAATACCGGAGCTTTTATATGTCCGGTGTCTGCCGCCTGCTGAAGCAGTCTCCCGGCTCAGTGCCGGGCGGCTGCAATATACAGAGCAAAGAAAAGAAGGTGAGCCGACCGTATATGTCAACATCCCACGATATTAAATATGCCTTTTTCAGCATTATAAGCACCCTCGGCTTCAGGGACATTGTAGATATCCTCATTCTTGCATACATAATCTATCTTCTGATAAAGCTCATCAGGGAGACAAGAGCCGGGCAGCTCGTCAAGGGTATCCTTCTGCTCGTTGCAGGCTATTTCATCAGCTCGTTCATGCAGCTGACGGTCATAAAATATATTCTCGCAAAAACACTCGATATCGGTCTTATCGCCTGCCTGATACTCTTCCAGCCAGAGCTGCGGCGTGCCCTTGAAAAGTTCGGCAGCACAAAGCTCGGCACACGGCTTTTCGGTATAGGACAAAGCTCAGATGATGTGAAGCAGCGGTGGCACGAGGCGATAGAGGTCATCTGCGACAGCTGCGTTGAGCTTTCCGCTTCGTGTACGGGAGCACTCATAGTCATAGAGCGTCAGGTGCGGCTCGGTGAGCAGATAGAATCCGGAACGATAATGAACGCCATACCAAGCAAGGAGACGTTCGGCAATATCTTCTACCCCAAAACTCCCCTCCACGACGGAGCTGTGATAATGAGAGACGGGATAATACACGCCGCAGCGTGCTATCTCCCCCGTCCGCAGTCAGACCTCGGTATAGACAAGAACTTAGGCTCACGGCACCGTGCGGCGATAGGCATGAGCGAAAACTCCGATGCTGTGATAATAGTCGTCTCAGAGGAGACAGGTCAGATATCTATAGCTATGAACGGCGTCCTCACAAGGGATTATACCCGTGAGAAGCTCAAGACCCTGCTCGAAGCCGAGATATTTGACGACGGCACAGAGGTATTACCGACAGCCGGAAAAAGATTCATCTCCTCCCTGTTCGGAAAGGGGGACAAGAAATGAATGCTATTAAAAATCTGAGAAGCAACCTTGCCATGCTCATTATCTCTGTGATACTTGCGATATTTGTGTGGTTCGCCGTGTCTATGACCCAGTACCCGTCAGTCCAGAAAACCATAGAGCATATCCCTCTGAGCACTGATATATCGGGAAGTACAGCCTCTGAGAACGGGCTTAGCCTTATCTCGTGCAGCGTTGAGGAGGTAACGGTCGAGCTGCTCGGAAGCCGTACAGAGGTCGGCAACCTCAACAGCGATAATATCGAGGCGTATCTTGATATGAGCAGCATAAGCACGACAGGCACAAAGAACATAACTATAAAGATCCGCAGCAGCAGCGGCTACAGCTATGAGGTGCAGTCGGTCTCCCCGTCATCAGCGTCGGTCGTGCTGGACAAGTATGACACAAGAGAATTTGATGTTACGCCGAGGATACCAAACGTGACCGCCGCCGACGGAAAGGCGATAGACCTTGACGAGGTGACCTGCGACCCGGAAACTGTGCGTATCAACGGCCCGTCAGCACAGCTTGACAGGATATCCAAAGTATGTGCGGTGTGCAGCAAGACCATGAGCCTTGATTCTGCCTACGTTGCCGCAAGCGACGATATCCAGATATTCACAGAGGATAACTCCCTCATGGATCAGTCCATGCTCAAGCTCTCGACCACGAACTTCAATATAAATATCCCCGTCCGGACACAGAAAACAGTCGGGCTTACGGTGGCTCTTGTCGGAGCACCGAGCGATTTTGACCAGAGCAGCCTGAGCTTCATCTTCTCAGCTGACAGCGTCACCCTCGCTACGAACAACAGCCAGACCGAGATACCGGATACGCTTGAAATAGGGAAGATAGTCCTCAGCGAGCTTGACCTTGATTATTCAAAGACGTTCACACTCAGCAACGTCCTTTCATCAAGCGACTATATAAACGTATCAGGTCTTGAAACTGTGACAGTAACTCTCGACAGCACGGGACTCGGCAGCATTGAGACGAGCCTTGACCAGAGCCGCATCTCGATAAGCAATGCACCGGGCAACAATTACACCTATACAGTCCTCACGCAGAAGCTGCCGGTGAAGATAATCGGCCCGGAGGACGTCATAAAGGAGATAACCCCGGAGGACATCATAGCGGACGTAAATCTGCTCAACGCCGACATCACTGCGGATATGTTCAGCTATCCTGCGGCGTTTGACTGCAATTATCCGAATGTATGGATAACGACGGATACGAGGGTATCTATCCAGCGGACACAGAATATAACGAGCGGAACGACCTCATACAGCTACGCAGGCAGCAGCACCCAGACAACAGCTGCTGAATAGAATTGCAATAACCGGAAGCAGTCACTGATACGTCTGCTTCCGGTTTTACTGTTTGTAATATAACAAGCAAAATATACAGAATTTTTATGTATAAACTGTTATTTCCGCCAATTATCACCAAACGTTAATAGTTTATTAACAAATGCTGCCGAGTAATATGCTATAATTAGTGTGCAGGAATTATATCTGTTTTATCTATGGGAGGATGATAAACATGAAGAAAAACAACACAAAGAGACTCAGTGCTGCTGTGCTCAGTGCGGTCATCGCTGCCGCTGCTGTACCAGGCTTCTGCTACGCAAGTGCTGTGGAGTCTCCCTCGATCGAGCTTGTTGAGGTAAAATCTGCTGCCTCACTGAGCGTAATGAACGGTGAGGATCAGACCGTGTACAGCGAGGCTCTCTCAAAGTATGCTTCTGACGGCATTACCTCGATCACATTCACTGTCGTTGCTGAGTACGACACAAGCTTCTCTTACGGCTTCGGTATCTCAGTTGACAAGGACACCAGTGCAGATTACTGGGTAGAGCACAACAAGGACGGCGGCTGGGACGCTAAGGGAAGCGGTTATTCAGTATCCTTAAAGGCAAATACCCCTACTGAGATCACGATAGACCTCAGCGACCTTACCCTCACCTACGGTGCGGATTCAAAGTACGAGTTCCGCTGCTACTATTCAGCTCACTGGGACAACTCCGTAAAGGATATGGTCAACAACACCACAACTCTCCAGTCTGTATCGGTAGGCTCTTCGTCAGCACCCGTTACTACTACTACTGTTGCCGGCGGTACTACTGCTCCTGCAACTACCACTACGACCACCCCTGAGCGTGAGAACACCTTTGCTAATAACAATAAGCACGCAAACGGACAGAACTGGAGCTTCGTTGACAACGGCGACGGCACAGCTACTATATCCGCAACTCTTGCACGCCAGATAGACGGGCTTGATATAGTTCTGACAAAGGGCTATGATGATGACTATTACAAGGCAAATCCGGACGAGGACGTTCCCGGAGCACCGATAAACAGCCACAAGTTCTCATACAGCGAATTTGGTCTGACTGACGGGGATATAACGATAGAGTCCATAACCTGCGTTATCGAGCCGTCCGTTGCTATGGATCAGTTCGTATACGGCGGCGGTCTGAGCGTTGAGTACCAGTCTGACGCTGATACAGAGTACGCAAAGGCTTTAGCTGGTATCGAGGGCAAGGAGAATGCCGGATACTGGTACAACGACATGGGTGAGGAGTCTATCGAGGATTTCGAGGCTCAGGGCGTTGAGTTCCTCGTTGATGTGGGCACCGGCGGAAAGCTCTATGATGCAGGCGAGTATATCGAGGCATACTGGGAGGTACCTGCCGGCGTTCAGCCTTACACATCTCTCGGCGATATCTCATTCCAGTATTGGTGGGGCTGCGACGCTGACGGCGAGGAGGTAGACTCCGTAACGCTGACAAGTGCTGTTCTTACCTACACAAAGACAGTCACAGTTCCCTACACAAGCTCCGTTGAGACAGCTATAAAGAAGTCCGTTGACTGCACAGGCGACGACGAGGCTAAGAATCTTGAGGTAGCCTACTCTGACCTCGGTATCGACGAGACTATGGACGTTTACGCAGTCCGCTTCGACATTACTGCAAAGTCCGATATCGGCAAGATGGTATACAATGTTGGTACAAGTGCTGATACAGCTAAGGAGTGGTTCCAGGAGGACGCTAATTACTGTATGCTCGGTGCAGGCGATACCGTAGAGCTTATGTGGATCGCTCCCCGCACTATCGCTGGTGATGAGGAGCACGAGAATCTCATCAACTCAACTGAGTACGGCAAGATACAGCTCGGCTACTACTACGGCGAGACTGACGCTATCGAGATAACAAATATCGAGGTATACTACGACGTTCCTGAGACTACGACAACAACAACAGTTACCACGACCACAACTACAACTACTACCACAACGACCACTACAACTGAGCCTGCAACAACGACCACAGCTGGTCTCAAAGTAACTCTCTGGGGCGATGCTAACGTTGACGGAAAGGTTAATATGGCAGACGCAGTTGCAGTTCTCCAGAACCTTGCAAACAGCGAGAAGTATCCGGTAAGCGATCAGGGTGCTGTTAATGCTGACGTTGTTGACAACGGCGGCTCACTCACCGGTGTTGACGCTATCGCTATCCAGAAGCTTGATGCAGGTGTAATGAAGCAGTCTGACTGCCCGATAACAGCTGCTGAGCTTGACAGCTTCTGATATGATCTGAAGTGCCTCGCACATTCGCAAACTAAAGTTTGCTCCGTGCGGATCGGCAAATAGCAAACGTCAAAAGATTTTGACGTTTGCTATAAATGCTCTCTGAGAGCAATATAATTCTAAAAGCAAAATAAAATACCACGAAATATGGCGGCTGCCGGACGTTTTTCTCCGGCAGCTGTTTTTTTGTAGAAATCAACGAATTTGCCGGGACAACGCAAATTTTATGCGAAAAAAGTATTGCAATCATGCTCTATTAGTAGTATAATAAGAACAGTGATTCTATTATTTCTGGTTTTCCGGAAATAAAATACAGTTTAAAGGAGAAAAAATGAAAATCAAAAGGCTGATCTCATCCCTGCTGTCACTGACTATCGCTTTCAGTGCAGTACCTCTGGCAGCTCCGGCTGCAAAGGCTGAGACTAAGGATATCGTTTTCAATGATGATACCCTTTTCACGGCTGACGTTACATACGCAGAGGGTGACGTCAACGGGGACAAGCTCGTTGATGCAAATGATGCGTCTGAGATACTGTCTGAGTATTCACTGCTCTCGACCGGCAAAGAACCGAGCTTTACCGCAGCTCAGAGCAAGGCGGCAGACGTGAATCTTGACGGACTTATCGACGCAAATGACTCATCACTGATACTTGCTTACTACGCATACGTATCGACCGGCGGCGACCTCACTATCGCCGAGATAAAGGAGCTTCTGCTCAGCGGAGAGATACAGGTGCCAGTAACGACAACAGCTGCGGCTACGACTGTAACTACGACGGCTACTACAGCTGCAACAACCAAGGCTGCGACTACAGCGGCTACCACGGCTGCTACAACCAAGGCTGCGACTACAGCGGCTACCACGGCTGCTACAACTAAGGCTGCGACTACAGCGGCTACTACAGCTGCAACAACTAAGGCGGCAACTACGGCAGCTACCACGGCTGCGACAACTAAGGCTGCGACTACAGCGGCTTCTACAGCTGCTGCAACTACGGCTGCGACTACAGCTGCTGCAACTACGGCTGCGACTACAGCTGCAACAACCAAGGCTGCAACTACAACAGCTACTACAGCAGCTACAACTAAGGCGGCAACAACTACAACAGCTGCTCCCACAACTACTACTACCACCACCACTACTACAACGACTACAACCACGGAGGCAGCCACTACCACCACCACCGACCCGACTAAGGTCACATCTATCAAGCTCTCAAAAACTGAGCTTAATATCAATGTCGGCGAGGGCGGTATATCGTATGTTACTATGCTCCCGAATACTGCCGCTGACAAAAGTGAGATATGGGTCAGCTCCGACCCGACTATCGCTACAGTCGATAACGAGGGCTGGGTAGTCGGTCAGAAGGAGGGCACCTGCATTGTCACTGTCACAAGCGTCAACAATCCGGAGGTCAGTGCTGATATCAGAGTAAATGTCTCCGACCCGTACAAGGTGACAGCGATACGTCTCTCAAAGACCAAGCTGAATATAAAAGTCGGTGAGGGCGATATCTCATACGTCACCATGCTTCCGAGTACAGTTACCGACAGATCAGAGCAGTGGAGCAGCTCAGATGAGGAGATAGCGACTGTTGACAGCGAAGGCTGGGTATCAGGTATCAAGCCCGGAACTTGTATCGTGACTGTAACGAGCAAAAATAATCCTAAGGTCAAGGCTGAGATAGAGGTAACTGTGTACGATGACAGCACCGCAACTCAGACCAGTGCCACGACCACAGCTGTCACAACTGCTACAGAGACAGCTACCACAACTGTCACAACGGCTGACCCCAACAGGGTCGCAGAGATACAGCTTGACAAGTATGAGCTGAACATCAATCTCTATGAGGGCGATATCTCAATGGTAACTATGCTCCCCAAGACCGCTCCGGACAAGCGTGAGATATGGGAAAGCTCTGATACCTCAGTCGCTACGGTAGACTGGGAGGGCTGGGTATACGGCACAGGCGTAGGCAGCTGTATCGTTACTGTTACAAGTGTTGACAACCCTGAGGTGAAGGCTGAGATAAAGGTCAACGTCACAAGACCGCACGTCACCTCGATATCCCTGTCAACATATGAGCTGAATATCCCCCTGCTTTCGGGCGATATCTCGTATGTTACAATGTACCCGGCAGGTGCAGACAAGAGTGAGAAATGGGAAAGCTCTGACCCGAGCGTTGCAGTCGTTGACTATGAGGGCTGGGTAGTCGGACTGAAGGACGGCACTTGCACTGTCACAGTCACCAGTGTTGACAATCCTGAGGTAAAGGCTGAGATAAAGGTCAATGTCGGGCTATACGCAACTAATTACCCCCCCGACCCGCATATTCAGGTCACTGACGGCGTGACGTACTGCAACGGTGTGCCGATCGTCAACAAGACCTATGGTCTTCCGTCCTCCTACACCGCCGAGCTCGATACATTGGCGTCAAAGAATTTCAGCAATCTCGTGACCGCTGCGGCAGCTGACGGAGTGAATATCTACATGACCTCCGGCTACAGGTCGTATGACCAGCAGAAGCAGCTCTATGACAGCTATGTTGCACAGTACGGACAGGCTGAGGCAGACCGCCTCTGCCCACGTCCGGGCTCTGAGCACCAGCTCGGACTTGCGATAGATGTCAATGCTTCAGAGGGCTCCTCGGAGGCTAAATGGCTTGCAGAGCACGCTCATGAGTACGGCTTTATAATCCGCTATCCGGAGGGCAAGGAGTCCGTCACAGGCTTCGCTTATCAGCCGGGACACCTGCGGTATCTTGATACGATAACAGCAACAAGGCTATACAACAGCAAAATGACGCTTGAGGAATACTTCGGGCTGGAATCGGTATATCCGTAAATGTAAAAAAGCTCCGTTATCCTTTTGGGTAACGGAGTTTTTCGTTCAATTTTGTACACAGTGTACATTGACTTATTGACGAATAAATGATATAATAACTCACAGTAAAAGATTTTCTGTAATCCCCACCTCGCTGAATACCCGCAGCCTTCCGGCAGCAGGTTCATCTCAGCAGAGGTGATATCCCAAAATGAGGTGACATAATGAAAAAAGAACTGATATCGGCTTGTGCTGTAACTCTGCTCCTCGGCGGTGCGATATCTGCATTTGCCTATCATGCCTATAATATGCCTGAGCCGGAGCGGAATGAGGATATTTCCGAGCCAGCGACTACGGAGCCGACAACGACTGAGCAGCCGACAGTACCGGCAGAGCGTGAGGTGATCCCCCGGCAGCTCTCAGCAGCACCAGACCCGGAGACTGCGGAAAAGGCTGATATTTACCACCTAATGCTCAATTCAGTTGACTACTATGACAAAGCCTCCGGGACGGTCATTTACCCTTCGGATTCAGTAAACGATGTAAATATCGTGCGTTTCCAGACCTCTATCTCCGAGGGCGATGCGTATTTCAACTACAGCCGCTGCTATGTTGACGAGCCAAGAAATATCACGGCGGAGAGCATTGAGGGAGCTGTGCTGGAGGCTAATGAAGACACCTACTACAACAGCGGTGTCTATACGGATATAGACCATGCAGCAAAAGAATATTTCACCGGCTTTGACACTCCTTCAACTTTGTCAGACGAGGATATCCCTGACGCTCAAAGATACTATGTTGACAGCGAGGGTGTCGGTCATTCGACCATGAGAGCTGACCCGACAAAAGTCCCGCTTGCGAGCCGCTGCCTTTTCTCACAGGACTTTGCAATGGGCTATCTGCATGATTTCGACCGGTGGGAGGTAACTGAGATAACCGAACATTCCGGGCGGCAGTGCTACCACATAAAGGGTCACCCTGATGAAGAATATGGCGAAAAACAGGGAGTTTTCACGGTTGAGATGTACCTTGATACCCAGACAGGAACGCTCGTGTGGTACGAGGCAGAGGATTCGTTCGGTGATCTGAAGAATTTCCTTTACACCGAGGATCTCAGATTTGATGATGAAGCAGACCCAGTTAGTGAGTTTGACGGCGTGATCCCCGAAAATTATACCCGTAAAGGCTCGAATAATGATTAATACTACTGTTGTAACAGAGCAAAAAAGAAGGTCTGCAATTTGCAGACCTTCTTTCAATTAGTACCGGCATTGAAATACTTTCCCAGGCCGTCGCCAGCCAAGTATCATCTTCGTGTCAGAGCTTAACTTCCGTGTTCGGAATGGGAACGGGTGTGACCTCTGAGCCATAAACACCGGTTAAATTACAGGAAC
>JAFVFL010000041.1 GCA_017475555.1 Ruminococcus sp.
CACATCATTCAGCGTTGCCATAGTACCACCTCTGTCATTCAGAATTATGGCTTAAAATAGCCTCTAACTATATTTTACAACAGGTTTTTCACTATGTCAAGGTCAATGTACCCAAAATCAACCCTTTATTGGGACAGAGCCAATGAATTTACGAACTGACTGCGGAACTGCTCATTTTGCAGTGCTGCCCGGAACAGGTCGCTCAGGAAGCAGTCAGCCTTCATAAGCTTGCTGAATGAATCATCGTCCGCACCGCACTGCCCGTACAGCCCGGTGCTGTACTCGGTATCGTACATGATGAACCGCCACCGTCCGTCGGCGTACTCGTTCGTTTCATCGGTCACCATTGATTTCCAGAGAGCCATATTATTATCTCCCCAGTCGCAGTTGTTGATGTAAAGCTCGGCACTTAAATAGTCCGCAAGGCTCTGCATATCGACCTTTTCCGCAAGCTCTGCATACGCTGCATCGTCAGAGAAGCCGCCCGACCTTACCCAGCTCCACAGCTGCTCAAACTCGTCAAATCCCTCAGCGTCGCCCTCGTCAAGCTCCTGATTCTTTATAATGCACACGTTCTTTTTCGGTATATCGAAATGGTCGTGTACAAAATCATCGCTCAGCTTTTCGGTTATCTCGTACTGTCCCCAGTATTCTCCGTCGATAAATACCACAGCGGACTCCATGCTTTGCGTCAGAAAATCTCTCCCGGAGGAAAGGGTCTGATTGAGCTTGTCACGCCAGCGGCTGTAGCTTGCGTCATTTCCGCCGTTGCGGAGCACGAAGCTGTCGAACTTATCAATTATTTTTCCGGCTTCACTCACCGCATTTGAAGAGAACAGGTCATACTCCACAGCCTCAGCACCGTATTCCTTGCGTGCGTAGATATTGAAGCTCTTCTGCTCGGAGGAGCGTGTCGCACCGCCGTGGATCCTCATGCCGATATTCTGCGAAAGAGCGAGCTTTCCGTCCTCGAACAGCTGCATAGACGCCTCACGCTCCCACTCTCTGCCCTTCTGGGTGTAGTTTGCCGGCATGAAGTAGGAGGGAGTAGACTGGTCGTATTCGCTGCCGTTTCTCCAGTCGTCATGCACCTTTCCGAGTACGTATATGCCGTTTTCGTAGCCGAAGAGGTTATCGCTGTCGGTGACGATGGAAATGACCTTCATATTTTTATAGTAGTCTGCCTTGCCCTGGTAATTAATGAAATATGTCCCGGTGACTGGTGTGCTGACATTTCCCTCACTGTCAACAGCGGCTGCACGGATAACATTCGCCTTGTCCACCGGTGAAGCGGGAGCGGTGGCAGCTGACATTCCCCACATGGTCTGCACCCGTGGGACTATATCCGTCCTTGCACTGAGAACGTTCTGTTCTGAGGAATTGTCACGCAGAGCTATAGAGCCTGTGTAGGGTGCAGATGAGGCGTCGGGCGTACTTCCGTCAGTCGTGTAGTATATCGTAAGACCGGGAGCTGCGGAGATCGTGAGCTGCTGCTCGCCGTCATAGAAGCCGCTCTCAAGCGAGAGGACAGGTGCTTCCACAGAGATCTGTGCACCGTCAGCCCTGTTCTCAGCCGCAGGGGTCATGCTGCTCATCACCGCAAAGGTATCCGAGCCGTCGGGGATCCTGCCGTAGGAGGTGTCAGCTGCCATAGGGCCGAACGAAGCCGAATCAGCTGTGCTGCCGTCCGACCTTGTGAGAGTTACAGTCTCTCCGGCGGTAGAAAGTCCGAATGAAGCGGTGTAGGAGCCGTCTATCGCCGGTATCCTGCTGTCGCAAAATACCATGATCCTGCCGAGTGCCGGTATAGAAGCCCCGTCCGGGAACGTGAACCTGAACGGCTTTGCTTCGTTATCGGAAAGTCCCCAGCCGCTTATATCCACAGCTGACGAGGAGCTGTTGTAAAGCTCTATCCAGTCATACATACCGCCGTCAGGAGCCGGGTATGCTGTATTTTTGGCACATATCTCATTGATCAGCACACCCTCCGCCGCAGCTTTCACATCAGTCCTTGCCGCCGGAAGCGATATCGCTGCTGCGATACCGGCTGTCACAAGTCCGGCGATCATTCTTTTCAGTTCCTTTTCCATAATGATACCCCTCTCAGTTCCACGGCACAGTGTTTTTATCTTTAATGTGCTGCGGAATAAATATTGCCGATAAAAAATGGCAGCTCTCTGCCAAGAACTGCCTTAATTATAACACATTTTTTTCGTATTGTCTACAGTATTTTAGCTGAATTTCAGCATAATTGACCAGATTTTGCGGAGATAATGCACAACTGACGATATTATATTATTGTGCTGAGCCGTGCTCTATCGTGCTGCGCCCG
Source organism: Ruminococcus sp. (assembly GCA_017475555.1). Classification (GTDB taxonomy): domain Bacteria; phylum Bacillota; class Clostridia; order Oscillospirales; family Ruminococcaceae; genus Ruminococcus. Next base: position 2,333 of record JAFVFL010000041.1, read on the forward strand.
CCGTCATTCTTCTTATCAGGCTGCCGCCGTTCTCCTTGAGCCATGCGTGCCACCTGTAGTAATCCGGGAATACCCTCAGCACCTCCCGGTAAAATCTGTCGGAATGATTCATTTCAAGCCTGTGGCACAGCTCATGTACGACCACGCTGTCAATGACCTCAGGCGGTGTCAGCATCAGCAGGCAGTTGAAGTTCAGATTTCCCTCAGCGGAGCAGCTGCCCCACCTGGAACGCTGATTGCGTATCGTTATCCTGCCGTATGTGACTCCGACAAGCGGTGCGTAGTATTTCACACGCTCCGGGATATATTTCAGAGCCTTGTCCGCAAGCTGCTGTATCTCCTCATAGCTCAGAGCACCCTCGTCCTCGGCAGTCCTTGCCTCTTCGGACACCCTTTCAAGATGCTTCTCTATCCAGCCGGACTTTTCCCGGACAAATTCTTCTATCTCCGCCCTGCTCATACGGAACGGAGCACGCACGACAAGCCTCCCGTCCTGAGTTACCTGCAATCCGAGCGATTTTCTGCTGCTGTATATTATTTCTGCCTCTGCCATATAGTCCTTCATGTCAGATCTTCATCCTCTCCTGCGGCGTGCAGGATATCTCTCTTCTGCTCCTTATCGTAGAGAAACACGTAGAATATATCCCCATATTTCGGCGTATGGACGAGGTGCCCGATATCGTCCACATACTTTATTCTGCCGCTTTTGGTTATTATCCGGTATGAAACGTAGTCAAGTCCGCTGCTGTTCACTGAGATCTGGCGGGTGATAGATTCCTCGACCCGGTCAAGGTCGTCGGGGTGTACGATATTCTTGAAGCTGTCGCCGGAAAACCGCAGCAGCTCCGCCATAGAGCTGCACTCAAAGAGGTCATACAGCCGGTCATTTGCGAACAGTATCTCCTCCTGCTCGTCAGCCTTGTACACGAGTATCGCTCCGGGGATACCGGAAACGATGTCCGAAAGATTAAAGCTGAGCTGAGTCCGCTTTTCCATTTTCATATCCGGCTCGAATTTTCTGTAGTCGTCACGGTGATTCATCTTGACGTTGTACATCGCCATATCCGCCCGCTCAAGAAGCTCCGTGAAGCACACGCCCTGCTCAGGGAACATGGAGTAGCCGATAGAGAATGTGTACGGTACACGGCTGCCGTCAATGTCAAGCCCGTGCCGTTCATCGGAGAACGCCTTTATCTCCTCATCAGCCTCTCTTTCGGTGCGGTTTTTCAGGAGTATGATGAACTCATCACCGCCGTATCTTCCGATAACGCTCTCACGGCCGAAAAATTTCTCCAGCGACTGAGCCGCAGAACGCAGTACAGCGTCACCTGCCTCGTGTCCGTACTGGTCGTTGAAGCGTTTGAAGTTGTCAAGATCGGCGATCACCACAGCAGCTGAAGCTCCGGAAGAGCCGATAAGTACAGACAGGCTCTCGCTTATGCTGCACTCGGCGGCGGATTTGTTGAGAAGCCCGGTAAGCCCGTCGTACTCAGCACGCCGCAGCAGCCTTGCACTTTCGTCATATATGTCAGTGATGTCGTACACCAGAAACAGAGCAGATACTGAGCCGTTCTGCCCGGAAAGCTGACAGGAGATCATTTTCCTGTATTTTTCTCCGCTGATAACGCAGTCGTAGCCGTGATTGAGGAAGGATATCCCGCTTTTGTATGTGTTGATCAATTCGTCACGGGAATAGATCCTCCGGATATCGTCATCTGAGACAGAGGGCTGCCATGTAGTCAGTATCACATCAAGCACCTTGTCGTAGGATATGCCGCCGTGTGCGGTGTATACGGTGGAAGCAGGCTCACTGAGCTGAATTGCGGAAATGATATTATGAGTAATATCAGCCGAAAAATAGGTAGATCTTTTGAGAAATGCCACGAAAGACGGATAGCCGAAGCTTAGGGCAAAACATCTTGCGGCAAGCTCATAGAGTCCGCTGCCTGCTGAATGGTTTGAATTGCTGTCCATAATTATCTCCTCAGGGGAAAGATAGGTATATATTGTCATTATAACATAAGTGATAATTTTTGTCAATATCTGACAAATTTTTGGGAGTGGACTGAAAATTGCAATATAAAATGTCACCAAAGATTAGGTGAGAGGTTTAGTGAAAGTGACACATCAAAAGGAGAAAGCCAGTTAAACTTTTTCCTTGGGTAATTGTTCATCCAGTGTTGAATGTAACTAATGAACTTCTTTGA
>JAFVFL010000042.1 GCA_017475555.1 Ruminococcus sp.
GCTCTTTCTTTACCTCAGCAACCGGCTCAGGCTTTGATTCCGGCTTGGATTCAGCTTTCGGCTCAGGCTTTTCGGGAGCTTTCGCAGCCTTTTCAGCATTTTCAGGCTTCTGTGGCTTCTCAGGCTCTTTCTTTACCTCAGCAGCCGGCTCAGGCTTCGATTCCGGCTTAGATTCAGCTTTCGGCTCGGGCTTCGGCTCTGCTTCCGGCTTTTCGGGAGCTTTCGCAGCCTTTTCAGCCTTTTCAGACTTCTGTGACTTCTCAGGCTCTTTCTTCACCTCAGCAGCCGGCTCAGGCTTTGATTCCGGCTTGGATTCAGCTTTCGGCTCCGGCTTTGGTTCTGCTTTCGGCTCAGGCTTCTGCTGATCCAGCAGCTCCTCTGCTCCGGCAGCCGGAGGGCTCTGCTTCGGGGCAACGTGTACCTTTATGACACGCTTCTTTTTTTTATTTGACATAGATATCACTCCAATTGATTTACAATACAGATATACAATATTATTATATCATCTTTCGCAAAGAAAATCAATATCGCATTTTAATGTGATGAATTTTTGTATACTCTGACAAAAAGCTGACATACCAGCGATTGATTCATGCCCATTTTCCATTTATTTGAAAGCGTATTATTGTGCAACTCCCACAAAACGTCTGTATCATAGACTGATGGTATAACTGAGCGGTGGTATTACAAAAAGGACTGGATATATGAACAAAAAGTAAATATATCCAATAATTATTATTATACAGAAGTATTGATTTTTTCTTCGTTTTATTGTACAATATAAATAAGAGCTATTTTCGGGTGGTTTTTATGCCCGGTCAGAACTTTTTCATCACAGCAATTATTTTGCCAGACATAGCTGATCAAAACTTATACTGAAAAAGGAGCGTGAGCCTGATTGAAAAAGAATAAGATAGCCGTTATCGTCGCTGGTATCGACGAGACCTATCAAAGCGATATACTTGATGGTATCGGGGCTTCCGCCGGGGAATGCTCCCTTGATCTGTCAGTTTTCGTCTCTTTCATCGGCACTATGGAAAACCTCCGCCATGATACCGGCGAGTTCAATATCTTTTCTCTGCCTGATTTTACTGCCTTTGACGGGGCTATACTGCTGACCAATACTATCGACTATGAGCCGGTTGCGTCGCAGATACTGCGGCGTATAAAGGATGCAGGCATACCGGCTGTAAGTGTGGATAATGACGTTGAAGGAATGCTTCATATAGGCATCGACAACAAGACGGCGATGCGGAAGATAACGGAGCACTTCATAAAGCGTCACGGATTTACTAAGTTCAATTACATCTCCGGCCCGGCTGAGAATCCTGAGAGCCAGGACAGACTTGCGGGCTTTCTTGAGGTGCTTGAGGAAAATAATATAACTATTGAAAAGGACAGGATATACTACGGAAATTTCAGAGCGGCATCGGGTAAGGCTGCGGTGGAATTTTTCCTCAGATACGTTCCGGAAATGCCTGAGGCTATCATTTGTGCCAACGACGTTATGGCTGCGGCTGCGATAGACAGGCTGTCGGATGAGGGCTACAGAGTTCCGGACGATATCGCATTTTCCGGCTTTGATTATACCTTCCGCCACCACGATTTCCGTGTGGAGCTGACTACTGTCGAGCGTCCGCTGAAGCTTTCCGGTCAGCTGGCGTGCAGGATGCTGAGCAATCATTTCAGCGGTATCCAGCAGGAGAGAAGCGTAAATATCGGAATGTCAACAAGGTTCACTGAAAGCTGCGGCTGTCCGGACAATTTTCCGGCGAGTGTGAGCGAGATGAAGAACCTCAATTACCGCAGCTATCACAGACTGGATTCAACGCACCGCTATCTTTCGGTATTCAACCGGCTTTCGAGCGGACTTCGCGGCTGCAGCAGCTTTGACGAGTATATCACTGCACTGAAAAGCTTCACAACGGAAATGGCACCGGAGGAGTTCTATTTCTGCCTCTGCACCGACTGGGCTTCGGAAATGCTGACTGAGCGGCATTCCGCACGGCCTGTTGCAGAAGCACCGGTGCCGACTGATTATACAGAGGAAATGCTCGTTCCTATCGCTTACAAGGACGGCTCGTTCCACAACATCGACCGGATAAAGACGAGAGATCTTCTGCCGGATTTTGTAAATGATGACCCGCCGGGAAAGATGTATTATTTCCTGCCGCTGCATTTCGGCGAAAGATGTCTGGGGTACATGGCTGTGCGTATCAGCAAGCTTTCGCTGCATAATGCGATGTTCCAGACGTGCTGCATCTCGATAAATAATTCTCTTGAGAATGTCCGCAAGCTGATAGTTCTTGAGTACGCAGTACAGCGGCTCGGAAAGCTGTATACACAGGATACGTTCTCTGGTATATATAACCGCAACGGCTTTGCTGAGGCGACTGAGCAGATATACAGAGCCTGCGTTGACCAGCAGCGTGACATAATGCTGATGTTCATTGACCTTGACGGGCTTAAGCAGATAAACGATACCTACGGTCATAGTGTCGGTGATACGGCGATATGCACTATTGCTGATGTATTGCAGGAAGCCTGTACAGACGGAGAGATATTCTGCCGGTTCGGCGGCGATGAGTTTATAGTTTTTGCGGCAGATTTCACAGAGGAAAAGGCACAGGAGCTGACGAAAAAGATAACGGACAGGATCAGTGCGGTCAACAGGAGCGGCAGCAATCCGTTCGTTCTCAGTGCGAGTATGGGATATGTCATAGCTGTACCGCATGGTGATGAGGATATATTTGACTTTGTGACAGCGGCTGACAAGAAGATGTATGTTGAGAAACGGAAGAAGCATTCAAAGTATCTCAAGCTGAGCGGCAGCGACCAGTGAATGTGCGGTGCTGCCCGGAGATGCAATGACTGCTCTGAGAGATCGGGGGACGTTGAAATGCCGGACAGGAAGGTCAAAGAGGACAGACCGGTGCTTGCTGTGTGCTATGATTTCGATAAAACTCTGTCACCTGATGATATGCAGGCACAGGGCTATATCCAGAAGGTCTATGACGGTGATGTTAAGTCGTTCTGGAAGGAGACAGGTATTCTTGCAAGAGATGGAGATATGGACTCGAACCTTGCGTATATGTACAAGATGAAGCTGGAGGCTGAGGGCAGGGAGATATTCAGCCGGAACAAGCTGCGGGAGTACGGCTCTAAGGTAGCACTGTTTCCGGGCGTTGAGGAATGGTTTGAAAGGATAAGACAATACGGTGCTCAGCATGGTGTGATAGTTGAGCATTACATAATCTCATCGGGACTTAAAGAAATGATCGAGGGCACCTCAGTCGCAAGGGCTGGTGCCTTTGAGCGTATATACGCAAGCTCCTTCTATTACAACGAAAAGGGAGTTGCTGTATGGCCGGCACAGGTCGTCAATTACACCAATAAGACCCAGTTCCTTTTCCGGATAGAAAAGGGCGTTTTAGATGTGAATGACTCAGGGGTAAATGAATTCTTCGCACCTGAGGATATCCGTGTCCCGTTCAGAAATATAGTATACATCGGCGACAGCGATACGGATATCCCGTGCATGAAGCTCGTCAACACCTACGGCGGCCATTCAATAGGGATATACAACAATAACACTGCGGATAAGTCAAAGGTGTACAAAATGCTGCGTGACGACCGGATAAGATATTTTGCTCCGGCGGATTACACTGAGGGTTCTGAGATAGATATACTTCTCAAGGCGATAATTGACCGGACTGCTGCAAATGAGAAGCTTGAGAGCATTCATTATGAGTGCAGGAGGGATCAGGAGCAGAATGCCGGGCAGCAAAGGAAAAAGTCAGCGAAAAAGAAAGCATGACGGGAGAAATAAAGCTGCGAAAGGATAGATATATTCATGTCAGGAAAAAAACTGAACGCAAAGGTGATATTCGATATTACTGACAGACATCTCAACGTTTTTATCCCATACAGGTGCGACGAGAAATATGAGGATAATATCACCAAAGCACTTATCAACACGTTCCAGTCTCTGCCGGAAAGCGACAAGATCACTTTTTTCAGGGAGCTTTTCGGGATAGCTCTGGAGGAGAGCGGAAACAGCTATAGCTGTTATTTGCAGACAAGACCGGATGAAGATACAATAAAGCAGATACCTGAGGATGACCGGCTGCTTTTTGCATTCAGTCCGACGGGAAAGAGCTGGGGAACAGGCGGTATAGATACCGGAGACAGGACATCTATAAAAAACGGTATCAGAAAAGCTCTGATTGAAAGCGATCCTGATATAAGTGAGGATGATCTGGACAAAGAGGCAGAGGCTCAGACGGAGGAGGTACTGAATATCATTGCGGACAGAGGTGACCCAAGACCTGATGCGTGGATCGTTGTTTATCACAACGAAAAGCCGCAGTTCTGTGTTGCTTTTGAGAACAAGCTGTATGACCTGAATCCGTTCCAGCTGAACAACCACTGCAAAAAGGCGATGTTCCTCAGCGAGAATAATATCGTGTATCACTCGTATAGTGATATCTTGGAGACTCTTTACGGCATGGACGGCTACCTTGTCGGGGATTTCCTGCGGTATATGTTCATCATTGACCATTGGGACGTATCGTCTGTTTCCCAGCTTGAGGGAATGGATACCGACCATATCAAGTATTACTCAAAGAGATGCTGTTATGAGCTGCTGAAAAAGATCGGCAGGGGGGCACCAGTGACCTGGCACAAGAGCTGGATGTACAAGCTCGATTTTGACAAAAGTGAAATTGACCGCTGTATAAATATGATCGGTCTGGATTACATCAAGGACGAGGATTCCTTCTGTGCAGTTCTTGTATTTGCACCCACACAGAGGACAGCACACAGCTTCTACAGCATCATAAAAGAAAAGGACTATTCATATGACAGCAGACTTGAATACCGTACAGGCTTCCACTTCAATGTCAAGGGCTCTGTGGCAAACAATCCTGAGCTTGACAGCAAGCTGCGTGTAGAAAAAGACTTAAATGAGAGCCAGCTGAGTACATATATCGGCTACTGGTGTGATAACGTCGATCAGATCAGAATAAAAAACAAGGAGCAGAGAAGAAAGCTTCTTATCGACATGAGAGATAAGGGCGTCCTTGATGAGGTAGAATTTAAAAAGCTCATAACCGGTTCTGATTCCTACTTATCCGGCGGCGGAAACAGCGAGCTTGAGATACGTCCTGAGATCAAAGTGACAGTAAAGATACCCTTTGAGGAGGCTTTAGCTCTCGACAAGGAGGGTGAGGATAAGCTTGCGGATACGTTCAGAGAGAGGCTCAGATCTGCATATAATAAACTGAATGTTCCTGAGGAGCCCTGGATGAAATAATTTTTGATAAGTCAGTCCCTGCTTTTGCGGGGACTATATTTTTATCCTGATAAAAATAAACAAATCAAGCCTCCTGCGATTGTGCATTCCTACAAAAATTCCTCTCAGACCAAAGGAACTGTTTACTCCTTTCTCCGTTCTGTGCTAAAATGTGGCTGCCGGCATGAGAAAAGGTAAAGGAGAATGATGTATGATATTCTACAGCTATGGATTCAGGTGGAAGGGTCATGTGCCTGAGGATACCGGAAGCTGCACGGCAGTACGTCCGGGCGGCAGAGTGGATTCGCTCCACAGTGAATACTCTGATATGAAGCTTCAGGAGCTCAACGAGAGTTTTTACAGCGATTATCTCAGGCACGGAAAATATGTTATGAGCGTGGTGCAGAGATATGATACGGAGCTGTATGTGTACGCTGCGGTCAATATCGGAGTAACGGAGAGCTGCGTCTGGGAGGAGAAGCTTTCCGGGTCATTTCCCGACTGCGATATGTTCAGCAGAAAAGAGGTCACTATCGAGGATTTCAGAAATGAAGTCGGAGCAAACAGGTACGGCGGCTCAAGCAAGATACTTGATCGCCTGAATATCAAGTATCAGGTATCGTGGCTCGACCCGCTCCCGTTCAAGCTTTCTGAGTCTGTTCCCGATCATGAAGCGGTCAGTCTTGAAAAATGCAGGGAGAGAGCGAAGGAGATACTCGGTTCCAAGAGCCTGTATGATGAGATAGACAGGATATATTCAGACCAGAATAAGAAAAAGTATTACGGACACCCTGTTCATTACCTGATAAGTGCAGGCGACTGGGAGGCTGCGAGGGATATTTTTGAGCTGCTCATCGAGGCTCTGTACTCCAACGGAAGGCTGCTCTCATGCCGTCAGACTGAGATAAGGAATATGCAGAGGAGCGTATACAGAGATGACAGGTACAAGACGATCCTGAGGTCTGCTGAGGGTGGTATCGTGATAATCGAGATGAGCTCTGAGGAGGATTCCGGAAATCTTGCCTCCACCTTCCACGAGGTAGCGAGAGTCACGGGAAGTATACTCGAAAAGCAGAAAAAGGATACTCTCTTTATCTTCGTAGAGATAACCGGAAGGTCGTTCAGAAACAGTGAGGCTATCAACAGGCTCACCTCCAAGGCTGATATCATACAGATAACCGAGGGCAGCGGTACGATTGCAGAGGCACAAAAGTATCTCATGGAGCTGACGGGCAAGGTAGATTTCTATGTCGATGATCCCTCTGAGGCTGTGGAGTATCTTCCTGAGCAGGAGAGCTACAGCGTTACTGACATCTTCAATGCCTATAATGCGTGGTACGGCAGCGGTCTGAAAAATCATGTATACAAGGCGTACAAGGAGCAGAAGACATATAAGGCAGATGTGACAAGGTGCGGCAGCAAGCCGTATGAAGAGCTTATGTCACTTATCGGGCTTTCTGAGGCTAAGGGTGTCATAAATCAGATCATTTCCGCCTCAAAGGTACTCAAGGCACGTGAGAGCATGGGGCTAAGTACCGGAAGCTCATCACTGCATATGCTTTTTTCGGGCAATCCGGGAACTGCAAAGACCACAGTTGCAAGGCTTATCGCAGAGGTGCTGAAGGACGAGGACGTACTCAAATCGGGCAGGTTCGTTGAGTGCGGAAGGCAGGATCTTGTTGCACGCTTCGTCGGCTGGACAGCAAAGACAGTTGAGGAGAAATTCAGGGCTGCTCAGGGCGGAGTGCTCTTTATCGACGAGGCGTATTCACTTGTTGACGGCAGCAACTCGTTCGGTGCAGAGGCTATCAATACTATCATACAGATGATGGAGAATTACCGCAATGAGGTCATTGTCATCTTTGCGGGATACAATGACAGGATGCAGGTGTTTCTGGAGCAGAACGAGGGTCTGAGGAGCCGTATCGCTTTTCATCTCAATTTCCCTGATTACACTCCGGACGAGCTGACCGGTATACTCCGGCTCATGGCGGACAAGAGGGAGTACGTATTTGACGATGATGCCCTTGAAGAGTGCCGTGACATATTTGGCATGGCTGTACACGAGGAGAATTTCGGCAATGGACGATATGTCCGCAATCTGCTTGAGCAGGCGATACTCCGTCAGTCCGACCGAATTATAAGGGAGTCTCAGGGGCGTGTGCTCACAAGAAAAGAGATGTGCCGTATCATAAAAGAGGATATCCGTGCCGTTTCGACCGGCAGGAGCAGCAATACAAAAATGATCGGTTTCGCCTGCTGAATCACACCGGAAGGGGGATAAATATGGTGTTATTTTTTTATGATATGCTCAATAATATAAGCCCTGACAATTATCTCTATCTCCCTGCATGGCAGGGAGAGCGGGGCTGTGCCGGCAGCTTCTTCAAGTGCAGAATGAAGAATGCTGATGATATCCCGGATGACCATGATCTCTTTTTCAGGCTTTGTGACAGACTTGCTGACCTTGCGGACTATTACAGGGAAAGCGGCTCTGAGTATGGCTCAGAGCCGGATATTACGGAGTATGGATACTATGGCAGCGTTCCGGATACATGGGAGAGGTATATCCGCAGATTCTCCGGACTGAGCATTGATTCGGAGGAGTTTGACCATCTTGCAAGAGGACTATTCGGAGACAGCGACGCTTCAAAATACGCAGTATTTTTTGCACAGTCCCTTTGCAGGATGCGTTATGACGGCACTGCCGGCTACAGGGAACAGCTGCGTCTTCGCAGAGAGCTTGCAGAGGCTGTGACCCTGAGCCTGTATTCCACAGCTGTAAGCGAGATACGCCTGACAGATGCTGCTGCCGGGACAAAGGGGTTCTTTCAGCCTGAAAACGATGTAACGAGATATGACATGGCTGAGATAACGGAGCTGCTTGAACGCTCTCCGCAGCTCTGCCATACCGGGCTTGAGCGGAGGCTGCTGATCTCTGTCGTTTTCAGTGATCCGGAGTATCTGAAGCTCCGCCTGAGCAGCACTGATATGGAGACGGTCGATAAAGCAGCCGATACGCTCCCGTGTTTTATCAAAGAGCTGATAAGAGACAGATTCGGTCTTGATGACGGCAGGATAAAGCAGGCAGGGGAGCTTTCCGGGAAATATCTGATGACACCTGCGGAGATCAGCGAAAGCCTGGCACACGGTCTGAGAATGCTGCGGACCCCGAACAGGGCAAAGCTGCTCAGAAGCCTGCTGTGACCTGTCAGCGTGTCTGGTACCTTAAAGCAGAGGCAGGTCTGAACCAAAAGCTGGAAAGTTGTAAAATAAAATGACACAATAAAAAAGATGACTCAAAGTGAAACATATGGTATAATGTAAGTGACCAAACAAACACCTCCATAGGGGGATCACAATGAGTCACTTAGATTATACAACATAAAGCAAGAAAGGTCAACTCCTTAGCTATGAAGAAAGGCAAAAAATAGAAATATTATTAAAAGCAGGACATAAAGCAGAAGAGATAGGACAGCTTCTCGGTGGACGCAGTAAGCGTACGATACAGCGAGAAATAGCACTGGGCAAGGTGCAGTTACTTA
>JAFVFL010000043.1 GCA_017475555.1 Ruminococcus sp.
ACCAAACGAATCAAGCTGAAACTCGATGGTATGTCGCCTGTTGAGTACCGCCTCTCCAACACTGCATAATGCAGCAAAGCGACCAAGCTCATCGCTTAGTCGCTTTGCACAATGTTTTCTATTATTCTTTGTCTAACTTTTGGGGGTCAGTTCACCGGTCTGGAGCTTATTTTTTTACAGCTATTCAGTTTCAGCCGAGAATAACAGTGATCTCGTTGGTATCAGCGAGCTTGTCGGCAGGAACATAATTGCCGTCAAGAGCCTCGCCGTTGAGAGCTATCGACTTGACGCCGGACTGAACGTGTGCGGAGTTGTCAACAGCTATATTCAGCTTCTTTCCACGGAAATTCTTAGTTATCCTGAAGCCGTCCCATGCAGCCGGTATCGACGGGGAGATAACAAGTCCGTCAGCATCAGGCCGCATTCCGCAGATACCCTCAACGCAGCCTACCATTACAGTTGAAGCTGTACCGGTGAGCCAGTGAACGTGTGAGCGTCCCTCGAACGGAGAAGCCTTTGACTCAGTGAACTGTCCGTGTACATACGGCTCCATTACTCTTATCTCAGCTTTGTCGTTCATTGCAGCAGGTGAGGACTCCATGAAGTATTCAAACGCTCTGTCGCCGTGTCCGAGGAGAGATTCAGCAAGTATCAGCCAGCCCTGTGACTGTGAGAATATACCGCCGTTCTCCTTTGTATCAGCGTTGAAGATGTGCATGAGAGCACCGTCGAAGTAGTGATCCTTATACGGCGGCTCAAGCAGCTTTGCACCATACGGGGTATTGAGGATATCGTGAACGCTGTCCATAGCCTTCTCGGCCTGCTCACTTGAAGCAAAGCGTGAGATAACGCTCCAGCTCTGCGGATTGAGCCACATATTTGCCTCCGGGTCAGCCTTTGCACCGACAACAGTGCCGTCCTCTCTTATTCCTCTGATGAATCTGTCCTCGTCCCAGCACTTTTCAAGCGACTGACCGAGCTTCTTCTGAACATCGTCGATATATGCTATATAGTCAGTATCATTTTTCTGCTTTGCCATGTCACGTATAACGCTCATTGCATAGTAGAGCTGGAAAGCAACGAAGGTGGACTCGCCCTTTGCACCGAGCCTCAGACAGTCGTTCCAGTCAGCGTGCAGACCAGCCGGCATATCGTGGCTGCCAAGACGCTCCATAGAGAAGCGTATCGCATTTTTCAGGTGGTCATAAACTGTAGCCTCGCCGCCGTTGGCATATACTATGACCTCATCAAGGAAGCCCTTGTTTCCGGATTCGCCGATATACTTCACGATAGTCGGGAACAGCCACAGTGCATCGTCAGCACGGTATGAGGGGTGACCTGTCTCCTTGACATACTCCGGGTCGTCCGGGGTATTCTCATGACCGGCATTGTGGTTGAACTTAACGAGCGGAAGTCCGCCGCCGTTGTCCACCTGAGCGGAGAGCATGAAGCGTATTTTCTCAGCTGCCATTTCAGGATCAAGGTGGATTATGCCCTGTATATCCTGAACGGTATCCCTGTAGCCGTAGCCGTTGCGGAGACCGCAGTATACGAATGAAGCGGCTCTTGACCAGATAAAGGTGATGAAGCACTGGTAAGCGTTCCACACATTTATCATATTATTGAACTCAGCGGAGGGGGTCTCAACGCTGAAGTTGGAGAGCTGACCGTGCCAGTAGTCCTTGAGCTGCTTTATCTCAGCATCGACCCTGCCGGGGGTCTTGTACTCATCGAGTATAGCCGAAGCCTGAGCGTTGTCACGCTGACCGAGGACATATATGAACTCCTTTGTCTCGCCCGGAGCAAGAGTTATATCGCTCTGAAGAGCACCGCAGGCGTTCGTGTTGAAGTTCATGGCACCGCTGCATCTGCCGGACTCGACAGCTATCGGGTTAGAGTAAGTCCTGTACGGGCCGATGAAGTCGCTGAGAGAGCCGTTATACGCAGATATCGGCTGACCGACCATACCGAAGAACCGCTCACGGTGGTTGGAGCCTGTCTCGTCTCTGCCGGAGTTTTCGTTGATGTGCTGGAGTATCTTGTTCTCCTCGAAGCTTGTGCGTGTGATGAAGAGAGTATACTGGAGATTTACCTGATCCTGCTCATAGTTGTTGTCGTTTGTGAACTCGACGAATCCGTAGACCGACAGCTTTCTCTCCTTGTCGGAGGCATTTGTGACCTTAGCACGCCATACCTCATAGGTCTTTCCGTATGGTACATAGTATGTAGCCTCGGACTTTATACCGCTGTACTCAGCGAAAATCACGGTATATGCCGTACCGTGGCGGCATTCTGACTTATATTTGTCAAGGGGCTTGCCGACCGGCTGCCATGAAGCCGACCAGTAGTCTCCGTCCTCGTTGTCACGGATATAGATATAGCGTCCGGGCAGAGCCATATCGGAGTTGAAGCGGAAGCGGGAGATGCGTCCGTTTGCACCGGATTTAACAAAGCTGTAGCCGGCAGCATTGTTGGATATCATAGCGCCATACTCAGGGTCGCCCAGATAATTTGCCCAGGGTGCAGGGGTCGCCGGGTCGGTGATGACATACTCCTTGTTTTCAAGGTCGAAGTGTCCGTACTGCATAATTTTATTCTCCTTTTCTGTCCCTTTCAGGAGTGCCGTGCCTGAGAGGGCATAATACTGTATACATTATACCACTAAACTATGAAAAATGCAAGTATTTTTGAAAGAAAACCACAGAGCTCAGTTTTTTGTCCCTGCATAAGCAAAACGCCAAATAATTTTGTTCTTTGCTTTGTGTGAGTATTGACATAAACGCAAAAATGCTGTATAATGTAAATGTGCAGAATTATTTCCGCTGATAAACCGTAAAATGATATAAGGAGGATCTTCAAAAATGGCAGGACAGGGAATGGGAGAGTACTGCGTTGACATCGTAATGTGCATAGATGCTACAGGCAGTATGGCTCCGATAATAGACGAGGTAAAGAAGAATGCTATCTCTTTCTATGAGAAGTTCATAGAGTCGATGGAGGAGAATGACAAGGAGGTCGAGACTCTCCGTATCAAGGTCATCGCATTCAGGGATTACGGCTGCGACAGCGAGCCTATGACAGAGTCACAGTTCTTTACTCTTCCGGAGGGCAATGACGAGTTCAGAGCCTTTGTGAACGGTATCGAGGCGAAGGGCGGCGGAGATACTCCGGAGAATGCTCTTGAGGCTATCGCACTCGCACTCAAGTCTGACTGGACAACAGAGGGCTCAAAGCGCCGTCACGTAATACTCGTGTTCTCTGACGCTCCGGCACTTCCGCTCCAGGCAAGAGCGTCTTCAAGCAGCTATCCGTCGGGTATGCCGGAGGATATCGCACAGCTCGGTGCATGGTGGGAGGCTACAGACCAGACACTCGGCAGCAATTATCAGGCTAAGGCAGGACGTCTCGTTGCTTTTGTTCCGAATGCAGAGCCGTGGACGGAGCTTCAGGCATGGAACAGATACTGGCCGGCTTTCTCTCCGGCAGGAACAGGTCTTGCAGATGTTGATATCCAGTCTGCTATCGACCTCGTTGTTGGTTCGTTCTGAGAAGACCACCGGTGCAGTATGGGCTGTGCCGGTGTTTTTTCTGCATCTTATCCTGCTGTTTTGTCAGCTTTCGTGTCAGGGCAGGTATAAGAAGTCTTTAAGGCTTACGATAAAGCTGTGAGCACAGCTTTTACAAGGAGAAATATATGGAATTAACAGTATACAGACAGTCCTCAAAGACCCGTCCGGACGGCACAGTGGTCTATAAGGGCGAGGACGCTCTGCCGTATGTTGACGGTTCGCTGATAATGGCTGCGGACGGACTTGGCGGAGCTGCGGCGATACGCCATACAAAGGTACGTCCGGAGCTGTTCGATGAGGAAAGGCTTGTCGATACGCTGTTCGGCGGAGTGCTCGAAGGCAGTCCGGACGAGGTCTTTTCGGACTATGTCCGCAGGTCATTTTTCGAGCTGAGGGCGGTAAAGGATATTTACAGCGACAATGTGAACAACATCAAAAAAAGCGGATATTTCGCCTCCCGTATCGTTACGGCTATCGTTCTGCATGAGGTGAGGACGAGTGAAAGGCTGAAGCCGGAGGTGCTGTTCGGAGCACTTGAAAAGGAAAAGGACGGGAAGAAGCGTGAGGAGTTCCTTGCGGCACTCGGCGGCTGGTTCAGGGGCGTGATAAAGGAGAAGCTGACGCTTGCGGCTGAGAATGCGAATCTGGTGTATGAGAGTGCATATACCGGTCTGGCACTGCTTGGTACAACGCTCTGTGCGGCGATATACCGGGAAAACAAGGGCAGTGTCGAGGCAGTATACATTACCGCCGGTGACTCCCGCCCGTATGTGTGGAGCAGGGACGGCGGACTGTGTCAGCTCATTGCGGACGAGGAGCGTGCAGACGGCGGCATGACGAATTATATCAGGGCTGACGAGGGCTCTGATTTCACGATAAGGTGTACCTATAAGAGCTTTGAAAAGCCGTGTGTGCTGTTCAATGCAAGTGACGGCTGCTTCGATTCCGGGGCATTCCTCAGCCCTATGGCGTTTGAGAAGCTCCTGCTCGATACGGCAGCAGAGTCGGCGGATACTGAGGAGATGAGCCGCAGGCTCACCGATTTCTTCCTTGAATACGGCAGGCACGATGACAGCAGCACTATCGCTATGAGATTCTTCGGGTACAAGGACTTTTCAGATTTCAGAAAAGCAGCTGAAAAGCGGCTTTCTGCGATAAATGACAAATATATCTCCCGGCTTGACGGGCTGCTCGAAAATGACTACGCCGGGGAGCTTGAAAGGGTCAATTCCGGCAGGGAGAAGCATATCTCCATGCTCGGTGAGAGATTAAAGGACAACGAGGCGGTCGTGGACTTCTGCCGGAGCGTGGTGCGTGAAAACGCCGAAAAATCGGCTGAGGAGCTTGCACAGAAAAGATCTGCGGAGCTGAAGGAGCGGCTTGAAAAGGCAAAGAGGAGCGTTGTGAGCGAGGCTGCACGTAATCTTGCGGACTATATCTCGCTCATACCCGGTGATAAGACCGGAAGCGAGACGAAGCTCCCGGACAGCGGCGATATGGAGCATATCCTTGCGGCGGGGAGATTCAGCAGCAGCTACACGGCAAGCTATCTCAAGCAGCTTGAGCAGCAGCGTGAGGCGGTAAGCTCGACGGCAAAGCAGCTCGATGAGCTCCTTGGCAGGGTAAGCGACGCAGGTGTGCCGGATTCGGTCGATTATATAAGCGGCTCGGAGCTTTCGGAGCTGAGGAGCTGTGAGGCGGCAATGGCGAACCTGTTCGGATTTCTCGGCAGTATCAGGAGCGGCAGCAACAGCACTGTCCGTTCGCTCGTGCAGCGGCGTGAGGAGTACGAAAACGGCAACCGCAGCCTTGCAGAGAAGTACCCTGAGGCGGCGGAGTATGCGGCGGAAATGCTCATAAGCGGTGAAATACCGCTGGATAAGGCGGCACTTGATGACGGCAGCAGGGCGATGCTGGAGACTGTTATCGACGCTGTGCGTTCGTGCCGGGAGGAGCTTGACGGGCTTGAAGCTGACTGTCTTGAAGAGGAGACTGTCAGACTTGCTGAGGAATACTGGAGCAATAATTCAGCCGGTATCACAGAGGGCGTACTATCGGGGGACGGCAGCTTTCCGGAGGAGCTTTCAGCAGCTGTGAAGAATGCGGCGGCGGAGGCAGAGGCTGCACCGGGAGAGCTTGAGGCTGCGGCACAGAAGCAGGCTGAGATATTTGAGGAGTATTACAGGGAATACTCGGTATATATGGCGAGATAAAGCGGAAATAAGGAGAAAATAAATGACGTTTCATGGCTATGAGCTGATAACCGACTGGAAGAACAGCCAGTGCGGTCAGACTGCCGCAGCGGTAAAGGGCGGCAGGAAATACTTTCTGAAAAAGTACCAGACACCGGTCATGCCGCTCGACAACGGCACTCTTGATGCGAAGACCTTTGCCCATAACAAGGAGCTTTTCACGGATTTCGTAAAGACCAGGAAGGGCGTGAATACGACCATAAGGACGATCGCCGGGTCGGGCGGAAATATCGTTATCCCCTGTGATGAGTTCATCGAGGGGAATCAGTACGTTGAGGCGGCGGAGTTCGTTGAGGGTGCGGTGAGTGATGACGAGACTGAGGCAGTCCTTGCAAGCCTTTCGGTAGATGTCAAGAAGCTTCTCATGCAGACGGCTGCCGGGGCATTGTTCAGCGTCCACAGCAAAGGGATAGTCCACAGTGACCTGAAGCTGAAAAATGTGCTCCTTGTCCGCAACAAGACCGGAAATTACGTTGCAAAGCTGATAGATTTCGACAGCAGCTGGTTCGTTGATGACAAGCCTGAGGAGATAGTCGGCACTATCGACTACTACTCACCGGAGCTTGGGGAATATGCCGACAGTGAGGATGACCGGGAGGAGCTTGAGAAGAGGATAACCGAAAAGACGGATATATTCTCGCTCGGACTTATCTTCCACTACTACCTGTGCGGTGCGATGCCTGAGCCGGTATCGCTTACGCCGAAGCTTGAAAAGCGTAAGGCAAAGGGCAAGGTCATCTACAGCTGGATAGTCCTCAACAGCGGCTGTGAGCTGAGGATAAGCCCGGAGATAAAAAGTCCGAAATATGCCTCCCTGATAAGGGATATGCTCTCCAAAGACCCGGCTGCACGCCCGACATCATCAGAGGTGCTGAAAAGACTGCGTGAGGCGGAGCCGGTGATCGAGGAGCCGTGGCCGGAGCATGGGATAATGCTCGACAAGGATAAGCTTGCGGCGGCGAATATAGCCGGTCTGAAAAAGGTAAATACCGGCGGTGCGAAGACCTATGAGCTTATCTACAGCGACGGTGCAAAGAAGAGCGTGAGCCGTGATGAGCTTATCTCTATGGGGCTGACCCTTGCGGTGATACCGACCGGATTCTGCGAGCCGTGGGCGGAGCATGACCTGACATTCGATACCGAAAGGCTGAAAAGCCGTGGATTTGTCGCCGGGGAGCAGTGCGAGCTTGCCGGTGCAAAGGGCTACAGGCTGTATCGTGCGGACTCCAATTCAAGCTTCTTCAAGCCGGAAATGCTCATCGCTATGAAGTACGCCGTAAAGGGCAGGACTGCACCTGCTGCTCCGGCGGCTGAGCCTGCAGCTGAAAGCGTACCCGAAAGCGTACCGGAGACTGTACCGGAGAGCATACCTGAGCCTGTACCTGAGCCGGCAGCCGAAGCATCTGCCGAGCCGGAGACACCGGCAATTGCAGAGCCGTGGGAGGAGCACGATATCGTATTCAGTCCGGAGGGTATGGCTGCAAAGGGCTTTATCCGCTGCGAAAGGGCGGAGCTTGGCGGCGTAAAGGGCTACAACTTCTACAACGGCGGAGGCGGCTGCCGCTTCCTCAGACCTGAAATGGCGGTGATCATGAAGCTTGCCGAAAAGTCCGGCAAGTCGGGAGGTTAAGCTGTGAGCTGGGTCTGCCCGATGTGTTCGACTTCGAATGAGGATACGTGGACGAGCTGTATGGTATGCGACGCTCTGAGACCGGAGGAGGACGAGGAGCCGGACTTTATGTCCGAGGAGGAAATAAATTCGATAAATGCAAGGCTGCTGTATGAGTCGGGGACTTCACAGCTTGCACGTGATCCGGGGCTGGCTGCTGCGAATCTGCAAGCCTCTGCACGGCTCGGCTATGCTCCTGCACAGAACGAGCTGGGGCGGCTGTACTATAAGGGGAAATACGTTGAAAAGAGCCTTGAGAAGGCGTTTGAGTATTTCCGGCTTGCGGCGGAGCAGGGGCTTGAAGCAGCGGAGCATAATTTAGCCCGGTGCTATTACTATGGCTGCGGAACACCTGTAGACTATGATATGGCGTTCAGGTATTTCTCAAAGGCTGCGTGGAAAAGCAACCCGGACGCAATGCTCGATATCGGTAATTGCTACTACCACGGCAGGGGTACGAAGCGTGACCTTTATGAAGCGTTCGACTGGTTCTGCCGTTCGGCGAAAAAGGGCAATACGGCGGCTGAGTACAATGTCGGGTACTGCTTTGAGAATGGCAAGGGGACTGAGCAGGATTTCGATTCTGCATGGCTGTACTATTGCCGGGCGGCTGCAAAGGGCTATGGACCGGCACTCAATGCAGTGGGGAACTGCTATTGGTTCGGCAGAGGAACAGAGGTCAGCCGGGAGAGTGCGGCGGAGTATTACATGAGGTCTGCACGTACAGGCTTCCACTCCGGGCAGTATAATGCGGCGTTCTGTCTTGAAAACGGCTATGGTGTGCCGAAGGACATCACAGCGGCAGTGAAGTGGTACGAGCTTGCTGCGAAGGGCGGGAACGAGAACGCAGAAAAGGCACTGCGGCGGCTTTCCGCCAAATAGCAGGGCTTTGCGGTAAAAGTCTCTGCGGATCATCAGAAGAGACAATAAAAAGCTCCGGATCACATGACCCGGAGCTTTTGCATTTTAATGACTGTCCTTGATAGCGGTCTTTGCCTTTGTCACGATCGTCTTGTCGTTCTCATAGGTGAGTATGCTCGCAGCGTAGGAGATATCGACCCAGCGTATCTCAGCGATCTCGTCCTCCTGAGGCTTGAAGTCAACATTTTTCGCCCGTGCAAGGAAATAGACAACGACCTTCATCGTGTCCTTTTTCGGAGAATACGTCACAGTCTCACGGAACGTAGGGTCGATTATCACATCGACCGAGGTCTCCTCCATTATCTCGCGCCGTGCAGTCTCTATCTCAGTCTCCCCCTCCTCGACATGACCCTTCGGGAATGACCAGTGACCGCTGTTTATGTGCTTTATGAGGAGTATCTCAGTATTCCCGTGGAACTTTCTGTAGACAATGGCTCCGCATGATTTTTCGTGAAGCATAGCTGTTCCTTTCGTTGAAGTGATTCAGTCGGGCATAGTCCGGCTGGTGTAGGTTCATAATTATTATATCATATTTTGTTTAATTTGTCTATAGTATCAGATGTAAAAAAATCATGTATTTTTGTTGATTTATGAGAGATCAGCAGACGAAACGCTATTTCTTCTTCCATTTTATGAGCACAAGAGCGGTTATGCCGGTCAGGAGTGCGGTCAGGGTTATTGCGAACCAGGTGTACGGCATAGGCAGGTCAACAGTGTTTATGCCGTAGAATGCGAACATGATATTCGGTATCTCCATGACGATCGTCACGATAGTCAGCCGCCACATGACGATATTAAGGTTGTTTGATATGACCGAGGAGAAGCCGTCCATCATGCTTGAAAGTATCCCGGTGTAGATGCTCGCCATCTCTATCGCCTGCTTCATCTCGATGAGCACATCCTCCAGCAGATCCTGATCCTCGTCGTACAGCTTTATTATCCTGCCCCGGAATATCTTCTCTATCGTCACCTCGTTCGCCTTGAGCGAGGTGGAGAAGTATACGAGGGATTTTTCAAGTGCGAGAAGCTGCATGAGAAGCTCATTTTTCATAGCGTCGTGAAGCTCCTGCTCTGCGGCAGATGATATCTTGTCTATCTGCTTGAGGTACATGAGGAACAGAGCTGCGATCCGGAGGAGCAGCTGCAATACAAAGCGTGTCTTGAAGGCGGGGCGGAGGTTGCGGATAACGTTTTTCTCCGCCTCGGTGATTATCTGCGTCTCGTTGAGTGTTATCGTGAAAACATATTCCTTTGTGAGTATAATGCCTATAGGCTGGGTGAAGAACATTTTTGTCTTGTCCTCGTCAACGTCCGGGACAGGTGTGTCGATGATGATGAGGGTCTGGTCGTCCTCGCACTCGATACGTGAGGACTCCTCTTCATCGAGCGATGAGCGGACGAAGCCACTGTCGAGTCCGTAGTCATCTATGAGGGAGGATATCTCCTCCTGGGTAGGAGCGGTCACCGACACCCAGCAGCCGGCTGTCAGCTCTTCACACGGGCATATCCTGCCGTCCTTTGACGAAAAGAATCTGATCATATTTCTCCCGGTCTCCGGCAGTACGGCTGCCGGAAACGCTCTCCTTTCACTGAGTTTCAGAAGCTGTTGATCATATTATACCATATCCCTGAAAATTTTACAAGACCAATTTTACCGGATAAACAGGCTCTGTGTGAAAATATGTGGAAAAATAAAAATATCGCTTGAAAAGAAGAAAAAGGTGTGCTATAATATATTCGATTACGCTTATGCGGCAACACGAAAGGGTAATAAAGGGTAGTAAAATGTATATAAAGGGAAAAATGAGGAGATTTACTGCGTCATTGCTGTGCCTGTGCCTGTCACTGGGCGGCTGCGGCTCGGCGGGTCAGGCTTCATTCTCAACGGAGGACAGCCCGGAGCTTGCGTCAGCAGTCAGCACAGGCATTTCCGGTGATGAGGCGGACAGCAATGCTGAGCCGAAGGCTGAGAAGCCGACAGATCCTGCGGACGTTTCAGCCGAAAGGGTCAATGATGTGAAGAGGACTACAGAAGCCCCCGAAAGCACGCAGACCGGGACAGGAACAGCAACCTCCGGCACTAACGGAACGAGGGGCAGCACGAAAACGTCTGCTTCGGGGAATAACGGCGGAGGCAGCGGCGGAAACAGCAGCGGCTACACCAGCCCGGACAGCGGCAGCTCAGGATATTCGGGCTATTCCGGCGGCTCCGGCAGTACGGGAGGCTCCGGCGGATATACAGGCGGCGGTCAGGGAGAGGCCGTTATCACGGCAAGAACGACCGCAGCCTCCGGTAAGGGCGGCAGCACAAGGACGACGGCTGTATCCGGTACGGAGCAGGCTTCGGTCACTACAGCTGCACCGGTGACTACAGAGCCTGTACTTCCGGAAAATCCGACTCCGCAGGAGCTTCTTGACAGCATGACGCTCCGGCAGAAGGTCTACCAGATGTTCATCTGCGACCTTGAGACGATAGCCTGCACCGGCACAGTGACTTCAGTGACCGGCGAGGTCAGGAACACTATGGAGAACTATCCGGTCGGCGGAGTGATACTTTTTGCGAAGAATCTCCAGTCCCGTGACCAGACCATGCAGCTCCTTGCTGATCTTCAGGAGTGCTCGTACACAGGCCTGTTCACCGCAGTTGACGAGGAGGGCGGAACAGTCGCAAGATGTGCCCAGAAGCTCGGAACAGCGGCATTTGAGAACATGGCGGTGTACGGTGAGGAGAACAACAGCGAAACAGCCCGGTATATCGGCGAAACGATAGGAAATGACCTGAATGCTCTCGGCTTCAATCTTGATTTCGCACCGGTCGCAGATGTAAACATTGACCCCGGCAACGAGCTTGGCAGCAGGATATTCAGCAGCGATCCGGGGGTTGTTGCGAACATGGCTGCAAATGTGGCTATGGGACTGCAAAGCAGCGGAGTATGTGCAACGCTGAAGCATTTTCCGGGGCTTGGTGCGGAGAACGGCAACACGCATACGGATTCGTTCGTGGTGATAGACAGGACTATCGACGAACTGAGAGAGAACGAGTTCGTGCCGTTTTCAGTCGGTATCAACGCCGGTGTGGACTTCATTATGGTCGGACACCAGATAACCACCGGCTTCGGGGACGACCTCCCGGCAGACCTTTCGTATACGGCGGTAACGGAGTACCTCCGGGGCGAGCTTGGCTTCGGCGGCATAGTCGTGACGGATTCGCACCAGATGAACACTATAGCCTCTGTCTACGGTGCGGCGGATTCAGCAGTAATGGCGGTAGAGGCAGGCGTGGATATCATACTTATGCCGTACAACCTTACAGAAGCGGCGGACGCAGTCATACAGGCGGTGGAGAGCGGAGAGATACCGGAGAGCCGCATAGATGAGAGCGTTTTCCGCATACTTGATCAGAAATACAGACTCGGATTGTTCTGAGCCGGAATAAGAGGGAGAAGCAGAGATGAAGAAGATAATAAGGGCGTGCGTTTCGATACTTCCGAAGCCGCTTCAGGAATTATATTATAAATATGAAGACAAGTGGCTTTATCTGTTCTTCGGAGTGCTGACGACTGTGGTCAGCTTCGTGACGGCAGGCATATCAAAGGCACTTCTTGAAAAGGCAGGCTGCTCGGCGGTAACTGTCGGCAACGTCAGCACCGTCATATCGTGGATATGTGCAGTAACGTTTGCGTACCTCACAAACAGGGTGTGGGTATTCGATTCTGAGGCAAAGGGTGCGAAGGCACTTGTGGTCGAGGCAGCGTCATTCTACGGCGGCAGGCTTGCAACTCTCGGTGTGGAGTGGGTCATGATGACGGTCGGCTACGGACTTATCGGCGTGAATTACTGGGTAATGAAGATAATTGCGAATATCGTGGTGCTGATACTCAACTATGTTATCAGCAAGATATTCGTTTTCAGGAACAAGAAGACCGGGGATACCGCTGCACAGGAAAAGGCTGAAAATGAGTGATATGCCGGTAAAAACGGAAATGGTATCCATCGGCAGGACGGATATCCCCCGGACGGCGGTGCTTGCACCTATGGCGGGAGTTGCGGACAGGGCGTACAGGCTGATGTGCCGCAGGTACGGTGCTGCGATGGTGACGAGCGAAATGGTCTCCGCAAAGGGCATCGTCTACAGCGACAGAAAGACTGCACAGCTTTGCAGCGTGACACCGGAGGAAAGACCTATGGCGGTGCAGCTTTTCGGCAGCGAGCCGGAATTCATGGCAAGGGCTGTGGATATCGTTCTGAGATACGAGCCGGATATCATAGATATAAATATGGGCTGTCCTGTGCCGAAGGTGGTCGGGACTGGTGCGGGGTCGGCACTTATGAGGGATATACCTCTTGCGGCTGAGATATGCCGTGCAGCAGTCAGGGCTGCCGGGGACACTCCGGTTACTGTGAAGATACGAAGCGGCTGGAGCAGGGATTCCGTCAACGCACCGGAGCTTGCGAGGGCACTCGAAAACGCAGGAGCTGCGGCGATAGCGGTACACGGCAGGACGAGAGATCAGTTCTACAGCGGTGTGTCCGACCCGGAGGTGATACGTGCCGTCAAGGCTGCGGTGAGCGTGCCTGTCATCGGAAACGGCGATATCACGGGCTTTGACCCGTGCAGGAGAATGTATGAGACTACCGGCTGCGACCTTGTGATGGTCGGCAGGGGCAGCTACGGGAACCCGTTTATTTTCCGGGAGATAGCGGCAGGACTTGCCGGAGAGGAGTATGCTCCGCCGGGGCTTGAGGAGAAAATGTCGGTAATGCTGGAGCATATCCGCTTAATGCTGTCTCTCAGTGAAAAGAGCGAGGAAATGGCGATGCACGAAGCAAGAAAGCACGCCGCATGGTACATGAACGGGTACTACGGCTCGGCGAAATTCCGTGGGCGGTGCTATCAGCTGTCGTCGTATGCGGAGGCAGAATCGCTTGCGGAGGAATTTATCCGTTTGCAGGAGCGGCGAGGTACGATGTAGTCAGTATGCACAAAAATGCGGCAAAAATTTTGTGCAGCTGCACAAAGAAGCTGGCTGTCAAACTGACGAATCCAGAATTTGCCTATATTCCGCCGTTTTTTACGGGTTGAGAGAACATTTGCTGATAAAACGAGCTGTAAATTCGACTGAAAATCATACGAATGGTAATTGAAAAAACGGAAAAAGTGTGTTATAATGATGTCGCAGGGTGGAGGATCCGCCGCTGTGCAAAGAAAGAGGAGATACAAAATGGCAACACAGAATGAGCCGGGCAGAACCGGTAAAAGGGGCAAGCTCAGAAAGGGACGTGCAGGAGCAGCTGTAGCTGTACTTGCAGTGCTTGTGATCTCAGCAGTTGGCTGTGCTACGAGAGTTATCGGCTCTGCCAACAAAAGCTCGGAGAAGCAGAGCGGCACTCAGGACAGCCAGTCCCAGGGCGGAGATACCGGCACGGTCACTCCGACAGAGGCACCTACTGAGGAACCGACTACGGAGCCGGTTCCGGAGGATAAGCGTGTCCATATCACTGCTGCCGGCGATAACCTGATACACTACTCAGTGTTCAAGAACGCCGAGGCACTCGCCGGGCCGGGCGAAAATTACGATTTCAAGCCGATGTATGCGAATATGAAGTACATCATCGAGGCTGCTGACTGTGCGATAATCAATCAGGAGACGATAATCTCGCAGAGCAACGGCATAAGAGGTGCGGACGGCGGCGCATTGCTGTTCAATTCTCCGCCGGAGGTCGCAGACGCTGTCATCGACCTGGGCTTTGATGTGTTCACAATGGCGAACAATCATCTGCTCGACTTCGGCTCGGAGGCTCTTGAGGAGTCGATCAATTTCTGGAACCAGAAGGCTGCGGAGAACGACCTTACAGTGCTCGGAGCTTACCTCAATGAGCAGGACGCAAACAATATCCGTATCCGTGAGGTCAACGGAGTGAAGATCGCCTTTCTTGCGTATGCTGAGCATATCAACGGCTTCTCGATACCTGATTATTCCTCGCTCAGAGTTGTAATGAACTACGAGGAGGACGTCATCGAGCGTCAGATAAAGGAAGCAAAGGAGATGGCGGACGCTGTCATCGTTGCGGCACACTGGGGCGTTGAGGACACCTTCACTGTCGGCGAGGACAGAGTTGAGCTTGCGAACAAAATGGTGAACTGGGGAGCTGATGTGATACTCGGCTGCCACCCTCACGTTTCGCAGACGATGGAGTGGATAACCCGTGACGACGGAACGAAGGGCTTTGTGTTCTATTCCATGGGCAATTTCATCTGTGCCCAGACGGATAATTTCAACCTTGTGGGTGAGCTTCCGGACTTCGATCTTGTGATCGACGGTGCGACCGGAGAGGTAAAGCTTGAGGACATCGGCGTTATCCCTTCGATAGTACACTATGACGACGGGAATTTCTCGAATCTTAGGCTGTATCCGTACAGTATGTACACACCGGAGCTTGCGGCAAGTCACGGCATACCGTATGCAGTGCCGCAGGGCACCTACAACTGGTTTGACTGGGATACTCTGAACGAGATAATCGACACAGCGATACCGAAGGAATTTCAGAAGCTGGACAAGTAACGCAAAACAGTTGATTTGTTCATAAATTGTTAATAAATAACTTTCTGTGCTGCTTTTGAATGAGATTTTTCATTGTGCAATCCGTTCAAAAACAGGGAGCGTTGTTTATATAAAGTTCCAAAAACGATATAAACCTATTTACTTTTTCTGAGAGCTGTTATATAATGTAATCATGAATAGATATAGATTCATGGGGAATTTCTGAGCCGCTCACATCGGATGTCACATCATGGCAGTGTGGTGCGTCTTGTACTGTCTGTGTGCCGCTGCATATACGCTCGGCTGAGCGATATGACGCTCCTGACAGCACTTCTCTCAGATATCCGACGGCGGCAGCTGCGGAGCTGTACCCGGCGACACCGGGCAGGACAGTACCGCTGCCAAGACATGATATAATAAAAGGGGCAGCTGTTCCTTTGTTATATATAATTAATGAAGAAGGAGGAAAAAAACATGAAGACAAAAAAGATAGTCATCGGAGCTATGGCTGCTGCGATGCTTTCACTTTCAGTCTGCTCACTCGCACCGGCTGCTGCTGCTGACGAAACAGTGCAGATATCCGTCAGCAAGACAACAGCAGAGGCAGGGGGGCAGTTCACAGTGGACGTATCTCTGGCTGACATTCCCGCTGCAGGTATTCAGGTTCTCAACTTCTCTCTGAAGTTCGACAGCAGCCTGATAACTATTGATTCTGTAACTCCCGGAGCTGCAACCGAGACCGGCGCAGGTTCTGCTGACCCTACAGCAGCTTCACTGGAGAATTTCAATAGCTATACCGAGAGCGAGGGCGTAGTCGCAGTAATGTGGTCTACAGGCCTGGATGACGCATCTTACTGGATCAAGAACGATGGTGTATACTGTACTGTAACAGGTACTGTAAGCGATACCGCTGCTGCTGGTACAGTAGCTGATATCGAGATCGTTCCTGTAGCTCGTGAGACATATGACAGCTCAGGCGTTGAGAACGACCTGATCGACTGCGGCTATTCAAGTGACGGCAAGGCAGTCAGATACAATGTCAATACGACAGCAGGCAGCGTAACTATCGGTTCAGCAACAGAGGGTCTCAGAGGCGATGCTAACGTTGACAACAAGGTCAATATGGCAGACGCAGTCGCAGTTCTCCAGAACCTTGCGAATTCTGAGAAGTATCCGCTCACGGCACAGGGTCTTATCAATGCAGACTGTGACGGTACGAACGGACTTTCCGGACTTGATGCTATCTGGATCCAGATGAAGGACGCAGGAGCTATCTGATCGTACTCTGAGATTATCTGATTTGTCCCCCTTACAAAGGAATACAAACCCAAAAACAAAAATAATAGGCGAAAGCCTAAAGAAAGGAATTATTACAAATGAAGAAACTTATTTCTGCGGCTACTTCTCTGGTAATGGCTGCAACAATGGCAAGTACTGCTGTTCCTTTTGTATCAGGTGCAGCAGACGCAAGCAAGGGTCTTTCACTTGGTCTCTTTGCAGTTGAGGGCTCAGGTGAGGTACAGACTGTGCAGTATATGGATGACGACGGAAATGTTGTAAAAGAGGCACAGGCTCTGCTCGTTCCTTCAACTACAATAACAGCTGAGCAGATTTCTCGGAGTGATATTGATGAGGTGTCAGTTCCGATAGGAATCTACCTCACAGAGAACACTACAGACAGTGCTTCCATCATGGCTGGTGTTACTATCAGCTCTGCTAACAGCGTTTCTGATATCACATTCTCCATAACAAAGCCGGCTTCTGTATACAGAGACACTATTACTGTCAACGGCAACACAACAAATTATCTTCCTGCTTTCCTTGGTAAGTTCGTTACAGCAGGCAGCAGAACTCTCTTTACCGCAAGCGGTACATGGGCTGTATCTACTTCAACAGCAGCAGAGGGCTACGCAAAGCTCGGCATCAAGGATGCAGCTTACGGCTCAGTTGTTTGGATCAAGCCTTCAGCTGGCTACACATCGTATGCCGGCGATTCATCTGACGCACTTCCTTTCGGTACAGTAGACGTTGTTTTCCCGAAGGATACACCGGCTGGTGACTATACAATAAGCTTTGTTGATGAAAAGTCTGATTCAAAGAACGATGAGATCAGAAGCTGCATGATCGAGGCTAACGGTGAAAAGTACACAACAGCTAACGGCAATCTTACACTCGGCGATTCAATTACTATCACTATCGAGGGCGATGCTCCCGAGACAACAACAGCTCCGGCTACAACAACAAAGGCTCCT
Organism: Ruminococcus sp.; assembly: GCA_017475555.1. Lineage (GTDB taxonomy): Bacteria > Bacillota > Clostridia > Oscillospirales > Ruminococcaceae > Ruminococcus. Next base: position 17,206 of record JAFVFL010000043.1, read on the forward strand.
GACACAACAACAGCTGCTCAGACAACAGCTGCTCAGACAACCGCACCTGCAACAACAGCTTCAGGCAGTGAGGGCGGCTATGTACCTGGTGAGCTCGATGATACATTCAAGGCATTCACAGGCGGCACTGAGGGTGCAGTTATCGAGGCTGAGCCCGGCAGTGACTTTACTCTCACAGTAAAGGTAGATTCAAGCAACCACGATGTAGCTATGCTCGCAGTTGGTGTCGATGACGATCTCCTCGGCGATGGCAAGGTTACAAAGTCTGGTATTGCAAGCGAGTTCTGCGAGGCAGCACTTGAGGCTGGCGTAAAGGGCTATGACACATACGGCGGATATGAGTACGTAAACTGCATGCAGGATAGCGGTGCTCCGATCAAGCTTGACGACGCTTCACCTGTAATCGAGTACACATTCAAGGTTGCTGCTGATGCAACACCTGGCGAGTATGAGATCGCACTTAACAGATTCACATTCGGTCCTAACAGCACTGACGCTTTCGAGGCTAAGATAATCCCTGCAACACTCGTTATCAAGGGTGAGGTTCCGGATACTACAACAACAACTGAGGCAGCTACAACAACAGCAGCTCCTACAACAACAACAGCAGCTCCTACAACAGCTGCAACAACAGCAGCTACAACAGCAGCTACAACAGCTCCTGTAACAACAGCAGCTACAACAACACCTGCTCCTGGCACACCTCTCTACGGTGATGCTAACTGCGACCTTAAGGTCAATATCGCTGACGTGGTTGTACTCAACAAGGCTCTTGCTGACCAGTACGACCTCACAGCTCAGGGCAAGCTCAACGCAGACTGCTGCGACGAGAAGGGCGGAGCAGAGATCAACTCTGACGACTCTGATGCTATCATCCAGAGCATCGTTAGCCTTGTTACTCTTCCCTGCGCAAAGGGCGACCTTAAGTAATTATCAGAAGTGATCCAATAAATAGAGCATAATGCTCGGAAAGGAAATGCACTGATGAAGAAACTGCTTTCGGCAGTTACATCTCTTGCTATGAGTGCTTCACTCATGACGAGCGCATTTGCTTCTTCATTCTCCGTTAGTGCTGCCGGCAGCCCTGCTGCTGTGCAGCCTAACGTTAGTTTAGAAGATGTGATCGACGCTTCTGATGTTTCTGCCAATAAATCAGCGTCGTTGGATTCAGGTGTTACTGCTGGCGATATCCAGGGCATTCTGCCGGAAAATCTGTTTGGTGCAGATTATGAGCCCGGTCAGCTTGATGAGACATTCGTCGCTTACACAGCTGGCTCTGAGGGTGCAGTAATTGAGGCTGACCCCGGTGATGAAATCACCATCACGGTAAAGGTGAACTCAAGCAATCACGATGTGGCTATGCTTGCGGTTGGTATCGACGACGATCTCCTCGGTGACGGCAAGGTCACAAAGACCGGTATAGCAAGCGAGTTCTGCGAGGCAGCACTTGAGGCTGGCGTAAAGGGCTATGATACCTACGGCGGCTATGAGTACGTAAACTGCATGCAGGATAACGGTGCTCCGATCAAGCTTGATGACGCTTCATCTGTGATCTCTTACACATTCAAGGTTGCTGCTGATGCAACACCTGGTGAGTATGAGTTCAAGCTCAACAGATTCACATTCGGTCCTAACAGCACCGATGCGTTCGAGGCTAAGATAGTTCCTGCAACACTCGTTATCAAGGGTGATGTGGAGACTACAACAACAGCTCTGGCTACAACAACAAAGGCTCCTGACACAACAACAGCTGCTCCTACAACAGCTGCTCAGACAACTGCACCTGCAACAACAGCTTCAAGCAGTGAGGGCGGCTATGTACCTGGCGAGCTTGATGAGACATTCATCGCATACTCAGGCGGTTCTGAGGGTGCTGTTATCGAGGCTGCACCTGGTGATGATATCACTATCACTGTAAAGGTGGATTCAAGTAATCATGATGTGGCTATGCTTGCAGTTGGTATCGACGACGACCTCCTCGGTGACGGCAAGGTCACAAAGACCGGTATAGCAAGCGAGTTCTGCGAGGCAGCACTTGAGGCTGGCGTAAAGGGCTACGATACCTATGGCGGCTATGAGTACGTAAACTGCATGCAGGATAGCGGTGCTCCGATCAAGCTTGACGATGCTTCACCTGTGATCGAATACACATTCAAGGTTGCTGCTGATGCAACTCCTGGTGAGTACGAGTTCAAGCTCAACAGATTCACATTCGGTCCTAACAGTACCGATGCGTTCGAGGCTAAGATAGTTCCTGCAACACTCGTTATCAAGGGTGACGTAGAAACAACAACCACAGAGGCTGCTACAACAGCTCCTGCTACAACTACAGAGGCTGCTACAACAGCTCCTGTTACAACTACAAAGGCTACAGCTCCGGCTGGCTCGATCATCTGGCAGATACCTACTGTCGAGGCAGAGCCCGGCGAAGAGGTAACAATGAACGTCGTTGTTGACGATGCAGAAGGTGTAAACCTTGTGATCGGTGGTGCTCAGTTCGTTATCACAAATGATGCTGCGATAACATACAACGGTGCAACAGCTGGCACAGGCTATGCAACGAAGCAGTACAACATCAATGACGAAACAAGACAGTATGCTTTCTCAGCACCTCTTGGCGGCGCAGCAGCAGCTGACGGCTCAACAGTCATCACTCTCAAGTTCACTGCTCCTACAGAGGCTGGCGAGTATCCTGTAACATTCTCTGACAAGGCATTCAACTACATTACTTCTGCTGATGACGTTGACATGACCTCTCAGATCCTTATGAGAGACGGTGCTATCATCGTCAAGGAGGTAACAACTACTTCCACAACAACAGAGGCAACAACAACTACCACAGTAACTGCACCTGCTGGTGCTATCATCTGGCAGATACCTACAGTAGAGGCAGAGCCGGGCGAGACAGTTACAATGGCAGTAACAGTTGACGATTCACAGGGCGTAAATCTGCCTATCGGCGGTGCTCAGTTCGTTATCACAAATGACGAGGGTGTGAATTACGTAAGTGCAGCAGCTGGCGACGGCTATGCAACAAAGCAGTACAACATCAACGACACAACAAGACAGTATGCATTCTCAACACCTCTTGGCGGTGCAGCAGCAGCAGACGGTGCTACAGTGATCACTCTTACCTTCACAGTTCCTGAGGACTGTGCAGACGGAACATATCCTGTAACATTCTCAGACAAGGCGTACAACTTTGTATCCTCTGCTGACGGCGTTGATATGACCGCTCAGGTTCTTATGAGAGACGGTGCTATCGTAGTAAAGGCAGAGACAACTACCACAACTACAACCACCACAACAGAGGCTCCGACAACAACAACTACAGAGGCTGCAACAACTACAACAGCAGCTCCTACAACCACAACAGAGGCTCCGACAACTACAACAACAGAGGCAGCAACTACAACAACAACGGAGGCTCCTACAACAACATCAACAACAACTACTGTTACCACAACAGAGGCAACAACAACTACCACAGTAACAGCACCTGCTGGTGCTATCATCTGGCAGATACCTACAGTAGAGGCAAAGCCGGGCGATACAGTTACAATGGCAGTAACAGTAAATGACGT
>JAFVFL010000044.1 GCA_017475555.1 Ruminococcus sp.
AGTAGTGGTGGTGGTGGTAGTAGTAGTAGTGGTGGTGGTGGTAGTCTCCGGCTCCGGAGACTCTATCTTCGCCGGCTCAAGGACATACTTTTGTCCGGTGCCTCCCCAGTAGCTCCACTGGCAGATATTCGCACCAGCCTCAAGGCTTATGCCGTATACATCAAAGCCCGATTTCCCGGACGATACAGCCGAGAGGACTGAATATGAGCCGTCAGCATTAACGTACAGGCTGAATTTCTGAGCGTTGCCGCCGTTATACTCTGAAAGGTAGATGTCCTTTCCGTCGTCGCCGCTTGAATCCGCTACAGTAAGAGCCTCACCGCCGGCATTCTTTATGCTGTAATAGCCGTCCGACAGCCTTTCAACGCTCCACGCCTGAGCCTCATTGCCCTGTACGAGACTTCCTCCGCCGTCCTCTGCACTGAGGAACAGAGAGCTGTTCACATTCTTTATCGTATACGCCCCGTCATTCACAGCAGGGTATACCGGAGTTATGTTCCAGAGCTGGCAGTCGCCGCCCCAGTAATTCCACTGCTTTATCTCGCCGCCGTTGTCAGTGCTCCAGCCGTAAACGTCTATTCCCGCTGAATCGCCTGAGGATTTTGACACGATACCGTAGCTTCCACGCCTTTGTATGAGCTTCCACAGCTGGTTGTCCGCCCCGGTATATCTCTGTACTGCGATGTCAAGCCCGTCATCAGCGGAGCTGCCGTTCACCGCAAGGCAAACGCTTTCGTCCTTCATTGAACGGATAACTACATATCCTCCGCCGGCATTTTCTATCCTCCACTCCTGATGACTTCCTCCTGTCAGAGTCCACTGCTGCATTGCGGTATTCTCCTCAGTTGAGCCGCCGGGGATATCGAGAGACTTGCCGTTGAAGCGGTTTGTGATGAAGTAAGGGACGCCGCTGAGCAGGTCAGTGCCGTCAATTTTTATCTGCTGCACCTGATTCGTGCCGCCCTCTGACTTGTAAACCAGCCTGCTGTCAGAGCTGCGGTCAATCATATCCTCACTCAGATCGTATGCAGCCTTTTTGCTGCCCCATACGCACATATTGTTTCCGGTTGCTGTAAAGGTCATTTTCGTTACCATTTCGTCGGACTCGTCTGCCTGGACGATGAACGCACCCTTGTAGGTCTTTCCGCCGACGGTTATGCTCATGTACGGAGTGCCGGAGGTAACGCTCCATGTTCCGGTCATATCTCCCGTAACACTGCCGTTTGCGTTGAGGGTAATGCTCACCGGAGTTGCTATCTTTACGGCTGTATCGTTGTTGTCAGCCTCGCTCCAGTCCGGCTTATAGCCCTGGTTCTGGTCGTGGACGAGAAACTCATACTCACCGGTAACTGCCGCCGTGGTATGCCCCTTTTCGGAAAGCCTTTCGCCGTTGTACTCATACGGAGCAGCGGTTATCCAGCCGTCCTCGTTCATGATGAGCTGGTGAACCCTGACCTGATGGAAAAGTCCGAGTCCTCCGAATTTTGTGTGATAGATGACATAGAGCCTGCCGTCATCGTCCATCAGGGCGGAGTTGTGTCCCTGAGCCTTGAACGAATAGCCGTTGCAGCTAATTTTATAGTTGGACATCAGCCTTACGCCGTAATCCGCACCGATATCGTCAGTTCCCTTTGTGAAGATCGGGGAATTTCCCTTTTCGTCAACATACGGGCCATCGGGAGCCGCCGAGCGGTATATACGCATATTGTATCCGCCGTTCGGGTGGAAATAGCCGTAGGAGAGGAACATATAATAATATCCCTCATTGGTTCCGGGCTTTGTCATATACTCGATATACGGCCCCTCGCCGGAAGCCCAGTAGCCGCCGGCTACCTTTTTGCCGAGGTATGCGTCAGAAACGTTTTTCTGTGTTGCATACGTCACGTTGTAATCTCTCAGACCGGTATTCTCGTCAAGCTCCAGCATATAGATACCGCCGAACCACGAGCCGTAGACCATCCAGAGATTTCCCTGCTCGTCATAGAAGGTACACGGGTCGATAGCATTCGTGCCGTACTCAGCATTCCACCTGCCGGAGGAGTTGAGGTATCTGCTCAGATCAGGGCTGCTGCCGAGCACCTTTTCAACATCGGTATTTTTGTAGCTGTTTGCGGAATTTGCCGGATTTGTCTCAAATCCGGAATAAACGATAGTGCCCTTGTATGTATATGGGCCGTCGATATCATCAGCTGTACACAGGACTATCGAGGAGTGCCAGTCATCACCGTTGACCGAAAGGTACATACACCATTTCTTCATAACGTCGTTCCACACGATATCCGGAGCCCAGAGGTTGCCCGAAAGGTCATAGCCGGAGCTTGTATTTGACCATTTTTCCGGCACTGAGAGGTCGGTGTAGATATTATTGAAGTAGGTCGTTTTAGTTGAACCGGCAGCGGAATTTGCGGTATCCGTCCAGTTCATGAGGTCATCGGAGCGACCTGCACCGAGGTGTGAGCCGATGATGTAGTAGCTGCCGTCATCGAGCTTCACAACAGAGGGATCATGCACTGAGACACGGCTGTAATTAGCGGCTTCTGAGGTGAGGGCAGTCAGAGCCGAGGCGAGTACAGTACACGACAGCAGAGCTGCTGCGGCTTTTTTGAGAAAATCGAGCATAAGCATCCTCCTGATTAATTATTTTGATAAGTTAATAGTAACATAAAATAAATAAAATGTCAATACAAAATAATATCAAGGAATTATGGTATCAGCAATATTTTTCTGCACAAATCCAGCAGAGCTTCAAAACGATATACACGGCGCAGCATATAAAATAATGTGATCTGGATTATAGTGCATAAAAGCCCCCGCTTCTGCGGAGGCTTTTATCTGTTTATTTGCAGAACACAAAGCTTTTCAGCTCAAATAATGCCCTGTCATCGTAATATCTCGCTGCCCAGCTCGTGTACGGGTGATTTATCCTGAAATATACTGCGTGCCGCCCGGTGACGCTTTTGCACCTTGCGGTATATACCCCGTCGCCGGTGCCTGTTCTGCACACACCTATTTCCTCACCATCATCATAGCTGTCGAGCAGAATATGTATCTCAGCCGGACAGCCTGCACCGATGAGCTGTGCCTTGAAAACAAGGTCGCTACCGGAGAAGTCCTCACCGAAATCAAAATATCTGTACCCGATAACGCTCCCGGTCTTTATGCCGGTTATGACCCTCGTGAAAATATCCTTTTCCGTCACGAAGCAGCCGCCCTTCAGAACACAGGCGATCTCAGCCGGAGTTATCCGGTACGGGCTGAGCGATTCCTCAAAGCCGAGCGAGGTCATCTCCACCTGCGGTATCGTTCCGTCGGGGAGTATCTCTATCCGCTCAACGCAGCCCTGTCTCTGCATTATAGAGCCGTTCGTCATGCGGTGGTAGAATATGTACCATTGTCCGTTTATGCAGCACACTGAGCCGTGGTCGTTGCCGGCAGGATAGTCCACACCATTGTCTATTATAGCTCCCATACGCCTGAACGGCCCTGTAGGAGAGTCGGATATGGCGTAAAACAGCCGGCTGCCCTTTCTTGGTGAGTATATCAGATAGTATTTTCCGTTTATTTTTCTCGGGGAGCTTGCCTCGAAGAAATCATCATCGCCCTCGCCCCTCGGTATCATGTCAGCCCTGTAGCTTCCGGGGATTATCGTCCTCATGTCAGCCGGGTCGATCTCACCGTAGTGATTTTCCGTAAAGCCGTAGTATATATGCACTCTGCCGTCATCGTCAACAAGCACGCCCGCATCGTTGAAGATACCGTTATCTCCGGCGTCCTCATCGCTGTAGTTATACTTGCCCAGCAGAGTGAACGGACCCTCCGGGTGGTCGCTCACTGCAACTGCCCCCTCAGAGCCTACGATATACGCATAAAGGTAGTATTTTCCGTCCTTTTCGACAACGTCCGGTGCGAAAAGCTCTCTGCTCGTCCAGGGAGTGTCAGCCGGGTGTCCGTGGTCGTCGGCTGTGCGGAAGCTCACCCCGTGGCACTGCCAGTTATTCAGGTCGCTGACCGGTGCAGACCAGACCTTCAGCTTGAAATCGCAGAAGCCCTCCTGTGCTATACGGTCATGAGAACCATAGATATAAACTCTGTCGCCAAAAACTCTCGGCTCGCCGTCGGGGATATACTCCCACAGCGGCAGATAAGGATTAGCCATTGTTATTCCTCCAAAGTAAAAGATCACTATTGCATTTTACCACATTTCCGGAGAATATTCAAGGACAATAATGACAAACTATCTGGACAGAAGTGACATCAGAGCTTCTTTATAAGCTCCTTGAACACATCTCCCCGCTCCTCGAAATTCCTGAATATCCCGTAGCTTGCCGCAGCCGGAGAAAGCACGCAGCTCCTGCCTGCCGGAGTTATATCTGCTGCGATCGCAACAGCGATCTCAAGGTGGGCAGCATAATGGATATGCCCCATTCTTCTGGGCTTTGCCGCCTTTTTCAGCATTTCAAAAACTCTCCTTCCGGACGCCTCCATGCAGATGACCTCGATATCAGACCCTACAAGGAACTCTACAAGCGGAGTATAGTCGATACCTCTGTCCATTCCACCGATGAGTATGCACCCCGGGTCAGGTATGCTTTTTACCGCCTCGATAGCCGTGGCACACGCAGTCGAGATAGAGTCGTCATACCAGCGTATCCCCCGGTATGTCCCGGCATATTCAAGCCTGTGAGACAGCGGGTCGAAGGTACACAGTGCCCTTGTAAAGCCCTCATCAGATACGCCGAGCATACCGCATATAGTATGTGCTGCGGCGATATTGTAGTGATTGTGTACACCGAGCAGCTTAACGTCCTTTGCCGGGATAGTGTAGCACGCACGTGTCACGTCCTCGATCAAATGGTTATCGAGCGAACCGTTGCTGACGTAAATATCAGCATTTTCGTCCAAAGCGGATATGGTGATGACCTCTGAGCATTTATCCTCCGGTGCAATATCCGATGATATCAGCAGCAGATCATCGCTTTTCTGGTGAAGATAAATATTCTTCTTGGCATTGTAGTACCGCTCCATAGTGCCGTAGTGGTCGAGGTGCTCCTCATAAAGATTCAGGAACACGGCGATATGCGGCGAAACTGTCATATATTCAAGCTGGTGGCACGAAAGCTCACACACAACTACCGAATCCTCTGTCATTTCCGGAACGATATCAAATACCGGTATCCCGATATTTCCGGCAAGCTTCGCATCAAGTCCGTTCTCTTTAAGGATATGATATATCAGCGATGTTACAGTGCTCTTGCCCTTTGTGCCGGTAATACCGACTATCTGCCTGCGATACACCTCGAAGAACACCTGAGTCTCCGATGTTACCGTGCATTTCAGCTCATCCGGCTGCTTTTCAAGCACTATACCGGGGCTTTTGAAAACGATATCGAACCTGTCAAGGCAGTCCTGATACCCCTTGCCACAGATAAGCTCAACGCTCTCCGGCAGGCTGTTTTTCTCCCGTTCTACCGGATTGAGGTCGGCAATTGCGACGGCAGACGGCTCGCAGTATTTCTCTATTATGCCATAGGTCGAGCGTCCCTCTCTTCCGAAGCCGAGCAGACAGACACTCTTTCCCTGCAAATATTCCCTTATATATCCAATAAATCTGTTCAAAGCAGTCTCTCCATTTCCCTTGTCAATATCCGGCGGAAATCCTTCGGCAGAAGATTTTCCTCATTGAACGAGCCGCAAAGCTCACTCTCACGCTGACTGAGGCCTTCCGGTCTGTAAAGCCCGGAGCTTCTGTATTTACCGTAGAGCCGTGGCAGCTCCTCGCCGTTTTTTTCCATTCGCTGCACCGCAAGAGATACAGAAAGATCAGCCTCGTCAATGCTTCCCACGCACTCAAACGGCTTGTGCTCCGACTGACCGATAAGCTCGTCGAAATACTCCTCCATATTCTCATCATCGAGCATATCCCTGCCGAATATACCGGTAAGCTCGCTCCTGCTGAGGAACGGGGAGAGTATGATATTGACAAACAGGCACTTCGGGCATTCCCCGCACCAGATATCCGGCGAGACCTTGCTGCCGAGGTTGCAGCTGCGGAAGACGGGGAGATATTTCCTGTGAGAAGCGAACATCTTCGCTATCTGAAATTCCGCAAGCGGACGCAGAAAGCTGAAATAATACTCTCCTGTGCGGAGGTATTTTTCCTCATAGCTGTGGAAATCTCTTTCAAATTCAAAGCTCTTTGAATACTGATGATTCACGTCCTGACCGATGACAGTGCTCTCGTTTGCACTCGATTCATTGGAGAGGACTATATATTTCAGTCCGTGAAGATATGCCGTTATCTCTGCGGAAAACGCAACTATCGCCGAGAACGGCGTATGTCCGTTGAGGAAGCCCTGCTTGTTCAGCTCAACGAGTGAGCGGTCGAAGCGTCTCTGTGCAGTGATGAGTGCAGACTCAGGCAGTCCGGCAGCCTCAACAGTTGCGGATATCGAGCAGCGTTTGTTTATCGCATAGCACCGGCACTTCATTCCGCTGCTGACGAGCGTTTCAAGCGTAAGAGCGGAATCCTTACCGCCGCCTATCGGTACCAGACAGCCCTCCGGCTCATTCCGCTGAGCCTCTGCTGAGCAGGTGAAGCTGCCGTCGGGAGCTATGTCCATAAAGCTCATAATATCGGCTGATATGCCGTTTACGTAGAAAAATTCGCCGAGTCCCATGAAGTACAGCTTTTTCCACCAGAGTATCTGCTCCGTATCCAGCTCGCCGCAGTGAACGCTGAATACCGGGGAGCAGACAGCCTTCCAGTAGCTCACAGCCTCAGCCATACCGAGTGAGAATACAAGTCTCTCAAACGTCAGGTCGCCCGCAACGCTCATGCCCTCCGGCTTAGGAAAGCTCCACCCCGGAGCGAAATCCGCAAGCCCCTGGATACTGAACCTGTACTCCACATCAACTCTGTCCGCAGTCTCGGATATGCTGTAGCCTCCGTACTCAAAGACCGGATATTTCTACCTCAGTTTCTCATATTTCAGTCCGTTATCGCTCTGCATATTCTATATTACCTCCGGTAATGCTCATTCAGCCCCGCCCTTCATCTTTTCCTCGAACTCAAGGCAGTGCTTTTTCAGCAGCTGGAATGTCTCATCAGACAGATCATGCTCGACCTTGCACGCATCCTCCGCCGCAGTGTCCTTGTTTACTCCAAGCAGTATGAAGAAGCTTGAAAGCGTCTTATGGCGGTCGTAGATACGCTCAGCCACATCAAGTCCGGACGGAGTGAGAGTGATGTGATTGTCCTTATCGACCTCAACGAGCCCGTCCTCCTTCATTTTTTTCAGGATTATCGAGACAGTGGGTCTTGAATATCCCATATAAGAGCATATATCAATAGCGTGTACGTCCGGCTGTTTTTCGGATAGTATAAGGATAGTTTCCAGATAATTTTCAACTGCTTCTGTGATCGCCATATTGATCCTCCTCAATAGATTAGTTAGCTGAAACTACAGCCTGATTAATTATAACATAAAATAACATGAATTACAAGCATATTCTGTTATATTTTAATATTTTTTCAATCAGTTATCTCATATCCGGTATACTCTGCAAAAATGCCGTAGATCTCCGGGAAAGCCCTCTTTGTCCTCACCGGCTTCATATTCCCGTCCGTAAAGCAGTGCGAGGAGGTACCCTCTGCACAAAGCTCACCGGTAAGGCGGCTGATGACCCTGTAGCTCAGCTCCATAGTAGCACCGTTGAAGCGGGTGATATGGGGGTATACCGCAAACGGCTCATCAAAACGGAGCGGTCTTTTGTAGCTGCACGAAACTGACAGCACCGGCATCATCAGTCCGCAGCTCTCGATGACCTCAAACGGCATACCCGCCTGAGTGAGAAAATCGACTCTTGTCTCCTCGAATATGCGGATATAGTTTGAATGGTGCATGATCGACATTTTGTCAGTTTCATAGTAATAAACTTTTCTTTCGTATGGTTTTATCCTATTCATAACGGGTGTTCCTTTCCGGCTGAAAATGTGTTGTACTGAGAAGAACTGTTTTTCAGGCTGATTTGTGAGTGCCTGTACACTGCGGTGTTGATTTATCCATGATAATGTGCTATAATAGTATTATATCATATTGTTTCAGATATTTCCAGTCCGGGGGTCAAAAATGCTGCGTAAAATTTTCCGTAAAATATTCAGCCGGGCAGCGATCATTGTTCTGCTGCTCATATTCCAGATACTGTTTCTCATGCTTGCGGTAGCTTCGATAGGCGAACGCTTCTATTTTGTGTATATCCTTCTCATCATACTCGATGCCGTGCTTGTAATATACCTCATGAACAAGCGTGAGCCGGATTCCTATAAGCTTGCGTGGATAATCCTGATAAGCGTGTTTCCGCTGTTCGGGGGACTGACCTATCTCTTCTACAAGCAGACGCAGAAGCTGCCGAAGAGGATAGAGGAACGCTATCAGAGCATAACACGGGAAAAGCTCGTGCAGGACACGGCTGTGCTCAACGAGCTTGCAGCTGCCGACCCTGACCACATCAGCCTTGCAAGGTACACCGCAGCCTTTGGTATGTTCCCGGTATACCGCAATTTCCAGACGGAGTATTTCCCGGTCGGCGAGGCACAGTTCGAGGCGATGCTGAGGGAGATAGAGAGGGCGGAGCTGTTTGTTTTCCTTGAATATTTCATCGTTTCAGAGGGCTATATGCTTGAAACGCTGTCCGCCCTGCTGATAAAAAAGGCAAGGCAGGGGGTCGATGTGCGGCTGATGTATGACGGGATAGGCACAGGTCTGAAGGCGGATTCCGAGCAGTTTGCGGCACTTCGGGAGGGCGGTGTGCAGTGCCGGGCGTTCAACCCGTTCCGTCCGCTGCTGTCGTCGGTGCAGAACAACCGGGATCACCGGAAAATAGTCGTTATCGACGGGGTGACTGCGTTCAGCGGAGGGACTAACCTGGCAGATGAGTACATCAACCGGATAGAACGCTTCGGTCACTGGAAGGACACCGCTGTTATGATACGGGGAGAGGCTGTGAGAAATTATACGGTCATGTTTTTGCAGCTGTGGGACACCGCCGCAGTTACTCCGCCCGACCAGATAATGAAGGAGCCGGAGGCTCTCCCGCTGCCTGAGTATGAAGCAGCGGACGGCTTCATACAGCCGTTTTCCGATTCACCGCTTGATAAAGAGCCGGTCGGTAAGCTTGCCTATATGGAGCTGATACACAATGCAAGGAGAGAGGTCTGCATAACGACACCGTATCTGATAATCGACGAGGAAATGATGAATGCACTGTGCTTTGCAGCGAAAAAGGGAGTTGACGTAAAGCTTATAACGCCGCATATCCCGGACAAGTGGTACGTCTACCGCATCGCATGGACGCTCTATCCGGAGCTTATCGAGGCAGGTGTGAAGGTGTATGAATACACACCGGGGTTTATCCATGCAAAGAGCTGTGTTTCGGACGATAACGCCGCAATGGTAGGGACAGTGAATTTTGATTACCGCAGCTTTTACCTGCACTTTGAATCCGCAGCGATACTCTACGGGTGCAGTGCGATAAAGGATATAAAGGCAGATTTCGGGCGTACACTTGCAGCTTCGCAGCAGATAACCATAGAGGACTGCCGGAACAGACCGCTGCTCCACAAGATATCCGGAGCACTTCTGAATATGTTCGCACCCATGCTGTGATCGTATTGAATATCAGAAATAACATGATAAGGCGGCACCCCATAAAGGGGTGCCGCCTTGGTTGCTTCAGAGCCTGAATAAGACTGAAATGTCCTGAACAGACTCTTATATAAATAATATCAGAGGGGCTTTTTTATCGTCTCTCACGCCCAGTCCTCAGCGTGGAATATGTTGCGGACAAAGTTGTAGATATGGGCATGGATAGAATTGTCACCGTGATATCCGCCGTTTACGTAGTGCCATACATGAGGAACACCGTTGGCGGTGAAATTGTCGTGGTAATTCTTCGGATTGTCGTACACTACCGTGTCATTGCTGCCGGCTGTGATGAACAGCAGCATCGGGGACTCCTCCTCGCTGTTCCACTTAAAGCTGCCTGTAACTCCGGGTGCAGGGCATATCGCACCAACGTATCCGAAGATATCAGCGTGCTTCATTCCGATGAGTAGCGACTCACGTCCGCCCATTGAGAAACCGGTGATGGCAGTATTCTCTCTGCCGGTCTTTACGCTGTAGGTGGACTCGATATGCGGCATGAGATCCTTGAGAAGATCGTTCTCGAAGTTGTCATACGCTGCATTGTTTGCATCGTCCATAGCTGTGCAGTTCTCCTGGACAGCACTGGAATAGATGTACGGGAAAACTACTATCATATCCTTTGCAGCACCCTCAGCAATGGCGTTTCCGATTATCTGACGGGTGTACATCGTTCCGTTGCCTTCGGTTATCATTCTGTTCTGATTCTCCCAGTAGCCGTGCATAACATAAAGCACGGGATACTGTCTGCTGCTGTCGTAATTCGCCGGAAGGAGGATATTGTATGGCTTTGTGCGGTTGCAGGTGGTGGAGTAGTATGTGCCGCTCTTTACCGTTCCGTACTGCACTCCAGCCTTTTCCTGACGGGCGTCCTCAGGCTCATACTCCTTGAAGTTCTGGTTCACTCTTGCTGTGTAGGGTGTCATAGTAAGCATATCATTCGTGTTATTCCCGTTATTCTCGTTGTTTTCGTTATTCTCATTATTCCCGCTGCCGGAGCTGCCTGACTTCGGGAAGGTCTTTATTTGACCGAGGAGATATTTCTGTAGCAGTACAAGGTCTGCAATAGTCTGCTGCCCGTCCTGGTCCACATCAAATGCGAGCCTTGCGGAGGTATCTGCAAATCCGCCGGTCAGTCCCTTTCTTGCGGGTATCATGTCGAAGGAATCAACAACTCCGTCGCAGTTCACATCTCCGGGAATGAAGCTTGTCGGCTCTGCTCCCCTGATGACTGTACCCTCCGGAGCACCTATCGCCTCGTCGATGTAGAAATTGCTGGTGGAATCCGCAGTCTCGATGTATATTTGTGCATCGGCAGCATCCTCAGGTATCTTATAGCTTATATTTGCAAGCTGTACCCACTCTCCCTTTACAGCCTCAGCAGCTGCGATCTCCGAGTAGTGAGCCTCGCCGTCAGAGCCGGTGTACTGCAATTTCATATAGAATGTATCCGCTGCACCGCCGTCGTAGTACATGACGTTGGCGGAGAAGCTGTAGCTGCTTCCGGGGACGAAGGTCTTTTTGTTAAGTGACTTCATCGCACCGTTCCATGCAGATGTCCTGTCCTGAACGAGGAGCGATTCACCGCCGTCGTATGCAGTCCTTCCGCTTGTCATGACTGTCGCAGCACCTCTCCCTGTCCAGCTGCACGTATCAGCCTCGAAGCGGTCATGATAATAGTATCCGTCGCCGTCAACTGCGGGGACATACGGCTGTCCGCCGCCCTCAAGAGTCACAACAAAGGTAGAAACACTGTTTGCGGGGAGCTGAGCGTTGAAGCCTGAGCCGCTGTATGCCATATCAGCAGTGAGGGCGATATTTTCACTTCCGGACGTTCTGTAGCGGTCGATATTCGTTATCTTCTCGCCGCTGCCGAGGGTAAATACCTGATTTATCTCGGTGCTTCCCTTGTTTATGGCAACTATCGCTACCTGTCCGTTGTCATTCTTGTATGCAGAGCAGAGGATATTGCTTTCAGGGCTTTCCGTGCAGCCTATCCGGATATCTCCCGGACGCACCCACTTTGAGAACTGAGCCATAGCATAGCCCCTTTTTGATACCTTGCCGTTATCCCACATAAAGCCGTACTGACGGCGGATATACCACCATACATAGGCGTTCATATTGCCTACCACAAGTGCGTTGTGGATATTCTCAGCGACCTGCACGCCCTCCGGCCACCTGTCTGCGGAGTTCTCATCGCTGTTCGGGACATATACCTCAGTCATCCATATTTCCTTTCCGCTGTTTTCAAGGGCTGGAAAGTCCATGTTATTGCGTGCTGTGCCGTAAAAATGGGTGCCGAACATATCACAGTTAGCCATAGCCTGCGGATTGTTCAGGATAGCATTGTAATAGCTCTTTCCGTAGCTGAAGCTCTCCGGGGACATCATTTTCGTATTTGTGCCGGACGTTACAGCCTTGCCGTAGTTTGCGAGGAACGAGGCACACTCATCTGGCGACCAGTACGTCCACTCACCTGACCAGTCCGGCTCGTTCTGGACTGAGATAGAGTTCAGCTCAACACCCTGGCTGCTGCAATATTTTATGAAGCTGTTGAGGTGCTGTGCATACTCAGCCTGCTTTGACTTATCGAGGATATATTTTCCGCCGGTCGGGCCGCCGCTTCCGTCTTTACGCATAGAAGCCGGGGGATTCCACGGGGTCGCAAAAACAGTCGCACCGAGAGCCTGTGCTCTCTGGGCGGTGGGTATAGCGTTCTTCCACGCATTCTGGTCGTCGCTGACGAAGATACGCAGTATAGTCAGACCGAGCTCATTATCGCCGTTTCCGAATGCTGTCTGCACCTGCTCAGCGGTCATATCGCCAGTTGCACCGTACTGAGCGTTATAGCTCTGCCATTCCGGGTGGTTCATGCCGCCGAAGCCTCTTATCACCTGGTACTCCTCGGTCGTATCGACAATTACCCCGGAGGCTGCGTATGAGGTTACCGCCGCAGGAAGACCTGCAAAGGCACTGAGCATGAGTGCTGAGGCAGTCAGCCCGGAGGCAAGGCTGGTCAATAGTTTTCTGATATCCATTCAAAGATCACTCCCTGTAATTCTGATGATTTTACGATACGGTTCACTTTACAAATTGATTATATATTATTCATAAAATGTTTACAACCTAAAAAATGCAGATTTGGTGGAAAAAATGAAGAAAATATGTTGCACCCTCAGGTGAAATGTGGTATGATTATTGCAGAGGTATTACGATAATACCTGACTTTACAGAGCGTGGTGGAGCTGTATGAACAAACGTCCATTGATAGGCATTATAACTGCTCGTGCCTCAGGGGTGGAGCAGAGACAGATACTCAGCGGCATTCTCTCTCAGGCTGATAAGCTCGGTGCAGCTGTCGGCATTATTTCCAACGTCTACAATTTTTCAGAATACTATGCCGATGTTGAGGTGGAGAACAAGATATACGAGCTTATCTCCTCAGAACGCTTTGACGGGTTTATCCTGACTGCTGAATCCGTGCTGGATCCGGTGCTTCAGAAATATATTATGGATAAGCTGACTGCACGAAGCGTTCCGGTAGTTGTGACAGGAGCAAGGCTTGAGGGCTACCCCTGCGTAAATAATGATGTGCGGGAGGATCTCCGGGATATTGCCAGACATCTGACCGATGTACACGGCTTTACCGATATCGACATGATAACCGGTCATGAGTATCTTGATACCTCGCAGGAGCGTGTCAGCGGAGTACGGGATATCCTCAGTGAAAGAGGGATAGAGCTGGGCAGTAATAAGGTCATATACGGCAATTTCTGGACAAATTCCGGCGAGGAGCTTGCAGATGAATACATTTCAGGCAAAAGAAGGCTGCCGCAGGCTGTTATATGTGCGAACGACTATATGGCATACGGGCTTATCGACAGATTTTTCAGTGCGGGTATACGTCCGCCGGCTGATGTGTCGGTGGTCGGCTATGAATATGTAGGTGAACGCTTTTATCACTCCCCGATACTCACGACGTATCAGCGGAACCGTGCAGCTGTGGGAGCAAAGGCACTCAGCCTGCTGTACAGTATGATAATGGGTACAGAGCCGGAGGATATACCGCTCAGCGGGTACATGGTCTGCGGTGATACCTGTCCGTGCGGTACAGACCGGAGATATATGGGTGCGGAGCTGAATGCAGTCCGCAGGGTGCAGTATTATAATGATCTGAACCTCTGCGGAAATTTTGAGCAGCAGACCACCGTCTGCCGCTCGATATATGATTATATAGGTGTATTGCAGGAATTTGCCTATCTGATACGTGATATCAGGGGAATATATCTGTGTCTGTACGAAAACTGGTGCAGTATCAATGAAAAATCTCAACTGAACAAAGACTCAGGCGATAAAACGATGATATGCTACCGTGTGGTCAGCCCTGAGGCAGCATCGCCTGAGCCGCATATATTCACCCGGCATATGCTCTTTCCTGAGGAGCTTCCGGGTGCAGGCGAAAAGCAGTATCTCTACTTTGTGCCGATGTTCTCTGCCGGTATCGAGTTCGGCTATTTTATCTTTCAGTACACCGCCCCGGACGGGTATGATATAATGATGACGGAATGGCTGAAAATAGCGGTAAACGCATTGATGGTGCTGAGAATGAAGAACGATATAACCACTCTTCTTGAGTGCAGCAGCCTTTCTGAATTTCATGATACAGCCACAGGACTTTACAACCGCAGAGGAGTGGTAAGCGAGCTGAAAAATGCACTGAAAAATGCCGCACCGGATTCTGAGCTTGTTATGATAGTCCTCAGGGCGGGGCTGTTTTCTGATGAGAGCAATATTGACGGAAAGGGGATAGCTGTGAGGATAGATTCCGAAATTGCGGACTGCCTCAAGCGTGTTTCTGTGCAGCGCGGCAGCTTCTGTGCAAGGCTTGGCGTCAGTCAGTTCGTGTATGCGGCTGTCGGGAGCTTTACCGCAGATCACGCACTGGATATTGCAGACCGCCTGAAAATGCTCATCTGCTATTCGCCGCTTTACAGAAAACACAGGGAATCAGGAGCAATAGTCGCTGTTTCGGAGGCTGTCGGTGCAGAGCAGGCAGACCCGGAGGAGCTGCTTTCACGGCTTTCGGAGAATGTCAGAAAGGAAGCGGGGAGGCTCATGGTGCAGAACAGCCGTAACGGTACCGCAGAGCTCCGGAGTATCCGCAATGCGATGTACAGGCAGCCGCAGCTTGTCTGGGACTCACAGGAGGTATGCAGCAGATCTCACCTGAGCTACGGGCATTTTCGTGCCTCATACAAGGAATGCTTCGGGATAAGCTTTCATCAGGATCTTATCCGGAGCAGGATAAGCTATGCGAAATATCTCCTCATGACGACCGCATACAGCTGCTCAGTGATCGCATATAAGTGCGGATATGAGGATGATAAGTATTTTATGCGGCAGTTCAGGAAGCTGACCGGTACTACTCCGAATACATACCGGAATTTCGGAGCAGGATGATTTTTTGATGAAAAGGGCTTGCATTTTCTGTGCAGATGTGATATAATATGTTCAGCAGCTGGTGAGTGCTGCATTTTGTGCGGCTTCGCAGGAAGTCTGGTAAGTGCAGCAGCCATCGGCGTAGAGCAGCAGAGGCTGCAATATACTATATATCTCATCGGGGCATTAGCGCAGCTGGGAGCGCATCACACTGGCAGTGTGAAGGTCACGGGTTCGAATCCCGTATGCTCCACCAAATTTCAGCCCATGTTTCGACGAAAACATGGGCTGTTTTATTTTTATGTCTCCTATTCGGCAGCGGTTTTCAGAAGATTTCCGTTATATTTCCGTTAGACCCGCAGTTTTCCGTGATGCATCCCTGAACGGAATGTACCAGTTCCAAATAAAAAAGAAAGCTCTCCTTGTTCGGAGGGCTTTCTTAGTCTCAAGGCTTCTTATCTTTATGCGGGAGCAGCTTTTCCTCAATGGTGCAGGAGGCGATCTCATCAGCGGACTGGATGGCATGAACATAGATCTTGCTGGTGGTCGCAATGCTCGAATGTCCTAAGCGGCGGGAGACGGTCGGGATGCTCACACCTTCAGCGATGAGTAGCGTGGCATGGGTGTGACGGAGGGAGTGCGGTGTGAAGTGCGGGAGACCGTTGCGCTTGACAAACTTGCGCACCCAATCGGTCACGCTGTCGGGGTTCATGGGGGTGGAATCGTCCTTGATGAACAGGCGGTCATTGGGAACGAGCTGCTGGCTGCCATCCGCAAGCGTGATGAGGATGGTGTCCTGCCAGATCTCCTCTAAATATTGGCGCTGCTGCTGCCAGTGCTGACGATAGGAACGGAGCTGGTCGAACATCGTCTCGGACAGCTTGATGGTGCGGAATGAGGTGTCGTTCTTCGGGGATTTGGTGATGATGCCCATATGGTCTACATACTGGCTCGTCCTGCAAATGTGGATGACCTTGTTCTCGAAATCGACATCCTTCCATTCCAGCCCGAGCAGCTCTCCTCTTCGGATGCCGCTGAACATGAAGAGGTACATAATGGTCTTCCACTTGATCGGCTCCTCTTCGAGCAGCTCCAGAACGTGCCTTGCCTGTTCATCGTCGAGGAAGGCAGCCTCCTTGCGCTCCTGTCGGGGTGCCTTCATATAGTTCTTGTCGGCGATGTTGAACGGGATGAGCCTGTCTCGGGTCGCTTGTGCGAGGATGGAGCTGATGAGCTTGTGGTGGTGCAGGATGGTCTTGTCAGACAGACCGCCTGTGTCCTGATGAAGCTCGAACAGCTTGTCAACGGGGAGCTGCAGCCCCGCAGCGATCTTCCTGGCGGATTCAATACTGATGTGTCCGTCAGGCTTGCAGACGGCTCTGATGGTGGAGGGAGAGACACCGCACAGTGAGGCGAACTTACCCTGTGAGAGCCGCTTCTGCCGTATGATGCCCCCGATCTTGTCTGAAACTGCATAAGCACCCGTTCTCTTGACACCGTTCTCCCGCAGATTGTTGTAGAACATCTGCAAATGGCGGGACTGGAGCTTGGCCAGCTTGATTTCCCCGATGGCGGTATTGATGGCTTTGAGCATCGCCTTGTAGCGTTCATAGGTCTTGGGGGCGAGCTGGGGAGGGCGGTTGCTCTCGAGCCAGCTCACCGCATACTCCCCGAAGCGGGTGTTATTGTCAAAGCAGGAGCCGCTCGTGACCGATTCCTCGAATTTCACGACCTGCTTTTGCAGCTCCCGCTCGATTTGTTTTGCTGTCATGCCCTCGGGCGGCTTCCACGTCATGGAGTGCTCGACCTGCTTGCCCTTGCTGTCATAGCCATCGTAGGTGCGGATGTAGTAGGTCACTTTTCCGCTTTTGGATATGTGTTTCTTGACTGTTGCCATGTTGTTCTCCTTTCCTTGGATGGGGGATGCTGGTGAGAGCATCCCCTCTATGATTTATGCAGAGATCTTGCGGATGCCAGGAACTGGCGCTTCTGCGGATACAGTGGTCATTGGTGTTTCTTCCTCATCGAGAGACAGCGTGTTGGTGTCGAGGTACTGCATCAGCTTCTCCCAGTTAATAAGGATCTTCTGCCCGACCTTCACACAGGGGATCGCACCGCTTTTGGTAAGCTGTAGCAAGTAGTTGCGGCTGATGCCGATATTGTGCTCTCTGCACAGCTTGGCGGTCTGGTTGATACTATTCATCTTGTTCATAGAGTGAACCTCCTCTCATAGTGATAATATACAATTGACAAATTATGGCGTTTCAGGCTTACGGATATCATACATCGTATGTCCATGTGACAGCGTTTCTGAGATTCCTGCGAATCTAAGAATCTCATTGACAGTCTCGATCTGAATATTGGACTTGAGCTCCTTGGGATAGGCACCTGTCTCATTGCAGGCGGCTTTCAGTGCTGTTTTGAGGATACTGAGTTCGTCGGCACCTCTTTTGCTTGCCTTGAAGTCCTCCCATGCGCTGCAGATGCGGGCATGGCAGTCGGAGGTCTTGTCGTAAGTAATGGACAGTGCCTCGATATGCGCAGTGTCCTTGCCGTACAATTGCAGGATGTGGCGGAGAAAGGTATGAGGATGTTCAGTCTCCTCCGCTCGGAGCTGCCCAATGAGGTCAAGCTGTCTGCGAAGCTCATCACGACCGATACGGTTCAGGACAGGCTTCTGGGTAATGGCATCGTAGTAGACATAGGGGTTCGGCTGCGGCAGGTACTGCATCGCAAAGTCAGGGTTGATTGCGGCTCTGTCGAACTCCTGGAGCTGCATATACAGCTGCCCTGCAATGCTGCCGAGGTGACTTGCAGTGTAGTCAGGGAGCAGGACAATGACCTCACGGGGCCTCTTGCGGCTGACTCTTGCTCTGCCGATGACCTGTTGGAGGGTGATGGGGTCGAAGGTTTCGGCAACGATGACGGATAAGCTGTCATCATGGAGGGACAGACCGTTCTCCGCGACCTTGGTCGTGACGAGGGCGGCAGTCTCAAATCTGCTGTGCTCGGTGATCTGGTGCAGCTCCGATTTTTTATCTTCATCGGAATAGATATGCTGGCTGTCTCCGAGCAGCTCCTGTAGCTCTCTGCCCTTCTGGATGTCGTTGATGTAGATGAGTGCCTTCTTTCCGTTCGCGGCTACGGCATTCAGATAGTCGAGGAACACCGTTCTGTTGTCGGGGTCATAGTTCTTGAATGTCAGGTAGTCCCAGTTTGGCTCCATCAGATAGGTGTGCTGGATGCGGGTATCATCCTGCACAGGCGTGAATCTCAGGTAGTCCGTGAGGTTATCTGCCGTCAGAGGATAGAGCGCCTTGCCCGATACCGATTCCAGCTCCCAGAGGGTCGGCAGGACGGCTTCGGGTGTGGCGGTCAGGTAGATGCGAACGGTGTTGTCAAGGTTGCTGTGCAGATAGCGGAGCATTTGCTGCGGATAGACAGAGAAGGTCGCATCCTCTGCAAGGCAGTGGCATTCATCGAGGATGAGGACGAGCGCCTTTCCGTGATAGCGGTGACAATGCTTGACGAATTTCTGATAGGTCATGACAGTCAGGTTTTCCATGACCGATATGCGACCTATCAGATCCGCAGGAATGTCAGCGGCGCCCGATTTGCGGAGCAGCTCCTGCTTGAGCTGGGTCTCACAGGCACTGCGGTTTGTCAGGAAAATGACCTGCTTGTGTTTGGCAAGGTCGAGAGCAATTCTCTCGACCGTCCAGGACTTGCCAGCACCTGTCGGACTGAATACGGCGATGGAGCTGCCCCAGTCCAGCTTGTCGGCATCCTCGGTGGTGAGGATGGCATTGAGGTACTGGTCATGCGCTCCGAGGGTGTAGCCCGTTGCCAGACTCATCCCCGCAATGAGCGGGGTGAGGTTGGCGGCGGTCAGCTCCTTAGCGGAGGTCTGGGCGGCGTGGTAGTTCATGCCGTCGGGGATTACTAGTGGTGCCATAAAACATCTCTCCTTTCCTATGGCATCAGCAGCTTTACACCCGTAAAGCCGCGCAGGTTGTAGCTGCTTGTGTGTTGTCTCTTGCTTTGGATCCTGTCTTGGTTCACAAGGCGAAATGCCTGTGAAAAGCCTGTGGTGTCGCAAATACTCGTCTGGTAGTGTGCGGTAAATGCCTCGAACAGCTCCTGCGAGGTTGTGAATGCACTCTGATCTGTGAAGTCGCAGTAGGTCTGCGAAAAGTCACGGACAGCGTTGTATTCCGTATTGACAGGCGATGTGAGGATCGTCTGGAGCTGGTCAAAGCGGTCATGTCCCGTGAATTGGTAATTGTTTGCCTTCAGCCGCAGATAATAGCGGAATGCCTCGGTCGCAACGGCATCCTTCTCACGCAGAAGCTTTTGTAGGATCATCGGATCCTGCTGTTCCTTCGGGATGCTGTACGGATAGGGAATGGTAACGAGTCGGCGCACAAATGCCTGGTCTACTGCAGCATACGCCATACCGATGTTATAATTGCTTGCGATGGCGATCTTACATTTGCAGGTGAATTGTACCATTTCCCGATTCTTCCGATCGGCGGTCATATCATCAAAGCCCGATGCAGATTTCAGAAAACCGATGCTCTCGGAGCTCAGGTTCACGGCGCCCTCATCCGCAGAATACTCTAAGCGGCAGTGCTGGATGCGGTGACGCCCGAAACGGCTGGTCATCGTCTTGATCGGCATACTGTCTACGGCTCCAGGGAGGAAGGTGCGCAGGAAGGACAGCTCTGTTGACTTCCCGTTATTACCTGTCTCACCAAAGAGCGAGAAGATAGCTTTTGCATGATAATCGGAGGAAAGGACATAGCCCCAAAACTCCCAGTGACGGGCGATCAGCTCGGGGTCGCCACCCGAGATGATCGCAAGAAATGCATCGGCTGTCGGATGATAGAGCTGCCTATCAGGCAGATAGTTGGCATTGACATAGATCGTAGCAAAATAATCGGACGGTATCACCTGTAAGGGCATACCGTTACGATTGGAGATTAGTCCGTTTTTGAAAACGGTATAGTCTTCACTGTCGGGGCCGCAGGGACTCTCACGAACACGAATCAGCACGGATTCAAGGAGCTGTCTGCAATGATTGGGCTTCAGAATGATGTTCTCTGACAGTGCATACTGATAGGCCAGGTTGCAAAAGCTATCCTCATCCAAGGGTCGGTAAACAATACCGTTTAGCATATGCATCACGCCGTCAAATTTGCGGAAAAGCTGCTTATCATAAACGAGTGTGTCGGCAGTACGGATGATATACCAGTCGAGCTCCTCTTTTCCCAGAATGCGAAGTGTTTTCTCGCCCTGTGCAAAGGTCGTGCCGTTATCTGTTTCGGGAGCCGCTGGCGATTTTTGTAGACTTGTATCCATATGGTCATCTCCCTTCATATCGGGAGGGCAGCTCTGCCTGAGCCGCCCTCCGTGTTTGGGGTTAGTCTTCGGTGTAAACGGGGATGTAAATCAGTTTGACTGAACGTACCTCTATCCAGCGTATATATTGTTCCCAGTAGTATTTCGATGAAGCGTATCGATAATCTCCACCCATCTCATATGTGGTTGCTTTGGATGGAAACAAACGGTGATACTCACAGATCAAATTCTTGACTTCATCAGAAGTGTCTGGTTTATCCAATAAAAGATCAAGAATATATGGATCTAAAACCGTTCTTAGTGTTGCTTTGCATAATTTTCTGATTCTTCTAAAAATGATTCCACATTGTTTTGCGCGGTCTTCCTGTTCAACTCTCTCTGTAAGTGCGCGGTCAAGCTGTTCTAATTCTTCGGGACACTCTTCGAGCGTCCACTTAGAATAGATGCTAACCTTAAAGTAAGAGAGCATACCAGGCTTTCTGAGGTGGAATTTCAACTCTTCGCCCTTCTTACGAACGAGATAGCCGTCAATTCCATATTCGTTCAGTTTGCTGATCACCTTCTTGTCAGCTGTATTGAGCTTCTGCTTAGTTTTGTAACAAATGATCATAATAATCAACCTCCTTAGTAATTAAATCATTATTGGGTTAGACAATCTTTAGGACTGTCCATTACAAAGAGTTTTGTGATTATCGGAAACCCGATAATTCTAAACAAACTAAGGTTTATAGCTCATAAGCTCACCTCCTATTCGATTTTCAAGTTTCATGTGCTTGCCATTATCAGCATTTTGTGTTATAATGGACTTTAGGTTCTACTTATCGGAACCTCGTTTTGCAGGTCTTGTTTCTCTGCATCTTTATCATACCACTTTTTTGAAAATTTGGCGATTTGTAACGGGTTTGCAAAATTGATTTTTCAGTCTTAATTTTTTGAAAAAGCCTTTTTGGCTTGATTCTGCCATTTTGAACGGGAAGGGAGGAAGCTATGGCTAAGAAAAAACAGGAAAATTCCAAACTTGATCTGTATCGACAGAAGATGAGTGAACTAATCAAGGGGATTTTCGGATACAAGCAGATTGATTTTGAGCCTAGGGGAGAGGATACTCCTAAATCAGTGACGATCAAGCTAAGACATAATGATTTGGTTCATTCATTTAGCCAAACAAGAATCCATCAAAGAAATTTTCGCATTCTGTTTCAGTACACATTTTCTCCACCTGATGGAACAACAGTTGATTTTTGTATTGGCAATCCCAATCTGAAAACTATTGAATATTCACGACAGGAATATATTCATACGATTCTTATAAACGCAATTCGCTTCTGTGTTGATGAGGAAACGCAGGAGAGTATTTTAAAAAACTATACGTTGCCGCTCAATAAATATGATGTTACCACACGTTCCATTCTTGATGTCATGGCAAACTATGATTCGATAAATGGTACACCTGTAATTTGTACGGCGGAACAAGTGAAGGCGTGTCAGGATAAGTTTGGCAATCAAACCCTACCTGCGGATCAGGCAGAAAGTGGTGCAACGCATCATTTTACGGATGAGGAAATCTTTCACGATCATCCTGAAGCAGAAGAAAGTTATCTTGGGTTAATCGGCAGAGCATTGGTAGACAGAATGCTCCCACTGTTTTTTGATGAAACTTTATCAGATGAGGCTTTTCAAAAACAGTATACAGAGGTGCTTTCAGACCTTAGTGAGCAGATAAAGGAAAAGCTTATTGAAGATGCAGAACGGATAGCGGTTGAACGCAAGCATAGGGCAGAGAGCATCAAGAAAATAATTCTTGTCGATCCTGCATATCAGTTTGACCGACCTGATATGCAGGTGCTGTATACCCCAGAGCAGGCTCCTGTTCTGACGGATTGGCACGTTCCTGTTCAGCAATATATGAAGTATTGCAAACCAGAAATCAGGCAGGAGGATGTTAAAACATTTCTTTCCTGTTTTGCAAAGGGAAGACCATATCCTTTTGCATTGGTTCATCCCGAAGCGCTTGAGCCTGTCATGGAAATGCCGATTTCCGACAGGGGCGTACCGTATCGGCAGGCGATGTTTGATGACTTTCAGATAATCCACCTGACACAGGAGTATAACCCACAGTTTACACCATCCCTATTTGAGTACCTTGGTTCGCAGGATGAGTATATCCGTAAAGCAATCGAGAATATGAACGGTGAACAACTCGATACATACTGGAAATCTGTGTTTGCATCAGTTGAGGATCTTCTCTCCCGTGTATTCCGACATTCTGATGATTTTACTGCACTTATTCAGGAAGTGCCACTTTCAAGAAAGGAATATCCTTATCAGGAGGAATACTATCGAAAGCAGGGAAAGGGATATCAGGATTATCTTGCGGAATATCTAGATCAAAAAATAGATGGACTTGAAAGCTGGATGGAAGCATTCCATCAGAAGCATCTGTTGGAGCTGGAGGAGAATACTTTTTCAGCTTTTTTGTCACAGGATCTGATTTATCAACACTACGTTCTTGGGTGGGATGGATTGGCTGAACCGTACAGGGATATGCTTGGTGAAGACTATCTTGCAGGTGATGGAATAAAGCAGCTTGCTTATATATGCATTCCACTGATTGGAGAACTTGCATTAGAATTAGAAGAAAATGCTGCCAGTATTGCAGAGGCTGCCAAGGCAAGAATGTCAGTCAACCAGTTTCAGCATCATCTGTATCTTGTCAAAAAGTATCTGACTGATGTAGGGTTGGATAAAGCAATTCAGCAATGGAACGAGACCTATCAAACAGCCAGGAGACGTGGTACAAACTCCATTCATGATTTTCGTGGGCTGCTGTATTATGCACAGCAGAATGGAAATTTGTTCCAAAACTTGAAAGATGCACTGGAATCTTATGTCGGATATCTTGAAGCATAAGTTTCTTCTTAAATGGCCATATACCGCAAATTTGTTTTTACCCAAAAATAAATTTTCCCGTCCCTCTCTATATAGGAAGAGACAAAAAATAATTTTGAAAGCAGCAGTAGGACAGAAAGCCATTGTACCACGGTTCCACGTCTTAACGAGGTTCGGAGCTGTTTTTGCTGCAATCCAAAATATGTGCAAACCCTTCCAAGACGCGGAACCGTGGAACATCGCCCCTGACGGCTTTGAGACCGTCAGGGGCATTGTCATTCATATCTCCCCGCACATCATCGCCTCATGGAACATGAGCGGGTCGAAGAGAAACTCCTCAATTTCGTCATAGGTATACCCCAGATCCAACAGACGGCGCACCTCACCCTCCGTCACGCCGAAGTAGCCGCAGATGTCAAGCAGCTGTAACACACTGTCCTCCTCGGAGGTGCAGCCAACCTCCTCCCATCCGCAAGAATCATACCTTGTCCATCTGTAGTGCGGGGTGTACAGCATCGGGCGGAAGGCATCACGGTCGATGCTGCCGTCGGGATGGATGCACAGCAGGTCGCCCTCCTCTGCGTCGATGATCTCATAGTGCATCCAGCGGAGTGGGCTGCGTTTCAGTGCTGCGGTCATGATGTCGGGCGTGGAGCTGTACAGGTAGAGCCCCAGCTCGGGAAAATGAATGAGATAGAGTGGGTTATCCCCCTTCACAAACCAGAGGTTGTTATCGGCATCCAGCACCGTGAAGGTGAAATTCCCGTTCACTGCCTCTGCCATATTGCGGAGTGAATCAAAATTCAGCCTGCGCTCTGCCTCGATAAGCTGCACCGCAATATAGCTGTCGGTCTCAATTTTGGTCGAAGGCAGATGCCGCTCACGGCGAAGGATACTGTCATTATACAGCACGCCATTGTGCGCCAGTGCGAACGCTTTGCCAGCTGTACCTCGGAAGGGATGGTTGTTGTAATTTTGCTTCTCGCTGCCCTGCGTGGTGAAGCGGGTATGCCCCATCACAGCGCTTGTCCCGTTCGGAATGCGCAGGCGCAGCTTGTGGGCGGGCTTTGGGCGCTTGTAGATGGTCAGCTGACCTCCCTGATTGTAGGCGATGCCGCAGGCGTGGCTCCCCCTGACCTCGGAGGCATTCGCCAGCGCCTGCAAGAGCTTTTGCAGAATCTTCACAGGGAGCTTGTGTCCGTAGTCCAGAAATCCAAAAAGTGCGCACATATTACATTTCCTCCTCGTTTGTGATGGCTTCGTTGACATAGAGCCGCCGTTCCTTCATGTATTGAATCAGCTCGGGCTCCGTGATGCGGCTGACGAATTCCGACCATGACAGTGCCTTCAGATCATACTCGCACAGGCTCATGGCAGTTTGGCAAATATGCTCCACAAGCTGCAAGGTCGCAAGGAGCGTGTTGAGCTTCAGCGTGCCGCGGAACAGTCTGAATTCGATGGTGGCGCGGTTGCAGAGATTGACAGCGACATATCGGTTGTAATCCGATTTTGCCTTGTCATAGAGCTTTTTCGGGTCGTGCTCGTATCCTCTGCGGGCTGCCCAGCGGTTCATGTTGTATTCGGTGCGGCGGGAGAATTTCAGGAGCTCATTCCAATGCACCTCCACAAAGAACAGGATCTTGCTGATCGTGTCCTCCTGTTCGATTTCACTGTCGCCCAGACCGTCACGGCTGACATGAATATGCAGACCACAGGTGCCTGTCTGATGGCTGCGGTAGCCCATCTGGACAGCACGGTGCAGGATGTCTGCCCAGCAGAACTCGCTAAGATGGTAGTCAAGGCTCATCGGATGTGTGACAATTTCAAAGCCGTCGTCAATACTTCCGTCCGACTTGATGTAGATGTGCTCGGAATTACGGTTGCCGATTTCGAGCAGCTCCTCAGCGTTGTCGTTGTCGTGACCGCCGTTGTCCACCTCCAGCTCGACACCGAGAAAACGCTTGCCCTGTCCGTACAGAATCGGGGTAGGCTTGTAGCTGTACTCACGAATGGCGCTGCTGTGCTTTTCGTAGCAGTTAAAGCAGAAATCATAGCCATCGGCATAGTACGAATCATCGTTATGCACGATTCTGTCACAGTCATAGCAGCGGGTGTAGTGGTCATCGTAGCAGTGCTGGCACAGAAAATGCTCGCTGTCGGATACGGCATTCTCGCTGTAGATGAAAGTCCCGCAGCGGTCACAGCTGCCGCACTCGTCCTCGTAGCAGCTTGGACATACAACATCATCCTCGACGAGATAATAATCATCGTCGTTCACCTCGCCCCCACAGCAAGCGCAAACGAGGTTCTCTCTGGTTTCGTCCATAATTGTTCCTCCTTTTGGACATGAAAAATGCCCCTGCCGTCATTGGCAGGGGCATCGGTTTTGGTGGATATACGGTCAATACTCCTCTGCAAGGAGCATGGTGCTGTAGCTCTCGGAGTCGATGACATACAGCTTGGCGGTGATGGGCTTTTCGGTCGGGATGATGTATTCCATGCGGTATGCGGGCTGTTCAGATGTATGCGAGATTCTCTGCATTTCTCCCATAGGATCCAGCTTGAAAACCTGAAAATAATCCCGCTCCTCGGGCAGACGGTCGATGCAGCTCCACAGAAAGAGCTGCAATTCGAGGGGAATTTGTGCATCTACTCCTCTGGTCAGAAAACGTTGGTTGTCAAACACGGCTATCACCTCCGTTTGTGAGCAATGCAGCTGTAATTCTGGCACCGAGCTTCATCCCTGATTTGATGGCGGAATTGTAGATTGCCGAGGACAGCTTTCCGAATAGTGCATCCAGCTCCATTGCTTGCTGATGCGGTAGATTCTGATCGCAATATTCGTGGAACTGTGCTGATGCCTGGTTGTGCGCCTGACTCTGCATGAGCTCCGCATCCAGTTCGTCCGCAAATCTCTTGGCGATTGCATCCAATACGTCCATTTGTGTGACCTCCTTTTCAGGTTTTTATGCTCCCTATGTTCCGCCTTTCGGCGGTTTTCCTATGCGGTCTACCATAATCGTATCATCAGTACCTGGCATAGTCATGATAATAATATACAACCCAGAATTTGAATTCGTGCAGCACTGCTCTGCACGGTGTCATAGAAGAGTCAGGGGCTTGACACAAAAATAGAGGTATCAGGAAATACAGTGTCCTGATACCTCTTTCTGGATCCACTGCCCCGCTTACGCTCTCTTCCGCAAATCCAGATTGTGTCTATAGATAGATATAATTTGATGATGTCACCAGTAGAAATGTCGTTTTTTGAATGTGGTCGATTTTTCATGAAACCGACAAAAAGCTTTATTGATATGTTATATGGAATTGAAACAAATTATCATTTCTCATATTGATTTGGCAAAGACGAACTATCTGCCGTAGGCGTGTGGCCGCGCACAGCGCTCCCACGCCACAGCATCTATAAAACAGGAAAAATGGGGGTTTTTGTACAATCCCCTATTATATATAATGGCTTGTACATTTTCCCCCATTTTACTCTGTGAGAGGCGAGCGCAGCGAAGCAGAGCCTCTCACGGAGAAAATACCGTCCTTGCCAATTTTATCAATGAAACAATGAACAATTATGTTAAAAGATAATGCAAGGAGGCGAATCTATGAAACGAACCATCACACTCCATCATCAAAGACAAGGGTATACAGATAGGATGTTCAATATTGCCGTCAAATACGGAATCCACTATAAAATGATTGAAGAGGAAAATGCCAATGTTATGGTGTTTACGCTGCGGGAGGAGATTGAGGATGTAAGGACAACAGAGTATTTTCAAGAGCTGTTATGCAGGATATTTGAGACAGAACCCGCAAATTCTATTTATCCTGCATCTGATGTGGATGTGAGTATTTACACGATTCTATTGGCTTTTGTTGATATGATGCGAAACGAATACAATGACAAGCACTATCGGGAGGCTCTAAAAAGATTTCATGATGCTCGTCATATAGATATGATCGGAAGTTTACCTTCGATTCATAAATTGAAAAACGGGAGCTATTCTCTTACTCCAATCACCCATGAACAGGTAGGATACGAGGTCATTTCTATTTTGTCACCAGAGAAATTGAAGGGGAATACACAGGCGCAGTCAAAGGCAAGAGATAAACATAAAAGGGCTGTGTATCGGAATTTTGATTGGGATAATCTCTATGAATGCTGCAATTTGTATCGAGAATTTTGTGACGGTGAGGAGCTTTACGATGCAGAACAGGTCTTTTTACTTGCGAGAAATATATGCGGTGCGGAGAATGGGAAAAAGCAGTTCCTTAAAATCATGAATGAGCAGCATTCTGACAGCATTTTTGCTGATTTGAATTGGAAGGAAATTCTGACGACGATTATCAAGGGGAATGTTCCGCTTGCATCATGTCAGGAATGTGCGTATTGTGAGGAATGTCAGCACACCGAAAATATGCTGTCTACCGCACAGCCTCAGCGCTTTGAGGTCAGGAAGATCAGAGATGAAAAATATGTCTCACTGGAGGAGGTCAGCGATGATCTGCACGCAGCCTTCGACAGAGCCATCAGCGCACAGGATAACCACGTTCGCATCATCAAAGCACAGACGGGTGCGGGAAAAACGGAGACCTATTTGCAGTGCATGAAGCATAGCGAAAAGCCACTGCTTATCGCCGTTCCTACGCATGAACTCAAGAAGGAAATTTATCGGAAATCCGTGGCAATGGGGATAGAGAATATCTGCTGTACGCCAGATCTGGAGGAGTACCAGCTGTCCGAGGAACTGCGACAGGAGCTGAATAACCTGTATGCAATTGGGGCTGGAGCATATGTACTGAAATACTTGACAGAGCAATTATTACTGTTAAAGCATCATGATTCTGATTATGTCAATATCTCTCAGTATCTGGACAATTTGAAGCGCTCCACCCGTTCAACAGGTCATATCATCACAACACACGCAAGACTTCTGTACATGGCGCAGGAGGTATTGAACAGCCATGAAGTCATCATTGACGAGGATATTTTGAGAACGGCAATGAATACAAATTGTGTCAGCATGAAAGACCTGCATCATATTCGTAACATGGGTGTTTTCAAGGGCGATGCAAGGTGCAGGATCGAGTATCTATGCAGAAATCGTGGGTATCGGAAGCTGCACAAAATAGACCTTGATAAGGATGAAAAACTTCTTGGCAATTTGGGGAATATCAGCTCTGATATTTGCGGAGTATTAGGTGCGGAATATGTCTATATCACAGACGCTATGGTGCATTACTTATCGGATATTCCATTGCCATCAGGGAAGCTGACAATTCTCTCTGCGACCGCTGATGCAGAGCTGTACCAGCGTTTTTATCCAGACAGACAATTTGATTTCTACAAGTGCAAAAAAGCAAAGTATATGGGGAAAATCAGGCAGCATACGGATTGCAGCTACAGTAGTTATATTCTGGAAAAGCATCCAGAAAAGGTGAGCGCATTATATCAGACGGCGAAGGAGGATACGGTCATTACCTTCAAGGGCATTGAGCAGGAATTCCACACAAACTATCACTTTGGAAATGTGGAGGGGCTGAACCTATTGAGCGGGAAGAATTTGTCTGTCATCGGTCTGCCAAACAAGCCCGATTTTGTGTACTGCCTGTATGGAATGCGTGCTGGACTGGAATTGAAAAAATCACCGAATATGTACGTTCACAGGATTGAGCAAGGCGGCTACAGCTTTTCTCTCAACACGTTTCAGGATTCTACTTTGCAAAGGATCCAGACCTGGATGCTGTCCTCACAATTAGAGCAGGCTGTCGGTCGGGCGAGGCTTTTGCGGAATGACTGCATGGTGACGGTCTATGCGGGGTTTCCTGTGGAACAGGCGGTTTTTAATTAAAAAAAACGTAACATAAAAGTAAAAGAAATCCGATGGTGCATGATGTGACATCTCGGTAGAAGGAGAAAATTATTATGGAATATATCGAAAATGCAAGACCATTCGTAAAGTGGGCAGGAGGAAAAAGACAGCTCCTGCCCACGCTGACAGAGCTGCTTCCGAAGGAGCCAATTTCCGTCTATTGTGAACCGTTCCTGGGAGGAGGTGCAATGCTGTTTCATTTGCAGCCAGAGGTCGCTTTTGTGAATGACCTGAACAGTGAGCTTATCAATGCCTATAACGTAATCAAGAATCAGGCTGATGCGCTGATTGAAACTTTGAAAACCTACGAAAATACGAAGGAATTTTTCTATGAGATAAGGAATCTTGACAGGGATTTACAGATATTTTCTGCGCTTACGGAGGTGCAGAGAGCAGCAAGGTTTATCTACCTCAACAGGACTTGCTTTAACGGATTGTACCGAGTGAATCAGAAGGGGCAGTTCAATGTATCTTTTGGAAATTATCCTGCCCCGAATATTGTCAATGCAGAAGGGTTGTATGCGGTCAGGGACTATCTGAATCGGGCGCAGGTGCATTTTATGTCAGGGGATTTTGCGTACATATTAGAGCAGCTTCCCTGTGGTGCTTTCGTGTATTTCGACCCGCCTTATCTGCCCGATATTGGCTCTTCCAGCTTTACAGCCTACAACAGCAAATGCTTCTCAATGATGGACCATATCAGACTGCATTGGTGGTGTGAGCAGCTCACAAAGCGTGGAATCAAATTTATGCAGTCCAATTCCTACACACCGATAATTGCAAGCCTGTACAGCTGCTATGATGTTCAGCTTGTACAGGCAAGGCGTTCTATCAATTGCAACGGGGATGGGAGAGGCGCAGTGAATGAAGTAATTATTCGTAATTACATATGATATGCTGCCATTTCCGCTTTTGCAGAAAATCAGAACAATGCGAATAAATCCCGCTGTGGAAATTATAAATGATGATAACTTACAGAATGCTGCAAATTTTCAAACGAAGGACATAACATAATGATAAATGGCAGCCATTAAATTTCAAAAATCAGGGAGGAATTTTTATGACAGACAATAACGAAATCATGCAGATAGAAGAGGTGATGGAGTATCTCAATATCGGGAAAAACACGATGTATGGACTTTTGAAAAGCGGAGAGCTGAACGCCTTCAAAATCGGAAAGGTTTGGAAGATTCCGAGAAAGTCGGTGGAGGAGTATGTGGAAAAGGCATTGAAGAAGAAAACATGATTAGGCGCAGTCGGGCATTGCCTGGCTGCATTTTTTTCGATTCAATGCAAAAATAATACAACATAAAAGTAATGGTCAGAAAATAATCTTATACAATTCCATAGGGAAGGAGGGAACGTCATGAGTGACAAAATCTTTGTGATACACCAAAAGGACGTATTCACAGTAAAAGAGGCAGCGGAATATCTGACAGTCTGCCCGAAAACGCTATATCATCTTATCGAGTGCGGAGAATTGAAGGCTGCTAAAATCGGCAGCAGATACAAGCTGAAGGCTGAGGATTTAATCTGTTACATCAATCAGAAAAAGGAGAAGAATCAACATGAGAAACATCAATCTTAACGACTTTACCGCCCCTGTACAGCTAACGATTATCGCAACCTATGCCTATCTTCGTGGCAAGCAGTCACAGGGCAAGCCGCTTCTGCCAGCGGAAGTCACATTGCTCAGCGGCAGGCTACAGGATTCCCCGCTTTGCATGATGCTGGGCAGCAATGCAGAGAATGGATATTTGCAGACGGCAATGAATTTAGAGGGAAACATCTGCTTGATGGCGGCAAATCTGATTGCACGGTATGGCGCAGGATTACAGCTTGATTTGAATAGTCTGTGTCAGGAGATGCTACCCAAAATACCGCTTGGTGCAGCGTGTTCCTACTCTGAAATACGGACTGACGGGACAATGCTTATTCTGAGCAGAATTGATACAGGTTACGGCACTGTGGTCAAGTGCTATCAGTACCGCATAGCTTCCTTTGATGAAATGCTGGATATCCTGCTCAGTTATGATGACGAACTGGAAGCAATTCTTGAGAATTTGAAGGA
Source organism: Ruminococcus sp. (assembly GCA_017475555.1). GTDB lineage: Bacteria > Bacillota > Clostridia > Oscillospirales > Ruminococcaceae > Ruminococcus. Next base: position 31,350 of record JAFVFL010000044.1, read on the forward strand.
CTATCCTGATGCAAGCAGCTGGATGGAGTCCCTTGAGGAAGACCTTCTGAATGCGTATTGTTATCATATTTTTGGAAAAGATTATGAGAGTGTGTATCAGAATGATGTGAGAAAGCTTCCGCCGATGCTGCTGTATCAGCTTGGAGCGGATATCCGTGAGAATCTGAGGAGGATTGAGGAAGCGTTTTATTTGTGATAGTACGTTAGTGGATGGTAGAAAATTCGAGAAGGACTGTTATTACTTGCTCAATCTGTTGATGAGTCCCAATACCATCAGAAGGTCTGTATCATTCAATTGATTCAGCCCATCCAGAGCCTTTTGTATCAATTCAGGGTGTTCTGTTTTGGTGTTGAAAAACTCGGACGGTGTGATACCAAAATACTCACAGATAGCAAACAACTCTGACAGTGGTGGGAGCGATTTCCCCGATGAAATATTATAAATATAGCCGCGGCTGTGACCCAAGTCATAGCTCATCTGATATTCGGACACGCCCTTCTTCAAGCGAAGCTGTGTAATCCTGTCTCTGACAAAATCTTCGTACATAAAAATCACCTCTATATCTATGATACAGCAGGCACAATCAAATTTACTCAAAGAAAATATGTGATTTCTATTGAAATGTCCAATGATATATGTTATAATATACTTGTGATAGTTGCAGGAGCTTGATACGACAACGATTAGAAAACAAATCCTCCTGTACCAGAGTGTACAGGAGGGAATCTTTCGCAAAATACTGCAATCTGCGATAGGACAAATTGCACAAGTCATTATTAACAGTATATCATAATTCGGGCGAAAAGTCAATAGGCTTTGTCGGTTTTCAGATATTTTGCAGCTGAAAAAGATAATCCAACGGCACTTAAAACCCGAATTGAAACATATAGTTCGTCAGAAATCTGGTCTGTAGAATAGGAGTGAGGATATGGCAAGACGTGGGGAGAATATCTATAAACGCAAGGATGGCCGCTGGGAGGGGCGTTATAAATGTGGCTATGATGATACTGGAAAAGCACGTTACCGTTCTGTGTATGCCAGGACATATCAGGAGGTCAGGGACAAACTTGCACAGGTAAAATCATCCACTACTGCCGTATCTTCGGGAAAAAGGACTGTTAAGGACTTATTCGATGAGTGGATGAAGGCGGTCGAGTTAAAGGTCAAAATTTCCACATTTTCTTGTTATCAAATGAAAATCAGTAAGCATATTCTTCCTGTATTTGGCGGGCTATATTATGACAGACTGACAGCCGACAACCTTCATGCGTTTATCCGTTCCAAGCTGAAAGAAGGGCTTTCTGCAAAGTATATCAGTGATATTATTGTTGTATTCAAGTCAATGGCAAAGTACATCTCAAAGGTACATGGATATGCCAACCCTTTGGAGCATGTAGTGCTTCCGAAAATAGAAAAGACAGACATGAGACTATTAACCCCATTGGAGCAGAAGCGGCTCTGTCAGCTTACAATGGATCATACCGATACGACAAAGCTCGGAGTGCTGCTTAGCTATCATACAGGGCTTCGCATCGGGGAGGTGTGCGGGCTGAAATGGAGCGATATAGACCTTTCTAAAGGCATTATTCATATCACACGAACAGTACAGCGCATCTATAAAAATGGCTCAACAAGGCTTGTGATCGGCTCTCCGAAAAGCAGAAGCTCTATGAGAGAAATCCCTTTGCCTAAATTCCTTGTTCGTATTCTGTCCCAGCATAAGTCCACCGACTCTGCATTTTTACTGTCTGGAACCGAAAAGCCAATTGAGCCTCGAACTATGCAGTATCGTTTCTGCTCCCTGCTCAAAAAAGCAAATTTACCGTCAGTGAATTATCACTCACTCCGACATATGTTTGCAACCAATTGCCTTGCATTGGGGTTCGATGTCAAAACGCTGTCCGAGATATTAGGACATGGCTCAGTAGAAACTACACTGAATCGTTATGTCCACTCCTCTATGGAGCGTAAAGCTGCTTGTATGAATCTGATCTGCGAATAAAAATGTTTTTGACCGTCAGATTTATCGTCAGCTAATATAAAGAAATTGGCTGTATTCCCTTGTATGTACAGTATCTTTCCTGAATTGCAGTATTTTGCGAAAGATATGCTGGGGTTTGACAGGGAAAAGATGACGGAGTTGGCGAGGTTTGCGCTGGCGGTACTGGAGCAGGATTTTGAGAAAATAGCAAATACTGCAAAAAAAAGCGTTGAAAAGGGCAAGTATCTGGACAAGATATTATGCTACCTTGAACCAATTATAAATTCGATTATGAAATTGGATGGAAAAGAACTTTACTATTACACTTTAACCCCTATGACGTTTTATCCCATAATGGACGATGAAATACTATTATCTGGTTATGAATACGACGAATTTATTAATGATGGCGGTTTAGAGGGTGATAAATATAATGCGATTCTGGAACGATTAAAACAACTTGGTTTGAATAAAGTGTGGGATGGTACTACAATAAAAAACAAGAAAAGCATTGTTTTCAGAAACTTTATTTTTACAGGGGATTTTGATGTTTCAACTGTTGATAAAGTTACTTTTATTGACTGTGTTTTTACAGGCGGGAGAGATAGCTATGACAGGGAAATATCTTTTAAAGGAGTTAATAATATTGAATTTCACAATTGTATAATGAAAGAAATAAAAGGGCATTTGATTAGAATTAGTAAAACACAATCTACGGTTATTATGGAAAATTGTTCTGTTATGGATTGTGATTACTTGATACATGATGAAGAAGGGTCAACAATCAGCATCTATGATAGTGTATTTAAAAATATGTATGCTGGAGATGGGTATTATACAGGTGCTGGACCAGCAATATGCTATCATGGAGAAACTCCAAGTATATATTTGGAAAATTGTGAATTTTATAATTGCAGAGGGTCATATTTGTTTTATGCACCAAAAGGATGGGATGGACAGAAACACATCAATCTGAAAGAAGAAAACAGCCATTATAAAAATTGTTGCCCGATTGCAAAAAATTATTAAGCAGGAGAAGTTTTATGCCCATTTTTGAAAAAACCGCTGCCTCACAGCAGCAGATCGACCAGTTTTTAGCTGATACTGAACGATCGGTAGCGGCTCTCAGCGAATATGCCGATTACGTCACGGTCAGCGGGCTACAGCGCATCTGCAGAGACTTTGCGCAGAATATCGACGACTTCTACCGTGATGACCGCAAGCTGAATATCGGCATTATCGGGCAGGTCAAGGCTGGGAAATCGACCTTTCTCAATACGCTGCTGTTTGGCGGGAAGGAGATTCTCCCAACAGCAAGAGCACCGAAGACCGCAGCGCTTACCAAAATCGAATATTCAGAGGAAAATCGCATCTGCGTGGAGTATTACAGCCCAGAGGAGTGGCAGACTCTCGAATCCTATGCCAGAACGGAGACAGAGGACAATGAGCATATCGTTGCCCGCGAGACGATAAAACTCGTCGCCGAGAATGGAATAGACCCTATGCCGTATCTCCAGATGCGCACGGAGGAGATTGCATTTCCATCTCTGGATGCCCTCATGGAGTGCCTCAACGAGTACGTTGGTGAGAACGGAAAATTTACACCAATGGTCAAAAATGTGACACTCTACATGGACAAGCCTGAGCTTGCAGAGATCAGTATTGTGGATACCCCTGGCATGAATGATGCCATTGTCTCCCGTTCTGAACGAACAAGAGATTTTATCGGGCGCTGTGATGTGGTATTCTTCCTGAGCCGTGGCTCACAGTTTATTGACGAGAACGATATGAAGATGATACAGAATCAGATCCCGCAAAAGGGCGTTGCCAGAATGGTTCTGATTTGCAGTCGCTTTGATGAAGCTCTGCTGGATGAACTAAAAAAATGTGGCTCCCTGCGTGCTACGATCGAAAAACTCACCCCGAAGCTGACAGAATATGCGCAGTCGAGATTTGGTGCTGCACCGATCTTTATTTCTTCTTTGGTGGAAGCCATGACAGGAAAGCAGGAAAGCGAGTATTCACGAAACGAGGCACATGTGTTCAAGCGCCTGAACCGCTTTGGAGATCTCACACAGGAAATGATGCAGGAGATTGGTAATCTTGATGCTGTCAGAATGCTGTTTGATGAGGTCGTAGCCTCCAAGGATGAGACGCTGCAGCAGAAAGCGAGCGGTTTCATCCCTGCGGTCAAAAAGGAGTGGAATGCAGCCGTCAGGGATCTGGTGGCAGAAACGCAGCGCAGAAAGCTCTTGCTGGAAACTGGTGATAAGGAAATCCTACAAAAACAGAAATCTGTTATGGAATCACAGATTACAGGGATTAAGGCATCTTTGGAGACCGTCCTCGGTGAGCTTAGGATCGCACTTGAACAGACAAAGGGTGAAAGTCTGCGCACGCTTCGTGAAAGCTGTCGGGAAAATGCCAGATTGCAGGAACGGACTGGAACAGAGGCCAGTGTTCACACCCGAAAGTATACAACAGGTTTTTGGTTCTGGAAAAAGACACATTATGAGGATTACACCACTACCTCAACCTACACCTATCTAGCGGCAACAGACGCGCTGGAAAATATCCGTACATTCGGCTATGATGCGTGTACAGGCATCGAGACTGCATTCCGAAAAGCGGTAGATATCAAAGCGACCAAACGCAAGCTAATGCAGACAATCCTTGACAATTTTGACAGTAGTGATGAGGACTTTGATATCAATCATTTCCGCCTTTTGGCCGAAGCAACACTTAATCGAATTGAATTTCCTTCCATCAAGCTGGATGTTGCACCGTTTATTCAGACAATCTCGGGGCAGTTTTCAGGGGAAGTCAGGGATTCAGGTGACAGGGAAAAGCTCCAGAAGCTTCTGTCAGAGACGATGGATCGATTATTCGATGATGTTTCAGTTCAATTTACGAAAACCGTTTCAGCATTTCGTGCATCTCTGGATGATATGCAGGTACACTTTAGTACAGAGCTGTTAGAGGGGATTCAGTTGGAGTTTGATCTTCTCTGTGGACAGGTGGAGAATCAGGAACGATCGCTTTCGCAATATGAAATCGTTCTTGATATGCTAAAATGTGCAATCCTGCTATAACTAAATTATTCAGCTGGTGACGAAACAGATGTGATTGACGATGATGGCAGCATTTAAACTGGACGGCAATAAGTACCAGCGCTGTGCATTTTGCAAATACTGGTATGCCCCGACCAATCAGTACATCAAACCGCAGGATGCAATGCATGGGATCTGGAAGTTTGAAACGACTGCCAGATGCCTTTGTCTCAAATGCAATCTGCAAAAGGGTGCTGGGATGCGGTGTGACAAGTTTGAGAACAAATTACCGTAAGAAGAATGTCTGTATGTTGCTTTTAACATACAGACATTTTCATCGGAAAAGCACTTGCAATCAGCACACTCTTATGCTATAATAGAAGTAGCGAGTCATAAGAACAATGGATAATTTGTAATGGAAATCACAGCGAGACCCATCCAAGTAACTGCATGAGGGGTATAGAAAATGAAAAAACGCTTTAATATCACTGGTTCATGCATACCAGAAGCACATTATATGGTAGATATCAGCCAAAGGCTCGCTGGGATCAAGACGATGATCGACAGCGGTGACTACTTTATCATCAATCGTGGGCGCCAGTACGGAAAGACCACGACGCTCAACGGTCTGAAAAGCTATCTCAGCAAAGACTATACTGTCATCAGCCTTGACTTTCAAAGCATGGAAACTGACGATTTTTCAAGCTCTGCCAATTTCAGCATCGCCTTTTCTCAGGAGCTGCTCGATGCACTGGACGAGAATGTTGAGATATCCGAGGAGCGTCTTGCTTTTTTTGAAAAGATTGCAGGAGGCACTCCTACAAGAATGTCCATGCTGTTTCGCAACATCAGCAAATGGTGCGAGGAAAGCAGCAAGCCGCTCGTCATGATGATCGATGAGGTTGACAGTGCTTCCAACAATCAAGTGTTTCTGGACTTTTTTGCACAGCTCCGTGCGGCATACCTGAAGAGAAGTCAGCGCCCTACCTTCCAGTCTGTGATTCTTGCGGGTGTCTATGATATTCGTAATCTGAAGCTGAAAATGCGTGACGACTCCGAGCACAAACACAACAGTCCGTGGAATATTGCGGTGGAATTTCAAATGGATATGTCTCTGAGTGCCAACGGCATCGCTGGAATGCTTGCCGAGTATGAAAGCGATATGCACACAGGCATGGATACTGATGCGGTAGCACAGCTGATTTATGACTATACTTCGGGCTATCCTGTGCTTGTGTCAAATATCTGCAAGATCATAGACGAGGAGCTGCATGACTGGACGAATCGTGGTGTTATCGGTGCGGTAAATCAGATCCTAAGCACGAATACGCCCTTGTTTGAGTCTCTGATGAATAAGCTGGAGGATTATCCAGAAATGAAGCAGAGCCTGTATCGGATTCTGACTAACGGAGAAAAGATCTCCTATAATCCTGACCATGAGCCAACAAAGCTGCTGTTGATGTTCGGCTTTGTGAAGGTTACTGAAAACTCCGTTGTCATTGCAAACAGGATTTTTGAGACAAGGCTTTATAATGATATGCTGACTTCGGAGGAAATGAAGGCGACTCCCATTGCAAAGGCTGGCATATTTGATAAGCCCGAATTTGTCAAGGACGGACTGCTCGATGTGGAGCTGATACTGTCAAAATTCTCGGAGCATTTCAGAGAAATTTACGGTGACAAGCCAGATTCTTTTATCGAGGAGGATGGAAGGAAATGCTTCCTCATCTACCTGCGCCCCATTATCAACGGAATCGGCAATTACTATATTGAAGCCCGCACCCGTGATAACAGACGCATGGATGTCGTGATCGATTATCTTGGAAAGCGGTATATCATAGAGATGAAAATCTGGCGCGGGCAGAAATACCACAATGATGGAGAAAAGCAGCTTTCTGATTATTTGGATTCCTTCGGACTGAAAACAGGATACCTTCTTACGTTCTGCTTCAATCAATCCAAGGAAGCGGGAATCAGAACCGTTCAGTTTGAGGATAAGACACTGATTGAAGCGGTGGTATAATCGTTGGATCCTATCAGAACAGACAAAATCCGTTTCCGTTATATTTCCGTTACGAGACGGAAAACAAGTGCTTCGGATGTACAGACGGGAGATCAACAGCCTTGTGGAAACGGCTATTTTCCGTGTGTTTTGAATTGACGCGGGAATGCGAAGATCGCATTATCCAATACTGGCAGTGTGGGGGTCAGGGGTTCAAGTCCCCTATGCTCCACCAACGGAAAGAGCCTATGTTTATCCAAAAACATAGGCTCTGTTTTTTTACTTTTCTGCTTCAAGGCAGCCGAAATTAAGAGATTTCCGTTACGGATACCGAAAGCTGCAATAATGGCCGCAAATTAAGAAACCTTTCTGAATTGGAAAATTTTTAATTGCTGCTCCCGACTGTGAACTCGGATTCTGCGACAACAATTTCATTCTGAGCTGTCTTGACGGTTATTCTGTAGATATATTTTCCGGCAGTCAGCTTGTTGAATGTCAGCTCATTGTCGAACTTTTTACTGAGGTCATATGTTGCAGAATTCGGACTATCCTCGCAGTACAGGACTTTGGTCGTGCCGTCCGCACTGTATACACCTCCGAACACCTGACTGATGGCAGTATTGGAGTTGATAACTCCTCCGATAATATAGTAATTGCCAAGAGCAATAGTACCGGTTGGAGTTTTCTTGCCCGATACCGTAACAACCGGAGCGGTCTGACCATTGGTATTACTTTTACCGACAGTGAACGTTGACTCCGCAACGGCCTTCTCACCCTGAGCGGTCTTTGCAGTTATCCTGTATATATAGCTGCCTGCGGTGAGCTTGTTGAACGTGAGCATATTGTCGAACTTGGTTTTGAGGTTATAGGTCGTCATGATTGGAGTGTCCTCGCAGTAGAGTACACTCGTCTTGCCGTCGGCACTGTACACACCGCCGTAAACCTGTGTGATAGCATAATTTGAGTTAAGGAATCCGCCGATGATATAAGGCTTGCCCTGTTCAAGATTACCCATAGGAACGATCTTGTCGGAAACGTTGATGTTGAGCGTGCCTGCACTCGGAGTGGATTTGCCGCCGCCGACAGTGAACGTTGACTCCGCAACGGCCTTCTCACCCTGAGCGGTCTTTGCAGTTATCCTGTATATATAGCTGCCTGCAGCGAGCTTATTGAACGTGAGCATATTGTCGAACTTGGTTTTGAGGTTATAGGTCGTCGTGTTTGGAGCGTCCTCGCAGTAGAGTACACTCGTCTTGCCGTCGGCACTGTACACACCGCCGTAAACCTGTGTGATAGCATAATTTGAGTTAAGGAATCCACCGATGATATAGGGTTTGCCCTGTTCAAGATTACCCGCAGGAACTATCTTGTCGGAAACGTTGATGTTGAGCGTGCCTGCACTCGGAGTGGATTTGCCGCCGCCGACAGTGAAGTTCGATTCTGCCACAACTACATCATCCTGAACAGTCCTTACGGTAATTCTGTAGATATACCTGCCTTCGGGGAGTGTGTTGAAGGTCAGCTCATTGTCAAACTTAGCCCTGAGGTCATATGTGTTGGAGTTTGGAGTATCCTCACAGTACAGAACCTTTGCCATTGTATCAGCATTGTAAACACCGCCGAAAACCTGTGCTATGGTGTATCTGGAAGATATATTCCCCGCTATTATGTACGTTCTGCCCTGAGCAATTGTTCCGGTTGGAACGATCTTGCCCGACACGGATATACCAAGCTCCTTTGCACGTGACTCGGAAAGAGTAACAGCAGCAGCCCTGAGTACCTGCGGTGACGATGCCACGGGCACGGACACGGCTGTGAATGTCAGTGCAAGTGCGGCAGCTTTTGCTAAAAACTTTTTTTTCATGATAATTCTCCCGTCCTTTAGAAATGTCGTTCAGCAATATATAATCGCTGAACAGATTATACCATACATTGACAGATTTGTCAATGAAATGTCCGATAAAAATGTTCAAATTCAACCAATAGAATCCACGATATCCAGATACTCATATAGTGCCCCGTCGTAGAATGAATCTCGCTTGTACAGACCGTCTGACTGTTTTATCATATGAAATTCCAGAACATACATCTCAGGTGCATTCGGGTCGCCGAACAGCGTGCCTCCGTTTTCGGGTTTCAGAGGTATCATGACCTTGAACTGCTCTATGTCGGGATAATTTTTTATCAGCATAGGGTAGCCTTCAGCGATCGTAGGTCTGAATACTCCGCCATCTCCGGGGGCACTGACACGATCCAGACATATATACAGCTTCCCGTCATAGTCACAGTATTTCGGCGGCATCACACTTTCCGTCCGGCAGCCGGGAGTTATCACAGGTACCGGATATCCGTCAAGATCAACGTCTCCACTGAACTGATAGCTATAGAAGTTGTTCTCTTTCGTAACACAGGAGTTAATAAAGTCCTTGATATCCTGTGTAGACTTGAACTGAGGGTCTATAAACCTTGCGTAAGTTGAGGTTCGGTCTGATACGGTACCGAGCATAAGGTCTTCGTTCAAAGCGACTACATCGAAGGTATCGCTCATGTCGATTTTGTCCATGTAGGTAATATCAAACAGATCAACAAGCGTAATGAAGTCATCATAGACTTTCATGGCTTCGTTGGCTATCTGTTGATCGTATTCTGTACTTGCAGCAATGCCGTCCGAATAATCCGGGATGAAGTACACACTTTGGGATCCAGACTGCTGCGTTGTAGTCTGGATCTGAGCAGATTGCACGGCGGAGTCCGAGGTCGCAGGGGAATCGGTAGTAGTTACTGTCGCTTCGGTCTGAATATCAGACGTCGCAGACGAAGCATAAGAAGTCGTACTCACAGGCTCGGTAGAGGTCGTTTCGGACGCTGCGGCAGTGGACTGAGCAGATGTGACGGTGCGATAAACCGTACTTCCGGCAGCTGCGGTGTTAGTCCCGGAACTGGCTGATTCTGAGGAAGTAACCGTTGCAAATATGTCCGGCGGAACATCCACAGGACCGTTGTCTATGGGAGCTTTTTTCATAAGCACTGCGAAAACAGTTACGCCGATAATTAAAGCAACACACGCTGCGGCTGTCAGCATGGGACTGTTCCAAATCGGGCGGTGATACCTCTCCACACCACTCACCTCTGTTTCGTTGTGCTCACTGTCTGCATCTGTATTTTTCACTCTGTTGTATTTTTTCTCGCTCATTTCCAGCAGCCTCTCAATTTGTGCATCGGATAGCTCGGGAGTTTTATCTGTAAGCATATTCATTTCATCATCCGCAGCATTTTCCAGATAATCAAATATATCATTCATAGCGGTTCCTCCTTTACACTGTAATTCCTTCGGATTCGAGCATAGCTCTGAGTTTTTTCATTGCCCTTGTAGAGCGTGAGCGGACAGATGATGCGTTCATGGATACATCCTTGGCTATTTCCGATGAACTTCGGTCATAGTAAAATTTCTGGATGATTATGGTCGCATCCGGCTCGCCCAGCGAAGCTATAGCTCTAAGCAGCATCCGCCGAAGCTCATTTCCTTCGGATATCTCCTCCACGTTCATTTCAGAAGCAAGATTCCTTACCTCCTCGCCGTCGATGGACACAGTTCTTCCGCTTTTTTCTGCAAGACTGCGGAATCGGTCGATAGCACGGCGTTTAGCGATAGTCCCGGCCATATTCTTGATGTCGGTACAGTTTCCCTCATCAAGTGCAATGAACAGGTCTGCGAAGGTATCACTTACACATTCCTCGATATCCTCCGTGCTTGCACAGCTTCTGAGCTTGTTGTATACAATGGCATAGACATAACGGCTGTACTCCTTCAGCAGCATCCTGTGACACTCATGAGGAGACTTTTTCAGCATAGCTGTTATTTCAATGTCTGTCATTTGCATAACCCCCTTATCACGTCCTTCATAAATAACAATCGTCTGAGATGAGGAAAGTGCTGCACATTCTGAAATATTTTTATTATTTGACAAAATATTACAAAAAAATCACGCTGACTTTCGCCCTCTGCGTTCGATTCGCAGTCCGTCTGCACCTTCTTCGAGGTAGATGCGTTCACACTGCATAATGCGGCTATGGCTGTTGATTCCGAATTCTTGTGCAGTTTCTCGATAGCTCAGCTTCTCGCGATGCATTGTCTCTACTACCATAATCTTGAATTCTGGAGTATACCGTTTGTTCGGTTTTCCTTCTGGCATAAAAATGCCCCCTTTCGTTAGACTTTGATTCGGTATATCTTTATTATACCACATTATCCAACAAAAGGGGAGCATTTCAGTGCTTCACCTAAAATGAAACATCGTCCTGAGTCCATGTGCCAATCCCGATAATGGGCATTTCATAACTGCTGCCCAGCAATACGGTCTTGTTTTCAAAGTCAAATTCCGTAGTCATATTACGCTACTCCAATATCTTTCGTTTCATCAGACACAGGTCAAAAACACTCCACACACCGTCATTATCGAGATCATAAGGCTTGCCCCTCAAATCTTCCTCTGTCGGCTTTGCAAGAAGAAAATCACAGAGATTTCGTACATCCTGCACTGTGTATTCGGTATCAGAGCTGCCGACCATTTCAAATATAACGGTCACACCGCCTGTTCCCAGTGCATCCGCAAGTCCCGTAGTATCGTCAATATGCCCGATTTTCGTATAGGTGTATGAAGTATCAAAGCTCTTGTAAAACACTACAAGACAGCTATCGCCGTAGAGCATAATATCGCCCTCGCTGATATGCCCGACCTTTTCAGGTGCAGACGGCAGAGCCGTATCAAGATAGTAATACTTCTCGTTACCGTTTAGCTCCGACATATCAAGTGTCAAGGGCAGGATTTCGGTCATAGCTGTGACTGTATCGTTGCTTTCAAGCGTGACAGAGAATTGCTTATCTCCTACAACTATCTGCATACCGTCAGCCTTCTTTTCCTCTTGTTGTCCGGCAGTTGTTACCTCCGGCTGGGCGGACGGGGCAGAAGCATCGCTGTTATCACTTTGTATCATAACAGACGAGCTTTCACTTTGTACATTCACCGCAGAGCTGTCCTCAGAATAGCTGCCGCAGGCGGTCAGCAGCGACGCAGAAAGAATGACCGCCCACAGTTTCTTGAACATCTTCATTGCCTTATTTCAGATACTCATTATAGAATGCTTCGAGCTTATCAAAGGGAATGGCATTTGTCTCACCGCCGTCATAAAGATCGGTGTGAGAAGCACCTTCAATGACAAGAAGCTGCTTGTTTTCTGCATAAGGGTTATCCTTTATCATCGCCTCATAAGCGTCCTTACCGAAATAGAAAGAATGTGCCTTATCGCCGTGCATTACCATAACAGCGGAGCGTATCTCGTTGCTGTACTGGAGTATCGGCATATTGATAAATGACAGGCTCGATGTGATATTCCAACCGCCGTTAGAGTTGAGGGAACGGGGGTGATACCCTCTCTCGGTCTTGTAATATGCATGATAATCCTTGACAAAATAGGGTGCATCCTCCGGGAGAGGGTCTATTACACCGCCGCCGAGTTCATATTCACCGCTTACATAATCCTTGATGCGCTGGGCGTTCATTGCAACCTTCTTTGCATAACGCTGGTCGGCGCCGTCCTCGGAATCGAAATAGCCCTTTGCGTTCACTCTGGTCATATCGTACATGGTAGAAGCGACAGTTGCCTTGATACGGGTGTCCATAGCCGCAGCGTTGAGTGCCATACCGCCCCAACCGCAGATACCGAGGATACCGATACGCTCAGGATCAATATTCTCCTGCACAGAAAGAAAGTCAACGGCTGCTGAAAAGTCCTCAGTGTTGATGTCGGGAGAAGCCACATAACGAGGTGTACCGCCGCTTTCGACTGTAAATGACGGATCAAATGCGATCGTCAGGAATCCGTGCTCCGCAAGTGTCTGAGCATACAGCCCGCTGCACTGTTCCTTGACTGCACCAAATG